>DAITQM010000015.1:0-71813 GCA_036832975.1 Pseudomonadota bacterium | reverse complement strand
TACCAAACGGGTTGAAATCAGGCCTACTTTTTCAGCTGTTTATGGGACAGCAGTGGCTTAAACCGTAAGGACAAACCCGCTCTTATTCCCCCCGCTTGCGGGGGAGCACCTCTTTTCCCCCCTCCCCTGCTTGCGGGGGGAGCACCTCTTTTCTCCCTCCCCTGCTTGCGGGGGAGGGTTGGGGAGGGGGTTAGACTTATGAAGCTACTTATTTCTTCACCGCGAAATAAGCCGCGAGATTGGCGATATCCTCATCGCTCAGCATTTGGGCGATGGGCGACATCAAAGGGTCATTGCGGGCGCCGGATTTGTAATCGCCGATCGCCTTGACGAGATAGGCTTCATGCTGGCCGGCGATATTCGGCCACAGCGGATTGGTGCTGATCCCGGCCGGGCCGTGACAGGCGGCGCAGATGGTCTGCGCTTTTTGTTCACCGGCAGCCGGATCGGCGGCGTGAGCGGCGAATACAGCGCCGAGCGCCAGCAGGGGCAAAAACAAAACTTCGGTTTTCATCGAATCAATTTTCATCTGACAAATTTCCACAAGTTGAGCGTTCCGAACCAGAGCGATACATTGCGCGCTGTGCCAAGTCCGGCACGGACCGCTTCAGCGCTATCCTTTGTCATCTCCGACTTAATCGGAGATTCCGCAAGCCAGGGATGGCTTGCCCGCGTATCGAACACACCTGTGTTCGATCTGCAAAACAAAGTCCGGACATGTGCCGGACTTTGCTTGCTCTGAGTAGTCCAGGATGGACTGATCCAGAGCCCATATCAGAACCTATATTATCGCACAAAAAACGCCCCCGCCGGGGGTATGGCGGGGGCGTGTAAAGACCGTCCATTGTCAAGCCGGGGCCGCCTCAGCGGGGAGCGACTGCGTCCGGCGTTCATCCTTGCCGATGGATAGGAGATCCCAAATCAAAAGCACGGTGCCGGCGGCGAACATCCAGCCGAAAACCTGGCGCCAGAAAAGACCCTGGACGAACCACGCGCTTTGCTGGGCTTGAAAGAACGCACTCCACGTCGAACCACCGAGGGCGCGTTCGACGAAAGACTGCTCGTAACCGGAGATCAGAAGCGCGATAGTCATGCCGATCATGCCGAGATTAAGCAGGCCGAGCGACCACTTCCATCTCCAGGCGCCGGCCAGACCGCCCGACATCCAAACATCGCCACGCCATTTCTGCACGGCGAGGTAAAACATCGCGATGTTGATCGTCGCATAAGCTCCGAAAAAGGCGAGGTGGCCGTGCGACGCCGACCATTGCGTGCCGTGCGTATAAAGGTTGATCTGCGGCAGCGTGTGCATGAAGCCCCAGACGCCGGCGCCGAAGAAATTTCCGAAGGCGTGGGCGATCAGCCAGGCGAGCGCCGGGTGGTTGGCACTCTTGAAACGATGGACGCCCGAATCGTACACCGCATGCACGACCATCGCGACCAGCGGCACCGGCTCGAGGGCCGAGAAGAAACCGCCGACGGTCAGCCAGTATTCTGGCGTGCCGATCCAGAAATAGTGATGGCCCAAGCCAAGGATGCCGGAGCCGAACATCAAGGCGACTTCGATGTACAGCCAGGTGGTGACGATCCGGCGATTGGCATTGATCGTCTTTATCAAACCCCAAGCCATGATGCAGCCGACCAGGACTTCCCAGGTGGCCTCGACCCAAAGATGAATGACCCACCACCACCAATACTGGTCCATCGAGATGTTGGTGGCATAGAACATGCCGGCGAGGTACAAACCGGCGAGGGCTACCAGGTCGAGTACCAGCACGCCGGAGATGCCGCTCCATCGCCCTTTCATGAACGTCGCGGCAATGTTGTAGAAAAAGCCGAGCATGCAGGCGACAATACCGATATCGGCCCAGCGGGGCGCCTCGACGTATTCGCGTCCTTCGTTGATCAGCCACAGCGACGTCATGTCGCCCGGTCCGTACTGGACGACCAGATAAACCACGACGACCACGGCAACGGCGATGGTAAAGACCCAGTACACCAGGTTGGCCAGCCACGGGGCGACGAGCGACGCCCCAGCCTCGTCCTCGACCAGCCAGTAAATCGCGCCGATAAAGCCGAACAGCATCCATACCACCATGGCGTTGATGTGCACCATGCGCGCCGTGCTGAAATCGAGGGTGTTGTAGAACAACTCCGGCTTCAGATATTGCAAGCCGATGAGCAGGCCGAACGCCACCTGGGCGAGAAATAACACCAGGGCGGTGATGAAGTACTTGACCGCAACCTTCTGGCCGGGGCTGAGATTGCGGCTGTCCAAAATTCCAGGTTGCATGTCAGTCTCCAGGCTGGGTGATGGGTTTGAAATTGCGCGGGAACCCGTTGGTGTCGATTGCCGACATCCACTTCAGGTAAGCGATAACACCGCGCGCCTCTTCTTCGCTGAGGCCCAGATTCGGCATCTTGCGCGTGCTGCCGAAACCGCGGGCATTGGTTGTCGGGTCGAGCAGAAACTGCATCATCAGCATCTCGCGCACCGTCTCGGCGCCCCACGCCGGATCGAGCCAGGCCTTGGTCAGATCGGGGGCGTAATAGGCGCCGTTGCCAAGCAGCGTGTGGCAGTTCATGCAGTTGCGCGCCTGGATCGTCATTTTCCCCTTGTCGACCAGGGCGTAAGCCGCCTCGGCGTCGAGCTTTTGCCCGAATAACGGCGCTTCGTCGCCGATGACCGGGACCTGCATGCCCCGTTCGTCGTTCCAACGGTAATAGATGCGCTGGTTGATCACGGTGTAGTCCGGCACGCGGCCGTTGCCGGCGACGATCTTCGTGACCGAATCGAAACTAAGAAAGATCAGCACCACCGCCATGAAGGCGGTGATCCAGATCGCCGTTTTGCGCCAGAACGTTTCGCTGGCCCACCAGGGTGTCGTGGTCATGCCGGAATCTCCTGTCGAACGGATTGTTGAAAATACTTGTTGTCGTCAATGTGCGGTATCGATACCGCGCGGCGGGCGGTCGACGGCAACCGCGCCGCGGTGCGTGCCGGTGCACAAATACCAGATGCCCCACGGGGCGAGCAGGTAGCCGAGCAGCATGGCCGCCACCAGCCAGATCCACACCCCAGTCAGGTTCAGTGCCGCGGCCAGCACGAACACGGCGCCGCTCAGCGCCCCGTAGGCAACAAACGCCAGTGCCAATAGCAAACGCGAGTGTTGCAGGCGGCCGAAGGCGAACAGCAGCGCGTACAGCGCGCCGGTCAGGATGACGACCGCGCCGGCGATCACCGCCTGCATGATCTGGCCCGCCGCGACGGGTTCCATCACCGCTCTCCCCTTGCCGGACATTGGCCGGCTGTTAAAACATGCGCATAAAATATATGAATTGCGAAACCGAAACTTGATACAGATCAAAAAGTCGCCCGCCGTGGACGGTTTACCCCGCCTTATTCACCACCGGTTCGTCACGAGGCGCTGTCAGGCCACGCAGATGGGGCGTTTCGCGACCGAGCGCACCGGAAGCGTACTTGCCTGTACGTTGAGGATGCGCGACCGAGTGAAACGCCCCAGGTGCGTGGCCTGGCGGCGCCGCAGTAGGAGGGGTGGTGAATAAGGCGGGTTTACAGGTTACTCCGCCACCGGAATCGCCAGTGTCTCCTTGATCTCCTCCATCACGACGTAGCTGCGTGAGGCGTTGACCCCCGGCAGCGGCAGGATGCGGTCGCCGAGCAGCCGGCGATAGGCTTCCATATCGCGCACCCGGGCCTTGATCAGGTAATCGAAATTGCCCGAAACGAGATGGCAATCGAGCACTTCAGGCAGCTTTTGCACCGCCTGGCGGAACTCGCGAAACAGTTCGGGGGCGTTGCGGTTCAGCGTGATTTCGACGAAGACCAAAAGGCCGGCGCCGAGCAGGTGCGGTTCGAGCACGGCCCGATAGCCTTTGATATAGCCGAGCTTTTCCAGCCGCCGGACGCGCTCCAGGCAGGGGGTCGGCGTCAGGTTCACCTTGCGGGCCAGCGCCGCGTTGGCGAGCCGGCCGTCGCCTTGCAAGATAGCCAGTATCTTGCGGTCGATTCGGTCGAGTTTCGGCGGTCGATTCGGCATAATATTTTTCTCTATAGCGTATTATTGGCATATTATCCTGTTTAATCGGCGATTTGCAGTCTACCTAACCGCGCCGCGCCCTCTAACATGGGCGCCATCCCAATCCTGCCGGTACCGGCCATGAAAATCGGCGTTCCGAAAGAGATCAAAAACCACGAATACCGCGTCGGGCTGGTCCCGGCCGCGGTCCGCGAACTTTGCCGCCGCAATCATACCGTCCTGGTCGAGACCGGCGCCGGCGCCGGTATCGGCATCGGCGATGCCGACTATCAGGCCGCCGGCGCGAAGATCGCCGCCACGGCAGCCGACGTCTTCGCTGGGGCCGAGATGATCGTCAAGGTGAAAGAACCGCAAGCCGCGGAACGAGCGATGCTGCGCGCCGGTCAGGTGCTGTTTACCTACCTGCACCTGGCCCCCGATCCCGAACAGACCGCCGATCTGGTGCGCTCCGGTGCCACCTGCATCGCCTATGAGACGGTGACCGACGAGCACGGCCGGCTGCCGTTGCTCGCCCCGATGTCGGAAGTCGCCGGCCGCCTGTCGATCCAGGCCGGCGCGCATTGTCTGGAAAAAGCGCGTGGTGGATCGGGCGTGCTGCTCGGCGGCGTGCCCGGCGTGCAGCCGGCCAAGGTGCTGGTGATCGGCGGCGGGGTCGTCGGCCATAACGCGATCCGGATGGCGGTCGGCAGCGGCGCGCGGGTCGTCGTGCTCGACCGCAACCTCGACGTTCTGCGCCGGCTCGACGATCTTTATGAAAGCCGGATCGAAACGGTCTATTCCAACGCCGACGCGATCGCCGAGCATATCGCCAACAGCGATCTGGTCATCGGCGCCGTGCTGATTCCCGGCGCCGCGGCACCCAAGCTGGTCACCCGCGAACACCTGAAAGCCATGCGCCCCGGCTCGGTCATCGTCGATGTCGCGATCGACCAGGGCGGCTGTTTCGAAACCTCGCGCCCGACCACGCACGACCGGCCGACCTTCGTTGAAGAAGGCGTCGTCCATTACTGCGTCGCCAATATGCCGGGCGCCGTCGCCCGCACTTCGACCTTCGCACTGAACAACGCCACCTTGCCCTACACGCTGCAACTCGCCGACCACGGCTGGCGCGAAGCGCTCGCCGCGAATGTCCACCTGCGCCACGGCCTCAACGTCCATCAGGGCAAGATCACCTGCCGCGAGGTGGCCCATGACCTCGGCTACGATTACGTCGCGGCGGAAAAAGTACTGGCCGACTGAGCCGCGGCTCGACTGATTTTCCCCCCGTCCCGGCGACAGCCGGGATGTAGTTCCGAACGGGATCCGTTTCGTGCCGGTCAACCGGCAATCGTGGCCGGTGCCGGGATTCTGTCAGCCGCCCGCTGTTTTGCGACAATACGCATCTCGCCGATGGCAAGCACCAGGAGATCCCGCAATGGAGACCGGCCCGGTCAAAACCTTTCTCCGCCACCACTTCCGGCATTTCAATGCCGCTTCGCTGGTCCACGCCGCCGAGGATTACGAGCGCCACCTCGCCGCCGGCGGCCAGATGATGGTGACGCTGGCCGGGGCGATGAGCACCGGCGAGTTGGGTCTCTCGCTGGCCGAGATGATCCGCCGCGACAAAGTCCACGCCATCAGTTGCACCGGCGCCAATCTCGAAGAGGACGTATTCAACCTCGTCGCCCACGACCATTACGAGATGGTGCCCCATTACCGCGACCTGACGCCGGAACAGGAGCGTGATCTGCTCGATCGCCACCTGAACCGGGTCACCGACACCTGCATCCCCGAAGAAGAAGCGATGCGCCGGATCGAACGCGCCGTGCTCGACGAATGGCAGGACGCCGAACGACGCGGTGAGCGGCTTTACCCGCACGAGTTCCTGTATCGGATTCTGAACTCCGGCACGCTCGCCGCCAGTTACCAGATCGACCCCAAGGATTCCTGGCTGCTCGCCGCGGCAGAAAAAAACCTGCCTATGGTCGTACCCGGCTGGGAGGACGCGACGCTCGGCAACATGTACGCCGGTCATTGCCTGAAAGGCGATATCAAAAACGTCCACACCGTGCGCACCGGCATCGAGTACATGATGGAACTGGCGAAGTGGTACCGCGCAACCAGCGCCGCGTCGGCGATCGGTTTTTTCCAGATCGGCGGCGGCATCGCCGGTGACTTTCCGATCTGCGTCGTCCCGATGCTCTACCAGGACATGGGCCAGACCGACGTCCCTTGTTGGAGTTATTTTTGCCAGATCAGCGATTCGACGACCAGTTTCGGTTCCTATTCCGGCGCCGTACCCAACGAAAAAATCACCTGGGGCAAACTCGACGTCGCGACCCCGAAACACATCATCGAATCCGACGCGACGATCGTCGCGCCGCTGATCTTCGCCTGGCTTTTGGATTGGTGATCACTCGCCGATATCGATCTCGCCCGAACGGGCCGCACCGAGCGCCTGCAGGCGGCCTACCGCCGCAGACGGCAGGCCGCTGGAATTCAGCAACAAGCCGCGCGGCGAATCGAGCCGTCCTAAGACGCCTTCCAGTTCCGTGACACGTCGCAGAAGCTCGGCCAGCGCCCGGTTGCGGGCCGCCGGCTCGGCGATGAAATCGAAGTTTTCGAGAGCGCCGGCCAGCGTTTTGTCCCGCCACACCGCATCGTTGATTTGGCGCAGACTGCGCGCCGCGAACCGGCGAATCGCCGGATAACCGTCGGTCATCGCCGCCAGCAGGTGGCCGACCCAGTATTCGGGCGGTTGCGCGCCGCGCCGGACCGCTTCACCGACCGCAAAAGCCGTCACCGCTCGTTGCACCGGATCCCCGGCATACAACGAGGCGACGCCATCGGCGATGACCGGGTCGGCGCCATCGGCGCGCACGACATCGGCTGCTTCGTTCCCCGGCCACAGCCGATCGACTTGCTCCGCCGCCCACTGCGGGCCGCGATCCAAATGGCAAAGATTGCAAGCATTCGGGCGGCCGCCCATGGTATGGGCGGCCGGGTCGGGGATTTCGATCCGGTGGCTACGGTGCAACGTCATCACGCCGTAAACGATTTTCGGCATGTGGCAGTCCTGACAATCCGGATTGGCTGGACCCACGCCATGCCGGCTATGTGCTGCGTGATCAGCGGCGATGGTCTGATGGCAGCTCAGACAAGACGCACCGACCCGATTGTCGGCGGTCAACATGCCGGCCGGGTCGCCGGCGTGCATGCTATGGCAGGTGATGCACGATATTTCGGATGCCGCGTAACAGGCGCTTTGCATCAATCCCTGGTACTCGTAGGCGGTCAGACGCGGCGTACCGTCGGCCCAGAAACGCAGGCTATAAAGATCGGGTGATGCCGGCGGTGGCGGCGTTTTGGCCGTCACCAGTTTGACACTGGCCAGAAGGTCGTCACCGGCACGATACGGCGGACCGTCGTGTATCCAGCTCAACGCACTGGCTGCATCGCTCGGTGTCCGCTGCCCGTGACACTGCCCGCATATCTGCACGCTGCGTTCGCGCGGCAGCCGTTCCGGGTGCACGATGCTGTCGTCGCGGCCGATAAAGCGCCGCCACCAGCGGGTCGGAAAAAATTGATTCTCGGCGACATGCCGCGCACCCGGACCGTGACAAGTTTCGCAGGCAATGCCGAGTTCGGCGACTTGCGAATCGTAGATCGCCGCGTCAAGATCGACCGCCATCGCCCCACTTCGCATCTGCGCTTTAAGCTCACCTTCATTCAGTAGGCCCGGTTGCGGCCCGGTGTTGTGACAAAAGATGCAATTGTGATTCCAGATCGTCACATGGGCATCGAAAGATTGATTGTCCGGCCCAAGAAAGGCGCCGTTCATGTGCACCCAACGTCGATCCTGTATGTGCCACAAAAGGTGCAGGCGGTAATAAGTGCCCGCCGCATCCGGCACCTTTGTCAAATACTGTTGGTAGCGGTGCGAACCGACGGTCCGCAGCACCTCGTATTCGGCGATTTTCGTATCCTTTTGTGGATCAAGGTATTCGAAGAAAAAACGATGACCGCGCCGCACCGGCCTGATCGTCATTCCCCAATAGGTCACCGGCACGCCATCGAAACGGCCAAGCACACTTGCCGTACCGGCCTCCTGCGTCATTGTCCGGTGGTATGTCCGGTGCCAGCTTTCGTGGCGGTCCTGATGGCACTCGATGCAGGATTTGGAACCGGCCCATTCTTCTCCCGCCGCTGCTACAACCATCGACGTGACGGCCAGAATCAACAGTGTCAGGAACGATCGTTTCATTCACTTTCCCGGGTCGGATACTCCGCGGCCTGCCGCGGTATTCTCTTCACTTGAACGCAGTCTTTTGCCCGGATTTCAGGGTGTATCGACGTCTCGATCGGCCCGCAAGCCCTGGTCAAAAGAGATCACCCGCCTTAAGCCGTTCGCAGAACTCCAGAGCCGGAAGCACCAGGATACCGTCATCGGTGCGACGCGCCTTCGGTTCCAAGCAGACGAGCACGCGCCGGCGGATACGCGCGTGGTCGCGCACGAGTTCGCGCAGCCCGCGCAGATGATCGGTGGTGACCTTTGCCGTGGCCTTAGCCTCGATCGCCACTTGCATGTCGTTCACCACAAAGTCCACTTCGATGCCGCTGGGCAGGCGCCAGTAACTCAGGCGTGCAAAAGTTTCAGCGTAGCTATTGTGTGCCGTCAACTCGTGAAATACCCAGTTCTCGAAGGCCTTCCCGTAGAGTTCCGACCCGGGGCGTAGAGTCCCGCGCCGTGCCAGATGACCGACAATGCCGACGTCCGCGAAATAGAACTTGGGGGCGGCGATAACGCGGCGCTTGGGACGTTTCGTGTAACCCGGCAACCACCTTCCGAGCAAAGTATCTTCGAGGATACCGAAATATCCCTTAATGGTGTGACTCGACACTCCGCATTCACGCGCAATGTTGGAGAAGTTGACCAACTCGCTGTCCGACAACGCCGCCACGTTCAAGAATTCCGAGAAGACGGGCAGGTTGCGAACCAGCGCCTCGGCCGCCACTTCCTCCTTGAGATAATCGGCGATATAGGCGTTCAAGAGCCGCTGTGGGCGATCCGAAATGTAGATTCGCGGCAGGCACCCATGGTTCAGGATCCGATCGAGTTCGAACGCCGCGCCCAGTTCCTTCGTTGTGAGGCCATGGAGTTCGTACCGCACGGCACGGCCGCCGAGCAGATTGGCGGCTCCGCGTTTAATCTTGCGGGCGCTCGAACCGCACAGCGCGAAGTGAATCCGGCGGTTCTCGATCAGCCAATGGACCTCGTCGAGGAGTTGCGGCACCTTCTGGATTTCATCGATCACCACCTGGCGAGCCGGCGTCTCTGCAAGTTCCTCGCGAAGCCGTTCCGGGTTCTGGAGATAGCGACGGAATTCCTCGCCTTTGAGCAGATCAACCCAGAATGCCCCAGGGTAGAACTCGCGCAGCAGTGTGGTCTTGCCGGTCTGGCGAGGGCCCCAGAGAAAAAAAGTCTCAGTGCCCGGAGGTGGAAGGCGCAGCGCTCGTTTGATCATGATATTCATTTTATCATGATAAACTGAATCAGCAGTTCATATTAACCGCCCACCATTCTACCCACATTAAACCTAGCGCAGGCTCCTAGCACCCCGAATCGCGGCCATTGCAAGATCCGAATGGCTCGGCGGCGCCATAAAGGCGCCGCCGGGTCGTTGTACCTGAGCAAACCGGATCAGGGCGTCGGCGCCGGTGGAACCTCAGCGCTGCACGCGATCGTGAGCCGCGCGTCCGGCGCCTGCGCACCGTTTTCGCTCAACGTGATGTCTCCGAAGGCCATCGCCGCGGTGTTGCTGCACGCATCGACGTCGATATCGAGCGTCTGGAACGAACTGGCCGGGCCGCTGACGTCCTCGGCGCCATCGCGCAGAAAGACGTCGCCGGGCAACAGCTCGAAGTTGGTGGGGGTCACCGTGACATTGAAACCGGTGCCCGCCGCGGCCACGTTCCAACTGCTGTTGGTCTCCAGGCTGTTGCGGACGGTGCGCTGCCACGCACAGCCGGCGCCGCAATCGGTGCTGCGGGTGCTCGGAACGTTCACCGTGCGCGGATCGCCGGCCGCCGCCGGATCGGCGGCCAGCATGTTGTCCACGGTCTCGTGCATCACCAGGCCGGCCAGTGCCGCTTTGCTGAGATCGACCATGCCCGAGCCGACTTCGTCGGGATTCGCCTGGGTCACGCCGTCAGTGGCGTTGGTCTGTTGATTCGCCGTCATCATCAACGCCGATTTGATTTCCATCACCGTCCAGTCTGGATGTTCGGCCATCATCAGCGCTGCTGAACCAGCAAGGTGCGGGCTGGACATCGAGGTGCCGCTGAGGAAACGGAACACACTCGAACCGCCGTCGGCCGAGGCGGCGAAGATATTCGTGCCCGGACCGGCGATCGACGGCTTGGTCAAATCGAAATCGCGATTCGGGCCTTGCAGGCTGCCGCCATTCAAGACATTGCCCGAGGCGGCATCGAGGACGCCGATGGTTTCCGATTCGATCATGCCCGCCGCCCCCGGATTGGTGTCGAGGAAGGCTTCGACCGCCTGGCCGTCGGCCTGCCCAATCATCACCGATGGTATTGTCGTCGCCTCCAGCGCGCCCATCTCGATCGGGATGTTGCTCTGGTTGTTGAAGACCACGACCGCCAGCGCCCCCGCCGCCCCGGCATTATCGACCTTGACTGAAAAATTGCAGGAGCCGCGGCTGATCAGCGCGATGCTGCCGGCGAACGGTGTTCCAGCCCATGCGTTGCAGCCTTGGAAATTACCCGGATCGACGTCAGAGGCGGCAACGATCGGTGCGTTGACATCGGCCACAAACGCCGGGCCGGTGCCTAGCAAGCCGAACATGTTCTGCAGAGCGGCCGGTGCCCCGCTCTCTGTCACACTGACCGGATTGCTGTTGAGCCGATCGTGCGAACTGTTGGCCACGGTCATGATCCACGGGCCTTTGTGGGCGACGTCGGCTTGCGGATTCGGGTTCGAAGTCCCGGTGTTACCGGCGCTGGCCGCCGGAAAAATGCCGGCGGCAACGAAACTCAAAAAGGCGACATCGTCGAATTGCGTCCACGGGCTGAGCCCCTGCCCGCCGTTGATCGGACCGATCGAGTAATTGGTCACATCGGCCAGACCGTCCAGCAATACTTGATCCAAACCGGCAGTCAATGCTGCACCCGGACAACCATCGTCACACACCTCGTACATAATGATATTGGCGTGCGGTGCCACACCCGAAATTTTCGGCACATTGAACGGCGCGCCGCTCTGCTGTACCACAAACGGGCCGTTGACGACATTGCCGCCGGCGGTGGATGAAGTATGGCTGCCATGACCGACGCCGAACGGCAGATCGTCTTCGGGACCGTCGGCAAAACCGTAGGCGCCGATCAGCTTGTCATTGCAGGTGATCTGCGTTCCGGTGGGCGGACCGCCGGGGTTGCAATTGCCGAGAAACACACCAGCGCCCAGCGGATTGGTTACCGTGAAACCATCACCGCCGGTCGCCGCGAACGATGGATGATCCGAGTTCACGCCGGAGTCCAATACACCGATGACGATGCCTTCGCCCATATTGCCGATGCCGCTCGGCGTCGCCGAGCCATCCCAGATCGTTCCGGCACCGATAAATTCGGGGCCGCGGTCGGTCGTCGGCACCCGATCGATGACTTTTTCGACCGCCCGCACCCCATCAATTGCCGCTACCGCCGGTACTTCACCGGCGGTCAATTCGACGAGCACGCCGTTGCCGGCCAGCCGCATGCGGCCTAAAACCGGCACCTGGCGGCCCACGACCTGTTCGATCGCCTGCACCCGGGCGTTCTGCTTGGCGAGCATGGTCTCCTGGGCGGCGACCGCCACCGGCGCCCGGGCGTCGAATTTGACTCTTCCGAGAGGCGACCGGCGTTGCGCATTGGGATGGGCGAAGCCGCCGAGCTGGATCGCGACACTGGGTTCGGTGAAATGGATGAAATAGTGTTCGCGCTGCTGGATCTCGGGCTTCGGGTTCTGCCCGTGCACCGCCGGAGCGGCAACCAGAATAGCGATCAGTATCAATAATTTATGGTTCATCAAAGTACTCTCCAGTATTTCGATACCCGCGAAACAATCATCATTTTCGTGTCTTTATAGCATGTCGTTTACCCCGACGGAAGTGCCGGCACGGCTCGCCGGCCCTCCCCGGCAACAAGATGATTGCCTGTCGGTGTGCGACACGCACAGGCAGGCGAATCGAGGCCTTCAGGGTTTGATTCGCGAAGCAAAGTCCGGACCGGTAACGGACTTTACGTGGTCTGTACAGTCCCCGATGGGCTGATTCAGTTAATCCAGATCATCGCCGCCTGGCGGCCGGTGGCTCGGTCGCGGCGGTACGAGAAGAACGTCTCCGGTTCATGGTGGGTGCAGCGCGCGCCGCCGAAGATGGCTGTGACACCAGCGGCGCACAGGCAATGGCGGACGATACCGTATAAATCGGCGTGCCAGCGGTTGCCGCGGCGGCTGAAACACGGGGCCAGTTCGGCACTGAGCGCGATCAATCGGTCGCGCACTTCATCGCCCACGGGATAGTGCGCAGCGCAAATCGCCGGCCCCAGCCAGGCGCTCGCCCCGGCGCCCGCCGCCGGCAAGTCGGCCAACGTCTTCTCGATGATGCCGGCCGCCAGGCCGCGCCAGCCGCAATGCAGCGCCGCGACCCAATCGCCGCGGCGACCGGCGAGCAGCAGCGGCAAGCAATCGGCGGTCAGGATCGCGAGCACCGTCGCGGGCTGCGCGGTCCAGATCGCATCGGCGGCGATGCCGGGCTGCCACTCGGCGGCGGCAATCAGACGCGTGCCGTGAACCTGGTGCAGCCAAAGCGGCGGGGCGGGCAGGAGGGCACCCAGCCGGCGGCGATTTTCTTCAACCTCGGCCGGCACGTCGCCGCAGCGCATTCCGAGATTCAACGCCGCCCACGGGCCTGAACTGACGCCCCCGACCCGCGTCGTGTAACCCGCCTCGACGCCGTCCGGCGCCGGCCAATCGGCACGCTTCAGCATGCCGCCGCGCCAGAGGTGCCCGCCCCGTGCATGCCATCCTGTTCGCGAAAGACCGCGATCAACGCCTCGAGGTCGGCCGGCCTTTGCGCCTTGAACGTCAAAGGAATACCGCTGACCGGGTGGGTAAAGCGGATTTCGCGGGCGTGCAGAGCCTGGCGTTTGAAGGATGCGACGTGCGCGGCGAGCGGTGCGGTGAGGGCCGCGGGCGGTTTGCGCCGGCCATAGAGCGGATCGCCGATCACCGGCAGACCGGCGTGGGCGGCATGGACGCGGATTTGGTGCGTGCGGCCGGTCTCCAGCCGGGCTTCGAGCCAGGCCGCGTGCCGCCATTGTTGGCGCAGGCTGAAATGCGTTCGCGCCGGCTTGCCCGCCGGAGTAGCCGCCATCCGCGTCCGGCGCCGGGGATCGCGGCCGAGCGGCACATCGACCGTCAGCGGCGCCGGCAGCCGGCCCCAGACCAATACGTCGTAACGCCGTTCGATCCGCCGTTCTTTAAGCGCTGCGACCAGGCTGACCCGGACGGCGGTGGTGCGGGCGACCAGCAAGGCCCCCGAGGTCTCTTTGTCGAGGCGGTGGATCAGTCCGGCGCGCGGCAGCGCAGCAAGGTTCGGATCATAGTGCAACAGCGCGTTCTGCAAAGTGCCGGTCCAGTTGCCGGCCGCCGGATGAACAACCAGCCCCGGCGGTTTGGCGATCACCAGCAACGATTCGTCTTGATAGAGTATCTCGAGCGGGATCGCTTCGGCGCGATGTTCGTCATGGGCTTCGATCGTGGCACTCAGCTCGACACGCTCGCCGCCAGCGACCCGTTGCCCGGGCTTGACCTGGCGGCCACCGAGTCGCAGCGCGCCCTGGCGGATCCAGTGCTGCAACTGATTGCGCGAAAACTCGGGAAACAACGCGGCGACCTGCTGGTCGAAGCGCCGCCCGGCGGCGGCGGCCGGAATCACGGCCCAGCGGCGGACGGCTGTGCCCGGCCCACCGCCGGGATGCTCCGCCAGTGGCACGGTGGTTTTCACCGGCGCCTCTGGCGGCCGGCGCCGGGCTGAGTTACTATTGAAAAATGAACACTGAAAAGCTGCACCATTTGATTATTCTAGCCGCCCAAAATAAGCCAACGGCGCCGGCCGCACCCCGGCAACCTGGGCGCGCGGCAGGTGCGGCGCTGGTACTCTGCCTGACGGTCTTAATGGCCGGCTGTGGTGGCAACAAAAACCAAGAGATCGTCGAGGACAGTCGCGGCGCCCAAAAAATGTACGACGAGGCCAAATCCTCGCTCAACGCCCACGATTTCGGCAACGCCATCATCAAGTACAAAGCCTTGCAATCGCGCTACCCGTTCGGCCGTCACGCCGAACAGGCGCAGCTCGATCTGGCTTACGCCTATTACAAATCGGGCGAACCGGAAAACGTCACCAGCACGCTCGATCGTTTCGTCAAGACCTTTCCCAGTCATCCCAACGTCGATTATGCCTATTACCTGAAAGGCTTGAGCTACTACGAACAAAACATCGGCTTCCTGCAAAATATGTTTCCACAGCGTATCGAGGACCGCGATCAGAGCGGCGCACGGCAGGCGTTCGACAGCTTCAGTGAACTGATCCGCCTGCATCCCGAAAGCCGTTACACCCCGGATGCCCGCCAGCGCATGGTCTTTCTGCGCAACAACCTCGCCGCATACGAGATCGCGGTGGCCCGTTATTACCTCAAACGCAAGGCGTATATCGCGGCCGTGAACCGCGCCCGCTATGTGCTGGAGACCTATCCCGGCACCTATGCCACCGGCGATGCGCTGGCGACGATGGTTCGGGCTTATACCGCGCTCGACATGCCGGAACTGGCGGCCGATGCCAAACGAGTACTGGAACTCAACGATCCCGATCACCCCTACCTCTTGGGCAAGGAAGAGAAAGAAAGCTTCTTCAGCCGCCTTTGGGTTTTCGATTAACCGGAGCTTCACCATGTTTTGGCGCGGACTACTGCCGCTTTGCGCGGCCGTGGGCGGTGCTGTGTTCGCCATGAACGAAACGCAAGCCACGACCTATCCCATAAGCGACCCGCACAGCTTCAGCCGGCCTGAAGCGGCGGCCGTGACGCACATCGATCTCGACCTTAAGGTCGATTTCACGGCGCGCCGTCTTGCCGGTGAAGCCCGATTACGGATCGTGCAGCACACCCCCGGTGCCGGCCGCGTGATTCTCGATACCCGCGACCTTGACATCACAGCGGTCGAGGCCGGAACTGGCGGCACCTGGCAGGCGGTGGATTACCGGTTGGGCGCGGCCGATGCCGTGCTCGGAGCGCCACTCGAAATCGGACTGCCGGCCGGCGCCGACCGCGTTCGCGTCCAATACCGCACGACGCCCGAAGCGTCCGGGCTGCAATGGCTGAGAGCGGAGCAAACGGCAGGCAAAAGCCAACCTTTCCTGTTCAGCCAGTCGCAGGCGATCCATGCACGGAGCTGGGTGCCGTTGCAGGACACGCCCGCCGTCCGCTTTACTTTCACCGCCCGAATCAGAACGCCGGCCGGTCTCAAAGCCGTGATGGGCGCCGAAAACGACGCTGCCGACCATGACGGCGATTACCGCTTCACGATGAACCAGCCGGTCCCGTCGTATCTGCTGGCGCTGGCGGTCGGCGACCTGTCGTTCAAACCGCTTGGCCCGCGGACCGGCGTTTACGCCGAACCTTCGATGCTCGACGCCGCGGCCGCCGAATTCGCCGCCACTGAAGACATGGTCACGGCCATCGAGCGGCGCTTCGGATCCTATGCCTGGGGGCGTTACGACCTTTTGATCCTGCCGCCGAGTTTTCCATTCGGCGGCATGGAAAACCCGCGCCTGTCGTTCATCACCCCGACCGTGATTGCCGGCGACAAGAGCCTGGTGTCACTGATCGCCCACGAGCTGGCGCATTCCTGGTCGGGCAACCTGGTCACCAACGCCACCTGGGGCGACCTGTGGCTCAACGAAGGCTTTACGACCTACCTCGAACGGCGCATCGTCGAGGATCTCTTCGGCGCCCGCCAAGCGGGTATGGAAGCGGTGCTCGGCTATCGCGACCTGGCCGCCGAAATCGGCAAAAAGTCAGAGGCCGACACGGCGCTCAGCGTCGATCTTGCCGGCCGCGATCCCGACGACGGTTTCAGCGATATCCCCTACGAAAAAGGCCGGCTGTTTCTCGCCTGGCTGGAGCAGTGTTTCGGGCGCGCGGCGTTTGACCGCTGGCTGAAAGACTACTTCGCGCGCCACCGCTTCCAGACGATGACCAGCGCCGCGCTGCTTCCTGAACTCGAAGATCACCTGCTCGCCGCCGCCCCCGGTGTCGTGACAATAGACCAGATCCGCGAATGGATCTATGGCACCGGCCTGCCGGATTTCCACCCGGTACCGGTTTCAGCCGCTTTCGAGCCGATCGATGCGGCGCGGCACGACTTCACCGCCGGCCGACTCGCCGCCGCGGATATACCGGCCGGCGCCTGGTCCACACAGGAATGGCTATATTTCCTCGACGGTTTCGGCGACGGTCTGGATGCTGCCCGGATGGCCGAACTGGACCGGGCCTTCGAACTGACCGCCAGCGGCAACAGCGAAATCGCCCACCGGTGGCTGAAACACGCGATCCGCGCCGGTTACCGGGCGGCGGACGATCGTTTGCAACACTACCTGATCGGTATCGGGCGGCGTAAACTGATCGTCCCGCTGTACGAGGAACTGCTCAAGACGGCGGCCGGCCGGGAACGCGCCGCGACGATCTACGCCCAAGCCCGCAACGGCTACCATCCGGTGGCCCAAGTGACGATCGACAAGCTGTTCCAGACCGGCGAGGGCGGGTGAGCCGCCACCGATTTTGTGATCGAAATCGGGTTCCGGCGGTCTTACTGCCGATCACCGGACCGGTCCCGTCCCGGACCTGGATGCCGGGCAACGAAAATAGCAAAGCGTACCCAATAGTTGCATAAATGTAAGCATGGCCCAAGATTCAACGAACGGCGCCCCGCCCGCCGTGATCGAACTGAACGATGTGACGTACTACCGCGACCGGCGGCGGATACTGCACCGCGTCTCGATGCGCGTCGCGCGCGGTCGGATCACGGCGCTGATGGGACCGAGCGGTGTCGGTAAAAGCACGGTGCTGAAACTGGTCACCGGCCAGTTGCGCCCAAGTTCCGGCACCGTGACCGTCAACGGTCGCGACGTCAACCGGCTCACCGGCGGCGAATTGAAACGCCTCAGGCGCAGCATCGGCGTTTTGCTGCAAAACGGCGCGTTGTTCACCGACCTCACCTGTTTCGAGAACGTAGCGCTGCCGCTGCGCGAACACACCCGGCTCGCCGAATCGTTGATCCGCACCATCGTGCTCGGCAAACTGCACGCCGTCGGCCTGCGCGGCGCCCAGGGCCTTCTGCCCCGCGAGTTGTCTGGCGGCATGGCGCGTCGCGTGGCGCTGGCCCGCGCCATCGCCCTCGACCCGGCGGTGGTCCTCTACGACGAACCGCTCGCCGGGCTCGACCCGATCTCGCTCGCCGCCGCGATGCGGCTGATCAAAACCTTCAACCAAGCGCTCGGTCTGACCAGCGTCGTGATCACGCACAATGTCGAAGAGATGCAGCAGCTCGCCGATGACGCCTACTTGCTGATCGGCGGCGAGATCGCCGCCTCCGGCACTCCGGAGGAACTGGCCGCCAACCCGTCGCCGCTGGTCCGGCAATTCATCCGCGGCGAGCCGGACGGTCCGGTGCCGTTCCATTATCCGGCACCCGACATCGCCGCCGATCTGTTCGAGTCCGCCGCATGAACGGCGCCCCCGGCTTGTTCGCCGCGCCGTGGGCCGAACCGCTGCGCAACCTCGGTCGCGCCGGACTGTTCCTGCCGCGCATCGTCGGCTGCCTGCGCCCCTGGCCCCGGCAGATCGCCGAGATTCTGCGCCAGACGTATTTCGTCGGCCTCCGCTCGCTGGTCATCATCATGACCGGCGGGGTGTTCGTCGGCCTCGTTCTGGCCTTGCAGACCTACGACGTGCTCAGCGATTTCGGTGCCGTCGAATCGGTCGGCACGGTGCTCGGCAAATCGCTGTATCGCGAACTCGGTCCGGTGCTCGCCGCGCTGTTGTTCGCCGGCCGCGCCGGGACCTCGATCACCGCCGAAATCGGCTTGATGAAAGCCACCGAACAACTCGACGCCCTGGAACTGATGGCCATCGATCCGGTCGAGCGCATCGTGCTGCCGCGCTTTGTTGCCGCCCTGCTCGCCCTGCCGGCGCTGACGGTGATTTTCGAACTTTTGGCGATCCTCGGCGGCTACGGCTACGCCGTGCTGTGGATGGGGCTGGACAACGGCATTTACTGGGGTAACATGCAGGCCAATGTCGATCTGCTGTCCGAATTCCTCCCCGGCTTCGCCAAATCGATCGCCTTCGGCGGCATCTGCGGCCTGATCGCGGTCTATTACGGCTACTTCTGTCGCGCCACCGGCGAAGGCGTCGGCATCGCGACGACGCAAACGGTGATCATCAGCTCGATATTGGTCCTGATGTTCGATTTCATTCTTTCCGCTTTTTCACTAAACCTGATTTGACGGGGGTCCGGATGCGCACCTCACACACGATCGAATTCACTTCCGGCCTGTTCCTGCTGCTCGGTATCGCCGCGCTCATGGTGCTCGCCCTGCAATCCACCGACATGGGCGGCGTGCTGCGCGAAGGCAGCTACCGGATCAGCGCCCGTTTCGGTAACATCGGCGATCTGAAAGTCCGCGCCCCGGTGTCGATGGCCGGCGTCACAGTCGGCAGCGTCGAATCGATCGAACTCGATCCGGCGACGTTCGAGGCAATCGTCACGATGCGCATCAGCACGCGCTTTTCGGAGGTTCCGGACGACACTTCGGCCAGCATTTTCACCAAAGGCGTACTCGGCGATCAGTACGTCAGCCTCGAGGCCGGCGGTTCGCCGGTCACGCTAAGCGACGGCGACGAACTGTTCGTCACGCAATCGGCGGTGGTGCTCGAACAATTGATCAGCAAATACCTTTTCAACAGCGACGACAAAAAAGAGGACGACAAGAAATGAAAAACGGCATCAAGACACTGTGCGCCGGGCTGGCGGTGCTCGGCGTGGCAGCCGGAGCGGGACACGCCACCGATTTGAATCAGGCGCCGGATGCGATCATCGAGCAGATCAGCGACGATCTTCTGACCGACCTCGACCAGAACCGCGAGTTTTATCGTCAGAACCAGGCGGCGCTGGAAGAATCGGTACGCCAGCATTTTCTGCCGGCGATCGACATGCCGTTCGCCTCGCGCCTGATCCTCGGCCGCGAAACGCGCAACTTGAAGCCCGCACAGGTCGACGAGTTCGCCACCGCTCTCAGCGACCTGTTGATCCGCCGTTACGCCGAGGCGCTGCTCGATTTCAAATCGCGCGATCAGATGAAAACCCTGCCTCTAGTCGCAGGGCAAAGCGACAAGATGACCCGCGTGCGCACCCGCGTGCGGTTGAATACCGGGGTCGAAACGCCGGTCGATTACATCTTCCGCAAGACCCCGCAAGGCTGGATGGTTTTCGACGTCGTTATCGAAGGCATTTCATACGTCACCACCTACCGCAACCAGTTCGGCGAGGAAATCCGCCGCGACGGCTTCGACGCGGTGCTCGAACGGGTGCGCAAAGGCGAGGTCGAGACCGATTTCAGCAAGGACAAAGATGCCGGCGACGATGCTTGATTTCGAAGGTCACCGGCTGAAGTTGGCCGGCGACCTCAACTTTGCCGCCGTGCCCGCCGTTTGGCGGGCGATGCGGCGGCACTTGCAGCGCAGCGCGCCGCCGCGGATAATCGATCTGAGCGCCGTCCGGCAGGCCGATTCGAGCGCCTTGGCTTTGCTCGTCGAATGGTGCGCCCAGGCGTCACGCGGTAAGCGCGAATTGACGATCAGCGATGTCCCACCGACGCTGATCACGCTGGCAAAACTCAACGGTTTCGACCACTTATTGAATCTACAACCACGCGCCACCGACGATTGAACGGTGTGCCGTCTGGGGAGAAATCATGAAAAAACTGCTGCCTGCCCTGTCGCTCGTCGCTCTGCTCGGCGCCTGCGCCACCGACCCGTCGCTGCGCTCGCCCGACCCGGCCGATCCGTGGGAGGGGTTTAATCGCAACGTCTATGCGATGAACCGCACGCTCGACAAAGCCATCGTCAAGCCGGTAGCCCAGGGCTACAAGGCGGTGATGCCCCAACCGCTGCGCCAGGGCATCAGCAACGGTATGCGCAACCTGCGCGCCCCGGTGACGCTGGTTAACGAATGGTTGCAGGGTAAATTTTCCGAATCGGCAACGACGCTCGGCCGTTTTCTGCTCAACAGCATCTTCGGCATCGGCGGACTGTTCGACGTCGCCAGCCGCGAGGGCATTCCCGAATACGACGAGGATTTCGGCCAGACCTTCGCCGCTTGGGGCTGGAACAACAGCAACTACCTGGTCATCCCGTTCCTCGGCC
The DNA here is from genome assembly GCA_036832975.1 of Pseudomonadota bacterium. Classification (GTDB taxonomy): domain Bacteria; phylum Pseudomonadota; class Gammaproteobacteria; order Xanthomonadales; family Wenzhouxiangellaceae; genus DAITQM01. The sequence goes on along the minus strand of DAITQM010000015.1, from coordinate 51,231 downwards.
CTTCGACGCTGCGCGACGGCGTCGGCTTGGTGCCGGAAATCTGGACCAGCGGCGTCAGCATCATCTCCCGCTACGCCGACGTCACCTGGTTCATCGGCGTCGATGTGATCAACCTGCGCTACGAACTGTTGCCGCAAGAAGACACCCTCAAGGACGCCTCCGACGAATACCTGCTGGTCCGCGACGCCTACTTGCAACGCCGCGAATTTCTGATCACCGACGGCGAGAGTGAACTGCCCGATTACGACGAATACCTGTTCGACGAAGAAGAGTTCGAGGAAGACGAATCCGCCGACGCCGGCGATCAATAACCCAGTGGTTAGCAGCGATCAATCGCCGGCACGATATACCGGATAGAGCCGGTAACGCTGGTCGAAATACGGGGTTTGTTCGTAGAACCAGTGCAGCCGGGCGACGGGGTCGGCGGCGAAGCCGGGATCGGCGAGCAGTTTTTGTTGGAAGCGTTCGCGGAGCGCTTCGTCGGCGGCGAGCATCCGTTCGGCCTCCGGTTCCATCGCATAACGCTCGAAGTATTCAGTCGGCTGGAGAATTTCGGCCAGATAACCCCATTGGAAAAAACTGTCGGGCGACGCCGGTTCGAGGAGCAGCGCCGCGAGCGTGCCGAGCGATTGGCGGGTGTCGATGCGAAAAGATCCGGCCGGCAGTTCGACGCTCGCTGTTTCCAGTTGCGGCATCCCGGCGCTATACCGCGCCCGGCCCTCGAACGGCGTGTTGGCGGTATCGAGCGCCGCCTCGGGCAGGCGGTAACGTTCGACTTTGAGCCGGCGCGGTGCATCGAGCACATCGACCACAATCCCCTGCTGGCGCAGTTTGTCGGCGAGCGGATACCAGGCGGGCGGGATGTAGTAAAAATCCGGCACGCCGGCCGCCACCACCGGCTGATCCATGATTTTCAGCGGAATCCGCTCGCTGACCGGCTCACCGCTCCAGCGCACCTCCGGTTGGCCGCTGATGGGTGAGAGTTCGAGACGCGACCGAATCCCGAGAAAATCGATCTCGCCACCCGCCTCGCCCGCGGCGAAAGTCAACGGCACAGTCGCGCGCTCGGCATAGCGATCGGCGGTCACTGCCTGGCGCAGAGCCTGGCGCTCGTCACCGGCGATGCGCAATACTTCGGCAAGCAGCACGTAGGTGCCGAGGACGCGCTGGCGGTACGGTTTCAAAGAATGGTTTTCGACCAGGATCGACGGCAGGTGGCGGGCGTCGCCCCAACCGTTGGAAAAGCGCGGTCCGGCCGTCCAACTCAGCATGCCGTCGGCCATGTCGCGGCCGTTGGCGGCAAAGATCAGCGGACCGGGGATGTGCCCGGCACCGCTAAGCGCGGCGTTGACCGCCGGCCGGAGACGTTGATCGAGCCAATCGGCGATGTGCGGCGACCAGCCGTGCGGGCCGTTCCAGCCGTAAGTGATGTCGTATTGGTAATCGGCGCCGTCGGTAACGTGCAGGTCGAGGTACAGGTCGGGCTGCCAGAGATTGACGGTGCGCACCAGGGCGCCGATCTCCTCCGTTTCGAGCTTGGCGAAATCGCGGTTCAGGTTCAGGTTGCGGCCGTTCGTCCGCCAGCCCATCTCCTCCGGCCCGCGCTGGTTGACGCGGCCGTAGGCAGTGAAACGCTCGTGGCCATCGACGTTGAGGATCGGAACGAAAAGCCAAGTCGCCTTGTCGAGCAAGGCGGCCTGCCGGCGCTCGGCGGTCAGGTCGCGGAGCAGCATCAATCCGGCGTCCTTGCCGTCGATTTCTCCGGCGTGGATGCCGCCGTGCGCCAGGACGACGGCGCGGCCGGAGGCGGCGATCTTTTCCGGATCGGTGAGTCCGTCCCGATCGGCGATCGCCATCCGGATCTCACGGCCCTCCGCACTCCGGCCGATCGACACCACGTTCAATTCGGGAAAAGCCGCGGCCAGCCGCTCGAGCCAGGCCATGGTTTCGGTGTACCGCGGCGTCGTGGTCAGGCCACTCGTTTCCGCTGGCGTGATCCACGGATCCTCGGGCGGGGCAAGCAGCCTTTCGCTGGCGCCGTTCCACGGCCGCACCGGCGGCAAGGCAAGGTCATCGGCGGCCGAGGCCGTAAAGTGCACAGCCGAGACAACCACGGCGGCCGCCAGCGTGGCGGGGCGAAGGAAGCGGCGGAGGGGCGAAAAAAAATCGGACGTGAAAAAATCGAACATCAGGGATTCCTGGTCGGTGGCACAAATGCGTCAGGCTATCATGTTGCACCCGTCGCATGATCGACAGTCTATGCTTCAAGCCCGTTCCCGCCGGCGGCGAAGACCGCCACATTCGAGCCGCCTCCGCTGGCGGCGCCGGCTCGTGTGGATTCTGGCCCTGCCCTGGCTCGCCACGGCGCTCGTCATCGTCGCCTTACGCTGGCTGCCGCCGCCGGTCACCTCGTTTATGCTGCAATCGCCGATCGAACCGGTGGATTACCGCTGGGTCGATTGGCCGGACATCTCCCCAGCGCTCCGCTTGGCCGCCGTCGCCGCCGAGGACCAGCGTTTCGTTCAACACCACGGCTTCGATATCGACGCCATTTCCAACGCCATCGCCGACCAGCGGCGGCGGCGCGGCGCTTCGACGATCAGCCAACAGGTCGCGAAGAACCTGTTTTTGTGGCCGGGTGGCGGCTATTTCCGCAAGAGCCTCGAAGCGGGGTTGACGGTGCTCCTCGAAGCGGCGCTACCCAAACGGCGGATACTCGAGATCTATCTCAATATCGTCGAATTCGGCCCGGGGATATACGGCGCCGAAGCTGCGGCCCACCGCTATTTCGGAACCAGCGCCCGGCATCTGACGAGCCACCAGGCCGCTCTGCTCGCCGCTGTCCTGCCGAGTCCGAGACGTTACAACCCGGCCGACCCGAGCCCCTACCATCGCCGCCGGGCGGCCTGGATCGAAGCCCAGATGCGCCACCTCGGACCCGGCTGGCTGGCCGCGCTCCAATAACCCGGCTCACCCCAATCAATCAAACGCACCCCAGCCCCCACCATTCCCGCCCGCCTGTGCCGGCACGACAGACAGGCGCAAGCCAGCAGAACCGGGACCGTCATCGGCAGCAGTCATCGGCAACAGGTGAAAACGCCGCCGGCGGTTTGGTTATGATGCGTTCTTTTCGGCCCGCCTCCCGGAGGATGACACTGTGGACGATCGACGCACGAATCGAACTCCGACGCTCGCCCGCTGGGTCGACGAGGTGGCATCGCACACGCAGCCCGAGCGCGTCCACTGGTGCAACGGCTCGGCTGAGGAATTCGCCGCCCTGACCGCCGAAATGACGGCGGCCGGCACGTTGCTCGCACTGAATCCGGATACCCACCCGCGTTGTTTCCTGCACCGCTCGGATCCCAATGACGTGGCCCGCGTCGAACACCTGACGTTCATCTGCACCCGCCGCGCCGAGGACGCCGGGCCCAACAACTACTGGCGCGAGCCCGGCGAGATGCGGGCCATGATGACCGCCCTGTTCGCCGGCTGCATGCGCCGCCGGACACTGTACGTCGTCCCGTACTGCATGGGCCCGGAAGGCTCACCGTATGCGCGCTACGGTGTCGAATTGACCGACAGCCCCTACGTTGTGGCCAACATGTATCTGATGACCCGGGTGGGCGACGCCGCCCGGCGGCGGATCGAAGCCGGCGCGGCATTCGTCCGCGGCATCCATTCGACCGGCACGCTCGACCCCAAACGGCGGTTTATCGTCCATTTCCCCGAAAGCCGCGAAATCATGAGCTTCGGCTCGGGCTACGGCGGCAATGCCTTGCTCGGCAAAAAATGTCACGCCCTCAGAATCGCGAGCTGGCAGGCACGCGACGAGGGCTGGCTCGCCGAGCACATGCTGCTGATGGGCGTCGAATCGCCGGACGGCGAGGTGCACTACATCGCCGGCGCCTTCCCCTCGGCCTGCGGCAAAACCAACCTGGCGATGCTGGTCCCGCCGGCCGCCTACCGCGGTTGGAAAATCCACACCTTAGGCGACGACATCGTCTGGTTGCATCCCGGCGACGACGGACGGCTGTGGGCGATCAATCCCGAGGCCGGGTTTTTCGGTGTCGCGCCCGGCACCGGCAGCCGGACTAATCCCAACGCCGTGTCGATGTTGCACCATGACACGATCTTCACCAATACCGCGCTGACCGCCGACGGCCGGCCGTGGTGGGAAGGGCTGGACGAAGGCGCGCCGGCATACGACTGGCAAGGCCGGCCGTACTCGCCCGGCAGCGGCCCGGCGGCCCACCCCAACTCCCGCTTTACGGTGTCGATCAAGCAATGCCCCAGTTACGATTCCCGCGCCGAAGATCCGGGCGGCGTGCCGCTCAGTGCCATTCTGTTCGGCGGCCGGCGCGCGGCGCTGGCGCCGCTCGTGCTCGAAGCCGGCGATTGGACGCACGGCGTGCTGCTCGGTGCCGGCATGGCCTCGGAAACCACCGCCGCGGCGACCGGCGAGGTCGGTGTGGTGCGCCGCGACCCGATGGCAATGCAACCGTTTTGCGGCTACCACTTCGGCGATTACTGGGCGCACTGGCTCGCTGTCGGCGAGCGTCTCAGCCGGCCGCCGGGAATCTATCAGGTGAACTGGTTCCGCAAAGATGACAACGGCCGCTTTCTATGGCCCGGCTTTGGCGAGAACCTCCGGGTCCTGGAATGGATCATCGGCCGCTGCCGCGGGTCCGCCGCAGCGCAATCCACCCCGGTCGGGCACGTGCCGGCGGCCGGCGCCTTGCAGACCGCCGGTCTCGATCTGCCGGCCGGCACCATCGACCGACTGCTCAACATCGACCCGGCGGCCTGGCAGGAAGAATTCGCCGCGATCGGCCGCCATCTGGCGCAATACGGCCTGCGGGTGCCGGACGCACTGCTCGACCGTCTGGCAACACTGCGCCAGGGGCTGCCGGCGCACTGAAGCGAACGGAAATCCCAACCGCGGCTTTCCCCCCAACCGCCCAGCCCTGGCAGGTTGTTGAAAAACGCCATCCTGGCGTTTTTCAACGTCGCTTGCGAAAGGCGCGACTTTCGCTGCGCTCCCGAAATCAGCCGCTAAGGAGCGCCTGATTTCGCCGGACCATCCGTGGCCCGGATTAGCAGGCTGTTTTTCAACAGCCTGCTAGGGCGTAAAATGCCCGTTGTGAAATCCGCTCAGATCATCACGCTCGTCGAACGGCGCTGCGCCGAGCGCGGCTTGCGGCTGACTCCGCTCCGCCGCGAGGTGCTGCAACTGGTTGCCGCCGCCGGCGGACCGGTCAAGGCTTACGACCTGCTCGAACGGCTCGGCCGGCGCCGGACGTCGTCATCGGCGCCACCGACGGTCTACCGGGCGCTCGATTTTCTGCTCGCCCACCATTTCATCCACCGCCTCGAATCCCTCAACGCCTACATCTGTTGTGTCCAGCCCGACGACCGCCACGCGATCGGCCACAGCGGACAGTTTTTGATCTGCGAACGCTGCGCTCAGGTCACCGAGGTGCCGGCCGGCAATATCGCCGGCAGCGTCCGCGACGCCGCCAAACGCGAAGACTTCGCGCCGCGCAAGCAGGTGATCGAAGTGTACGGCGAGTGCCGGAAATGCCGCTCACCCAAAACCCGCCGACCGATGCGTCGCGCGGCGGCGCGGGCCTGATCGGGCCCAGCGGACGCCGGACACCGGCGGCCGAAACCGCGCTCGACCCATGGCCGGCGGTAAGGAACTTCCGCTTGACGCTGTCTTCGAAATGAAGATGAGACAGCTTCTCATCCTGCCCTTCGTATGGCTCATCTCCTGCACCACCAGTGCGGCGGATCCGGAACCCATTTTCGCGCCGCCGCCCGTCTGCGGAACGCAGACCAAAGCCGCACCGCCGGCTGAAGACGAAGCGCCCACCGCCCAGCCCAAAAACGGCGCCGAAAACGATGAACCAAGCCGCCCGCCACCTTCACCACGACCCGCCGGGCTCGCCGACTATGCCATTCGCGCGCTCAACGGCGGCGGCTTCGAAGTGCGTGCCGCGATCGACATCGCCGCGCCGCGGACACTGGTCCGCGAAACGCTGACCGATTGCGGCGAGGCGTTCCGCTACATGCCCGGCTTGCGCCTGTGCAAGGTGCTCGACAACGGCCCGGACTTCGACGTTACGCGCCACAAAATCAAGCGTTACTGGCTGTTGCCCGGCGCCGATTTCATTTTCCGCGCCCAGTACCATCTGCCCGACCGCATCGACGTCGAACTGGTCGAGGGGAACCTGCGCCGCCTCGAAGCGCGCTGGTCATTTTGCGCGCTCGACGAGGCAGCGACCCGGCTGGTGTACCAGGCAAGCATCGAGGCCGGCTGGTATGTGCCGAGGCGCAGCGAGCGCCGCGCGCTCAAACGCGACTTGCCGGAAATGCTGCGCCGCATGAAAGCCCAAAGCGAAGCGCGCCGGGCGATGCTCGCGGCACCGCCGGATGAGACGTCGCATCGAGTCGATACCATCGATAAGACTTCGAACCGACTCTAACCGGTTGTTGAAAAACGCCATCCTGGGGTTGTGAGACGCCGCGCGGTACACTACGGCGCGTTGCCTGCTGACCGGAGTTCCCCGATGACCCTCGTGCCCCGCCCCCACATGGCCTGGCTGCCGATATTGTTCAGCGTTTCGCTGGCGGCGGCCGAGGTGCCCGATCTGACAACGATGATGGCCGACCCGGACTGGATCGGCCCGCCGGTCGAAAGCGCCTGGTGGGCGCTCGACGGTGCGGCGGTGTATTACCGTGTCAAGCGAACCGGCGAGACCCTGCGCGACACGCACCAGATCGCCTTGTCCGACGGCACCGACGAAGTGCTCGATCCCGCGGCGCTGGCGACCATCGACGGACCGCAACCGGTTTTCAATGCGACGCACACCGCCGCGGTATTCGAACGCGACGGCGATGTGCTGCTCCGCGACCTCGCGACCGGCCGCCTGCGGCGCCTGACCGGCAGCGCCGGCACCGAATCGGCCGCGGCTTTCGATGCCACCGGCCGCGCCGTGCACTATTTCAACGGCGGCCAATGGTGGTCCTACGATCTGGATGCCGGTTACGCCCGGCAATTGACAAATCTGCAATTCAAAGAAGACCCCCTGGCCGCACCTGAGGACGAGCTGGCAAAAACCCAGTTGCGGCTGTTCACGACGCTGGCCGAGAAAGAGAAAGACGCTAAGAGCGCGGCTGCCGCGCAGGCCGCAACCGCCGCCGCCGACCCGGGCCGGCCGGCGACCCCGTGGTACCTCGGCGGCGAATGGCTGCCGGCCGGCGGCCCCGGCGACGACGCCGCGGGTTTGGGCCGGGCGAGCAACCTGTCGCCCGACGGCCGCTGGTTAGCTCTGGTCGTCCAAAAAGCCGGCGCCGACCGGGGACCCAGCGGCAAGATGCCGAACTACGTCACGGTGTCGGGTTACGTCGAAATCGAGGACGTCCGCACCCGGGTCGGACGCCAGGCACCGGCGCCGCAACGGCTCTGGCTGCTCGATCTCGAAAAGCGCGTCAAACATGAATTGGACGTTGCGGACCTGCCCGGCATCGCCGCCAACCCCCTGGCGTTTCTCGAGCAGCAAACGACGGCGCAAAGCACAGCTCGAAAGACGGCGAACAAACCGGCTGAACGAGACGAACCGCGCGGCCTGATCGTCATGGATCTCGAATGGAACCGGGCGGGGACTTATCTTGCCGTCGAAATGCAATCCATCGACAACAAGGACCGCTGGCTGGCGGTCGCCGCTCCCGGCGACGCAAAACTCAAGGCGCGCCACCGGCTGCACGACGACGCCTGGATCAACTGGGATTTCAACGATTTCGGCTGGCTGAACGACGATCGCACCTTGTGGTTTTTGTCCGAGGAAAGCGGTTACAGCCATTTCTACACCGTCGATGCCGAACGCGGCCGGGCGCGGCAGAGGACCGAAGGCGACTTCGAGGTGATGGCCCCCGAGCGGGCGCCGGGCAGCGACGTTTTTTACCTGCTCAGCAACCGCGCCCAGCCCACCGAATACGACCTCTACCGCCTCGATCTCGAAGACGATACGCTGCGCCGCCTGACCGAACTCAAAGGGGTCGAGGATTTCGTGCTCAACGCCGCCGGCAGGCAACTGTTGATCCGTTATTCGTCGAGTTATCTGCCGATGCAACTCGCCCTGTTACCGGCCGCGGGCGGCGAGGTGCAAGCGCTGACCGATACCCGTACGGCGCAGTACCGCGCCATCGACTGGCAGGCGCCGGAATACGTCGCCGTACCTTCGACCCACGGCGCGCCGCAGCCGATCTGGTCCAAGTTCTATCCGGCGCGCACGGGCCCGGGGCCGCGCCCGGCGGTGTTGTTCGTCCACGGCGCCGGTTACACGCAAAACACCCACCACCGCTTTCCATATTATTTCCGCGAGCAGATGTTCCACAATCTGCTGACCGCCCGCGGCTATCACGTGCTCGATATGGATTACCGCGCCAGCAAAGGGTACGGCCGCAACTGGCGCGGTGCGATCTACCGCCGCATGGGGCACCCCGAACTTGAAGATCTACTCGACGGCGTCCAGTGGCTGCTCGATGTGCAGGGCGCCGACGCCGGGCGGATCGGGGTCTACGGCGGCTCCTACGGCGGCTTCATGACGCTGATGGCGCTGTTCCGCGCCCCGGAAACGTTCAAGGCCGGCGCCGCACTCCGGCCGGTCACCGACTGGGCGCATTACAACCACGGCTATACCTCGCGGATACTCAATACGCCAGAACGCGATCCGCAGGCCTATCGCAGCAGTTCGCCCATCGAATACGCCGCGGGACTCCAAGGCCATCTGCTGATCGCCCACGGCATGCTCGACGACAACGTGTTTTACCAGGATTCGGTGCGTCTGGCGCAACGGCTGATCGAGTTGGAAAAAGAAAACTGGGAACTGGCCTCCTACCCGCTTGACCCGCACGGCTTTATCCACGCCGCGAGCTGGCTCGACGAATACCGGCGGATTCTGAAGCTGTTCGAGACCACACTCGGCGACCGGCGACCGGCGTCTTGAACGCCGGCAGCCTGTTCTCCCTTGCCGCCCCGGGTCATCGAGGTTAACCCAATAGTTGCATAAATTTTGCTCGATTTACTCGGGCAATCCTGCCCTCGCCCTTCGGGCCCGCTGCGCGGTTCAAATTGCGTTCCTGACGCATTTGTCGGGGAATCGGACAAGCTGCACTCGCCAGCTTGACCGAGAATTCCGGGAATCTATGCAACAATTGGGTTAAGCTTCCTTTTCGTAGAACTGAAATGAGTGACGATGAACAACCCTCAAAAGCCGGATGACGCGGCGACCAAAATAGAGGCCCACAACCTGGCGACGCAGCGTTTCATCGATCTGGCCAACCAGATGGTCGGCGACGGTCTGGAGCGGCAACTCGTCTCGGCGGCGCTGATGAGCGCCTCCGGCATTTATTCGACTTACATCGCTGCCGGCAACGAAGGGTTTCTGCAATCTTCCGGCGTCGATCGGGTCAGTGAAATCTTCCGCCGCAACCTGGCCTATATCCAGGAGCGCAAAAAAGAGGAATTGACTGCCAAGGGCCTATACAAGCCCGAAGCGGCCGCCGAATCCTGATCTTCGGTCCGGGCAAACCCGGAGGCGTTCTCGCCGCTGCCTGCCCGGCCGGGCTCAGGCGCCGCTGGCGGCGCGCTCCTTTTCCAGAAAATCCAGGCTCTCGGCCGCGTGCCGGGCGTGCGGGATGACGATAGAGCCGCCGACCATCAGCGCCACGGCCAGCGCGTCATCGAGTTCGGGGCGTGTGCAGCCTTCCTCGACGCAGCGTTCGAGGTGGTAATCGATGCAATCATTGCAGCGCAGCACCAGCGACGCCACCAAACCGAGCAATTCCTTAGTTTTGGCCGGCAGCGCGCCGGGCGCGTAAACCGTTTTGTCGAGGCCGAAAAACCGCTTGATCGCCAGATTGTCGGTCGCCAATACTTTGACGTTGCCGGCGGCGCGGCGGGCGCGAAACGCTTCGAAAGGATGGGTCATGGCGGGAGCGGATGGTGAATGGGGTGAGGATAGGCGAAGATCATAACGCGGTCAGGCATCGAAAAACCGCATGATCTCGTCACGCCGGGCGTAAGCGTCCTCGCGCCCCATTTGCAGCAGCGCTTCGCAAAACGGTTTTTCGAACAGCAGATAACTCGGCATGCGCGTCCCGGCGCCCCAGGCGCCGATGCTGCTGAGCAGATAACGCACGGTGGACGGCATCCGGTGGGCATGGGCCGCCGACAGGGCGCGCAGGTCGCGGGTCGGACGCAGGAGCAGCACCCGGATCGGCTTGAGCGGCGTCTCGACCGCCTTGTCGACCGGCAACAAACTCAAAGTGTGATTGATCCGGTTGAGGCGTGCCAGGTCGGCCTGCAGGTTATCCATGAAAATGATATCCAGCATATGAGCGCCGATCTCGCCGAGGCCCGGATAGTCGGCCGCTTTCGGTTCAGGATCGGGGTGCTCATCGCGCGTGCCGATAATCAAAAGTTTGCGTGCCCCAAGATGGATCGCCGGACTGAGCGGCGCGGTCTGGCGCAAGCCGCCGTCGCCGAAATATTCATAGCCGATGCATTCGGCCGGAAACAGCAGCGGCAGCGAGGCCGACGCCATCAAGTGCGCGACGCCAATCTGCGCCGGCCGGCCGAGACGCCGCGGCCGGAGCCACGGGACGATGTCGTCCGTGCCCTGGTAGAAACTGATCGCGGCACTCGTCGTGTACCCCGAAGCGGTCACCGCCAGGGCGTGCAGCGCCCCGGCGGCAATCGCCTCGGCGATGCCATCGGACTTAAATTCACTCTCCAGCAGCCGGCGCAGCGGCGCGTTGTCGAGCAGTGAACGCGGCTTGAAGGGCCCGCGACCGCCGGTCAGCAGCGTGCTCAGCCAACAGAAACCGCTTTTCAGCACAGCCCCAAGGTCGGTCCGGTAGATCTGGTGGCAGGCCATGTTCGACCAGAAATACTCGAGCCGCGACAAGCCGTGCATGAAACGCCCGGCGTGGCTGGCCAGCACCCCGGCATTGATCGCCCCGGCCGAAGTGCCGGTGATAATCGGAAACGGATTCGCCGGTTCGCCGCGCATCTCCATGATCGCCTCCAAGGCACCGACCTGGTAGGCGGCCCGCGCCCCGCCGCCGGGCAGCATCAGGGCACAACTAGGACACTCGGGCTGGTTCATGCTGCACTCCGGAATAGCAGGTTGTTGAAAAACGCCATCCTGGCGTTTTTCAACAGCCTGCTAGGATCGCTGGCCGGCCAAGACGCGGTTTTTGACCACCGGGCAAGCAGGCGGTACCGGCGGCAACGACAAAAGACCGCCCGCCCGGCGGTGCCCGTTCGGACTTGATACCACAAAACGACCGGCGGCGCGACTTGCGTCTACCCCAGGGGTCTGCGAAGATACATAAGATACCGGCGTCCGGCGGCGAGGCCCTGCCGCCGGCGGTTCCCGCGGGGGCGCACCCAGTGGCAGCGCCCAGCGGTGAAAAGCCGGTGATGAAAGCCCGGTGATGAAAGCCCAGTGATGAAAGCATTCCCCAGGAATTCCGGTCATGAGGAACACGGCCGAAAGGCAACGCCGTTTTGACGCTCTGGCGCGGCAATACGCCAACGACCTCTATCGCTACGCGTTGTGGTTGTGCGGCGATCCGACCCAGTCGCATGATCTGGTACAGGAGACCTTTTTGCGGGCCTGGCGGGCGCTCGACAGTCTGAAAGAGCAGAAAGCCGCCAAAGGCTGGCTGATCACGATCCTGCGCCGCGAACATGCGCGGGGATTCGAGCGTAAGAGTCTGCCGACGACCGACATCGACGATGTCGTGATCGCCGACGACGGCGAAATGGCGCCGGACGACCAGGCCGAGGTGCACTTGCTGCGACAGGAAATCGCCAAGTTGCCTCAAAAATACCGCGAACCGCTGCTCCTCCAGGTGATCGGCGGTTACAGTTGCGAGGAAATCTCCGAACAACTCGGTCTCAGTAAAAGCGCGGTGATGACCCAATTGTTCAGGGCCCGTGAAAAGTTGAAAGCAGTCCTGAACGCCAGCGATGGAACGACGAGCAATGTCCATGAACTATCTTGAATTCAAACGCCAACTGATGGTCGATCCCTACACCCGGGATGCGGCGTTTCAAGAGGCGAAAACGAGAGACCCGCAGTGCGCCCGCGCGGCGCGCGCGACGCTGGCTTTCGAGCAGAAACTGCGCGCCGCGCTGAACGTCGGCGTCCCCGGCGGCCTGGCCGAACAGATCATCCTGCACCAGTCGCTGCAAGCCGCCCGCCGGCCCGTCTGGCCGCAGGCGCTGGCCGCCAGCTTTGCCGCTGCGCTCCTGACTTTCGGTCTTTTGACCTGGATGCACCAGCGTGAAATCGACGAGTTCCGCACCTTCGTCGCCGAGCACTGGAACAAGGACGGTAGCGAAATCCTCAGCCGCGCGACCAGCGGCGTGCCGGTCGATGCCGCCGAGTTCCGCGCCGTCCTCGCCGCCGCCGGCCTCGATGCCGACGAAGCGCTGACCCGGCAGGTGGCCTATGCCAAAAACTGCCAGACCCCGAAGGGCCTGGGCGTCCACCTGGTGCTGCGCACCGCCGAGGGCCTGGTGACCGTGTTCTACGCACCGGACCTGAACAGCCGCAAAGCGCGCGAAATGACCGTCGATGACTTGAGGACGCTGCTCGTCGGCTTGCAGGACGGCAGCATCGCGGTACTCGGCAAAACCGAGGCGGGCATCGGCGAGGCACGCGAGACGGTGGCCCGGTCATTCAAACCGCTGGCCACGACGCGGACCTGACCGCTCAAAAATCCCCCCAATACGAATCGTTCGTCAGGCGGCGGAGCAAGGATGCACCGCCGCCGCGAATTCATCGCGGTTTGACGATTCTCCGGCTGACGGCGCGGGCGACGATGCGCAATCGATCGCGCAACGGGAAGCGTCCCAGCACCGTTTTGACGACCCCCTGTGTGAACCGCGTGCGCTTCGCATACTCGATCCGGACATCGACGACGACCGGCCGTCCCGTATCGGCGACGGCGAACGCTTCGCCGATTACCGCAACAAGTGCCTTGTCATTGTCGAGCACCAGATAAGCGGCGCCGGTCGCCTCGGCGATGCCCGCCAGGCGCACCTCGCCGAGGACGGTGCAGGTCTTGCGGTTGTATGGAATCTCCTGGCCCTGGGCGATCTGCGACAATTCGCCGTCGTTGAAGACGAAAATCACGACCCCGGCGCCGTAACTGGCGGCGGTCGTCAGTTCCATCCCGGTCATCAAAAACGCGCCGTCGCCGACGATGCCGACGACCCGCCGGGCAGGCTGGGCCAGCTTGGCGCCGATCGCCGCCGGCACGCAGTACCCCATCGCGTTGAAATCGGTCGGGCAGACCAAGGTTCGCGGCGTGACGACCGAAAATAGTTCGGCGGTCAGATAGGTGTGGTTGCCGTCGTCGACGGTGACGATCGCGTCGTCGTCGAGCGCCTGGCGCAGGGCATCGAAAAAGCGCAGCGGATTGACCCGCTCGCTGTCGAGCGCCAGCCACTCGTCACGGTACGCCTGCTTGTCCCGGGCGATCTCAGCCGCAACCTCCCGGCGCCGCGCCCCAGCGTCGATTCCCGCGGCCTGCAGGTGGCGGCGCAAGGCCGGCAGCAAGACCCGGGCATCGCCTTCGAGCGCGATTTTCGCCGGGAAATTGCTCCCCAGAACCTCGCCGTCGATATCGATATGGACCAGGTTTTCAGGCACCCGGCAGCCGAAACTGCCGGTTGGAATCTCGGCAAAACGGGTGCCGACTGCGAGCAACGCGTCGCCCTCGGCAAAGGCCCGTTCCGCTGCCGGCACCGCCGCTCGGCTGAAGCCCATCCCGGTATGCAACGGGTGCGTTGCCGGAAAAGCGCTCAGGCCCTGCAAAGTGGTACTGACCGGCGCGCCCAGGCATTCGGCGATGGCGATCGTGTCGCTGACGACATCGACGGCGCCCCATCCGACAAACAGCCCCGGACGGTGTGCTGCGGCGAGCAACTCGGCGGCGGCGACCAGTTGCGTCTCTTGCTCCGTGGTCAACTCCGGCAGAGCGGGCGGTGCGAAGGCCGGTATCGCCCCGGCTTCGCCTTTGACCAGTTGCACATTGACCGGAATTTCGACCATCACCGGCCCCGGACGGCCACTCACCGCGCAGCGGTAAGCGGCGAGGATCGCCGGGACGATTTCATCGTGGCGGCTGACTTTCCACGTCTGCTTGGTCAGGCTGGCGAGCAGCACGTGCTGGTCGATTTCGTGGATCTGGTAGCGATACCGAAGATCGGTTCGGATACCGCCGGTGATGACCAGAAGCGGGATGCCGCCAAGCCAGGCTTCGCCGATGCCGCTCAGGGCGTGCGTGATGCCGGCTGCCGGCACGGTCACCAGGGCACCGACCTTCCCGGCCGCCGTGCGACTGACCGCGTCGGCCATGAACGCGGCGCTCATCTCGTGCGTCACCAGCACCGGGGCGAGCTTCGCCGATTGGCCGAGTTCGTCGTAGATCTCGGTGTTGTGGACGCCGGGAATGCCGAAGGTATGGCTGATCGGCAAGCGTTCGAGTGCCTCGCGCACCAGCCGGGCGCCGGTTTTGGTGGAGCCGGGATTCATTTCATATCGCCTCTGTTCGCGTTGCTCAACCGGGCGACTGACGACGCCTGCCCGGATGATCGATGAGACTCAAACCACTTCAACGACCAGAGCCGGATCGAAATCGGGGTTCAGCGCCTGCGGGAAATAACCGCGCGGATTGCACAGGATCCTCGTTGCCGCGATCCGGTAATCATAACTGGTATGCGTATGGCCATGGATCCAGAGCCGCGGCTGGTAACGGCCGATCAGCGCTTCGAGGTCGCTGGCGTAAGCGGCACTGAGCAGGTCGCCGGCATAGCGCCCGGGCACCGAACGGGCGCTCGGTGCGTGGTGAGTCACCACCACCGTCGGCCCGGCGAACGGCTCAGCCAGCCGTTCTTCCAGCCAGGCGCGGGAGGCTTTATGCCGGCGATAAGCCGCGGCCGGGGTAAAAGCCGAGCCCTCTTCAGCGATCAAGTGGAAATCGTTCATCATCATCGCCGCCCGCAGCATCGCTAGTTCGCGCTCTACCTCGCCAAACAACGCGAAATCGGTCCACAACACGGCGCCGAGGACACGCACGCCGCCGATCTGCACTTCATCGTTGTCGAGCAAATGAACCGGTGGCGGCGTGGCGGCGCGCAGTTCGGCCAGCAGCGATAAATCCTGGCGGTAGAACTCGTGGTTGCCGGGCACATAGATGACCGGAATGTCTGCCGCCTGCCCGGCGAAGGCCAGCCCGCGATCGCCGACGCCGATATCGCCGGCCAAGACCAATACATCGGCTCCGACGTCCGGAACTGAAAAGGGGCCGAATTCGGTGTGCAGATCGCTGAGGATATGGAATTTCACGCGGCCAGATTACCTGATCTTAAGCGAGCGGGATTTTGCCAGATTCGAGCCTGGACCGATTCGGTCCCGTCTCCTATGTATAACGTTTTTTTCGATCAAAAGGCGCCAAGAGGGGCGCTGAAGTGCAGGCGATGCGCCAAATTCAACCGCTGTGCTGCAATTCGCGGCTGATCAGAACCGCCAGGTAATCGCGGTAGCGGGTCAGGAAATCGTCACCGCCTTCGGCGCTGCGCAGCCAGGGATTCATCAGCGTGTGGCGGATCAGGTAGACGTGATCGGCGTCGCGTGCCGGATCGGCGATCTCGCTGGTGAACGTCGCGGCGTCGACGCCGAGGCGCGCCGCCAGGTCAGCGGCCGCTTCGTTGCCCAACGTCCGGCGGCAGATCGTCGTGTGCGAACCGATGAACTGGCGGGTTTGCAGCGGTAAGTGGTTGTCCACCGCGAGGTGGCGATACAGCCGGCGGCCGAAATCGTTGACCACGGCGAGCCGGCGATTGCCGGCCGGGTTGACGGCCAGGCAGATCAGATTGGTGTCTGGTTCGACGGGGATTAAAAGTCGGCAATACGGTTCGAGCCGGACCGCCAGGTCGCGCAACAGATCGTAGAGTTTTTCGCTGGCCCGCACCGTCTGCCGGCAGAGCCTGCCGAAATGATCGCAATCGAGCGGGACCACCTGGTGCGTCAACCAAACCGCGGCAGCGTGCGAACCGGCTTTGGAGCCTTCGAGGATGTAATCGCCGAGTTCGCGCAAGCGGCGATGGCCGCTGGCATCGTCCTCGCTTCGGCCGTCGAACAGATACGGCGGGCGTTCGCCGACCAACTCGGTCAGGCGGTGGTCGCGGGCGACCAGCGCCCCGGCCCCGAACGGCACGTAACCGAGCTTGTGCGGGTCGATGGTGACGGTGTCGGCGGCGTGGAGCGCGGTGAAGGCGCGGTAAACCGGCTCGCTCGGAAAATACCGGAACTGCTCACGCAGTCGATCGCGGCTGACCCGCGTTCCATCCGAGGCACGGCACATCGTCGTCAGATAACCGCCCCAGGCGGCATCGACGTGGACCGCGAAACCGAGGCCGCGCGCCGCCCATTCATCGCGCCGGTGCAGGATTTCATCGACCGGATCGATGCTGCCGAATTCGGTGGTCCCGAGCACACCGACCACCGCCAGGACCGGTTGTTTCTGTTTCTCGGCCGCGGCGAGCCGCTCGTCCAACGCCCCGCAATCGAGCCGCATCCGCCGGTCGGTTGGGATCAGCTCGAGATAGTCGCGGCCGATGCCGAGCAGAGTCATCGCCTTTTTCCACGAGTAATGCGCCGTCGCCGGCGCCAGCACGCGCGGCGCTTCGATCTGGTGGCGCGCGAAAAACGCCGCGCCCGATTGTTCGTGGCGGGCCGCGCTGACGCACTGTTGCCAACGCTCGCGTTCGGCGGCTTCCATGCCGGCCAGAAGAGAGAGATAGCCGCGGTGTAAATCCAGCGCCTGGGTCACCGTGAAATTGGCCAATTGCCAGGGATCGAGCGCCGCCAGCGGCGGGTCGCCGGGCAGCGGCGCGGTCAACGGCAGACCGGCGCGCGCCGCGGCGGCAAGCGCCGGCGGGTAAAGCCGGGCGCTGCGCAACAGCCACAGGGCTTCGAAATTGGCCAGTGTGCCGCCGGAGGTGATATGGCCGAAGGCGCGCGGCCCCGTCGCCGCTTCAGGATCCATGCCGAGCAGGGTGGCTAACTGCCGGCCGACCTCCAGTTCCAGATCGAGCGTGATCGGTGCCGCTTCGTGCGCGACATTGTTCGGGTTGTATAAGGTCGTAATCAGTTGGGCGAGGAGGCCGGCGAGCAGCGGATCGGAGGCCATATGCCCGATGTAGCGGGGGGCGAAAAACGGCACCGATTTTTTGAGATCGGCCGACAGTTTGAACAGCGCCTGTTCGAGGCGGGCCATCGCCTGTTCGTAATCGGCCCGGTAGCGCATGGCGACCGGGATCGCCGGCGTGTCCTCGGGATGGAAGTTGCGCCGCCAGTAAACGTGATCGCGGACAAATCCGGTCAGCAGGGTTTCAAGCATGGTGCCGTTCTCGCCGGCCGGACCGACAAACAACGGCGCAAGATAGGCGTGGTCGGCGACATCGATAGCATCGCCATCCACCGGGCGGCGGACGATCGCTCTCACCCGTCCCGGCGGCAACGCCGGCGGCGACCCGGCCGGAGGGGCGCCGGCGGCCGGCATCAGGCCGGCCCGAGTCCGGCCAGCCCGGCGAGTGCGGCGTGGTCCGGAATCGCCAGCCGTTTGCCATGGACCTTAAGCAAGCCCTCGTTTTGTAAGCGGTGCAGCGAGCGGCTGACGGTCTCGATGGTCATCCCGAGATAGTTGGCGATATCGCGGCGGTCCATACCGAGTTTCAACTCGCCGCCGGCCACCGGGCCGCGGGCCGAACGGCTCGCCAGGTCGGCAATGAAAGCCGCGACCCGGCGCCGCGCCTCGAGCCGATTGTGGACGCTGGCCTGGCGTCGCTCGGCCGTCAATCGACCGGCGACGACGGCCGGCAAATCGCGCTGCAAAGAGGCAATTTTCGGCAGCCAGCGCAACATCTCGTGGACCCGTATCTCACAGTATTCGACCGCTTCGAGGGCGACGGCGAAATCGTCGCGCCGTCTCTGGGACAAGGCCTCCAGGCCGATGAGTTCACCGGGCAAATGAAAGCCCGCGACGATTTCTTCGCCGCTGGAACTCACCGTAAACGTTTTCAATGTGCCCGAGCGGACGGCATAGATCGACCGCGCCGGCTGACCGGCGTGATAGAGCACTGCGCCGCGGCCGAGCCGGCGGCGCTGGCGAATGCAATTGCAGAACACCGCCTGCTGCTCGCGGTTCAAGCCGCGCGGCAGACACAACGGATACAGGTCACATTCGGCACAAGCCACCGCCGAGCGCACCAGCGCTGAGGCTGGTGCAGAACCCGCATGAGGGAGGGTATTCATATCACGGTACCGGAGTCTGTCAAATAAAATGTCTCCGTTTGACAGGATGCCATCCCCCGGTGTTTGTAAATTGATCTCGATCAAAATCGTCTATCCCTTCACAAACCGATCACAAACCTAGCGGGGCGAGCAGTTCGGCGGCGCGTGCCGCGGCGGCGGCATCGGGAGTGGCGCAGCGCCGTCCCGGGCGGTCGCACTCGCCCGGCCATTTGCGCGTCGCATCCAGGCCCAGTTTGCCGCCGAGACCGGCAACCGGACTGGCGAAATCGAGATAGTCGATCGGACTTTTGTCGATCGCCAGGGTATCGCGCACCGGGTCGGCGCGCGTCGCGATCGCCCACAACACCTGATCGGCGGCGCGCACGTCGATGTCGTCGTCGGTGACGACGATGTACTTGGTATAGGTGAACTGGCGGAGCCAGGACCAGATCCCCAACATCACGCGCCGCGCGTGGCCGGCGTACTGCTTGCGGATGCTGACCAGCGCCAGGCGGTAGGAACAAGCCGCTGGCGGCAAGTAAAAATCGACGATCTCGGGAAACTCATTGTGCAGCAGCGGGATGAACATTTCGTTGAACGCCGCGGCCAGCATCGATGGTTCGTCGTCCGGCGGGCGACCCATGTAACTGGTGTGATAGACCGCATCGGCGCGGCGGCATAAGCGGCTGACGGTGAACACCGGAAATTCGCCGACCTCGCCGTAATGCCCGGTGTGATCGCAGAACGGCCCTTCGCGAGCCACGTCACCCGGCTCGATCCAGCCTTCGAGCACGATCTCGGCACGCGCCGGCACCCACAAATCGTGCGTGACACACCGCGCCAGCTCGTTTGGGCCGCCGCGCAGCAAGGCGGCAAGCTGATATTCCGAGACCGTGTCCGGAGCCGGCGCCACGGCGGCGAGCTGCATCGCCGGGTCGGCGCCGATCACCACCGCCAGCGGAAACGGCTCGCCCGGCCGGTCCGCCATGAAATCGCGGAAATCCTGCGCCCCGCCGCGGTGCGGCAGCCAGCGCATGATCAACCGGTTGCGGCCGATCACCTGCTGGCGGTAGATCGCCACGTTGTGCCGGGCGCGGCGCGTCCCACGCGTGACGACCAAGCCGAAGGTCAGAAGCGGACCGGCGTCCGCGGGCCAGCAAGTCGTGATCGGCAGCGTGGCCAGATCCACCGCGTCTCCGGCGGCCACTACCTGGCGCCAGGGCGGGTCGGCGATCCGCCGCGCTCTGAGATGGCGCAACTTCGCCCAGCGCAGCCATGCGGAACCCTCAGTCAGCCCTCCGGCGGCCGTTCCTGGCGATTTGAAAAAGGCCAAGAGCCGGCCGAGTTCCCGCAAGCCGTCGCGGCCCTCGACCCCGAGGGCGCGCTGGATCCGCCGGGCGCTGCCCCAAAGATTGCCGAGTACCGGCAGCTCGGCACCGCTGACCTGGTCGAAGCGCAGTGCCGGGCCGTCGTGTTGCAAACTGTGCCGGCAGCAGGCGGTGATTTCGAGGGCGCGATCGACCGGCGCGGCGAGCCGTTTGAGGTCGCCGTGCCGTTCGAGGTCGGCGGTGAACTCGCGCCAGTCGCGCCAGACCGGCCGCGCCGCTTGCGCTGCCAAGGCCGAAAGCGGCCGGGCGGCGGCGAGCTTCTCAAGCATCTTCGTACCCTAACAGGTTGTTGAAAAACGCCATCCTGGCGTTTTTCAACGTCGCTTGCGAAAGGCGCGACTTGCGCTGCGCTCCCGAAATCAGCCACTGAGCAGCGCCTGATTTCGTCGTGCCCTCCGTGGCCCGGATTAGCAGGCTGTTTTTCATAAGCCTGCTAAGGCCGCCGTGCCGGCGCTCGCGGTGGCGAGCCCGGCCAGGCCGTGCCAGTAACCGTCGCAAGTGCCGAGCGGGGCGAGCGCGGCGAGACGTTCGGCCGTTCCGGCCGCGCCGCGGCCGCGCACCAAGGCGGCGAACGCCGCGACGATCTCGGCCATCGCCACCGACTGCGGCCCGAGCCTGAGCACTCCGACCCCGGCTTGGCCAAGCTCGGCGAGCGCCGGCGCCAGGTTTTGGGTCAGAGCCGATTGCGTCTGGATACCGTTGATGACCAGAAACGGCGAACCGTCCTGGCTGTACAGCACTTTACCGTCCGGATCCGTGGCACAGACCAGGTCACAGGCGTCCTTGCATTTTCGCGCCGCCCGGGCGCTGTAACAGCGCGCCGACCAGGCGAGCGGCAGACGGCCCCAGGCGAAGACCTCGCATGCCACGCCGGCCGGCGCCGCCGCCGTCAAGGCCGCCGCAGCCTCCGCCGGCAGTTCATAGGGCAAAACGAAGCGCCGCATGCCCTGCGCCGCCAGCACGGCCAGCGTCCGCGGGTGATAGATGTTCAACGTCGGCCCTCCGATAAACGGTAGGCCGGCCGCGGACAGATAATGAACCGCCGCCATATCGTTGGCCTCGACCGTGAACCGGCCATTGGCGCAGTCGCGCTCGACGGCGCCGAGTTCGGCCTGCGATTCGATCAGCGTCAGGCTCGACAGCACGACCTCCTTGCCCGCCGTCTCGAGTTCGGCGGCGATCTCCAGCCAATCGTTCCGGCGTAGCGCCCGCCGTTTGCTGCACACCACCTCGCCGAGATAGACGATATCCACCGGCCAATCGGCGGCGTGCCGGTAAAACCGGCGCAGGCGATCGGCTGGCCAGAAATACGGCACCGGCGCCAGCGACAGGCGAAACGCCGGCGCCGCGTCCGGGGCGGCCGCCGGCGGTGTGTTCCGTTCGCGCACCGCGTTCATTGCCAGGGCCGATCGTAGGCGCCGAGTGTGGTCTGCGCCCCCTCGGCGACTTCGGCCAGCGCCGTCTGCCAGCCGGCCGCCGGCCGGTAGTGATCCGGCCCGGCCTGGCAGGCGTCGAGCGCGGCGCGCATCACGGCCGTGACCTTGGCGACATAAGCTGGACTGCGCTGCCGGCCTTCGACCTTGATCGCCGCCACCCCGGCGCACTGCAAGGCGGGAAGAATATCGAGCGTATTGAGGCTCGTCGGCTCCTCCAGCGCGTAACCGATGTGACCATCCACCGCGAAACGGCCTTTGCACAGCGTCGGATAGCTCGCCACCTCGCCATCGCGGTAGCGGTCGATCAGCACGCCGCCGAGGCGCGCTTCGAGCCCGCCGGCGGTTTGCGCCCAGCGCACGTGCGAGGCCGGTGAACAGGCGCCGTAAGTGTTCGGCGATCGGCCGGTGAGATAGCTCGACAACAGGCAGCGCCCCTCGACCATCACGCATAGGCTGCCGAAGCCGAACACCTCGACGGCCACCGGCGAAGCGGCGGCGACCACCGCCACCTGCTTGAGCGACAGCACTCGCGGCAGGACGGCGCGGCGGATCGCGAAGTGCCGGTGGTAGAACGCCAGCGCCGCCGGATTGGTCGCCGAAGCCTGCACCGAAAGATGGCGGGCCACCTCGGGCCAGCGCTCGGCGGCGTAATCGAGCAGTCCGAGATCGGCGAGGATCAGGGCATCGGCGCCGAGTTCGGCTGCGGCATCGACCGCCGCCTGCCAGCGCCGCCAGCCGGCGGCTTGCGGATAAGTGTTGATCGCAATGAAGACTCGGCGCCCGCGGTTATGCGCGTAGGCCACGCCTTCAGCCACCGTCGCGGCCGTGAAATTGAGGCCGGCAAAATGCCGGGCGTTGGTCGCATCGCGAAAGCCGAGATAGACCGCATCGGCCCCGGCATCGACCGCAGCGCGCAAGGCCGGCAGACTGCCGGCCGGACAAACCAGTTCCATATCCGTGTGCATCGTCCGATAATTGCGGCGCCAGCATAGGGGGCATGCGCGGCGTGCCATTTGCGATATCGCAAACGAGGCGCGAGACCGGCGCGGAAAATAGAGCAGATGAATCCTGCCGACCCGCTGCCCAGACCGCTCAGGACCGCCACCGCCCTGCTCGCCCGCCCGCTCGCCCGGCTGCCGCACGGCGTCCAGCGGCACACCGTCGAGGCCATATTGAACCGGGTGTTTGGCGCCGCTGTGCAGCGCGGCGAACTGAATGACCTCGCCGGCCGCCATCTGGCGCTCGAGATCAGCGACCTCGGCTGGCGCTGGCCGCTGACCGTGCGCGATCAGCGAATCCGCCTTGCCGGTCGCGAAGAACCCGCCGCCGCGACCATCCGCGGCAACGGCACCGCATTCGCGGCGATCGCGTTGTCGCTCGCTGACCCGGACACGCTGTTTTTCCAGCGCCGGTTGGCCATTGAGGGCGATACCGAACTCGGTCTTGCGGTAAAGAATTTTCTCGCCGGTTTCGACCCGCGGGAGATTCCCGTGCCGTTCCGTCAGGTCTTCTCCGCCGCCGGCAATGCCGCCATGACGATCGCCAGGCTGGCGAGCGAGGCGGTATCGGCGCGCAGCGGGCGCGGCCCAAGCCCAGCCGGCACCGCTCCAGATCGTTCGAACAAGGCCCTCTCGGCAGCCGTCCATCCCCCTTCCGGACCGACGATCAGCGCCACTGGGCCGCTGCCGGCCACTGCCGCGAGCGGCGCTGTGCTACCGGGCACGAGTGCGATCCGCCGGACGCTGCCGGGCGGCGCGCCGAGATAATCGGTCAGCGGCACCGGCGGCCGGACCGCCGGTAGATCGGCGCGGCCGCATTGTTCGCACGCGGCATTGACCACGCCCCGCCAATGCGCCAGCCGCCGCGCGGCACGCGCCGCATCGAAACGGACTTCGCAGCGTTCGCTGGACAGCAGCGCGATCGCTCCGGCGCCGAGTTCCACCGCTTTTTGAATCACCCAATCCAGCCGCTCGCCTTTCAGCAGCACCGGCGCCAGTTCGACGTAGCGGTGCGGCGGCGCCACCGCCCGCCGCTCGCCGCCCAACACGACGTGCAGCCGATCGCGCTCCACGGCGGTGATACGCAGCGGATAATCGTAGCCGTCGCCGTTGAACAGCCAAAAGCCATCGCCGGCCCTGAAACGCAGCACCCGCAACAAGTGATGCGCCGGCGGACCGGCGAGCAGCGCATCGCCGGCAGTCGGGTCGAATGCAGCGTAGATCCGAACGTGACGCATCAATGACAGAGTCTTTGGGTAGCCGTTATGATGCCAGACGATCTTTCATTTGCACGATTCCGATGAGATTGTTTTGTTTCACATCAACACTTTTCTGCCTGCCGGCAGCGGCCTTATTCGTCGCCGCGGTGCATGCCGCACCTCAGGCCGACGGCGTACTCGCCGAACTGCGCGGCGAGCGGACCATGCTGGTCGCCACCCGCCTGCGCCCCGGCCCGGCGCCGGATCGGGTGGTGTTGGTTGGCGCCACGCGCCTGCGCGGTGCGGATCGCGACATCGCCGCCGATCTCGGGCTCGATCCGCGGCAGGTCAGGGCCGTCGATCCCAGCCGCGATTATCTCGTCGTCTATACCACCTGGCGGCGCGTCTACGGTCCAGTGAAATACGCCGCCGACCCGACCGGTGGCAAAGTGATCAACGTCCCCGGCCTCGACCCGGCGATCGTCCCGGATACGCCGCACTGGCGGCGGGTGCTGGCCGGGAAATTGCGCGGCTGGCCGGATCATCCGGCCCGTTTCGGGCGCACCGTGCGCGACATGACCGCCGGGGGAGATGCGGCGCTGACCGATTTGCTGGCCCACGAGTTGCTGACCAACCCGCGGCTGTTCCCGCGGCTCGACGCCGCGACGATCGACTGGCTCGCCGCTCTTGCCGCGCGGCGCGACTCGCCGGCCGAACTGCGTGCCCAGATGCTCGACAGCGCCGCGGTCCGCGGCGAATTCGATCGTCCTACGTTAGCGGCCGTGGCCGCCGGCATTCTGGCCTGCGCCGCGTTGCCGCTCGACTGGCAATCCCCGGCACCGCGGCTGGTGCTCAGCGCTCTGCATTACCTCGAGCAGCGCTCGAAAGTGGCCGGTCGATCAGCCGGCCGCGATCTCGACAACGACCTCTACCGGCTGATCCGCGACGCCGAGCACCCGGCGGTGCTGGAACAAGCGGCGCGGCTGCTCGCCACCTCCGATCCCAAGCGGGTCCGGGCGGCGCTCACCGCGGCGCGGGAAAAAGCCCTGCTCGCCCCCGAAGTGCGCCGCAAACTCGATGAAATCGCCGGACACAAAAATCAATCGCCGTAACCGATTGATTTGCAAAGACCATCGCGAACCTGTACCCGCATGACTGAGTCAAAAAAAGACACGACGGCCCATTCAAGCGCTTCGACGGGCGAGGCGGACTGAAAGCAATCCCCCTCTATCAAGGTCCGCTGTGAGCTACTCGGTAGAATCCATGTTTCCGCCATCGTGTATCATTACGCGAAACCAAACCCTCGGGGAGAAGCTGATGTCTGTCGAATTCCGCCTGCCGTCCACCCGCGCTATCCCGCCGGCGATCCTGTGCCTGGCGCTCGCCGTTCCCGCCGCCGCGCAACAGGTCGAGGTCTTTTTCCCGGCGCGCCACGACACCTCGCCGCCGCTGCGCGACCTGATCGCCGCTCAGCCGACTCCACCCGCCCCGCCGGCCGGCGAACAGGAAGTGTTCAATATCCTCGTCGAACCGGGCAAAAAATCCACCGTCGATCCGCTGGCGGTTCCGCAAAATCCGCTCCGCCAGATCGGCCTGTCCGGAATCACGGCACCGCCCTTGATCATCGGCTTCGACGGCTACAACCAGACCGACAACGCCGCTGTCGGCGTCAGCGGCGTGCTGCCGCCGGACACCAACGGCGACGTCGGGCTCAATGAATACATTTTCTATAACAACCTGGGCTGGAAAGTCCTCAACAAGGCGGACGGTTCGACGCTGGCCGGGCCGTTTATCGGCAATACGTTCTGGGCCGGCTTCGGTGGCCCGTGCCAGACCAACAACGCCGGCGATCCGATTGTCCTCTACGACAAGATCGCCGATCGCTGGCTGTTCAGCCAGTTCACCAGCTCGGCCAATGCCGACGGCCGGCAGTGTGTCGCCATTTCGACGACGCCCGATCCGCTCGGCCCCTACCACCGCTATGAATTTCTCTTCCCCGGCGTCTTCAACGACTACCCGAAAATCGGCATCTGGGCCGACGAGAACGGCAGCCGCAACGGCTATTACATGACGACCCACGATTTCATCATCACGCCGCAGCAGTTCCTGCAGAACTCGTTCTCGGTAATGGAACGCGACGTGATGCTGACCGGCGGCGCGGCGCGCTTCGTCCGCTTCACGAATACCGCGAGTTCCGTGGACAACGCTTTCGGTGCCCTGCCGCCGCACCTCGAAAGCACCATCAAGGTGCCGGCCGACATGTGCGCCCCTTACGTCCACAACGAGCCGGGCGTCGATAGTTACCTGGTGTGGACGCTGTGCGTCGACTGGACCGATCCGCAGGCCAACTCGACGCTCTCGGCGCCGGTGTTCCTGCCTGCCTCGGCGCCGTTCGCCAACGACGTCGGCGACGTGCCGCAACCAGGGGGAACGGCGCAGCAGGCACTGGATGCATTCCAGTCCAATACGTTGTATCGCGCCTCGGTACGGGCCTTCCCATCCGCCTCGGGCCTCGCACCTTCTTTGGTGCTGAATCATGTCACCAATGCCGGCAGCGGCCTGCACGGTGTCCGCTGGGTCCATCTACAACTCGATGCCCAAGATCAGGTCTTCGCCGGGGGATTCGAATCGTTCGAGCCGAACGTATTCGGGCCCCGCATCGTGGACGAAGGCGTTTTCGCTCCGGATGCCACCTCGCGCTGGATGCCGGCGATCTCGATCGATCAGAACGGCAATATCGGCATGGGTTATTCGGTGTCCGATGCAACCAGCGTGTTCCCCGGCACCCGCTTTACGGGGCGCAAGTCGGGTGACCTTACCGGCCAGATGCGCGACGAACAGGTCTGCGTCGATGGCGGCGGCCGCCAGACATCGACCTCGGGCCGCTGGGGCGATTATGCGACGACCAGCATCGACCCGGTCGATCAGTGCACGTTCTGGCACGCCAACGAATACTATGCCGCCCAGGGCAACGCGAGTTGGAGCACCCGGGCGTGCGCTTTCAAATTCAGCGATTGCGGGAGCGCCAGTCTGCTGGCCAGAACGCAGAGCAACAGCAACGCCGGGCTTTGCGCCCTCAATGGCGACCCGCAGTTTTTCATGTCGCTCCACCCTTTAAATGGCCTGAGTGGCAATGTCACTTTATCGGCGGCTGGCTTGCCGGCCGGCACTACGGCGCAGTTCAGCGCCAATCCGGTTTCCACACTACCGGCCGATCTCGTCGTCACGTTGAGCGGCGGCGCCAATCTGCCTGACGGTCCATCGAACTTCAATATCCTTGCGACACCGGCTGCGGGCGATGCGCAGACTGTGAACTTTTCGTTCAACATGTCAACCAATTTCCCTGCAGCACCGGCACTGGTCACCCCAACCGACGGTGGCGGCAGCTCGATCCGCCCGACTTTGACCTGGAGCGCCGTGCCCGGCGCCCTGGAATACCTCGTCGAGATCGCCAGCGACGCAGGATTTACGACCCTTATCGAGTCGGCGACGGTGACGGACACGAGTTTCGCGCCGCAACCGCTGGCTGCCGAACAGACTTTCTTCTGGCGCGTCACGGCCTTGAACAACTGCGGCGCCGGGACGGCGAGTCAAGTCTTCAGCTTCACGACTGCAACCCCGGGAGTCTGCCCGGCCGGCAGCAGCGCCAATGTGCTGTTTAGCGATGACATCGAAGCCGGGACCGGCACCTGGACCATGCCGCCGAGCGGCGTCGGTACCGATAACTGGGTGCGCAGCACGGCGCGCGCCAACAGCGGTCAGTTCTCGTGGTTCGCGATCGATCCGCCCGTCCAGTCGGACCAGTTCCTGATCTCCGAACCGATCGCCTTGCCGGCCGCCGAATCGCCGCTGACCTTGAGTTTCTGGAACTTCCAGAATATCGAGGCCAATACCGGCGCCGGGGTCGATGCCTGCTGGGACGGCGGCATACTCGAGGTCTCGACCGACAACGGCAACACCTGGAGCCAAGTGCCCGACGCGCGGTTGCTGACCGACCCCTACAACGGCAACATCACACCGCAGGGCGCCATCACGATCTCGGCTCAAGACGCCTGGTGCGCCGACGAGAACGTCCCGGCGAGCGGTGCCCAGGAGGTGGTCTCGATCGTCGATCTCGACGCCTTCGCCGGCCAGACGGTCCGCTTACGCTTCCGTTTCGCCTCCGACGGCGCAGTCGGGGTCGAGGGCTGGTACGTCGATGACGTGACCGTGCAGGGTTGCCAGTAACGGCGCCGCAGCGACGCCGGCGGCGATGACCGGTGTCAAGATGAACGGGGGCCTGCGCCCCCGTTCGTTTTAAGGCGGCCGGTTTACCCGCTGTCCGTCACGGCGGTGACGGCGCGGCGGAGTACGTCGAACATGAATTCCACTTCGTCCGGAGCGATCACGTAAGGCGGCATGCAGTAAAGCGTGTCGCCGAGCGGGCGGAGCAGCACGCCGTGTTCGAGACCGTAGCGGTACATTCCAAGACCGCGGCGCTCGGCGGCCGGATAGGGCGTCCGCGTGCTGCGCTCGGCGACGATATCCACGGCGACGATCATGCCGGTCTGCCGGACATCGGCGATGTGCGGGTGGGCGGCGAGCGGTTTTGCGCATTCGGCCATGTGCGCCGCGGTCCGGCGATTGGCGGCGAGCACGTCCTCTTTTTCGAATAGTTTCAGCGTGGCGAGCGCCGCGGCGCAAGCCAGCGGATTGCCGGTATAGCTGTGCGAATGTAAAAAATTCCGGCCGCGGTTGTAGTCCTCGTAAAACGCCTGGTAAAGCCGTTCGTTCATCAGCACCGCGGCGAGCGGCAGAAAGCCGCCGGTCAGACCCTTGGATAGGCACATGAGATCGGGACTGACGTCCGCCTGCTCGCTGGCGAACAGCGTCCCGGTGCGCCCGAAGCCGGTAGCGATTTCGTCGGCGATCAGGTGGATGTCGTAACGGTCGCACTCGGCGCGCAAGAGCTGCAGGTAAACCGGGTGGTACATGCGCATACCGCCGGCGCACTGCACCAAAGGTTCGACGATGACCGCGGCAATGGTCTCGTGGTGGCGTTTCAAGGTCTCGGCCATCGCCGCGAAGGCATTGCGGCTCACCGCTTCCCAGTCGGCCGGCGGCCGGCCGCGGCAATCGGGGGGATTGACCACCAAAGGCTCGATCAGCAACGGCCGGTAAATGGCACGATAAAGACCCAGATCGCCGACCCCGAGCGCCCCGAACGTCTCACCGTGATAGCCGCCGCCGAGCGCGACGAACTGCGTCCGCTCCGGCCGGCCCCGGTTGTACCAGTAATGAAAACTGAGCTTCAGCGCCACTTCGACCGCCGCCGAACCGTTGTCGGCGAAAAACACCCGCTCCAGCCCGGGCGGGGCGAGCGCCGTCAGGCGGGCGGCGAGTTCGATCGCCGGGCGGTGTGTGAAGCCGGCGAAGATCACGTGCTCGAGTTCGCGCGCCTGGCGGGCGATCGCCGCGGCAATTTCCGCGCGCCCGTGGCCGAACAGGTTCACCCACCATGAACTGATCGCATCGAGATAACGCCGGCCGTCGTAATCTTCCAGCCATACCCCCTGGGCGCGGCGAATCGGCAGCAGCGGAATATGGCCGGCTTCGTGATCGTGCATCTGCGTACACGGGTGCCAGATATGCGCCAAGTCGCGCCGCCGCCAGAACGCATTTCGCTCGTCCACACTCAATTGTGCAAGCCTCCCACCGGGATTCGTTTTGCTATTATGGCGCGATTGAGGCAAGTCACCACACGAGTTTCCAATGACCAACGATTCCGTGCAGCGCGGCTTTACGCTGATCGAGATTTTGATCGTCGTCGTCATCCTCGGCATTCTTGCCGCGGTGGTCGTGCCGCGGGTGATGGACCAGCCCGACAAAGCGCGAGTGACCAAGGCCAGGCAGGACATCGGGGCGCTGACCACGGCGCTGAATCTGTACCGCCTCGACAACTTCGTGCTGCCAAGCACCGACCAGGGCCTCGAAGCGCTGATCCGCCGCCCGGGCGGCCAACCGGCGGCGCCGAACTGGAAGGCCGGCGGCTATATCGAACGGCTACCGAAGGATCCGTGGGGCCGCGAATATCAATATCTCAATCCCGGAGCGCACGGCGAAATGGATGTCTTCTCCTACGGCGCCGACGGCGTCCCCGGCGGCGAGGGCATCAGCGCCGATATCGGCAATTGGAGCGACTGAGCCAAACTATAGTCCCACCCCGCGATGCCGGCTTCACACTCGTGGAGGTGCTGGTGACGATCGTCATTCTGGGCGTCATGCTCGGTGCCGTCACCCTGGCGATCGGCCGTCGCGACGTGGCCGGCACCGAAGCCGCCAACCTGAACGCCGCGATCCTCGCCGGCTGCCGGCAGCAGGCGATTCTCGAAGGCCGGACGCTCGGTCTCCAGATCGCCCCCGGTGGCTGGGCCATCGCTGGCGAGGAAAGCGGTACCTGGCTGCCGTTGCCCGGCCACAACGCCGGCGGGGAATGGCCCCCGGCGCTCACTGTGACTTTGGAAATCGCCGGCCGGCCGGTGCCGCTCGCCGGCGAGCCGGCGCGTCAGCCGCAGATCTTCTGCCGTGCCACCGGGCAGATGACCCCGTTTGTCCTGCGTTTATCGGCAGGGGACAGCCGCCGGGTACTCAACGGCTACAGCGACGGCCGGCTCGAAATCGAGACGGCGCCCGGACGGCGATGAGCCCCCTGCTGCCACGCCGTCGTGGCGGGTTCACGCTGCTCGAAGTGCTGCTCGCCCTGGCCGTCATCAGCATTGCGGTGCTCGCCCTCAGCGAAGCCGGCGGTCGCGCGCCGCGCCTGCTCGCCGACCTGGCCGACCGGACTTACGCCCAGTGGATCGCCGACAACGCGGTCGCCGAGATCCGACTGTTCGAGGGCTTCCCCGAGCCCGGCCCGCGAAACGGCCGCGAGGACATGGCCGGCCGGCAATGGTTGTGGCGCGCCGAGGTCAGCCCGACCGCCGACCCGGCGCTGCGCCGGATCGACGTCCAAGTGCGGCGCGATGGCGACGAAACCCCGGTGCTTAACCACACCGGTTTCGCCGGACGCTGGTAAGGCGAAACGATGCGCTGCCCCCACAGGAGTCTTCCACCGGCGGCGCTCCGCGCTGCCGGCTTTACGTTACTCGAAGTGGTGCTCGCCGTCGGGGTGTTCGCGCTGGTCGCGGCCGCCGGCTACGGTGCCTTGCAGTCGCTGGCCGGCGCTGCGGCGGCCGGGCGCGACCGCGGCCGCGAACTCGAGACCTGGCAAATGGTCCTTACCGTGCTGGCGCAGGATCTCAACCAGGCAATCGCCCGCCCGGGGCGCCGGGCCGGCGGCCTGACCGAGCCGGCGCTGAGCGGCGACGCGCAAGACCTGGCGCTGACCCGCGGCGGCTGGGATAACCCGCCCGGCAGCACAGCGAGCACACTTAAGCGGATCGACTGGCATTTCGACGGCCGGACATTGGAACGCCGGCTGTGGCCGGTCACCGATCCGGCCGGCGGCAGTGGCCCGCGGCTGGATCTCGCTCTGCCCGACCTGACCGCGGTGCACTGGCGTTATCTCGACACGCAGCGGCAATGGCTCGATACCTGGCCCCCGCCGGACCGCACGGCCCTGCCACGGGCCGTCGAAATCGTCATCGAGAACCGGCGCGGCGAACGGTTCCGCCGCCTGTTCGAGGTCGCCCCGTGAAGCCCCCGGCCAGCCAGCGTGGCGTCGCGCTGCTCATCGCCTTGCTGATCGCAGCGCTGGCCGGGATCATTGCCGTGCAGATCACCCGGCGCGCCGAACTCGACCTGGCACGCAGCGCGGCGCTGGCCCGCGGCCTGACCGCCGGGGAATACGCCCGCGGTCTCGAAGCGCTGGCTCGCAGCCGGCTGCGCGATGATCTATTGGCCGGCGATGATGTCGATGCCAGCGATGACCCCTGGGGCCAGCCGCTGCCGCCGCTGCCCGTACCCGGCGGCGCAGTCAGCGGGGCCATGATCGATCTCGACGGCCGTTTCAACGCCAACAGCCTGCTGCACCCGGACGGCACGCCCGATCCCGAGGCGCGGGCGCTGTTCGAGCGGTTGCTCGACATTCTCGAACTGGAACCGGCGATCGCCGCCCAGGCGCTGGACTGGATCGACGCCGACACCATCTCCAGCGAAAACGGCGCCGAAGACGCCGCCTACCGCGGCCGGACGCCGCCTTACCTGCCGGCTAACCGGCTGTTCAGCCATCCCAGCGAGCTGCGCCTGCTGGCGCTGATGGACGAAGCAACCTGGCGGCAACTCGAACCGCACGTCACCGTGCTGCCGGCCAATGCCCGGCGCATCAACGTCAACACCGCGAGCCTCGAAGTCTTGATGGCGCTCGATCCGGCGCTCGACCGCGAGCGCGCCCGGGCGCTGTATCAAAATGGTCATGCCCGTTATCGCACCGTCGCCGATTTCCTGAAAGCCCCGGCGCTCGACGGCCTGGCCCTGCCGGAACTCGCCGCCCGCATCGCCGTCACCAGCCGTTATTTCCTGGCCAGTGCCGAAGTCCGGCTCGACCGGACGCCACGCCGCTATTATTTCCTGCTCGCCCGCGAGGGTGGCCGTATCGATACCCTTTATCGCAGCCAGGGGCGGCCGTAAGCTAGAATGACCCCTATGAAGCATGCTGTGCCGCGCCCCAATGTCACCTCGCGGATCGTCCGTCCCGGCCAGCCGGCACCGCCCGAAGACGACTGGCTGCGCTGTACTGCTGAAGAGCGGATCGCCGCCGTTTGGGAGTTGACCCGGCTGTGCCTGGCATGGTCCGAGGACCATCGTCATGAACCCCGACTTCAAAGATCTGTTGTCCGCATTCAACGCCCGCGGCGTTGAGTACCTGGTTGTCGGCGCCCACGCACTCGCCGCGCACGGACATATCCGCGCCACCAAAGATCTGGGCGTTTGGGTGAGGGCGTGCCGCGGGAACGCTGTCAAGGTGCTGCGCGCGCTTGCCGAGTTCGGTGCACCGTTGCATGACTTGTCCACCGATGACCTGTCCGGCCCCGGGTTACTCTTCCAGATCGGTGTAGAACCGCTGCGCATCGACGTGATCACGGCAATCGATGGCGTTGACTTCGATGCGGCCTGGCCGCGGCGCAGCATTGTCAAATTCGGCGATGTACCCGTACCCGTACTCGCCTATCAGGATCTGATCGAAAATAAAAAAGCCGCCGGACGTCTACAAGATTTAGCAGACGTAGAACGGCTCGAGGCGATGCATCGCGACAAACCCTCTCAATAGCGGCGCGTACCGGCGGTCCTTACTTTGCCTGCATCAGAGCAAGCGCGGTATCCAGCATGCGGTTGGAAAAACCCCATTCGTTGTCGTACCAGGCACAGGCTTTGACCAGCGTACCGTCGATGACCTTGGTCAAGGTCGCGTCAAAGATGCTCGATGCCGGGTGGTGGTTGAAATCGACCGAAACCAGCGGTTCGTCGTTGTAGGCCAGGATGCCCGCCGATTTGTCGGCTGCCGCTCGCATGATTTTATTGATCTCCTCGACGCCGGTCGCACGCGCCGCGGTGAAGGTCAGATCGACGAGCGAGACGTTGATCGTCGGGATGCGCACGGCGTAACCATCGAGTTTGCCGGCCAGTTCCGGCAGCACCAGACCGACGGCGGCGGCGGCGCCGGTCTTGGTCGGGATCTGCGACATCGCCGCGCCACGGGCGCGGCGTAAATCTTTGTGATAAACGTCGGTTAACACCTGGTCGTTGGTGTAGGCGTGGATCGTCGTCATCAGCCCGTGAACCACGCCGACCGACTCGTGCAGCGGTTTGACCAGCGGCGCCAGGCAGTTGGTTGTGCACGAGGCATTGGAGACAATGCGGTCAGCGGCCTTCAATCCCTGGTGATTGACGCCGTAGACGATGGTCGCGTCGACGTCCTTGCCGGCCGGGGCCGAGATGATCACTTTTTTCGCGCCGGCGTCGAGGTGCGCCGCCGCTTTATCCCGGCTGGCGAAAAGACCGGTACACTCGAGCACGACGTCGATGCCGAGTTCGCCCCACGGCAGGCGGGTCGGATCGCGCTCGGCCAGAACCCGGATGCGGTCGCCGTTGACCACCATCTCGCCGCCGTCGAGCGCCACGGTCCCGGAAAAACGGCCGTGTGCCGTATCGTAGCGGGTGAGGTGCGCATTGGTCGCGGCGTCGGCCAGGTCGTTGATCGCCACGATCCGGATCTCGTCGTTGCGCCCCGCCTCGTAGCAGGCGCGCAGGATGTTGCGGCCGATGCGGCCGTAGCCATTGATTGCGACTTTGATAGTCATGTTCCAACTCTCCATACTTGCAGGTTGTTGAAAACCGCCATCCTGGCGTTTTTCAACGTCGCTTGCGAAAGGCGCGACTTTCGCTGCGCTCCCGAAATCAGTCGCTAAGAAGCGCCTGATTTCGCCGGGCCATCCGTGGCCCGGATTAGCAGGCTGTTTTTCAACAGCCTGCTAGGCGCCGAGCACACGCCGCGCTTCGGCGGCGATGTGCTCGGCGGTGAAACCGAATTCTTTCATCAAGACCTCGCCCGGCGCCGAAGCGCCGAAGCTGTCGAGGGCGACGATGGCGCCGGCGTCGCCGACCCAGCGGTACCACAAGCCGCTGGAACCGGCTTCGACCGCGACGCGCGCCTTGACCTCAGGGGGCAGGACGGCATCGCGATAAGCGGCCTCCTGCGCGGCGAAGCGCTCGATATTGGGCAGCGAGACGACGCGCGCCGCGATGCCCTCGGCGGCGAGCCGGGCGTGGGCATCGACCGCCGGCGCGACCTCGGAGCCGGTGGCGAGCAGGATCACATCCGGCCGTTCGCCCGCCTCGGGCTTGAGGACATACCCGCCGCGCGCGATAGCGGCGAGCTGGGCGCTATCCCGCGCTTGGTGCGGCAAGGTCTGGCGACTCAGGATCAAGGCGCTCGGACCGTCACGCCGTTCGACCGCCGCCCGCCAGGCGGCGAGTGTTTCGACCGCGTCGCACGGCCGCCAGACGGCGAGGTTCGGGATCAGCCGAAGACTGGCCAGTTGTTCGACCGGCTGGTGCGTCGGGCCGTCTTCGCCGAGGCCGATCGAATCGTGGGTATAAACATGAATCACGCGGGCCGACAACAGAGCCGACAGGCGGACGGCGTTGCGGGCGTAATCGGAAAACACCAGAAAGGTGCCGATATAAGGAATGAAGCCGCCGTGTAAAGCCAGGCCGCTGGCGATCGCGGTCATGCCGAATTCGCGGACCCCGAAGTAAAGGTAATTGCCGCGGGCCGGATCCTGCCGGCCATCGACACTGCCCGACCATAGCGTGTTGTTGGAGCCGGTCAGATCGGCCGAACCGCCGAGCAAACCGGGCAGCAGCGGACCGATGACTTCGAGCGCCATTTGCGAAGCTTTGCGGCTGGCGACGTTCTTCGCCGCCTGCTGCGCCCCGGTGAGGGCTTGATCGAGCGCCGCCGCCCAGCCGGCAGGCACATCGCCTTGCATCCGCGCCGCCAACTCGGCGGCCGGTTCGGGGTAGCGCCGGCGATACCCATCCCAGATCTGTTGCCAGCGGGCACGCCGTGCCGCACCCCGCTCCCGCCCATCCCACGCGGCACGGATCTCGTCAGGGATCGCGAACGGCGGGTATGGCCAGGCGAGGCGCTCGCGGGCCGCGGCCACTTCGGCGGCGCCGAGCGGCGCACCGTGCGTTTCGGCACTGCCTTGTTTGTGCGGCGCGCCGAAGCCGATGATGGTTCGGCAGCAAAGCAGCGTCGGTTTCGTTTTTTCGGCGCGCGCCTGGTCGATGGCACGGCAGATCGCTTCCGGATCGTGCCCGTCCACCGCCTCGATCACCTGCCAGCCGTAGGCCCGAAAACGAGCCGGCGTATTGTCGGTGAACCAGCCCGCGACCTCACCGTCGATCGAAATGCCGTTGTCGTCGTAAAAGCAGATCAGCTTGCCGAGACCGAGGGTACCGGCCAGCGAGCAGACCTCATGCGAAATGCCTTCCATCAGGCAGCCATCGCCGGCGAAGACGTAGGTGTTATGGTCGAATAGCGGAAAACCGTCGCGGTTATAGCGCGCCGCCAGCAGTTTTTCGGCGAGCGCCATACCCACGGCGTTGGCCAGCCCCTGACCGAGCGGCCCGGTCGTCGTCTCGACGCCCGGTGCGTGACCGTATTCGGGGTGTCCCGGCGTTTGGGAGTGCCATTGCCGGAAACGGCGCAATTCGTCGAGCGACAGATCGTAGCCGGTCAGGTGCAGCAGGCTGTAGAGCAGCATCGAACCGTGGCCGTTGGAGAGCACGAAACGATCACGATCCCACCATACCGGATCGGCCGGATCGTGACGCAGGTAATCGCGCCACAGCACTTCGGCGATATCGGCCATCCCGAGCGGCATGCCGGGATGGCCGCTGTGGGCCTGTTCCACGGCGTCCATCGCCAGCGCGCGCAGCGCGTTGGCCAGGGTGCGGCGTTCGCGGCGAGCAACGGCCAGGCTTTGCGGTTCGCAGGCGGCAGCGTGGGCGGGATCGGACAAAAGGGTCATCGGCGAGCCAGCGTCAAAGCCGCTATTTTCGCCGATCGTGGCGGGCCAAGGCAAGGCACCGCGCTGGCGCCGCCGCCCGGCCGCGCCGGGTTAACGGGTTGTTGAAAAAGGGCTCTCCTGCCCTTTTTCAAGTCGCGAGTCCGGTACATGCCCGGACTCACTCTCGCCGGATCAAGCACTGACGCGCTTGATCCGCGTGCGGAACATCCCTGTTCCGCCTTAACAGGCTGTTTTTCAACCGCCTGTTAATCGATTCTGAGCGCGAAGACCTCGATCGTCGGGATACCGACGAGCTGAATCTGGAAGATCGGGATATCGAAGCGGCCCACGCTGATCTCGTCGGGCGAAAAATCGAGCAGTTCCCCGAAGCCGAGCGCCGGGAATACGTTGCCGCGCAGCAGGCAGCGCCTGAACGGAATGATGAAACTCAGGCGGTCGTTGCCGCAGACCAGGGTGATCTCGTCGTCGCGCGGCACCGCCTGCTCGCCGTTCTGCCAGGCGACGGCCTCCGTGAAGCGGGGATCGGAAACCGTTGCATCGGCCGGGACCAGATCGAGCACGCGCTGATCGGTGACCTTACCGTCGGCGGTGGCCAGCAGCATCCAACGGCCCGACAAACTCGGGAAGCGGGTCGGCTGGCCGCCTTCGGTCAACGACGGCAACTCGCTGACCGGCACCCCGAAAATCAGT
Source organism: Pseudomonadota bacterium (assembly GCA_036832975.1). GTDB lineage: Bacteria > Pseudomonadota > Gammaproteobacteria > Xanthomonadales > Wenzhouxiangellaceae > DAITQM01. Next base: position 14,625 of record DAITQM010000015.1, on the reverse strand, counting down.
TTTTGCAGCTCTTTGCGCTGCCCGTCGATCACCATCGTGCCGCGATTCCGAAACGTGAAGTCGAGACGGATCGTGCTCCCGGTATCCTCCGAAACCCCGGGCGCAAATGGCGCATCGATCGGCGTCCCGCCGGTCGCGCGGCGCAACGGCAGCTCAATGCCGGCACTGCCGGGATAGGCGCCGGCGGCGGTAAACCATTCGTCATCGCCGCTGGCGGCGAAGGTGAATACCGACAAGCCCAACACTTCACTGCGCGGCACGAGATTGATACCGCTGCCGGGGCCACTCTCGCCGACCAACGTGTAATGACCGGTTTCGGGCCGCATCCGGTCGGCCGCCACCGGCAGCCGTAGGGTGTGGGCCAGCACCACCTCAAGACCGTCAACGCCGCGGTTCGGCTGTTTCGCGGCAAAACGGGTCAGGCCGATATCGTTGGCGGCGAGCGGCAGATCGCGGTGGCCGCCGGGCGCCGGCAAACGCAGCAGGCAATCGGGAGTATCGGCTGGAGCCGTGTCGGGCGAGGTAAAACAAAACACCCCGATCCGCCGCTCCGGGTCGGCTTCGTTCGTATCGATCCAGCCGGCCGCTACCCCAGGAGGCTCTTCGAGCGTTCGGGGCGCCTGTTCAAACTCGACTGCATGCAGCCGATCGCCGGTTTCGGCATTACGCTCCCAGATCACCCAGCGGCCGGCGAGATCCGGAAACTGCCGCTCGAAACCTCCTTCGAGCAGCGCCGGGATGCGGGTCACGGCGGTGCCGAACTGCAAAAGACGCAGCGGTTTGCTGACCCCATCGAGGGTCAGCAACGCGGTGGTTTCCGACGAAAAATCGAGCGTCAGTTGTTTGTCGGTCGGCAGCAATTGACCGGGCGCGAACGGATCCTGGATGCGGGTCCCGCCCTCGGCACGCTGCAACGGTGCTTCGAATCGGCTACCCACCAGATCAGCAACGGCGATAAACCAGCGACGGTCGCCCGCCTGATCGAAGGTGAAAACCGAAACGCCGATTTTCCCGCCCTGCACCGTCAGATTCAGGCCGCTGCCCGGGCCATCCTCGCCTTCGACCTTCCAGTGACCTTCCTGGGGTGCAAAAAAAGTCTGCGCCAGCGCCGGCTGGACCGCCGCCAGCAACGCCACGAGTACCGCCATAGGGAATCTGTTCATTGCCACTGCCTCCATGTGACAGACGCCCAGCGCATCACCGGGCGATGAGCTTACACTTGAATGTGAAACAGACCGGTTTTTAAGCTTACGCCTCCCGATCCCACATGTCAATTTTGCCTTACCGGTAGCGCTGCAACTCACCCCGCCGGTAGCGCCCCCAATAACCGGCCAACTCGCGCCTGACCACCGGAGCCAGCAGGTACACGCCGATCAGGTTGGGCAGGGCCATGCCCAAAATCATCGCATCGGCCAGATCCATCACCGATTTCAGATTGATCGACGAACCGATGACCACCGAGACCATCACGGCGATCTTGAAAGCCAGTTCGACGCGCCGGTTTTCGCCGGTCAGGTAGGTCAACGATTTCAACCCGTAATACGACCACGAGATCGTGGTCGAGAAACTGAACAGCAATACGGCGACGAGCAGCGCCAACGGAAACCAATCGAAGACCGTGGCATACGCCCGCGAAGTCAGCGCCACGCCTTCGACCTGGCCGGTCGGATCGTAAGCGCCAGTGAGGATGATCACCAGCGCCGTGATCGTGCAGATCACGACGGTGTCGATGAACGGTTCGTATAGCGCCACCAGGCCCTCGGTGACCGGGTGATCGGTGCGCACCGCCGAATGCGCGATCGGCGACGATCCGACACCGGCTTCGTTCGAGAACGCGGCCCGGCGGAAACCCAGGATCAACACACCGAGCGCCCCGCCGGCGATGCCCGCGGGGCGGAAAGCGCCGGTGACGATCGCCTCGAATGCCGACGGGATCTCCCGAAAGTGGAACCCGATCACCAACAATCCGGCGCCGACGTACAGCACCGCCATCAGCGGCACGAGTTTCGAGGTGACGCGGGCGATGCTGCGGATGCCGCCGATGATCACCAGTCCGACGACGAGCGCAACGGCGATACCGTACAGCCAGCCGTATCCGGCCAGCGGGCTGGCCGCCCCGCCGGTGACGACCAGCACCTGGCTGAACGCCTGATTGGTCTGAAACATCCCGCCGGCGCCCAGCGTCCCGCCGATGCACAACACCGCAAACAGCGCGGCGAGCAGCCGGCCGAAACCGGCCAGTGCCGGGTATTCGCTCGCCAGCCCCTTGCTGAGGTAGTACATCGGGCCGCCCGAGACCGTACCATTGGCATACTCGTTGCGGTACTTGACGCCCAGCGTGCATTCGACGAATTTGGCCGACATGCCGAACAGCCCGGCGAGGATCATCCAGAACGTCGCGCCCGGACCCCCGGTTGACACGGCGATCGCCACGCCGGCGATGTTGCCGAGCCCGACGGTACCGGACAAGGCGGTCGCCAGCGCCTGGAAATGCGTCACCTCGCCCGCCGCGTCGGGTGGCGTGTAAACGCCGCGCACCAATCCGAAGGCATGGCGCATGGCGCGCAAGTTGATCAGCCGGAAATAAACCGTGAAAAACAGTCCCGCGACCGCCAACCACAACACGATAAACGGGATGCCCTGCGCGGTGTAAGGCAGGGGCAGAGGATAGAAAATCAAGGCCGAGATCGCATCGGTCACCGGCGAGACGACGGCATCGATCGTCTCATCGAGCGTCGCCGCCGCGGCCCATCCCGGCCACCCAGCGAGCAGCAACGAAAGGGCGACCAGCACCCCGGGGCGGCGGCCGCCGCGCAGCGAGCCGCCGAACAGGGAGAAGAAAAGCATCGACAATAATTTCCGCTTACGGCACAACCAGCACCGGAACCTGGCTGATCTGCACCAGTGAAGTAGCGACACTGCCGAGCAGCAGCGAATGGATCCGGCTTTGCCCGCGGCGGCCGCAGACGATCAGCGCCGCACCGCGTTCGGTCGCCAATGCGGCGAGGGTTTCGGCGACATGGCCGTGGCGAACGAGCGGCTCGGCCGCAACCCCCGCCTCGTCGGCCACCCGGCACGCCGGCGCCAGCACTTCGTTTTCGGCGGCGGCGATCTCGGCCTCCCGCCTCAAGTGGCGTTCAGCGTTGTCCTCGGGGATCGTGAAGCGATAAGGCGACCACTCGATGACATGGGCGATGAGCAGGCCGGAACGGAGTGCCTGGGCCAGCGCCACGGCGCGCGCCAGCGCCCGCTGGCTGCCGGCGCTGTGATCGTAAGCCACCAGGACGGCGCCGGGGCCGGTTTGTGGGGTCTTCATCACGCCGTCTGATCGACTCACTCACGCCACTTGATCGAGCAACCCATCGACGCGGTCTGCCGGCGCGGCCCCTTGCCGGTTTCGGCGACCTGGCGCATGGCCTCGTACAGTTCCCGCGGTCGCTCACCGGCATTCGGGTTGGCGCCGGCATCATCGAGCCGGCCGCGATATTGCAATTGAAGATCGCGGTTGTAACCGAAAAAATCGGGCGTGCAGACCGCGCCGTAGGCGCGCGCCACGGACTGGTCTTCATCGTACAGGTACGGAAAGGAATAACCGAAACGGCGGGCTTCGGCGATCATATTGTCGAAGGAATCTTCCGGGTACTGCGCGGCGTCATTGCTGTTGATCGCCACCACACCAACCCCGAGGGCTTGCAGGTCGCGCGCGTCCCGCACCAACTTACCGCGGATCGCCTGGACATACGGGCAGTGATTGCAGATAAACATTACCAATAGCCCACCCGGCCCCTTGACCTCGGCCAGCGACCTGTCGCGGCCATCGACGCCGGGCAACGTGAAATCCGGCGCCGGCCGGCCGAAGTCGCAAAGCGGCGTGTGTTCGAGTGCCATCCTTCACTCCTGTAGGCTGAAAAAACGAAACCGGCGAACGGCGGTACCCCTCGGCAGTGTAACCGATGGACCCGGCGCCTTGCAGCCCTTAACAGGCTGTTGAAAAACAGACTGTTAAGGCGGAACAGGGATGTTCCGCACGCGGATCAAGCGCGTCAGTGCTTGATCCGGCGGGAGCGAGTCCGGGCATGTACCGGACTCGCGACTTGAAAAAGGGCAGGAGAGCCCTTTTTCAACAACCTGTTAAAAAATGACCCCAATCAGGAATACCGTTCCCCGTTCCCGTCCCCCACTCCTCCACCCGGTCCCTATCCCTTGTCCATTGCCCCTCGACGCTGGAAAACAGGCCCAACGGGAAGGAAACTATTGCGGCCGATCATGAACTTATGGCACGATGGGCGATCAAATAGTGCGTTGCTTGGGAGGGATGCAAAACACGATGCATCGCTGGCCACTGATAATCATGACCACCGCCGGCCTTTTGGCCGCGGTGCTGGCGCGCGCCGCGGATCAGCCGGTCATCGATTGGCTGGGCGGTGGCGAGCCCAGCGCCCCGCTGTCGGTCACCCTGACCGAACCGCCGGGCGCGCTGCAATTCAGCCCGCTGGCGCCGAACCAGCGGCTGCTTCTGACCTTCCAGCCCCGGCCTGCCGGCGTGCTCGCTGCCGATACCGTGAACGGCTCCACCCCGCCGCCGTGGTCACTCGAAGTTTCGATGCTCGAGCACGGCGGTGAGTGGTCGCGTGCCGTCGGCGAAATCCAGTGCCGCTCCGGCCACCCTGGCCGCCACGGTTTTGCCGCGACCGGGTGCCGCTTCACGCCGCTCGCCGCGACGCTCAAAGCCGACGCCCACTTTCAGCCGGCCGCCGGACTCGGCATCGAAATCGGTGCCTTCCACAGCAGTGCCGGTACTGTGCAGGCATTCGATCTCTCCGGACCCTCCGCTGCGCCGGGCACCATCAATGCGGCGTTGTTCGAGGCCGCGGCGATGCTGCCCTACAGCGACCGGACGGCACCGGGCAGCGGTCTGACATTGGCGCTCGATAGCGGTTTCGGGCTGGGGGCTCTAGGCCGACTGGAAACCCGCCTCGGTATCGCCGAATACCTGGATCCGGCGGAACCCGAGGCCATGACGGCCATCGATCTTGCGCCGTTGTGGCTGGACAGCGACGTCCGCCGCGAGGCGCGGCTCGAAATCGACTGGCAATTGGGCGCCTTCAGCAGCACCGTCGAGGGGGTGCGGCGTGAATACCGCGACAACCAGGATCCCGGCGGCGATATCTGGACCGGCTTCAACCTTTATTTCAGTTGGCAGACGCCGTGGCGCGGCCGGTTCAGCGTCGGGGCGAGCAATGTGCTCGATCAACGGACGGATCGCAATACCAACGCAGCGCTGCGCGCCGACGGTCTGGACGGCATTTTCGGCCGCGTGCCTTACGTCCGTTATAAACAGGATCTCTGATGCCCCACCGTTGTTGCGGGGCGCGCCGCGCGCCCAGGTCTGCGTTTTTTTTGTCGCTGATTTTCCTGACCGCCACCGCCGTTGCGCAGGAGTTCTCGTCGCTCGAAGAGCGGATGACAGCGCAGGAATTCGAAGCCGCCGGACTGCAAAAACTGTCGCCCGAAGAACTCGCCGCACTCAATCGCTGGCTGCAAATGCGCAATATCGGCAACGCCGATCCGGCGACGATCGCGGCACTGGCTGGCATCGAGGGACCGGGCGGCGATCGCCGCGGCTTCGACGATTTCCGCGGCAAGGCGACACCGATCAAGGCCCGGATCGAAGGCACGTTCAATGGCTGGACCGGTGAGACCGTGTTCAAGCTCGACAACGGCATGGTCTGGAAACAATCGCAGCAGGATCTGCTTGGCGTTAAACCGGTCGAAAATCCGGAAATTACCATCGAGCCCGCCGCGCTCGGTTCGTGGGTCTTGCGCATTGCCGGGATCAACAAACGGGTCAAAGTCATCCGTATCCAATAACAGGCTGTTGAAAAACAGCCTGTTAAGGCGGAACAGGAATGTTCCGCACGCGGATCAAGCGCGTCAGTGCTTGATCCGGCGAGAGCGAGTCCGGGCATGTACCGGACTCGCGACTTGAAAAAGGGCAGGAGAGCCCTTTTTCAACAACCTGATAATCCGGCGCCGATCTGCCTTTGCTCATCCCAGCGTCCGCCAGTGGATCTGCAAGCGCCGGAGCTGGATACGCCCAGCCAGGTAGAGCACCAGGCCGGTGGCGAACAACCCCTCGAGCCACGCCGCCGGGGGTTCCAGCCGCCCCTGATCGGGGATCCACCAGAGCAGAAAGGCGAGCAAGGCGAGACTGATACCGGCATAGCTCGCCATCCGGGTGTAGAGCAGCCTCCGGCGCAGCCGTTCGCGCCGGGCGATCCGGGCCTGTTCCGGGGAATGAAGGTCGGCGCCGCAATGCGGGCACCGTCGGTGCAGGTGCGAGATGCGGCGGGTACAGGCCAGGCAGGCGATCAACGACATGGTGGGATTGTCGGTTACCGCGCGCCCTGAGGCAAGGCGGCGGCACACGCCGATTGGGTTAAGAATTTAACGGTGCGCCGGGTAAAAGCTGACGACCACGCGCAACCCGCCGGCCGCCGGGGTTTCGAAATGCACCTGCCAGCCATACAGTTCGCACAAGCGCTTGACGATCGCCAACCCCAGGCCGGCGCCTTTCCCACCGCTGTCCTTGCCGCGGTAGTGGCGCTCGAAAACGCGCGGCAACTCCTCGCTGCTTAAGCCGGGGCCGGTATCCTCGATCCGCAAAGCGCCGCCGCCGAGCTGCAACCTCACCTCGCCTGCCGGTGTATAGCGCACGGCGTTGCCGAGCAGGTTGGTGATCACGACCGCGATCACCGACTCAGGCGCGATGACATGGACCGGATCGGCGTGGTGCACGGTGATTTTCAGATCCCGGCCGCCGATCAACTCGCGGTGCTGCTCAGCGATCTGTTCGGCGATCTGCCCGACGTCGCGGGCGTTGCTGTCCTCGGTCGTGCCGCGCTCGGCGCGCACCAGGTGCAACAGCGCGGTCGTGATGTCGGTCGATTGCCGCGCCGCGCGGGCGATGCGCAACAGACGCGCGTGGGCCTTGGCGGGCAGATCGGTCATCGCCAGCAACAGTTCGGTGGCGCCGCTGATCACCGCCAGCGGGGTGCGCAGTTCGTGCGAAACATCGGCGTTGAACGCCGCGTCGCGGGCCACCAGCTCGCGGAGCCGGGCGGCGTAGTCATCGAGCGCCGCGGCGAGCTGCCCGACCTCGTCGTTGGCGAAATACTGGGCGAGTGAGGAGGGGTCGTCACCCATCGCCCGGACCCGATCGGCCAGTTCACGGACCGGGGCCATCACCCGGCCGGCGGACCAGGCGCCGAGCGTCAACGACAGCACCGCAAACAACGCCACGACACCGGTCATCGCCAGCACCAACTGCCGCGTGATCCGCCGGTCGGCGGTCACGTCGTAGGTCAAAAACACCCAAAAATCGTCTTCTTTGCGCACCGCGGCACGGTACGACTGGCCGTCATCGCTGATCTCGTGTTCGCCCGACGGCAGATCGCGGAACACTTGCGGCACGATGTCGGTTTTGCCGGGCCGCGTCACGTAGCCCTCGATGCGCGTGTAAAACGGCTCGGCCGAGGTCGGATCGGTGCGCAACTGGCGGACGTAGCGGTCGATATCGGCGCGCAGCGTCGCCGTGATCAACTGGTCGGCGATGTAATCCTGGAGGACGAAGACACTGACCGCGAACAGGCCGCTGAGCAGTGTGCCGAACAGCAAAAAGGAGACGATGATGCGGCTGCGCAGACGGCGGCGATAATGGCCGCCGCTGTTGCGCGGGGAATGGCCCGCCGCTGTCACACCTGCGGCCACGGTTCAACCGGGGTGGTTCGGAGTTCCGCCGGCGGCGATCAGACGGTAACCGATGCCGTGGCGGGTTTGCAGCATGGGCGTAGCAAAGGGTTTGTCGATCGCCGTTCTGAGGCTGTGGATATGCACTCTGAGGCTGTCGCTGTCCGGCAACTCGTCGCCCCAGACCAGTTCTTCGAGTTCGGCGCGGGTGACGACCCGCGGCGAGGCTTCCATCAGGCGCTGCAGGATTTTGAGGGCGATCGGGTTGAGTTCGATCTCCCGCCCGTCGCGGCTGACGATCAGCGTATCGAGGTCGTAGCTCAAATCGCCGATCCGCAACTGCCTCAAGTGGGTGATCCGGCCGCGGCGCTGCAAGACTTCCAAGCGCGCTTCGACTTCCTGTAGTTCGAACGGCTTGACCAGGTAATCGTCGGCGCCGACCTTAAAGCCCTGCAGCTTGTCTTCCAGTTGGTCGCGCGCCGTCAGCATCAACACCGGCGTATCGCGGCCCGCTTCGCGCAGCCGCCGGCAAACGGTCATGCCGTCCAGGGCGGGGAGCGCCAGATCGAGGACGATCGCGTCGAAATCGAGTTTCAGCGCCAGACGCAGGCCGGTTGCGCCGTCGGCGGCGAAATCGACGATGTGGCCGCGGTCTTCGAGATAGTCGCCAAGGTTGGCGGCCAGGTCGGGGTTGTCTTCGACGATCAGGATTTTCATCAAAAAAAGGCCCAAGCGGATGGATCACATCGCGTGGATCGCATCGCGCCTGGGCCATCTGTGCCCTGTGTAACCGTATTCCTGGCAGTGCCTGTAAGGTGGACCGGCGGTCCTTCTACAGCCGCGTGCCAGAATACCCCGCCCCCCGTTAACCGGGGGTTAATACGCGCGCCCGCGGCGCCTCGCCGCCTCATGGCCCACGGCCGGCCGGCCAGCTCAATCGCCATCCAGAACACCCGCCGATTCCAGGGTGCCGGTATCGATCGGTCCGCCCCGGGCCAGTTTGATCCCCAGCCGCACTTCGTTCGGTGAATCGGCATGGCGCAGGGCGTCTTTGTACGAAATCTGGCCTTCCTGGTACATCCGGATCAGGCTCTGGTCGAAGGTGATCATGCCGTGATGGGTCGAATCCTTCATGATCGGTTTGATTTCGTGCACCAGGCCGTTGCGGATCTTTTCCGAAATGAGCGGCGTGTTCAGCATGATTTCCAGCGCCACGTGGCGGCGTTTGCCGTCGATCGACGGAATCAATTGCTGGGCGATCATGCCTCTGAGGTTGAACGACAGGTCGAGCAGCACCTGGTCACGCTGGTCCTCCGGGAAAAAGTGCAAGATGCGGTCGAGCGCCTGGTTGGCGTTGTTGGCGTGCAGCGTCGTCAGGCACAAATGGCCGGTCTCGGCGAATGTGATGGCGTGCTCCATCGTCTCGCGCGCCCGGACCTCACCGATCAGAATCACGTCGGGCGCCTGGCGCAGCGTGTTGCGCAGCGCCACTTCGTAGGACTCGGTGTCGATGCCGACCTCGCGTTGCGTGATGATCGAACGGCCGTGCTGGTGGACGTATTCGATCGGATCCTCGATCGTGATGATGTGTCCGGTCATGTGCTCGTTGCGGTAGCCCATCATCGCCGCCAGCGTTGTCGATTTACCGGTGCCGGTGGCGCCGACCAGGATGATGATGCCGCGTTTGGCGAGCGACAGATCCTCGAGGGTTTGGGGCAGATCGAGTTCCTTGAAGCTCGGGATCCGGGTTTCGATCCGACGGCAGACGATGCCCGGCCGATGCTGCTGCAGAAAGGCGCTGACCCGGAAGCGAGCGTCATCGTCGATGGCGATCGCGAACTGGCACTCGCGCGTCCGGCTGAATTCCTCGCGCTGCGCCGAGGTCATGATGCCGGCGATGATTTCGCGCGTGTCGTCGGCGGTCAGCGGCCGCTCGCCGAGGGCGTGAAGCCGGCCGTGCACCTTGATCTGCGGCGGCAGGCCGACGGTGACGAACAGATCGGAGCCCTGCTTTTCGTGCAGCACTCTGAGCCAGGTCTGAATATTGTTCATCTCACTGTCTCCCGAGATGGGTTCAGGCAAACGCCGCGCGGTTGACGGCACGCCGCGCCGCTTCCTGGCGCAGGATCAGATTGCGCCGCACCATGTCTTCCAGGCACTGGTCGAGCGTCTGCATACCGACGTTCTGACTGGTCTGAATCGCCGAATACATCTGCGCCACCTTGTCCTCGCGGATCAGATTGCGGATGGCCGGGGAGGCGATCATGATCTCGTGGGCCGCGATCCGCCCGCCGCCGACGCGCTTGAGCAGCGTCTGAGTGATCACCGCGCGCAGCGATTCGGAGAGCATCGAGCGGACCATCGCTTTCTCGCCCGCGGGAAAGACGTCGATGATGCGGTCGATGGTTTTCGGCGCGGACGAGGTATGCAACGTGGCGAACACGACGTGCCCGGTCTCGGCGGCGGTCAACGCCAGGCGGATGGTCTCGATATCGCGCATTTCGCCGACCAGGATCACATCCGGATCCTCGCGCAGCGCCGAACGCAGCGCCTGATTGAAACCGTGCGTGTCGCGGTGCACTTCCCGCTGGTTGATCAGGCACTTTTTGCTGGTGTGCATAAATTCGATCGGATCTTCGATCGTCAGGATATGGCCGGACGTGGTTTTGTTGAGATGGTCCATCATCGCCGCCAGCGTCGTCGATTTGCCCGAGCCGGTCGGTCCGGTGACCAGAATCAAGCCACGCGGCACGTTGATAATGTCCTTGAACACCGCCGGCGCCTGCAAATCGTCGAGCGTCAAAATGGCGTCCGGAATGGTGCGGAAAGCGCACGACACGCCGCGGTCCTGGTGGAAGGCGTTGACGCGGAAACGCGCCACGCCGGCCACCGCGTAGGAAAAATCGACTTCCAGGTTGGCCTCGAAATCGCGCCGCTGGCGGTCGTTCATCGTGCTATAGATCAGCTCGGTGGCCTGCTTGTTATCCAAGGCGTCGATATTGATCCGGCGGATGTCGCCGTCGACGCGGATCATCGGCGGCAGACCGGCCGAAAGGTGCAGGTCGGAGGCCTTATTTTTAACCGTAAAGGCGAGAAGTTCGGTAATATCCATCGGCAATGGGCTCCATGTCTATGCTATCAACGCCGGAAATACGCATCCCTCGGCTACGATCCGGAAGATGATAACCGCAATTCCCGCGTCCGGGCAGCCGGCCGGCGCCCTGCACCGAGTACTGGCGCGCATCGCCACCAGCCGGGCACGCCACGGCATCGTCCACCCGGTACGCCTGATCGCCGTCAGTAAGGGGCAGCCGGCCGAGCGGATCGCCGCCCTCGCCGCCTGCGGCCAACGCGCCTTCGGCGAGAATTATCTGGCCGAGGCGCGGCGCAAACAGGCCGCCCTCGAGGCCACACGCGAGGTCATCGTCGAGCCGCAGCCACCCCCTGGACGTCCGGCCGGCCGGCCCTCGACAGCGCCGCTCGAATGGCACTTTATCGGCGCCGTGCAGCGCAATAAAACCGCCGAGATCGCCGCGCACTTCGCCTGGGTGCAGAGCGTCGATCGCGAGTTGATCGCCACCCGCCTTGCCGGCCAGCGGCCGGCGGCACTGCCGCCGCTTGCGGTGCTGATCCAGGTCAACGTCGATCGCGAGCCCGGCAAACACGGCATCGACCCGGCCCTGCTGTTACCATTGGCCGCGCACATCGCCGGCCTGCCGGCGCTGGCGCTGCGCGGCGTGATGGGTATGCCGCCGGCCGGGCAGGACGAAACGGCGAGACGGCGGAGTTTCGCCCGGTTGCGCGCCTGTTACGAACGCCTGCAAACCGCGGGCTATCCGGTCGATACCCTATCGATGGGAATGACCGCGGACCTCGAATGGGCGATTGCCGAGGGCAGCACCATGGTCCGGGTCGGCACCGCGTTGTTCGGCCCGCGGCCGGCCCGCCGTGAACCGACCGCGTCGCGCCACCCCAATTGACCCCCACCAGGAGCCGCTGCCCTTGACCATGAACCCGCCTCATACAGTAGCCCACCCCGCCCCGGTGGTACCGGAACTCGAAACCGCCCGGATCGCGCTGATCGGGGCCGGCAATATGGGCCGCGCGCTGCTTCAGGGACTTCTGCGCTGCGGCGTCCCACCAGCCCATCTGGCGATCGCCGACCCCGATCCCGCCGCCCGCCGGCGCTGCGCCGACCATGGCGTCGAAACGGCCGGCGACGGCGCCGCGATCGTCGCCGACTGCGATGTCGTGATTTTGTGTTTCAAGCCGCAGGATGCGCCCACGGCCCTGCCCCGCCTCGCGCCGGCGCTCCGCCCCGGACAGTTGCTGATTTCGATCATCGCCGGCCTGCCGATCGAGCGCATCCGCGCTCTGAGCGGCCACCGCGGCGGCATCGTCCAGACCATGCCCAATTTACCGGCGTTGATCGGGCAGGGCGCCACGGCGCTGTATGCCGGCCCGGAAACGAGCCACGCCCAATGCCTCAGAGCCGCGGCGATCCTCAACGTCCTCGGCCCGATCGCCTGGCTCGATGACGAGGCACTGATGGATTGGGTCACCGCGGTCAGCGGCACCGGCCCGGCCTATTTCTACCTGCTGGCCGAAGCGCTGATCGGGGCGGCGACGGCCGGCGGGCTGGACCCGGCCGCCGCACACCGGCTGGTACTGCAAACCGGACTCGGGGCCTTCCACTTGGCGCTGGCCCGCGACGAACCACCGGCCGCCTTGCGCCGCCGCGTGACCTCGCCGGGCGGCACAACGGCAGCGGCGATGACCGTCCTCGACGGCCCGTTCCAGGCACTCGTCGCCCGCGCCGTCGAAGCCGCCGCCCGGCGCAGCCGGGAACTCGGCGCCGCAACCGGTGACGTGCGGAGTCCTTCGGCATGAGCGGCGTACCGATCACGGCGTTGCATACCGCATCCCTCACCGACGCCACCTGGCAACTGGTCGAAACCGTCCTCAAGCTGTTCGCCGGGATCGTCCTGATCCGCATCCTGATCCCCCTGTTGCAAGTCGACCGCTTCAACCCGGTCAGTCAGGTGATCTATCGCCTGACCGAACCGTTGATCCACCCGCTGCGCGTGGTCCTCCGCCCGCTCGGCCGCTTCGACCTGGCGGCCTTCGTTCTGTTGCTGCTCCTGCACCTCGCCGCCCGCGCCCTGCTGCTGTCGCTTTACGGGCTGCCGCTGGCGCCGTTTGCCCTGCTCGCCGGCAGCCTGAACGACGTGTTACGCATGCTGCTCGGGCTTTATCTGGTCTTGATCATTGTTGCGGTGCTTCTGAGCTGGTTCGGGCGCGGCGCCCGCCACCCCATCGTGCCGTTGATCTGGCAGTTGACCGAACCGGTGCTGGCCCCGCTGCGGCGCGTGATTCCGCCGCTCGCCGGGATCGATTTCAGCCCGCTGCTCGCCGTTTTGGCCTTGCAGTTTCTGCTCCGCCTGGTGAGCCCTGGTTTTTGACGACCGAATGATGAAATTCGGTGATAGGATAGGTTCCGTTTTCCGGACCCCGCCTCGGGAGTAAGGTATGGATAAAATCATCGGACTTGCCGTTCTCGCCCTGGCTGTTCTCGCCTTGGCCGCCGGACCCGCCCAAGCGCAACAAGCGCAGGATTTCGGCGATTATGTCGTGCATTACAACGCCATCAATGCCAGTCTGATCTCACCCGATGTGGCGCGCAATTATGGCATCCAGCGCTCATCCAGCCGGGCGCTGCTAAACGTCACGGTGCTGCGCAAGGTCCTCGACAACCCCGGCACCCCGGTCAAGGGGCAGGTCATCGCCAGCGCCCAGAACCTGACCGGCCAGCGGCGCGACATCCCGCTGCGCGAGGTGGACGACAACGGTGCAATCTACTACCTCGGCGATTTCCGGGTGCACAACGAAGAATCGTTCGATTTCACCGTCAATGTCACCCCCGACGGCGAATCCGAACCACTCGTCGTCCGCTTCCGCCAAACGTTCTACACCGAATAATGCCGGCGTCTGGCCGCCGGCGTCCGATCCGCGCTTGAACTGTTAACCCAGGCCGATGGTGACCGAACGGCGGCGACAGCGCATCGCTGAAATGCTGGCCCGCCGCCAACCCGATCTCACCGTGTTGATGGAGCGGGTGCGCAAACCGCACAACTTCGCCGCCATCTTGCGCACCTGTGACGCGGTCGGCATCCTCGAAGCCCACGCCGTCACCGGCGGCGAAACGTTGCCCGACCTCGGCGGCACGACACGCGGCGCTCACAAATGGGTCAACGTGGTCCGCCATCCCGATACCCCGGCGGCGATCGCCCATCTCAAGGCGCGAGGGTTTCTGTGCTATGCCGCCCACCTGTCGCCGGACGCCGTGGATTTCCGCACCATCGACTACACGCAACCGGCGGCCCTGATCGCCGGCACCGAATATCACGGCACAAGCCCCGAGGCACTGGCCCTGGCCGATCGCCAGATCGTCATCCCGATGCTCGGCATGACCGCCTCGCTCAACGTCTCGGTCGCCTGTGCTGTGGTCCTCTACGAAGCCCAGCGCCAGCGCCAGGCCGCCGGCCTTTACGATCACCCCCGCCTCCCCCCGGAAGAAATAAACCGGCGGCTCGCGGCATGGTGCGAAGAACATAGCCCACGATCCTGATCCTGCCCCACCATCATTCCGAACGCGCCCGCCAACGCATTCTTTGTTATTCCGAACGCGCCTTATTTCTCCCCGCCCTCCCCCGCAAGCGGGAGATCACCTCTTTCCCCCCGCTTGCGGGGGATCATCTCTTTTCCCCCCGCTTGCGGGAAAGTACTTTTATTTCACCCTCCCCCGCTTGCGGGGGAGGGCCGGGGCATAGGCGCTAACTTAATCAAATCCTGTATCGAACATTCTGAAATTTGACG
>DAITQM010000014.1:0-77743 GCA_036832975.1 Pseudomonadota bacterium | reverse complement strand
TATCGCATGCGCGGAGTATAGCATATTTGTTCCTTAAGTTAGCGCCTATGAGGGTGTGGGAGGGGGCGTGCTCCACCGCTTGCGGGGGTGTGGGAGGGGGCGTGCCTATGTCGGTTGATGAAATCGCGGGTATGCGACTTATGTAAGTCGCCATAAGCGTCCGGCTACCACCCAGGGCGCAATTTATGCACAATGCATCGTGGGAAAGCCGAATCGGGCAGAACGCCGTTGAACAAACACGAACTTTCTGAGCGCGACATCTGCACCAAGTACATCCTGCCGGCGCTGAAAGCCGCCGGCTGGGACGAGATGCTGCAGTTGCGCGAGGAATTCGAGATCAGCAGGGGCCGCATCACGGTGCGCGGCAAGCTGGTGGCGCGTGCCGCTCCCCGGCGCGCCGACTTCGTGCTGTGCTACAAGCCCAACCTCCCGATCGCGGTGATCGAGGCCAAGAACGCCACCCGCA
Organism: Pseudomonadota bacterium; assembly: GCA_036832975.1. GTDB lineage: Bacteria > Pseudomonadota > Gammaproteobacteria > Xanthomonadales > Wenzhouxiangellaceae > DAITQM01. The sequence continues at coordinate 77,277 of DAITQM010000014.1, read as the reverse complement.
GCGTCGGCGCCGGCATCCAACAGGCGCTGGCCTATGCCGAAACCCTGAATGTGCCGTTCGCGTTCTCGTCCAACGGCGACGGCTTCGTGTTCCACGACCGCACCGGCTTGAGCGAACAGACCGAAACCACGCTCGCCAATCATGAATTCCCGTCGCCGGAAACGCTCTGGGCGCGCTACCGGCAGTGGAAGGGCCTGGACCAGGACGCCGAGCGCATCATCCTGCAGGACTATCACCACGACAGCGGCGACAAGACGCCGCGCTATTACCAGCTCAACGCGATCAACGCCACCATCGAGGCCATCGCCAAAGGGCAGAACCGCATCCTGCTGGTCATGGCTACTGGCACCGGCAAGACCTATACCGCCTTCCAGATCGTCTGGCGACTGTGGAAGTCCGGCCGCAAGAAGCGCATCCTGTTCCTCGCCGACCGCAACGCGCTGGTTGACCAGACCATGGTCAACGACTTCCTCCCCTTCGGCGGCGCCATGGCCAAGCTCTCGACCCAATCGAAGACCATCGCGCGTGCCGGCGGCAGTGAAATCGATCTGCCGTCGGCGGTCGACCGCCAGCGCCGCATCGATACCGCCTACGAGATCTACCTGGGGCTGTATCAGGCCATCACCGGCCCCGAACAGCAGCAGAAGCTGTTCCGCGAACTCTCGCCCGATTTCTTCGACCTGATCGTCATCGACGAATGCCATCGCGGCAGCGCGGCCGAGGATTCGGCCTGGCGCGAGATCCTGGACTACTTTTCCGCGGCCACCCAGATCGGCATGACCGCGACGCCCAAGGAAACCGAGTACGTCTCCAACATCGCCTACTTCGGCGAACCGGTCTATTCCTACTCGCTCAAGCAGGGGATTCAGGACGGCTACCTGGCGCCGTACAAGGTGGTCAAGGTCCACATCGACCGCGATGTCGAAGGCTACCGCCCGGAGAAGGGCAAGCTCGATCGCGATGGCAACCCGGTCGAAGACCGCATCTACAACACCAGGGACTTCGACCGCAACCTGGTGATTGACGACCGCACCCGACTGGTCGCCGGCAAGATCACCCAGTTCCTGAATGAATCCGGCGACCCGTTCCAGAAAACCATCGTCTTCTGCGTCGACCAGGAGCACGCCGCCCGCATGCGCCAGGCGCTGATCAACGAGAATGCCGACCGGGTGCGGGAGAATGGCCGCTACGTCATGCGCATCACCGGATCGGACATCGATGGCCAGGCCCAGTTGGACAATTTCATCGACCCGGAATCGAAATACCCGGTGCTGGTCACCACCTCGCGCCTGCTGTCGACCGGCGTCGACGCCCAGACCTGCCGTCTGATCGTGCTCGACCGCGAGGTCGGCTCGATGACCGAGTTCAAGCAGATCGTCGGCCGCGGCACCCGCGTGCACGAGGACACCGGCAAGTACTACTTCACATTGATCGATTTCCGGGGAGCGACCAGCCACTTCGCCGACCCCGACTTCGACGGCGAGCCGGTGCAGATCTATCAGCCCAACCCGTGCGATCCGATCGACCCGCCCGAGCCCGAGATCCCCGACTCGATCGGAGACGAGCACGGCAAATACACACGGGTCGACATCGACCCGACACCAGATCCGCCCGGCGAACCGCGCCGCAAGATCTACGTCGACGGCATCGGCGCCACCATCGTTGCCGAGCGCATCGAATACCTGGACGCCAACGGCAAGCTGGTCACCGAATCGCTGCGCGACTACACCCGACGCGCGCTGAAGAAACGCTTCGTCAGCCTCGATGACTTCCTGCGCCGCTGGAACGGGGCCGAGCGCAAGCAGGCCGTGCTCGAAGAACTGGAAAGCGAAGGCCTGCCGCTGGATCCGATCCTGGACGAACTGGGCAAGGACCTCGACCCCTTCGACTTGATCTGCCACGTGGCTTTCGACGCCAAGCCGCTGACCCGGCGCGAACGCGCCGACAACGTCAAGAAGCGCGACGTCTTCGCCCGCTACGGCGACCAGGCCCGCGCCGTGCTCGCCGCCTTGCTCGACAAGTATGCCGACGAGGGCGTGCTGAACCTCGACGATGCCAATGTGCTGAAGATTCCGCCGCTGGACCGGCTCGGCACCCTGGTCGAACTGGTCAACGCCTTCGGCGGCCGGCCCGGATTTGAGCAGGCCGTGCACGACCTGCAGGCCGAACTCTACCGGGTGCCGGCCTGAACCTTCATCCGGTTCTTTGGGACGCACAGGCAATACGACAGGATCGATGCGCAGAGCATCTGAGGTGATTCATGGAGATTAGACCAATCAAGACCGAAACCGATTACCGGGCCACGTTGCAGGAAATCGAGACGCTGATGACCGCCGAGGCAGACAGCCCGGAAGGCGATCGCCTGGACGTGTTGGTGACGCTCGTGGAAGCCTACGAGCGGCGCCACTATCCGATTGATTTCCCTGATCCGCTGGAGGCCATCAAGTTTCGGATGGAACAGCAGGGCCTGACCGTCGACGACCTCGTGCCCGTGATCGGTCGAAAGAATCGCGTCTACGAAGTGCTGGCCGGCAAACGCCCGCTGACGCTGCGAATGATCGAAGGCCTGCACGAAACCTTTTCCATTCCGGCCGAAAGCCTTTTGAAACACGATCGCCATCGACACCACCGAACCGCCTGATCGCACCCAAACGACCAAACAACCAAAATGTCCGTAAGAACTCTCGTCAAATCCATCCAGGACATCATGTGGAAAGATGTTGGCGTCGATGGCGACGCACAACGGATCAGCCAACTGTGCTGGATGCTCTTCCTCAAGATCATCGATGACCAGGACAAGGAACTGGAGATGATCAAGGACAATTACCGTGCGCCGATTCCGAAGCGCTTGCAGTGGCGCAACTGGGCGGCTGACCCGGAGGGCATCACCGGCGATGAACTGCTGACCTTCATCAATGACGATCTGTTTCCGACCCTGAAGGACCTGGCACCACGGACACCGCGCGCCCGCACCGTCCGCGACGTCTTCGAGGACGCATACAACTACATGAAGTCCGGCCAGCTCATGCGGCAGGTGGTCAACAAGATCAACGGCATCGACTTCAACAACCTGCGCGAGCGCCAGCACTTCGGCGACATCTACGAACAGATCCTCAACGACCTGCAATCGGCCGGCAACGCCGGCGAGTACTACACGCCCCGCGCCGTGACCTCCTTCATGGCGCAGATGATCGACCCGAAGCCCGGCGAGATCCTGTTCGACCCGGCCTGCGGCACCGGCGGCTTCCTCACCTGCGCCATCCGCCACATGCGCGAGCACTACGTCAAGCGTCCCAAGGACGAGGTCACGTTGCAGGCCAGCCTGCGCGCGATGGAGAAAAAGCAGCTCCCCCACATGCTGGCCGTCACCAACATGCTGTTGCACGGCATCGAGGACCCTTCCTTCCTGCACCACAACAACACCCTGGCCCGGCCCTACATCTCCTGGGAGAAGAAAGACCGGGTCGATATCGTGCTGACCAATCCACCGTTCGGCGGCAAGGAAGAGGACGGCATCGAATCCAACTTTCCGCAGCATTTCCGCACCCGGGAAACCGCCGATCTGTTCCTGGCGCTCATCATCCGCCTGCTCAAATCCGGCGGCCGGGCCGCGGTGGTGTTGCCCGACGGCACGCTGTTCGGCGAGGGCGTCAAGACCCGGCTGAAAGAGCACCTGATGGAAGAGTGCAACCTGCACACCATCGTGCGCCTGCCCAACTCGGTGTTCCGCCCCTACGCCTCGATTGGCACCAACCTGCTGTTCTTCGACAAAGGCACGCCGACCAAGGACATCTGGTACTGGGAACACCAGGTGCCCGAGGGCCAGAAAGCCTACTCGATGACCCGCCCGATCAAGCTCGAACACCTGGCCGACTGCGCGAAATGGTGGGGCGGGGCAGGGCGCAAGGGCCGCAAGGCAAACGAACGCGCCTGGAAGGTCAGCGCCGCAGAGATCAAGGCCCGCGGTTACAACCTCGACATCAAAAACCCGCACACCGTCGAACCCGACCACGGCGACCCCGACGAACTGCTGGCCGAACTGAACCGCGCCGAGCACGAAATCGCCCAACTCCGCACCGAACTCAAGACCATCCTCGCCGAGGCGCTTCTTCGCTAGCCGTTCAATCTGCTGTCAGATTGACAAAATGCTGTCATTGCTGTGTAATAACCAATCTGACAGCGCCTCTGGAGAATCCGCCCGTGCCGACCATCACCGTGAGAAACCTGCCCGATGAGGTTCACCGCGCGCTGCGCGTTCGTGCCGCCCGGCACGAACGCAGCATGGAAGCCGAAGTACGCGAAATTCTCGCGGCCACCGTCGCACCGGAAAGCCGACCCAGGCTCGGCTCACTTTTGGCCGAAATCGGCCGCCAGGCCCGCCTGACCGAGGAGGAAGCCGCCGTCTTCGAAAACCTGCGCGACAAAAGCCCCGTGCGCGTCATCGATTTCGAATGATCATCCTGGACACCAATCTGATCTCCGAACCACTGCGCCGAGACCCCGAACCGCGCGTCGTGGCCTGGATCGACGCCCAGCCATCGGAAACCCTGTACCTTACGGCGATCAGCGCGGCCGAACTGCGCGCCGGTATTGCCCTGCTGCCCGCCGGCAAACGCCGCAGCACCCTGCAAGACAGTCTGGAGCAAACCATCCTGCCGCTGTTCACCGGCCGCATCCTGTCCTTCGATCTGGACTGCACATCCGCCTACGCCAGACTGCTGGCCACGATCCGCAAAACCGGCCACGCCATCGCCATCGCCGATGCCTTGATTGCCGCCATCGCCCTTACCCACGGCTTTGCCGTCGCCACACGTGACACTGCGCCATTCCAGTCTGCCGGTCTCACCGTCATCAATCCATGGGCAAGCGCCTGACGACCGCGCTGTCCGAGGCGTTGCTGCGCTAAGATTGACCCAGAGGAGGGCCCCATGCTCAAGGAAATCGAAACCCACCGCGAACAGATCGCCGAACTCTGCCGCCGCTACGGCGTCAAGCGGCTGGAAGTGTTCGGCTCGGCAGCCCGGCGTCGTGACTTCGAGCCGGGGCGGAGTGATGTCGATTTTCTTGTCGATTTCAGCGAGGATGAAACACGCTCGCTGGGCGATCTGCTGGACCTCGAGCAGCAATTGAGCGATCTGCTGCACAGGCCAGTCGACCTGATTTCGCGAGGCGCCGTCGAACGCAGCCGGAACTATATCCGACGGCGATCCATTCTTCGGGATGTGCGGGCAGTGTATGGCTGAATTACCCGAACGCGACCAGGCGCTGCTGCTGGACATGCTGCTCGCCGCTAGGGATGCCCGGGAGTTCCTTTCCGGGATGGGGAAAGAGCAGTTTCTAGCCGCCAAGCTGCATCAAAACGCAGTCATTCGCTCGCTGGAGGTCATCGGCGAAACCGCCGGCCAGATCAGCCGGACCAGCACGAACGCAATCCCGAAGGTTCCCTGGCGGAAGGTTACCGGAATGAGGCATCGGTTGATCCACGACTACTTCGACTCGAAGATAAGGCCCCATCCCGCAGTAGCCTGCCTGCAGGCGATCATCCACGAACGGCGCTCAAGAAAAACCTCCCGCCTGGAGGCCGAAACACCATGACCTCCACCCCCGAATCCCGCCTGCTGCAACTCTACGACCGCATCAGCGACGCCCCGGACGCCATCCCCCGCCTGCGCCGCTTCGTCCTCGACCTCGCCGTGCGCGGCAAACTGGTCGAGCAGGACCCGAACGACGAACCGGCGGAGGAATTGCTCAAGCGGATTGCGGCGGAGAAGGCGCGGTTGGTGAACGCGGGGAAGATCAGAAAGCCAAAGTCGACCGCATCGATTGACACATCAGAGCTGCCCATAAGCGTTCCTTCGTGTTGGGCTTGGTTGCGGCTTCGCGACATTGGAACGCTGTCAGGCGGAATGACTCCATCGAAGAGCCGGCCCGACTACTGGGACGGCGACGTGGTTTGGCTTTCGCCGAAGGACATCAAGGCCGATGAGGTTTCAGATTCCGAACTCAAGATCACAACGAAAGGACTGAACGAAACCCGTTTGGAGCTATTCCCCGAGGGCAGCCTGTTCATCGTGGCTCGAAGCGGAATTTTGAAGCGAACGTTTCCGGTGACCATCAACCGTGTTCCGGCAGCGAGCAATCAGGACCTCAAGGTTATGGTGCCCTATCTGAAGGGGCAGGAACGGTATTTGCAGATCATGTTCCGCGGCATGACTGACTTTCTGCTAACGCAGCTCGTCAAACAGGGAACCACTGTTCAGAGTCTCAAATATGCCGAGTTCGAGGTTCAACCCTTCCCCCTCCCACCTCTCGCCGAGCAGCGGCGGATCGTGGCGAAGGTCGACGAACTGATGACCCTGCTCGACCGGCTGGAAGCCGCCCGCACCGCCCGCAAAACCACCCGTGACCGACTCACCACCGTCAGCCTCACCCGCTTGACCGCGCCCGAAGCCGACCCCGCCGACTTCCCGACCAACGCCCGCTTCGCCCTCGACGCACTCCCCGCCCTCACGAAGCGCCCGAACCAGATCAAGACCCTCCGCCAAACCATCCTCAACCTCGCCGTGCGTGGCAAACTGGTGGAGCAGGACCCAACGGACCAACCGGCATCGGAGTTGTTGAAGCGAATCGCGTGCGACAAGAAGGGGCGGGCGGTCTCAGCACGAGACCGTCGCGCAGGCGCGATCAAGTCTCTGGATCGAAGCGAACTTTCATTTGACGTCCCTGCTTCGTGGGATTGGGTGACCTTCGGCGACATCACGATTTCCCGCGACGGGGAGCGAGTTCCGGTCTCCAAGGCAGAGCGGGAGAACCGAGCAAAGATCTATGACTACTACGGCGCGTCGGGAGTAATCGACAAAATTGACGGCTATTTGTTCGACAAGCCGCTCCTTCTCATCGGAGAGGACGGGGCCAACCTGATAAACCGCTCGACACCGATCGCCTTCATCGCTCGCGGCAAATACTGGGTGAACAACCATGCTCACGTTCTCGACGGTCTGAGCGAGCAATTCCTTCGCTATCTTGAACTATTCATCAACGCCACTGACCTGAAGCCATTCACTACTGGCACTGCTCAGCCCAAGATGAACCAAGCAAAAATGAATAGCATTCCGGTCGCCCTCCCACCCCTCCCCGAACAACACCGCATCGTGGCCAAGGTCGACGCCCTCATGGCCCTCTGCGACCGACTGGAAGCCACCCTCACCACCGTCGACACCAGCCGCGCCCGTCTCCTCGAAGCCCTGCTCCACGAGGCGCTAAGATCTTCGTCCAGCAATAGGAAGGCCGCCTGATGCCGATCGGACAGATTCTGGACACCCACTCCTGCTCCCAGTTGCAATAACAGAATGTACGCTCTGCACAACCTCGGCTGGCACAGTTTCCAGCAACTATGCCTCACCATCTCGCGGGAGGTCCTCGGCCAAACCGTCCAGTCGTTTCTGGATTCGAACGACGGTGGACGCGACGGCGCGTTTACTGGTACGTGGAAGGCAAATGGGCGGGAACATCTGACGGGGCGCTTCGTGATCCAGTGCAAGTTCACAAGCCGGAGCGCGCGCGCACTACGGCCGTCCGACCTGACCGATGAAGTCGCAAAGGCAAAGAGGCTCGTAGCCAGGCGCCTCTGTGACTCTTATTTGCTCATGACGAACGCCGGCTTACCCGGCCGACGGACTGAGGACATCGAAACTCTCTTCACCGAAGCCGGTGTCCAGCAGGTCCTCGTTCTCGGTTCCACCTGGATAAATCAGCAGATCCTCGAAAACAAGCGGCTGCGGATGCTGGTGCCGCGCGTGTACGGACTTGGCGACCTGAGCCAGATACTCGACGAGCGTGCCTATTCTCAAGCCTGCGCGATTCTTGAGTCGATGCGTGAGGACCTTGCCAAGGTCGTGGTGACGGACGCCTACCAGAAGGCTGCCGAGGCGCTCGACAAGCACAGTTTCGTACTGCTCATTGGCGAGCCTGCCGCTGGCAAAACAACGATTGCTTCCATGCTCGCGATGGCGGCCATCGATCAGTGGAATGCCTCGCTCCTGAAATTAGACGATCCAGGCAAGGTCTCTGAGCGGTGGAATCCCGACGAGCCGTCACAGTACTTCTGGCTCGACGACGCCTTCGGCGTCACGCAGTACGAGGACTTCCTCGCCCACGGGTGGAATCACGTCCTGCCCCAGATCAAGCCGATGCTGCGCAAGGGCGCGAAAATCGTGATGACATCGCGCGACTACATTTACAACCGCGCGCGTCGCGACCTGAAGGAAAGCGCCTTTCCGCTATTGAATGAAAGCCAGGTTGTCATTGACGTCCACGCCTTATCTGCCCACGAGAAGCGGCAGATTCTCTATAACCACTTGAAGCTTGGTAAGCAGCCGCTCTCATTTAAGACGGAGATCAAGCCGTATCTCGAATCCGTGGCGGACCACCCGCGGTTCATCCCAGAAACCGCTCGGCGGCTCGCCGACCCACTATTTACCAAGGACCTGTTTCTTGACACCTACAATCTCGGGCAATTTGTCGAAAAGCGGGAGAAGCTCATGCAGGAAGTGCTGCAGGGCCTTGACGCCAACAGCAGGGCTGCACTCGGTCTGATCTATATGCGCAACGACGGCCTGGCCAGCCCGATAGAACTCCAGCCCTCAGAGTCGGAGGCTCTCCAACGGCTGGGCAGCGACCTTGGCGGATGCGTTGCCGCCCTCGAGGCGCTCAACGGGAGCCTTGTACTCCACACGCACGCCAGCGGAGATTCCATCTGGCGGTTCAAGCACCCGACCATCGGCGACGCCTATGCGGCGACGCTGGTCGAGAGCCCAGAGCACCTCGGCATCTACATCCAGGGTAGCGCGCCGGACCGGCTCGTTGACCAAGTCACCTGCGGCAACGTCGGTATCGAAAAGGCGGTTGTTGTACCCAAGGCTCTGTTTCCGATGATGCTTACCAAGATCGAGGAACTCACGAACAGCCATTCGCATAAGTCTGCGTGGCTGTCCGCATTCGATGGAAGGCGCCATCTTCAGGGCTTCCTCGCGCGGCGGTGCTCGAAAGATTTCCTCACACTGTATCTTAAAGAGCACCCAGACCTTCTCGCAAAGGTTTCGGAGCCCGGTCTCATGCTGAGCGCAATGCCGGAAGTACGGCTTGCAAAGCGCCTGCACGAGTTAGGTCTGCTGCCGGAGGAAAATAGAATGAAATTCGTCGAGACGGTGAGCGACTATGCATCTGAAGGGTATGACACCGATGCACTCGAAAGCGCAAGCATCCGCAGCATCTTCACCGATAGCGAGTACGAAAACCTTGTCCAGCGGGTGCGCGCCCAACTTCTTCCTAAGCTTGAAAACGTCCGCATAGAGCATCAGCTGAACCACACTCCGGACGAACCACCCGAGGAGCACATGTACGAGATTCTCTCGTCCTTCGAGACGCTGAAGAAATGTTTTGCCGATGACGTGGAAGCGGTGAAGATTATCGACCGCGAGATATGCCTCGCAAACCAATGGATAGGCGACAATGCGCCAGAAGAACCCAAGCGTAAACCGAGAGTGCTCGGTAACGTCGAAGCGCCTGAAAGTTCCAACACCGCCCGAAGTATCTTCGACGACATCGATGCCGACGAAGATTATGAAGATATCTAACGGGAAGACAATCCTGGACATCCATTCTTCGGCGACAAACCTGGACAGAACTAGCCTGGACATCCACTCTTCAGAGAATATCAGCGAGAGTAATCAAGAAACCCTTGGGGTCTTCTTTTTTGCATTCCGCCCTGCACACAAGCCGGGCCAGATCGCACGGTATTCAGCAGACCGCAGCGCCGCATTCGTGCAAGCGCGCTCGGGCGGGACTTACACGCTAACCGCGATTACCCGCTATTATGGAATTCACTTGTCCACAACCAGCCGAATCACCAGGCAGACTGGAAACGCAAGAAGCGGCGCAGAAATGCTTATAAGTTCGGCGTCAGGTGCGGCAATAGCGGTCTATGAATAACCAGTTGCAAGCACGATATCCCGGTGGCTCCAAGTCCCGTGTCAGCCGGGCCGGGGATCGCATACGTTCTGGGAACGCGGAACCGGCCGACTTTAAGGTGGTGGAAGAGTGGCGAGCTGCACATCGTGGCGTACTGAATACTTTCCAAGCGATCCTTAGAAATAGAACACGCAGTAAGAGGATCACGGTCGCTCAGCGCCATAAGCGCAGATCAACAATTTTCGACAAGCTACAACGCATACCTGGAATGCAGCTTGCTCGGATGGATGATATTGCCGGATGCAGGTTGATCTTTGAGGACATTGCCGCCTTGACGGAGTTTCGGAAGGAGTTCAACAAGGCTCGGTTCAATCACCGCCGACGCAACGCCGACGATAAGTATGATTATATAGTATCACCTAAACCTACAGGTTACCGGGGAATTCACGATGTTTATGAGTATGACGTTCGTTCGGAGGTAGGAAAACACCTCAAGGGATTGTATGTCGAAATTCAGTATCGTACTCTGGTCCAGCACTCTTGGGCGACCGCCGTTGAACTTGTTGGGTTCGTTACAGAAAGCCAGCCCAAGTTCCAGAAGGGTGACAAACGCTATGAACGTGCTATGGCTCTGGCAAGTGAGATCCTTGCGCGTGCATTCGAGGACGCGAAGGGACCATTTCCAGACATGTCCAATAGCGACCTGCTCCAGGAGTTCCTACAACTGGATAAATCGCTAAACATTTTGGGCAGACTCAAGGGGTTGAACACTGCCGATCGTGCCGTTACGGAAAAGAGAAACGCAATCTTAATTTTCTCCCCATCGGGAGAACTTGAGATTCGCGAGTTCCGAGATGCCACAGATGCCCTAAGGGCACTTTTCCAGCTAGAAAAGGATCGCTCAGCCTCGGACATAGTGTTGGTTCGAGCTGATACTAGCGAGGAGGTGCGGCTTGCGTTCAAAAACTACTTTTCGGATGCTCGGGATTTTATTCAATTGGTCGAGAGCGGATGCGAGCAGCTCGGCGGGACTTATAGAGGCGGCCGTACACGGCTGAAGAAGCGCAGATTATCACCAGCCCCTGCGGCTTGACGCCGAACGAATAAGGTTAGATCGTTCGAGCGCAGGGAGCCACGATCTTGCCAGGTAGTTGAACAAGCCCGGTCGCACGGTAATGGACTCTTGGGGTCGCCCATAAGCCCAGTCGTGTTAATAGGCAAAACGCGCCGTTGTTGGTCTTTCGCCCATCCCGGCTTCATCCGACCGGCCTGCAACAGCCGTGCGCGCCGCCTTACAGTAGCTCGGATGCGCGAAAAACGCGCTCTAGTCATCCATCGAAATCAAGGCTGAGTATGGCTCAAGGGACAAGTCGTGAAACGTGCAAAACACGCCGATACACGATCTGATCCTTTGCAATTTGCCTTGCAACTTGCCACTTTCTCATTTTTTCCCTGATGCGCTTCCTGTCCATCCGGCCTCAAGCATGAAATCCAAGTGGCGAATTCGCTATGGATTTCTTCCCTTCAGCAATGCAATGTAGGTTTCGGCCTTGTGATCACCGACGGCCTCGCGCGCCTGCTCGCGGGCGCGCTCGGGGTCGAGCAATAGAGTGTCGAGCCCGCGATACCAGGCACTCGGATTCAGCTTCATCCGGCCGAAAGAGTCGAAGTGCAGCACCGCGCCGGCGTGCGCGTAGCCCAGCACCGGCGTGGGCCGGCCGGCAGACGATCCGATTTTTCCACGCCATATTCTCTGCCAAATCTTGCGATGAATCCCCTGCAGCGAACACCGGCACGCCAGGACTTGTCAACACGCTCCATTCGGCGGTATGATCGGATACGGGCAAGGGCAGGGATTTGAATATGAATCTTCAGACCTACCGCATCCTGAAAAGCCTGAGCGCGCGATGCGCCGACCGCGACGCTACGCGGTACCGGCCGTTCCCGTACGGGCCTCAAGAGGCAACGCATCTCGCGGCGCAGACAGCCCTGCCCACTGCGCAGCTTGCAGTGCCGCATGGCAGTATCCGGAGCAGAACGGCCTCTGGGCTTTCTCGTCGTTCCGAAATATCGCATAAAACCGCCAAGATGAATGCAAAAAAGCGCCCACCAGCCAATCTGCCAGCAGCACTATCGTCATCGCCAGGGCAGATGCTATACTGCGAAGTTGTCGCTTATCTGAGAGCGAGAGATCGCAGATATTCCAGCAGAATCAGAGCCTTGTGGAAATCGAATCGTGCAGCCGCGCAATAAAAAACGTTTTGCTCTTTTATTCGATAAAAATTGAAATCGTAATATATTGCGTAGTTAGCTTTCAAAAAGGAAACGTAGTTATGGCCGGAAAGCGACTTGCGCCAGCAGCGATCATCGCGTTGAAGGATGCGTTATGCAGCATCTACTGGTACAAGGCTGATCTACACAGCTTTCTCACGAGTTGTAGTGGCAATCCGTCGTTTGTTGGATCGTTGAATTGGGAGAACTACAAGCGGCAAATAGTTTCCGATTTCGTTGACGCGCTGGTTCAAGACCAAGACAAACACCTGGGTGCGCTAACCAAGATTTGCTACGAGGTTACGAGCATTAAGAATTTCTCACACCTCGAACAACTCGATGGTGGTGAACAAAAGGCGCGAAGAGCAAGGGATGCCGTTGAACAGCTAAGCCAATTGGTTGCACCTCATCAAGAGAAAATTCGAGATGAGGCAGCGGCAGAGGAAAGACGAAAAGAACGGGCTGAGAAGCTCAGGCAAAATTCTGCGGTTCGAGAGAAGCTCCGAGAAATCAACGCTAAATTTTTGGCAATTGCCACTGGAGCAAGTCCACAGTCTCGCGGGTTTGATCTTGAGCGCTTGATGTATGACCTTTTTGAGCTTTTCGATCTTGATCCGAAAGCCTCTTTCAAAAACACCGGGGAACAAATCGATGGTGCTTTTTCGCTTGAGGGCACGGATTATCTGTTCGAGGCCAAGTGGCAGCAGGATCCGGTAGGCGTTCAGGATTTGGATGCATTTGCATCAAAGGTGCGGCGAAAGCTTGACAACACGCTGGGTGTGTGCTTGTCCATGAATGGGTTTTCGCCAGATGGTGTCATTGCTCATTCGTCAGGGCGCCCGAGCATTGTCCTGATGGATGGCGCAGATTTGATGGCTGTCCTTGAGGAACGGATTGATTTCGTAACGCTTTTGCTGCGGAAGAAACGACACGCTGCACAAACGGGCAACATCTACCTTCATGTCCATGAAATCAGCCCATAGTTCAGTGGAGTGTTTGACCGGTCTAATAATTCATTCAAGCACAAGACGCTTCGCAGCTCGGCTTAATTCAGGCGTTATCTTTTTTGTGTTCCGGTTTAGAAATATTAAATACGGCCTGAGTGTGAGGTCCATACCATGACTGATAAGCCCAATGGTTCACTCCTAAAAATTATGTCCCTGGACAGCTATGGCAAGTTTCTCGATGATACTACTCTGAGGACACGAAAAGGCTTGTTGGCCTCATCAACCGTTGCGGTGGTAATATCTGTTGGAAATCTTGCTCCAGCTGAGATCACGTATTTCGGGTTATCGTCTGGAGATATAGAGGTAGAGCGATTGTACTTAGTGCTTGCGCTAATTGTGGGATATTTTCTTCTTCAATTCTTGATTTATGCATTCTTCGATTTCATGCGTTTCAGAGTGTTGCGTGAGGAACAAAATGAGCAAGGAAAGAAGTTAATGAGAGGATACACTTCTCTTGAGGGGAGGATCAGTGATGATGCAAAACAAGGCAAACTCTACAAAGTTCTGCAAAACGGTGATGTCCATGGATTCGTTGCGCTCGCCAAACACATGAACCTCATAGAACAATCCGGCTTCGCATTCTCCATCAAAGGGATTTTTGACATCTTTTCGCCTATTGCTATAGGAGTCGCAGCTCTAGCGATTTCTATTGCCCAATATTATGGGCGAGATGTATTCTTTAGTGTCCTTTTAGCGCTTGTCATGGCAGTAAGTATTTCAGCCTTTGTTGCGTTGATTGTGAATCGTAAGAGTATTAGAAAATACGCTAAGGAGAGACGTAAGCAGCGAGCCAGAAAAAAGGCTGAGAAACTAAGGCCTAAGTTAACGGATGCCAATCTCAGCGCCGAGAAAAAGAATGAATTGGCTAATGAATGGCTTGATCTTATGTTCCAAAAAAAGTGACCGGTCGGGGAGATAGGTAACAAAAAAGTCTGAAGACATGGGTTACACATTATGGCGCTTGAGTCTGCCATATTCGTCCTCGATACGCAAGTAACGTTCATGCAGGCGTCCGAGCTTGAGCATTCCGAAATAGACAGTCCAGATGCCGTTGTCAATTTCCTCCAGGCCGACATATTCACCCGCACAGACGATCGAAACGTTGACCCAAGCGCAGTTCCATCGAATGCCCCCATTGGCGCTGACATATCTAACCTCGAAGCGATCCGGATATTCGAGTGGTGGGAGTTTGTCGGGCATAGCGCGTGGGGATGGCTGATAGATCGAGGCCGGCGTCTGCTGATCCAATGCTTCATGGGGGCGTTGGTGATTGAATTCTGCGCGGAAGCGATTGAGTTTCCGTTGTTGTGCAGCCAGATTACCGGCTGCCGGGCGCGCAGCCTCCGCCTTTAAGGTGCGGTGCATCCGTTCATGACGTCCATTCTGCTGGGGCTTACCGGGTTCGATCAACTCAGGCAGGATCCCAAGCCGGACCCACCAGGCGGAGAGCGAGGAGAGGTGCGCGAGGGTGTTGGTGGCGAACGGCACGCCGTTATCGGTGCGGATGCGTAGGGGCAGGCCATATTCCTTGAACAGCCGGGTGAAGACGGATTTTGCCCCCCTCACGGCGGTGGAATACAACGCCTGGCACCCGAGCAGATAACGACTATAGCCATCGGTGACAGTGAGGGGGTAGCAATAGACGCCATCGCCGGTCTTGAACTGACCCTTGAAATCGGCGCACCAGAGGTCGTTGGGCGCCAGGATGGCGGTCTGGGGGCGGCCGGGGTGGCCGATCCGGCGCCGCTGGCGCGGTTTCGGCACCAAACCATGGCGCTTGAGGATATCGCAGGCGGTGGAGCGATGCGGCAGAACCCACCGGGGATGCTTTTTGTGGACGATGGCCAGGAGCTTTTTGGCCCCCCAATGGGGATGGTGGCGCCGGGCTTGCAACAGCGCTTGGACAATGGCCTCGGGTGTAGAATTGGGCGAGGTGCGTGGGCGTCGGGAGCGGTCCTCCAGGCCCACCGGTCCGTGGCGCAGGTAGCGATCGATCCATTTGTAGGCGGTCTTGCGCGAGATGCGATAGAAGTCGCAGAGCTCGGTGACGGACAAGATTCCTCTCAGGTAGTCGGCGATGAACTGTACTTTCTGGTCCATGGGCGATGTTTGACTCCAAGGCATGGGGCACCTCCTGGGTTGCCCCGGTATCTTGTCAAAGTGTTACCCATGTCCCCAGACTATACTGTTACCTATGTGTCCAGACCGTACCCCGGAAAAAGATAACAAGGCGCTCCAGCCGACGTATTTGCCGCCGCTTCGCGTCGCCAAATCCGCGGCTGAGCTTGGACGATGCATGGAGGTAGCCGTGAAGGTTTCGAAGTCCATCCAATTTGATCTGCTCAACAACGCAAAAGATTCTTTGCGCCAGGCTGTGGAATTGATCGCAACGAAAGAAATCGGATCGGACCATGCCCGTCTTAAGCACGCTATTATGGCTTCTGCTCATTCTATAGAGCTTCTGCTGAAGGAGCGCCTTCGCCGGATCAATCCTGCGATTGTCTGGGAGAACGTCGATAAATATCCTAACCTGAGAGCAAGGACAGTGAATGTCCACACGGCCATCTCAAGATTAAAGTCTATTGGCAAGCTTCACCTCTCATTAGTCGATGAGGCACGCTTAAACTCTCTCAGAACAACGCGCAACGCAATCGAGCACTATGAATGGGTAGCGTCAGAAAAGGAGGCCAAAATTATCATTGGCCATGCGATTAGCTTCGCCATCGGCTTTGCTCAAGACGAGCTAGGGACGGACCTTTCTAGCGAATTTAAGTCAGACGATACTTGGACTATGCTGCTCAATGAGTTGTATGAATTCACTAAGGCGCATGGTGTTAGGCTTGAGGCTAGATTTCGGGCCAAAGGAGAGTACCCGACTTGCTGCGACGAGTGTGGCGAGCTGACGGTGCCCATGTGGGGTGGTAGCTGCGAGCTGTGTGGCCATTGGCAGTCTATCGAAGAAGAATGAAACCCAACACATCATTCCACCGGACCTGCATAAAAAGCTGCGCAGGCCGATGAATTCAGGCGTTATAAATCGTGAACTACAGACTCTATGCAATCCTGGGTGCGCTGCTCTTGGCACATGTCATCGTAGCGACGACAGCAACCGTAGTCGTGCTCCGGGACAAGAGCCTGGAGCGCTTCCAGACAATTTCAAAGATGCTGGTGTCCTGGGTCATTATTTATGCTGGGCCGCTATTCGTCCTGTATGTGATGAATGAGCACTCTCCGGAGCTGATACCCAAGTTCGCGCAGAGGGGACTTTTTCATTTGCTGCTTTTCGGTCCAGTCAAGCCACTGCCCCGCGGCAACAAGCCCATGGGAAACGAAGGGGGTTACTATGAAAATGGCGATGCCTCCGATCATGGGATTGGTGGCGAGGGCTCCTGCGGGGGCGGCGGTGACTAGATTTATAACTGTGGCCGGAAAGCCGGGCACCGCCTGTCTGCGTTCAGCGCACAGGCTAGCCGCCAGCGCGCACCGGCTTACATCACTGAACCGCAGAAACGCGAATACAGGCCGCGCTTTGCCCGGGCTCAGCCCGGCCCGCTCATGCCCGCTCAGCACGATGACCAGGGAATCAGTGCGTTACGAGGCTGGATTGGCTGAGACAGGGTGAAATCCGGCAAAATTTAAACGAAGGACAATTCAAATCGGCGCCAAACTGTGGGCTGGCGCGGCTGTGGATACCACTTGAGATCAGGAAATAGGGTGCTTAACATTTCTATACTCGCGCAAGCAGTATATGGATGATATCTTCTCAAGCCGGGCTGCGCAGATGGAGGATGCGTTAGCCGAGGTGGCCGCTTTGGCTGCCGATTCCGGAATGCCGGAAGTAACCTCCGGTCCGATACTGACTAGCGTAGCCAAACGAGCCAGGATGATAAATATGCGATGGACGAAAAGAAGGAAACAAATGACACCGCCTTCCGGAGACAAGGAAGCAATCTCCCACGTCGTGATCGACGCGCAACTCAAGGATGTCGGCTTAAATCTCACCGACGGCCAGAGCGTGCGCTTATCCATAAAGTGATGCGGCGCTTGCCGATACGCGATTCAGTGTCGAGCGTACCTCATACAGAATATCATCTGCCGGCATGTCTGGGTCTTGTTCCACCATCTCAAAACCTAATGCTAACGAATATTCAGTGAACGCAATCTCATAGGCAAGCCTACGGAAGTTTAGATCTTCAACGCTACCTTTGCGTAGAGCGTTTTTAACAACTGGATGATCCAGGTTAATGATAATAGTGAGGCCGGTGCGATCGTACTTAGACCGGTCGGAGTCATCTCCAAGATTTCGAAAATCAACATTGAATCCACCTCGGGGACGGTGCTTCTTGTGACCTGCACCTCCTGCTGCATCTACAGCAGCTTCACCTGCTTCGTTGGGCTGTCCGGTGTGAACAATAGTTGGGTCCGGTCGTTGCTCTGGATGGGGAATGGGCTCTGGCTCAGGTTGGTCAAGCGGTGTTGGTTTGTCAACATCCCCAGGAGTACTGGTGCCTTCAATCCACACACCTTCCTCCATATCGGCATTTGATGTATTCCCAAAATGGGATGCTACATCACCGGGTCGTGCGGAAGCCGATCGTATATCTTGTAACTTTCCCATGACAGATTTGAAGTCCTTATTGAGTATATCTGCAATCCGCTGCGCTTCGGATGCCAGTCGACGCGCTTCCTCGGTTTTTTGCGCTGAGCGTAGTTTCTGAACCTGTTGCTTCCTTACCTCCTCGAGCTTGGAACCAATGAATGGCAAGAGGATGCGAACAACAGGGTGTTGTGGATTAAGCTGCAGTGATCGCGTCACATCGTAAGGCTCTATAGGACTATCGGTGCTCTCTAACGCAATGACGTCGATATCGCCGAGGAGATAGTTGCCAAACTCCTTGGCTTCAATGCCCGCAGTTTCGATGGCTACCAAGTTGCCAAGTCCCGCTGTGATGGTGACACCCTGTTCCACTGAAGGAAGGGGAGCTGTGGAAACCTTAATGGTGAGCTCAACATTGCCAATGATCCGAGCCTGTTCAGGGTTTGGATGGAATCTGTGGACTTCAGCTATGCTGGGCTCGCGGTACTGGCATACATGTTCGTTGACTGCTACTTCTGGCATGCGGGCGCGGAAGATCTGGAGGTGACGTTCGATGTATTCAATGACCGGATTAGTCGTAAGTTTGGGCAGAAAGATCTCTTCAATGGCCACAGTGGTTCCATTAGGAAATTCTGTTGATTCGTTACGAATCATCCAATCCAGATCAATATCTTCACCGCTCGATGCTTCTATAGTGTCGCGGTGCAGTTGAACCACATTCCTCAAACCATCGCGCCTCGTGTCGACACGCAATATCTTGCCAATACCGAATGCTGCTGACTTGCCCGTACCGAACTTTCCACGACCGGGACGACCGCGCACGCGGTCGATGTTTTCACCATGCATCGTAAAAAACTGAGAGAGGCCATCTGCTGTCATACCGCGACCGTTATCCAAAATCTCAATGACTTTATTTCGTGGCTTAACGATAACCTGTATCTTGGGAAGCACGCCTTCTTCAACATACTGGAGACT
This sequence comes from Pseudomonadota bacterium, assembly GCA_036832975.1. Taxonomy (GTDB): domain Bacteria; phylum Pseudomonadota; class Gammaproteobacteria; order Xanthomonadales; family Wenzhouxiangellaceae; genus DAITQM01. The sequence continues at coordinate 58,458 of DAITQM010000014.1, read as the reverse complement.
GTTTACTACATATTCCCAGATGGCTGCCGCCTCGGTCTTGAAGCTCGCGGCCGCTGCCAGGAGATCACGACCAACATGTGAAGTTACTTTCAGTGACTCTGCCGTGTTCATCAGTCTTCTCCCGTTTCCAACACCAAATTTCCTGCATTTTTCAGAAAGCGACTGATATCAGCATCATCCGTAAACAGAGATTGCAGCCGCACCACCTTAATTTCCAACATTTTGCCTGTTGAATATTCATCTATTCGGAATAGGTTACGAGCATCGCGTACGGAAACCGGTGTGCCATTATTCCAACTTTCCAATGCAGGTGACGATAGCAACCGTTTTTTCTCACGTTGCTTACGCTGAGTATCTACGGAACCCGCTTTGCGTTTATCATTGCTCCAGTGAACGCCTGCCTTCTGGAGTTCTTTTCCACGAGAAGCCATCCAACTAAGTCCATTTGCGCTAAGCCGCCAGCCTTCTCTACCTGAACCTGACAACAAAGTCCCATATTGGCCCTTCTTCGCGTTCGACAGAACAACGCGAACAATCTCAAGATTGGGGAGTTCCGGGTACTTTCGCCAAGAAAACAAGCCTGGAGCAAGTTCATGGCACTTTACCGCAATGTCCTCAGTGTCAATAGATCTCTGATCGCCACCAAGTGCATGAACAGCAAGAATCACGAAATCAAGCTGTCTGGCCTCGATTGTCAAGTCTTTTTTGCTTACATTTTTCATTGCGTGTAGAATCATATCCGACATGGAGCTATTTAACAAGCCAAATAATATTGACATCCGATCCATAAGGTGGGGAACCCCCCCAGCACCCCTTCTGCCACGGTCGCTCAGAGCTACATGGGCCTCTGATCCTTTACCGGAGTGGGTCCGTGCCGAGACTGGACTCCCGCCAGATGCGACCCTGGGAGACCTCGGGCCCGGTGTGTGGAAGACCATGGACGCAATGAGTCCCAGGTTACGCCATTTCCTGCTCTTTCTGATCCGTACCCGTGTAAAGACTGTGGAAAGACTAAGGTGTATTGATCGCATCTGGCCCTTGGGGATGAAAGTCCGCGATATCGGTTGGACAGTGCGCACAAGGAAGCGTCTGGAGCAGAAAGGGTTTCTGGATGACGAGCAGCAATTGGCAAAACTTACCTTCGCCGATCTTTTTAAGATCGAAGGGATGGGTGCGATGACGGTGCTGGATTATTGTTCAACCCTGGAGAGTGCAATGGATTTTTATGAACAACTGGACTCGGGTTATGCTAAAAGCCGCATTGAATACAGACCTACAGATTTCCTTCCTATTCTCGAAGAGGTTGCTGGCGAAGAGTGGTCAGCACAGATTAGCAAACAGGATCCACGATTTACATCATTGCTCCCTCCTGGCCAGGGAACCTTACAGGACCGCGTAGAACAATTACTGTCTGAACCGGACGGAATTGACAGTGTCGCTGATGTCTCTTTGTTGATAACATCGATTAATACAATTCAGCGGCAAATCGATGAACTAAAGGAACAACCACTAGAGGATTGTCTTCTTAACTTTCTTAAACTTATATCGAAAACCGAAGGCCACAGGCTGGATGCACTTGCGGCGCGTTTTGGCTGGAATGGTCATAAAATCGCTACACTTGAGGAATGTGGTCAGCAACTTGGGATAACGCGGGAGCGCGTGCGCCAAATCCAAAATAAAGTCTTGAAGCAAATACCTGATCATCAAGTATTTATGCCTCGCCTTGATCGTGCATTGGCGCTGCTTGAGGAGCATACCCCGTTAACGTTAGAGCAGGCATCAAAGATTCTGCAGGAGACAGGTATCACGCATACAAAATTTCATCCGCAATCTCTGCTTGAGGCGGCCCAATTGCTGGCAAAGAAGACAGCACTTAGAATCTGTGACACGCGGACGGGGAAGATGCTGGTTAGTGATAACAGTGCGAAATCAGTGCAGCTAATCCCAGTGCTTGGACGTAAACTTGCAGGTCAATCTGGTGTAACAAGTGTATTTAGCGTACTGGATGCGCTTGAGGATAAAGGGCATGAGATCGAGGAGGAAGACCTACGTCGAATGCTGTGCACAAGTTCCAACTTTCAGTTTCTCGACGATGATTGGTTTTGGGTTACTGATATTCCTATAGCCCGCAACCGGCTCCGTAACGTAGCTCGAAAAATATTATCAGTAGCTTCACCGCAGACTCTCCTGAGCATTAGGGATGGAGTTCGCAAAGTTTACCGTTTGCGGACAAGCTCACACGGGCGGTATAAGAATATGATTGTTCCACCTTTGGAGGTAATGAGAGCTTTTTTCGAGAAGCATTCTGATTTCAAAGTCGTCGGCGACTTTGTGTATCCGGCTCTGCCATTGGAGTACACAAAAGAGCTCGGAGAAACAGACCGGATTATGGTTGATGTCCTTCGGTCTTCTCCTGCAGGAGTGTTAGATCGTAAGAGTTTCGCAGAAGGGTGCTTGGCACGCGGTATGAACGAAAACACTTTCAGTGTCTACTCGACATATAGTTACATACTAGAACATGTTGGCATTGATATTTGGAAACTACGCGGCGTTACGGTTGACCCGGCCTCAATTGAGGCCGTACGTATCGCAAACCATCTCAAGCCAAAGGAAAAGCGTGTGCTTGAGCACGGCTGGGGTAATGACGGTAAATTGTGGATTGCGGCAAGGATTCCGCGCCTTGGAAAGAATTCAATGGTTATCGGTTGCCCAGGTGCTATTCAGCGATATTTAATTGGACAAGAGTTTGAATGCAAGACGAAAGAGGGTAGCCATCGCTGCGGTACAGTTGTCATCAATGATAAGGGCTCATCTTATGGCTACGGGCCATTCATTCGACGCTACGGACTGGATGAGAATGATATCTTATTGGCCGAGTTTGACCTTGGTGAGAGTACAGTGACATTGAGCACAGCAGATGATGAATTACTCGAAGAGTCGATGATGTAGTATCTGTAGGTTGCTTGGAAACCCTTGGTGTCAGGTCTTGTTTCTTGCATTCCGCCCCGCTACTCTCAGGCGAGAGTCGCCGCCTCCACCCGGCATCCAAATGGCCTGAAGCTGCCCTGAGAACGATCGTATCTTGCTTCACGCGTCGTGCTGATGATGCGTAAACCAGGACCCGGCCCGGAAATCACACCCAATCCTCCATCACCAGGCCTTCAATCCGGGAGAACTCGCGCGTGTTGTTGGTGATCAGGGTGCCTTCGATCGCCAGGGCGTGGCAGGCTATCCAGAGATCGTTGCCGCCGATCGGCGTGCCGGCTGTTCTTAACCGGGTGAATTGCTCCGCATAGTGCCGGCATATCGCGGCGTTGGTGGGGTAGAGCACCGGAATCTGTTGCGTCAGAGCATCCAGACGGCTGAGTACGCGGGCTTTGCGGGTGCTGCGTTCGGCACCCTTCAGCAGTTCCGCATAGGTCACAAAAGACATATTCAGCGTGTCTGCATCGCCCAGGGCATCGACCTTGTCGGCAATGGACGGGGGGCGATTCTTGATCAGGTAGAGCAGTATGCTGGTGTCCAGCAGGTACTTCACAAATCTTCCCTGTCCTGCATGGGCATGGGTGCTTGACGATCGGCCTCCAGGGCCGCTATGAATTCGTCATCGAAGCCTTCCAGCGCGTGCAGCAGTGCCTTGCCGCGTGCCTCGCGCAACGGATGAATGATCAGATCTCCCTGCGCATTGCGCGAAATCTGGACCACGTCGGTGTCGAGCCGCAGCTCCGCCGGAATCCGAACCGCCTGACTGTTGCCGTTGTTGAATACTCGCGACTTTAGGCTGGTCATGGGCATCTGTCTCCATGTGTGTACGCCATGGTGTGTATGCTAGATAAAATACTCGTTTTCGTCAAGCCCATTTTCGTGCAGACAGGTGCTCCGACTTTGTGCGCCCGGCGGCGGTTCAGGCGCGCGCCGATTGCGGAGTTGTCGCGACCCGAAGTCAGCGATTAGCCCGGCCGATCCTGGCCACTGGCGTCGTTCTGCTATGCTGCCCGCGTGTCCTTGGAGGGTGGTTGCATGAGCCTTTCGCGTCGCGGTTTCCTGAAGGGCAGTGTCGCGGCGGCGTTGCTGGCCGAGCTGGGCGCGGCGCGCGCGCTGGCCGCGGATCAGATCAGCAAGGCCGCCGGGGCCGGCGGCGCCGAGGCTTATTCTCTGCAATCCGGCCTGACCTACCTCAATCATGCTTCGGTCGGCACGATCCCGACGATCGTGCGCGAAGCACACGCACGTTATCTGCGAATTTGCGAGTCTAACCCGTGGCTGTATATCTGGTCCGACCCCTGGCGCGATTCGATCGCACAAGTGCGAGATCAGTTTGCCGCCTTGTTCGGCTGTCGCGCCGAACGGGTTGCCCTGACCCACAACACCACCGAAGTGATGAACCTGGTCGCCCACGGCCTGCCGCTGGACCCGGGCGACGAGGTGCTGTTCAGCAGCCTCAACCACGACGGCGCCAGTGTCTGCTGGCAGATGCGCGCGCCCGAGCGCGGATTTTCGGTGCGCCGCTTTGACTTTGATCTGGCGCAGACCGAAGCGCTGGACCCGGACGCAATCGTGGCGCGTTACGCTGAGGCCATCGGTCCGAAAACGCGGGTCCTGGTGCTGCCGCATATCGACAATATCATCGGCCTGGCGCACCCGATCACGGCGCTGGCAAAGATGGCGCGCGAGCGCGGCGTGCGTTGGATCATCGTCGATGGCGCGCAGTCGGCGGGCATGCTGGAATTGGGCGACTCGGTTGCCCATGCCGACGTCTACGCCGTCAGCGCCCATAAATGGTTGCAGGCGCCCAAGGGTCTGGGCGCGGCCTGCTTCAGCGATGCGGCGCTCGAAGCGATCCGGCCGATGTGGGTGACCTGGGGCCAGGAGCGCTGGCACGACGCCCGGCGCTTCGAAGACTACGGCACCCGCGCGCTGCCGGCGGTCATGGCGCTGGGCGACGCCCTGAGATTCCAGGCCGGCATCGATCCGGCCCAGCGGCGCGCGCACCACCAACGGATGCGCCGGCATCTTGTCGGGCGTGTTTCGGATCAACCCGGCCTGCGCTGGAACTCGCCGCACCATCCGGCGCTTGCCACGGCCATCCACTCCATCCAGCTCGAGCACGAAGCCGCCAACGAGGCCGCCCGGCGACTGTTCGCCGAACACGACATCGTGGTCCGGCCGTTCGAGGGGCCGGAAATCAACGCCCTGCGCGTTTCGCCCAACCTCAACAACACCGAAGCGGATCTCGACCGGCTGATCGACGCACTGCACCCAATCGTTACATAAATTTTGCTCGTATACTCTACGCGACGGGGGCGGAATATGACGTACCATCGTGGGGTCAAACGAGAAGTTATGCCATGCGACTCACCGCGGAACAGATCGTCGCTATAAAGGAAACCGCCGGAAAGCACTTCGGCAAAGGGGCTTCCGTGCGCCTGTTCGGTTCCCGCGCGGACGATTCGCGCCGGGGGGGAGATATCGATCTTTATATCACGACCGATTTGCCGGACGTGGAAAAGATCATCAAGGCTGAAATCCAATTTCTGGCGGAACTCAAGCGGCGCATCGGCGATCAGAAAATCGACGTGCTGGTCGATTATCCGGCCAGGAAGCGCCACCCGCCGATATTTACCGTCGCAAGGGAAACGGGTATCCCGCTATGAGCGAAGCTTCACCCCTCACGTTGCCTTGGCGCGGGCTTTACGGGCTTTCTTTTTTCGGGTCACCGGTTTGGCCTTGGCCGCCGCTTTACGCCCCCGCCGTTGGCGGGGCAGGGTCGCGGTGGCCGGCGCTTCGCTTTCATAGCAGTAAAGCCCGACGCCGATTTCGGCTGCGGACTGGTCCTTCGCTCCCTTTTTACCCGAGCCGTAAGCGGCGAGCAATTGGCTGATTTGCCCACGGGCCGGTTTGAGCGCGGCCTGTATCTTTTCCCGGACTTCAGGAATTTTGTCGCTCGGGATGGCGCGGGAATAAAGATCTTCTTGCAGTAATGAGGGCTTGTTGCGGGCCAGATTGTGGGCTGCTGTGTGCAGCAGACCGACCAGCGCGTGGCGTAGAGCATCGATCCGCTTGATCGGCGTGCCGGTGTTGACGGCGCGGTGCAGCATCCGGACTTTCTTGCCATCCACTTCGACCAAGCCGCGTTGCAGCAACACTTTCAGCAGGCCGGGGCGGGTGAAATCGTGGCCGTAGCGTTGATGCAACCGGTCGAAAGAAGGGCCGCGGCTGGCCTCGAGCGGTATGGCGTTAGGGAAACGAGGATCGTCGGCCCAGTCATTCATGAAACGCTTGATGGTTCCGTCCTGGTGCTTGTCCGGATCATCCGCCAGCAACAATCTGATGCCGCAGCGGCTGTACCCGACTTCGGCCATGATTTCGAATCGGTTCAGCCCTTCCTCGTCGAGGGCCCTGGTCAAGGTCTGAATCAACAAATGACTCATTCGCTTGACCGTGATGCCCTCGCGTCGGGCAATGGGGAGGAGCGCTAGGAAAAGATCCTTGATCAGCCGCTCTGTGGCTTGAGTGCTTTCATTGCTCATGCTGGTATCCATTCGGTTGAAGTTGTTGTGACGGTCCGATAGATTCTACCAATTCTATTCACTTTTGGCCAATGGCGGGAGGCGGCTCGTCATCGAGTTCATACCAGTAATAACCGATCCCGATCGCCGGCCTTTTTCCCTGGTCCCGCCGTGCCGCCTGGCTCTGGGTCGGGTGCAGCAGTTGGCTTATTCGCTCGCTGGCCTGGTGCAGCACTTCGGAGACCATGCCCCGCAGTTCCGCTTTCCGCTCGACCGGCACGGTGGAAGTCTGGATGTGGCGCTGGAGCAGCGGCGGGTTCATTTCGTAAAGGTTATGGTTCAACGTCGAAAATAACGCCGTAATCGCCTCCTCGGCAGCGGCCAGATCTTCGACCCGTGTCCGGCTCGTCACGCCGCGGCCGAGCGCGGTGATCATCCCGTTTTCGATCTTGACCAGGTCATTACTTTTCAGCAGCTTCAAAAGACCGGTCAACGTGAAATCACTGACGTATTTGTGATAGAGATGGGTGAAAGAAGGCTGCTTTTTGCCTGCCAGTGGGAGCGTCGTCGGGAAGAGCGGATCCGTCAACCAATGGTCCATGAACCGGCTGAGGGGGCTGGTGGTGTCGATTTCGCGATCGTCTTGAGTCAACAGCCGGACGGCGCGGCGGCTGAATCCGGAGAGCGCCACCATTTCGAAGCGGCTAACGCCTTCTTTGTCCAGCAGCCGCAACTGTGTGCGGACCAAAAGCTCGCGCAGCCGTTTGATCGTGAGCCCTTCACGCCGGGCGATCGGCAGGAGTTGTTCGAAGACCGCGCACAATAGATGCTCGGTCGCCTGCCGCGACCGATTGGCCGCGGGATCCATATCGGGATAGAGGGGCGGGGGCGGAAAACGGTTCCGTTTGGGTTTGACGGGGGTTCGGGGCATGGCCGACTCCTTCATCCGGACGGCTGCAAAAATGAGGCGAATAAACCACAATGTCAAGGGTAATTACAACTCATAAGAACTCGATATCGGCCACGCGATGGATTGCAGCGGGCGCAACAGGGCGGTCCTGGGCTGAGTGCGGGTAAGATGTTCTGACCCCGGTGAGGCACTATGACGATGAACGATCAGGCCCGCTCGATTCGACTCGAAGCGAGCTGGAAATCCCGGCTGGCCGATGAATTCGCTCAGCCGTACATGCGCCAGCTCGGCGAGTTTCTGCGCCGGCGCAAGGCCGCGGGTGCGGTGATTTACCCGCCGGGCGGCGAAATTTTCGCCGCCCTGGATCACACGCCGTTCGAGCGCGTGCGGGTGGTGATCATCGGCCAGGATCCTTACCACGGTCCCGGGCAGGCCCACGGCTTGTGCTTCTCGGTGCGCCCCGGCGTCGTCAAACCCCCATCGCTGGTCAACATTCTGCAGGAATGGCATGACGACCTCGGTTTGCCGCTGCCCCGCGACGGCGATTTGACGCCCTGGGCGGAGCGCGGCGTCCTGCTGCTCAACGCGGTGCTGACCGTCGAGCGCGGCCGCGCCGGGTCGCACGCCCAACAGGGTTGGGAGCGGTTCACCGATGCGGTGATCGATCGGCTGAACGCGGGAACCCGGCACTTGGTGTTTATGCTGTGGGGTTCGTACGCCCAGAACAAAGGCCGTATGATCGACCGGACCCGGCATTGGGTCATCGAATCGCCCCATCCTTCTCCGCTTTCCGCCTACCGGGGGTTTTTCGGCAGCCGGCCGTTCTCGCGCGCCAACCGTTACCTCGAAAGCCAGGGCTTGCCACCGATCGACTGGTCTTTGCCGTAACCGCCGGGACGGGCTTCCACCCCGCCCACCCCGGCAAGTGGGGGAAGGCTTCTTTATTCACCCTCCCCCGCTTGCGGGGCGAGGGATGGGGAGGGGGTGAAAAACGACTTCGGTAATCGTACCCCCTTCCTAACCTTCCCCCGCAAGCGGGGGAAGGAACAACACGGGTTCCCGTTTGCGGGTGGAACAAGGCGGGTCCCGCAAGCGGGGGAACAAGGCGGGTTCCCGCAAGCGGGGGAGCACCTCTTTTCCCCCTCCCTCGCAAGCGGGGGAGGGCGGGGAGGGGGTGAAAAACGACTTCGGTAATCGTGCCCCCTTCCTAACCTTCCCCCGCAAGCGGGGGAAGGAACAAGGCGGGTTCCCGCCAGCGGGGAAAACAAGGCGGGTTCCCGCAAGCGGGGGGAACAAGGCGGGTTCCCGCAAGCGGGGGAACAAGGCGGGTTCCCGCAAGCGGGGGAGCACCTCTTTTCCCCCTCCCTCGCAAGCGGGGGAGGGCGGGGAGGGGGTGAAAAACGACTTCGGTAATCGTACCCCCTTCCTAACCTTCCCCCGCAAGCGGGGGAAGGAACGAGGCGCGGCTTTCTGCGCCATCCTGCTCGGGACAGTCATGATTGCAGATCGATCACGCCCGCCCGGTACTTGCGGAACCGCTCGATGACGCGCCCCATCTCTTCGTCATCGAGCACTGCGGGTACGCCGGCGCCCAGCGCCGTGCAATAGCCGTGCGCGAGATGTTCGACTTCGATCGCGAGCGCCAGCGCGTCCGCCGGACTTTCGCCGTAACACACCAGGCCGTGATTGGCCATCAGGCAGGCGCGGCGTCCAGCCAGCGCTTCCACGACGCGATCGGACAATTCCTGGGTACCGAAGGTCGCATAGTCCGCGCAGCGGATGTCGGCGCCACCGGCGATCGCGACCATGTAGTGATACGCCGGAATCGGACGATGCAGTGCGGCCAGCGCAACGCAGTGCACCGGGTGGGCGTGCACGATGGCCTCCGCTTCCGGATACGCGGCGTAAATGTCCCGATGAAAACGCCATTCGCTGGACGGTCGCGCCCCTTCGGCCCACTGGCCAGCGGTCGAAACGATGACCAGGTCGGCGGGGTGCATGACGTTGTAATCCACGGCCGACGGGGTGATCAGCATGCCGCCGTCGATCCGGGCGCTGAGGTTGCCGGAAGTGCCGGTGTTGATGCCGCTGGCGTTCATCCGCCGCGCGCTCTCGACCAGTTGCTCGCGCCGCGACCGGTGCACGTTCAAGCCGCCGCCCGTTCGGGAAACAAGCCGAGCAGGCCGGCCTCGCTGGCTTCACAGATGCCGCGTTCGGTGATCAGCCCGGTGACGAGGCGCGCGGGCGTCACGTCGAAGGCGAAATTCCGCGCCCGTACACCGGCCGGGGCGATGCGCACCGTGCCCGGCTCGCCGGCCGCATTGACCCCGCCAACGTCCGTCACCTCGACAGCAGCGCGCTCTTCGATCGGAATTTCCGCAAGTCCGTCGGCGATCGACCAATCGATGGTCGGGCCCGGCAGCGCGACGTAGAACGGCACGCCGTTGTCCTGCGCGGCGAGCGCTTTCAGATAGGTGCCGATCTTGTTGCAGACGTCGCCCCGGCGCGTCGTGCGGTCGGTGCCGGTGATGCACAGGTCGACCTTGTTGTGCTGCATCAGGTGCCCGCCGGCGTTGTCGACGATCAGGTCGCAGGGCACGTCGCGCGCGGCCAATTCCCAGACCGTCAATGCCGCGCCCTGGTTGCGCGGCCGGGTCTCGTCCACCCAGACATGCAGTGGAATGCCTGCCTCGTGTGCCAGGTAAATCGGCGCCAGCGCGGTGCCCCAGTCGACGGTGGCCAGCCAGCCGGCGTTGCAGTGGGTGAGGATTTCCAGCGGGCCACGCCGCTGCTTCCGTTGCAGAATGTCGCGGAACAACGCGACGCCGTGCTCGCCGATGCGCTGGTTGATCGCAATGTCCTCTGCGCAGATCTCGGCGGCCAAAGCGTAGGCCGCGGCGGCTCGGTGCTCAGCCGGCAGCGGGTCCAGCCGCCGGCGCCCACGCTCGATGGCCCAGTGCAGATTGACCGCGGTCGGGCGGGTGTCAAGCAGCGCGTGGGCGGTGCGCTGCAGGTTGTGGTCGCCCGGGTCGGCGCGCATCGCGAGCGCGAGCCCGTAGGCCGCGGTTGCGCCGATCAGCGGCGCGCCGCGGACGCGCATGGTCCGGATCGCCTCGGCGGCCTCATCGGCGCTCTGCAAGCTGCGAATCTCGAATCGATGAGGCAGTAAGGTCTGGTCGATAATTTCCACCGACCAGCCGTCTGCGGCCAGCATGATGGAACGATAGTGGTCGCGGTCGACTCTCATGACCGACCATTATCCCAAATAATCGTATCTTTCCGCCCGGCCCCGCGGCATCGCGTATAAACACCGCGTGAAAAACCGAGTGACGCGCTCGTCTGCCTGGGCGTACAGGCAGGCGGTCGCGGGCGTGAGCCGGAATTTATGGTTTTTGATTGGGGGAACCTTCCCCCGCGCGGCGGGGGAAGGGGTCGCTTCCCAGGGGACGGGAAGCGGCGCGGCTCAGAACGGCCACCAGCGGAACAGATCGGCGAGCCAGTCGCCGAACGATTCGGGGGCGCCGGTGCCACTGTGCGCCGTCGCCAGGGCTTCCACCGTCCACAACAGGGCCAAAGTCAGGGTCAGAGCGAGTTTGCGGAACATAGCGGCTTCCTAATCAGAACCGGGATCGGTCGTTTTCTGGGACTTTTTCCCAGAACGAATCATAGCTTTGGCGCGTTCCTCATGACTGAGATCGATCATTTCGCCGTGTTCGGTGACCACGTGGCCGGGGTAATCGCCAATCAGATGCTGCGGATTTTCGATCTCGAACCAGTGCAGCCCCAGCCCGGCCTCGACCTCGCCTTCGGCGGCCTCGTGCGAGCCCAGTCCGTCCTCATCAAAAATTTCGTAACTGTCCATTAACTCAAGCATTTCCAACATGAACGCCTCGGTCCTGGCTCGGACCGCGGCCCTGGCCTCCGGTCGCCGGTCAGCAGGTATCTTGCGGCTGTGCAACCGGCGCTGCAGATGGCGCGGTGTGCCGCCGCGGAGATTGTGGATGGTCGTGGCGAGTAGCGAGAGCAGCGCCCGGCGTATTTCGTCGATCACTTCCGGTGGGGTTTCGGCGAGGACCCGGCGACTGAGCGCGCGGACCTGGTCACCGTGCACTTCGACCAGCCCGCGCTTTACCAACACCTTCAGCAACCCGGGGGCGGTGAAATCGCTACCGTACTGGTCGTGCAGATGCTGGAACGACGGGAAAGTCTCGCCTTTGATCGGCAGCTCGTCCGGATACTGTGGGTCGGAGGCCCAGTGGCCCATAAACCGCGCGAGCAGGTCGGTCCGGTCGCGGCGATGGTCCTCGGCGAGCATCAGCCGGATGGCGCGCCGGCTGAAGCCGGCGACGGCCATGATCTCGAAGCGGTTCAGGCCCTCTTCGTCGAGGGCCTTGATCTGGGTGTGACTCATGATCTGCCGCATCCGCTTGACCGTGATGCCGGTCTGGCGGGCGATTTCGAGCAGCATGAGGGCGGTGTCTTTGAACAGCGTTTCGGCGGCGTCACGGATATCTTGGGTGGCGGGGTCGTCGTTCATCAGGTATACCGGGTTCGGGGGCCGCCGCGGCGGAAATGGGGGATAAAGCGTCCCCTGCGGCGTCAAGTGGTCATCGTAACCCAAAAACCAGGAGGGCAGGTCAATCGTGACTGTCCCGGAGTGCCTGCTATTTCTCCCTCCCTCGCAAGCGGGGGAGCACCTCTTTTCCCCCTCCCTCGCAAGCGGGGGAGCGGGGAGGGGGTGAGAAACGACTTCGGTAATCGTGCCCCCTTCCTAACCTTCCCCCGCAAGCGGGGGAAGGAACAAGGCGGGTTCCCGCAAGCGGGGGGAACAAGGCGAGTTCCCGCCAGCGGGGGACGAGGCACGGGAACGCCCACTATCTGACGTGCTCGACTGCCGTGCCGGCGTAGGCCGGTCGGAATGACGTAGGGCGAGTCCAGATCAGGGCTTGCGGGGCGATTGGGCGGTCGCCGGGCAGTGTCGGGCGAGGTATTCGGCGTGGTCGGGCAGGGCTTCGGCGGTGGTGGTGAGGGTGTTTTTCAGGCTGGCGAGATAGCGTTCGGCGGGGACGCCGGGGCGCAGGTCGAGCAGCGGCTCGTTGGCGGCGGGCAGGGGCAGTTGGCCAGCGAGTACGGCCAGCCAGTTCGGGTTCTGGAACAGCTCGTAGGGTTCGGCGACCAGCCGGCCGGCGCTCTGGTAATGGTCGATCTTGTAGCGCAGCGCTTCGGGCACCTCCATCGCCGCCCGCGCCCGCCAGAACGGTTCGGGCCGTTCGTTGGCGTAGTAGTGCAGGATCAGAAAATCCCGCACTCTCTCGTATTCGAGCGCCGTCAGCCGGTTGTACTCGGCGGCGGCGAGCGGCGAGAACGCGCGGTCGGGAAACAGCGCCAGCAGCCGGGTGATGGCGGTTTGGATCAGGTGGATGCTGGTCGATTCGAGGGGTTCGAGAAAGCCGGCGGCCAGCCCGATCGCGACGCAGTTGCGGTGCCAGCAGGTTTTTCGCCGGCCGGTGATAAAGCGCAAAAAGCGCGGTTCGCCGAGCGCTTCGTCCTCGAGATGGGCGAGCAGGATGCCGGCTGCTTCGTCGTCGCCGAGGTATTCGCTGCAATAGACGTGGCCGTTGCCGACCCGGTGTTGGAGCGGGATGCGCCACAGCCAGCCGGCGGCGCGCGCCGTGGCCCGGGTGTAGGGAATCAGGCCCTCGGCGCCGTGCCGTGAGCCGACCGCGACGGCGCGATCGCACGGCAGCCATGAACGCCAGTCTTCGTAGCCGGCGGCGAGCGCCTGTTCGATCAACAGGCCGCGAAAGCCGGTGCAGTCGAGATACAGATCGCCGCCGATTTCAGAGCCGTCTTGCATTTTGAGCGCGGCAATATGGCCGGTTTCGCCGCTCAGACGCACTTCGGCGATGCGCCCTTCACGGCGTTCGACGCCGCGCGCTTCGGCGTAGCGCCGGAGATAGCGGCCGTACAACGCGGCGTCGAGGTGGTAGGCGTAATCGAAGGTCGAGGCGACGTTGTTCGGCTCGCGGCGCGGCGGCGCGAAGCGGCTCAGCCTGGCCATCTGCCAGGCCATCGAATAGTCGGTGATCTCGTCTTGGCTCGTGCCGGCCAGCCGGGCGCGCAACCAGTATTGATGGAGCGGCAGCAGATCGAACTCGATGCCGAAGCGGCCAAAGGGATGGAAATAACGGTGCCCCGGTCGGGTCCAGCCGTTAAATTCGATGCCGAGTTTGAAACTGCCCTTGGCGGCGCGCAAGAAATCGTTTTCGTCGATGCCGAGTTGCTGGTTGAACAGCTTCAGCGGTGGGATCGTCGCTTCGCCGACGCCGACGATGCCGATTTCTTCGGATTCGACGAGAACGATGCGGCAGGCCGGGGAGATGGCGTGGGCCAACGCCGCGGCGCACATCCAACCGGCGGTGCCGCCGCCGGCGATGACCACGGTGCGGATCTGGCGGTCGGTGGCGTGAGGGGTTTCGGGAATTGAATACGTATGCAATTTATTGTGTCCTCCGCAATTTGCCACTAGCATGGTGCAAAGGTTGATATTTTGCAATTTGGAGCGCCGGTGGTCCCCCGCGAGCGGTCGCGACTTTACCTTTTCATTCTGCTCGCGGTGTTATCCGGTGCCATCTTCGCGGCGCCGGCCGCAGAACCGCTGACCGCCGCCTCGCCGGGGGGCGTGCTGGCGGTCAAGGTTGGAATCGATGATGGCCGGCCGTGGTTTTCCGTTGCGCGATTCGACAGGGATGTCGTCGCGCAGTCCTATCTGGGTCTTCGCCTGATCGGCGAACCGTCGCTGGCCGACGGTCTCGAACTGCTCACCGCCCGCCGCCGAACGGTTGATGAAACGTGGAGCCAGCCGTGGGGCGAGAGGAGCGCCGTCCGCAATCACTTCAACGAACTGGCCGTCGATTTCGGGCGGCGCGGCACTACGGCGCTGAGCGTTGTGTTTCGCGTCTTCGACGAAGGCGTTGGTTTCCGTTATGAAATTCCGGCCGGCGCTGCCGGCGGCGAACGGCGCATCGCCGACGAAGTCACCGAATTCGCGCTAACCGGCGATCATACGGCGTGGTGGACCGGCGCTTATCTGCCGAACCGTTACGAATACCTGTACCGCCGTACGCCGCTTTCGGCGATCTGGAAGGCGGTGACGCCGCTGACGATGAAAACGGCGGGCGGCCTTTATCTCAGCATCCACGAAGCGGCGCTCACCGATTACGCCGAGATGACGCTGGAACGGCTCGGCGAACACCGTCTCAAGGCCGATCTGGTGCCGTGGTCGGACGGGGTGAAAGTCAAAACCCGCGGCGCTTTTGTCTCACCTTGGCGAACGATCCAGATTGCCGACAGCGCGGCGCGCCTGATCGACAGCAGCGATCTGATCCTCAACCTCAACGAGCCGAACCGTCTCGGCGACGTGTCGTGGGTGCAGCCGGGCAAATACGTCGGCGTCTGGTGGGAGATGCACATCCGCAAATCGACCTGGGCTTCCGGCCCGCGCCACGGCGCAACCACCGCGAATACCAAACGCTACATCGACTTCGCGGCGCGCCACGGTTTCGACGGCGTGTTGGTCGAAGGGTGGAATCTCGGCTGGGACGGCGATTGGATCGCGAACGCCGAGCAGTTCGATTTCACGACGCCGTATCCCGATTACGATTTCGACGCTTTGGCGGAATATGCCGTGGCCAAAGGGGTACGGCTGATCGGTCATCATGAAACCTCGGGCGGCATCGAAAATTACGAACGGCAGCTCGAAGCGGCGATGGCCTATATGGCCGAGCACGGAGTGCGCGCCGTAAAAACCGGCTACGTCAAGCAGAACGGTCTGCTGCCGCGCCACGACGAGAACGACAAGCTGCACCACGAATGGCAGCACGGCCAGTACATGGTGCGCCACTTGCAGCACGTGCTCGAGGCTGCGGCGCGCCACCACATTGCGATCAACACGCACGAACCGGTCAAGGACACCGGCCTGCGCCGCACCTGGCCCAACTGGATGACGCGCGAGGGGCAGCGCGGCCAGGAATACAACGCCTGGTCGGACGGCAACGGCCCGGCACACACGACGATTCTGCCGTTTACCCGGTTGCTCGCCGGGCCGATGGATTTCACGCCGGGGATTTTCGACCTCGGCAGCGACGAGGCGCAGCGCGAGCGCAACATTCCGACCACCCTGGCCAAACAGCTTGCGTTATACGTTGTGATCTACAGCCCGCTGCAGATGGCCGCCGACCTACCGGAAAACTACGAGGCCAAACCGCAGGCGTTCAAGTTTATCGAAGACGTCCCGGCCGACTGGGCTGAGAGCCGGGCGCTGGCCGGCGAAATCGGCGAGTACGTCGTGATCGCGCGCCGCGACCGGGCGAGCCGTGACTGGTATCTGGGGGCGATCACCAACGCTGACGGCCGTCTGCTGCACGTGCCGCTCGGCTTTTTGGAAAGCGGCGCCGCCTACCGCGCCGAAATCTACCGCGACGGCGACGAGGCGCACTGGGAGCACAACCCGGAAGAGATTGTCATCGAAACCCGGAACGTGCGCGGCGAAGATGTATTGGAACTACGCCTGGCTCCGGGCGGCGGCGCAGCGGTGCGTTTTATCGCGGTCGAGCCCGCCGGCAACCCGGTGCGGCCGAACGAGGATGAACTCATCTACTTCATCATGCCGGATCGTTTCGCCAATGGCGATCCGGCGAACGACCGCGGCGGGATCGCCGGCGGCCCGGAACAGCACGGTTTCGATCCGGCGCATAAGGGGTTTTATCACGGCGGCGATTTCCGCGGCATCGCCGAGCGGCTCGATTACATCCAGGGACTCGGGGCGAGCGCGATCTGGCTGACGCCGGTTTTCAAGAACAAGCCGGTACAGGGGCCGCCGGGCCAGCTCAGCGCCGGCTACCACGGTTACTGGATCACCGATTTCACGACCGTCGATCCGCACCTCGGCACCGAAGACGATTACCGCGCCCTGGTCGATGCGGCGCACGAGCGCGGCATGAAGGTCTTCATGGATATCGTCACCAACCACACGGCCGACGTGATCCAATACAGAGAATGTTCTAAATCAGATCCGGCAACCGGGATCGGGTGGTCCGACTGCGCATATCGGTCCATCGCCGATTATCCCTATACCACGCGCGGCGGTGCCGGCGGCGCGCCGATCAACGGCGGATTTCTCGGCGATGCACCTGAACATCAGACCGTCGAAAACTTTGCCCGGCTCACGGCCCCCGACTATGCCTATACGGTGCTGGTGCCGGAGAACGAACGCCGCGTCAAAGTGCCGGAGTGGTTGAACAACCCGCTTTATTACCACAACCGCGGCAACTCGACGTGGGAAGGCGAGAGTGTCACTTACGGCGATTTCTCCGGCCTCGACGACGTTTATACCGAAAACCCGCGCGTCGTCGCCGGCATGATCGACATCTATCGGAGCTGGATCCGCCGCTTCAAGGTCGATGGCTTCCGGATCGATACCGCCAAACACGTCAACGACGAATTCTGGTTGCGCTTCATCCCAGCGATGATCGACGAGGCGAAGGCGAATGGGATCGGCGATTTTTATTTGTTCGGCGAGGCTTACGAATTGACGCCGCCGGCCCTGGCGCGTTATACCGCCGAAGCCGGTTTCCCGGCGGTGCTCGATTTCGCGCTGCGCGATGCGCTGCAGGACGTCGCGAGCGGCAAGAAGGGGCCGGTACGGCTTGCCGAAGTGTTCGCCGCCGACCCTTTGTACCGCGGCGATCCGCGCGGCGCGCTGATCCTGCCGACTTTCCTCGGCAACCACGACGACGGGCGGATCGGTCGGGCGTTGCTGAACGAATTGGGTGAGGCGGCGGACGGCATGCAATTGCTGCAGCGCAGCATCCTGGCCCACGCTCTATTGCTGTTTGCGCGCGGCGTGCCGGTGATTTATTACGGCGACGAGCAGGGCTTCACCGGCGACGGCCGCGACCAGGACGCGCGCGAGGACATGTTTGCAAGCCGCGTGGCGAGTTATAACGACAACCGGTTGATTGCCAGCACCGCGACGACCGCCGGCGACAACTTCGATACCACCCACCCGCAGTATCGCGCCATCGCCGAAATGGCCGGCGTTTACCACCGCGAAACGGCATTGCGCCGCGGCCGGCAGAAAGTGTTGTATGCAGCCGATGAACCCGGACTGTTCGTGTTCACCCGCGATGGCGAAGGCACGGTGTATTTGCTGGTCGCCAATACCGCGGACGATAGCCACAGCCGCGTTCTGAATTTAGAAAACGACGCACGGCACTGGAAAAAACTGCTCGGCGAGGGCGGGGCATTATCGGCGGCAGAAGACGGCATGGTGCGAATCGAACAACCGCCGCTCAGTTTTTCCCTGTACCGGGGTCAAGAATGAATTCAGTGGCGCGATGCCTGCCGTGGCTCTTACTGGGCGCGGCATACGGTGCGCTTGCCGTCGAACCGGCTGGCGGCGATGCGGTGCGCTATCTACCCCGCCCTTACGTCCGCTTGCAGCACCCAGAATGGAGCCGGAACGCGGTGCTGTATCAAATCAATCTCCGGCAGTTCACGCCGCAGGGCACGCTGCGCGCCGCGCAGGCGCAATTGCCGCGCCTTGCCGATCTCGGCGTCGATATCCTGTGGCTGATGCCGATCCACCCGATCGGAGTCGCTCACCGCAAGGGCCGTCTCGGCAGTCCGTATGCTATCAAGGATTATTTTGCCGTCAACCCCGAATATGGGACGCTGGCCGATCTGCAAGCGTTTGTCGGCGCGGCGCACGAGCGCGGTATGAAAGTGATCCTCGATTGGGTCGCCAACCATACCGCCTGGGACAATGGACTCGCCCGCCAGCATCCGGAGTGGTACGAACGCGACGACAACGGCGCTTTCCGCTCGACGCCGTGGTGGGACTGGTCGGACATCATCGACCTCGACTATGACCAACCCGGGCTACGCGCTTACATGACCCGCGCTTTGCGTTACTGGGTCGAACACGCGGCCATCGACGGTTATCGCTGCGACGTCGCCGGTTACGTGCCGCTCGATTTCTGGGAGAACGCCCGCGCCGAACTCGAATCGATCAAGCCGGTGTTCATGCTTGCCGAATACGAAGGGCGCGACGTACACGCCCGCGCCTTCGACGCCAGCTACGCCTGGAGTTGGAACAACACGCTGCACAATATCGCACTCGGCAAAGCCGATGCGACAGCCTTGTTCGGCTACTATTCGGAAAACGAAAGCGCCTGGCCGCACGATGCTTACCGATTGGTTTATGTGTCCAATCACGACCAGAACGCCTGGGAGGCGACGCAGTTCGAACGCTTCGGCGCGGCGCTGGAGCCGGTCATCGTCTTGCAGATGACCGGCGAAGGGATACCAATGATTTACAACGGCCAGGAAGCGGGCAACGACAAACGCCTGGCCTTTTTCGAGCGCGATCCGATCGTCTGGCGCCCGCATCCGATCGGCGATTTATACCGCCGGCTGATCGCGCTCAAAAAGCGCCACCCGGCGTTACGCAGCGGCGCGGCCGGGGGACGGATGAAACAGGTCGTCAACTCGGCGCCCGAGCACGTGTTCAGCTTCGTCCGCGCCGGGGACGGCGATGCGGTATTCGTGGCGCTGAACTTTTCTCCCGCTCCGCTGACGGTGAGCTTGACCGGCGGGCCGTTCAGCGGCGAATGGCGGGACGAATTCAGCGGCAAGCCGCTCACGCTCTCGGCCAACGCTACGCTCGAACTCGAAGCCTGGGGTTACGGCGTGTGGGTTCAAGAATAAACATTGCGTAAATTGTGCCCCCAACCTTCCCCCGTAAGCTGGAACTCGTCTTGTCCCTCCCCCGCTTGCGGGGGAAGGTACTGTTATTCCCCCTCCCCCGCTTGCGGGGGAGGGTTGGGGTGGGGGAGAATAATCCAATGACCACCATCACGCGCCAACGTGCCCGCGATTTACGCCAAGCCATGACCGACGCCGAACGGCGCCTGTGGCAAGCGCTGCGGCGCCGCCAGCTCGACGGCGCCCGCTTCCGCCGCCAATACCCGATCGGCAATTACATCGTTGACTTCGTTTGCCTAGAACGCAAACTGATCATTGAAGTCGATGGCGGTCAACATCTCGACAATGACTACGACCAACAACGCGACCGATGGCTTAATCACCAAGCTTTCAGAGTCCTCAGATTCTGGAACCACGATGTGCTCAAACGAAACACCGAAGTGTTGGAACACATCCTTCGTGCTTTACAGGAAAGCGCGCGATGAGGATGATGGAGTT
The DNA here is from genome assembly GCA_036832975.1 of Pseudomonadota bacterium. Classification (GTDB taxonomy): domain Bacteria; phylum Pseudomonadota; class Gammaproteobacteria; order Xanthomonadales; family Wenzhouxiangellaceae; genus DAITQM01. The sequence goes on along the minus strand of DAITQM010000014.1, from coordinate 38,775 downwards.
TATACCCCCATCCCAACCTTCCCCCTGGAAGGGGGAAGGAGGAGTTTATACCCCCATCCCAACCTTCCCCCTGGAAGGGGGAAGGAGATGTGCGGCCCTCTCGCTTGCCGGAGCGTACCTGTTATTCCCCCTCCCCCGCTTGCGGGGGAGGGCCGGGGAGGGGGCGCTTCCAGGTTAGCCAGTCAGATGGTAGAGGTGCACTTGAAGTCATGTCAATGGGTCTATATTGGGTTAGAATGTGTTTAAACATTGAGGATCATGACGCTAGATGCGGAACTATTTGAGATGACTCTTGGGCTGCTGTTGCGGTGGAAGCCATGAAATTGACGTTGGTGACATTTGCTGGGAAAATCGATGGAGAGCTGGACTGGGATCCAGAGACCGGCAACCTATCTGGACCGCAAGCTGAAATGATTCGCAGCGTCGCGCAGGAAGCCCAGGCGGCAGGGATAATCAGCATCGATCCTGCGCCGGCAAGCTTTTCGATAACCGATCCACTAAAGAACAGATCTGAAATGGCGGCTCTCCTCGGCAACTTTTGGAAACTACCTCCTGAGCTTGCTGATGATTATCCTGTGGTTGAAAATCCTATTCTTCCGGATGAAGGTGTTTACTGACAAATGGCTGGTACACTTCTACGCATCTCATCAGACGATCGCGATTTATCAAGCTCATAGTATGACAAATCCCAAGCCGCTCAACATCAGTCGGCAACGCGCCGCTGGGCGCGCAACGTCAGCGGCACGGTCAACATCGTGCTGGCGACGGCGGCGAGCAACAGGGCGGTGAAAGTGTCGCCGGAAATGACCTGACGGTCGAGCAGGATATTGGCGAAGATAATCATGATCAGGGCCTTGGTTTGCAGCAGCCAGGCGACGAGCGGCGCTTCGCCGCGCCGCCAGCCGAGCAGGCGCGCGGCGAGGTGGATGCCGATGAACTTGCCGCCGACCGCGGCGGCGAGCAGCAGCAAAGCGGCGGCGAGCACCGGTCCACCGCCCATCTGCCAATCGGTGCGCAAACCGGTGCTCAGAAAAAACACCGGCATGAACAACAAAAGCACGTGATGGCGTAAAAGGTCCATTTTTTCGGCCGAGAACCAGCGGCCGTCGAGGACCGCGCCGGCGAGAAAGGCGCCGACCATGTAGTGCAGACCGGCCCAGTCGGCGGCGAGTGCCGTTGCCGTCAGCCAGATGATGGCCACCGGCCAGCGATCGCTTTCGGCGAGCCGGCGCAGCAGCCGCCGGATCAACATCGTGGCGCCGGCGAAGGCCAACAGAAACGCCCCCTGCCGGCCGAGACGATCGAAATCGAGCAGCACGAGGGCGAGCACGCCCCAGATCGCCAGGTCGTCCAGGCTGCCGTAACGGAGCACGCGCTGGCCGAGTGTAGTGCGATAAATGCCGAGTTTTTCCATGAACAGGATCAGTATCGGCAACGCCGTCACCGCCGAGGCCATGCCGACAGCGGCGGCAAACTGCCCGATGCCGGCGGCGGCGCCCAGCCAGCCCGGGTCGACGGCGGCCAACAGCCAAGCCACCGCGCCGCCGGTCAACAGCGGCATGAGCAGGGCGAGCGTGGCGGTCGTCGCGCTGTCGCGACGTTCGCGCCAGGCGGCGCCGAGATCGAGTTCGATGCCGGCGATCCAGATGAACAAGATGACCGCCCAGGCGGCGATGGCGCCGAGCGCGTCGATGACGCCGGGTGTGAAAATCGATTGATGCAACACCGGCAGCCAGTGGCCGGCGAGTCCCGGCCCCAACGCGATGCCGGCGAGGATCTGCACGACGACCAGCGGCGCGTAATCGTCGGTCCGCCCCAGCCGCCAGATGGCATAAGGCACGGCGAGGATCACCAGCAGCGCCAGCAGCAGGGATTCGATCGCCACGTGCCTTAACCCAATTGGGTTAACTAAAATTGATCCACAAGACGGCGACAGCGACGGCGAGTAGCGCGCTCAGCATGACGTCCAGCCAAAAGTCGCGGTCGTGCGCGGCGCGCCCCGCCGATCCGAAGACCAGCGCCTCGGCGGCGGCCGGCGGCCGGCGGGTCGCCAGGCTGACGATGACCAGAATCAAGGCGCAGGCGGCGAACAGCAGCGCTGCGAAATGCAGAAAATTCATCGCCGCGAAGCGATACAACACGCCGTCCAGGGCGCTCTTGTTGAGTTCGGCGATGAGCCGGGCGATGCCGAGCGCGCCGCCGCCGAGCAGCGCGGCGAGCGCCCCCTGGGCATTGACCCGGCGTGAGGCGACGCCGATGAGAAACACGGCGGCGATCGGCGGCGCGATATAGGCCTGCACGCTTTGCAGATATTGATAAAGCTGGCCGGAGATCAGTTTCATCAACGGAATCCACAGCAGCCCCAGCACGACGAGCAACGCGGTGGACCACTGACCGACGGCGATCAGCCGTTTTTCGGAAGCCTCCGGATGAAGTTTGCGGTACAGATCGAACGTGATCAGCGTCGAGCAGGAATTGAACACTGAGGACAGCGAACTCATCAACGCGGCGAGCAGGCCGGCGACCACGATGCCGCGCAGCCCGGCCGGCAGCAGGTGCGTGACCAACGCCGGCAATGCCTGGTCCGCCTCGCCCAACGCCAGGCGCCCGGATTCGGCCAGTACGTAGGCGATGACGCCGGGGATCACGAAAATGAACAGCGGGGTCAACTTCAGAAAACCGGCGAACAAGGTGCCGCGGCGGGCGGCGGTCAAGTCCTTCGCGGCGAGCACACGCTGCACGATGTACTGATCGGTGCACCAATACCAGACGCCGAGGATCGGCGCGCCGAAGATGATACCGGTCCATGGAAAATCCGGATCGCCGAGCGGTTTCCAGAGCGCCATCCGCTCGCTGCCGGCGGCCGCCGCCAGAGCGTCGAAACCGCCGACTTCGATCAGCCCGAAGACGGTGACCAGCACGGCGCCGGCGAGCAGCACGAACAATTGCATCAGGTCGGTGTAGAGCACGGCGCGCAGACCGCCGTAAACGGTGTAAATGCCGGTGGCGACAACGACGATCAATGCGCCGCTCCAAAAGTCGAGGCCCATCAGCGCCTGGAAGACGATGCCGCCGGCGGCGATCGTCACCGAGATCTTGGTCAGCACGTAACCGGCGATCGACACCGCCGCCAGGTACCAGCGTGCCGCCGGCGAATAACGGCGTTCGAGAAACTCGGGCATCGTGAAAACGCCGGTCCTGAGGTAAAACGGCACAAATACCCAGCCGAGCAACAACAGGATCAATGCAGCGAGAATCTCGAACTGGGCGACCGCGATGCCTCCCGCCGCGCCGCTGCCGGCCAAGCCGACCAGATGCTCCGAGCCGATGTTCGAAGCGAACAGCGAAGCGCCGACGACGAACCAGCCGGTATTGCGCCCGGCGAGAAAATAATCCGCCGCCGCGCCACGTGCCTTGCCGCGCCGCCCGGCCCAGCCCGCGATCGCGAAGACCGCAATGAAATAAAGCCCGATCGTGCTCCAATCGAGCCAGCCGAGCCCCGCGTAAGATTGATTGAACATATTGTTATCCTTGAACTCCCCACCCTGACCCTTTCAAGAGCCGTGTGCCGGTTTTTGCCAGACCACTTCGCCTTTTTTCAGGACGGTCAGGCAGGCGTTGGGGCGGAAATGATAGAGCCAGTGATCGACGTCGGGGGCGTCGAACAGGGCGATGTCGGCCTGATAGCCGGGCAACAGGCTGCCGAGCGGCGGTTGATGGTTTTCGCTGTCGCGGGCGATGGCGCGGGCGGCGACGGCGGTGGCGGCCAGCAGGCTTTCGGCCGGGGTCAGGCGCTGGCGCAGGCAGGCCAGCGTCATGGCCAGCGGCAGGTGCCAGGAGGGCGCCGAACCGGGATTGAAATCGGTCGCCACCGCGACTTGGACGCCGGCGGCCAGCAGGCGGCGGGCGTCGAGATCGGGTTCGCCGAGCCACAGCGCGGCGAGCGGCAGGCTGACCGCGACGGTGCGCTGCGCGGCGAGCGCCGCGATGCCGTCGTCGTCGATTCTTTCTAAATGATCGACGGATACCGCGCCCAGTTCGGCGGCCATCCGGGCGGCGCCGCTCGCCGTGAGCTGTTCGGCGTGGCACTTGAGTTTGAGGCCGAGGTCGCGGGCGCGGCGCAGGACGATTTCGCCCTCGGCCGGCGTGAAGGCGCCGGCGTCGATAAAACAATCGCAGAATTCCGCTAAATTTTCTTCGACCACGCGCGGCAGCATCTCGTCGGTCAAAAGGCGGAGGTACGCGGCGCGCCGCGTGCGGTATTCGGCCGGGACCACGTGGGCGCCGAGAAAGGTCGGAACGATCTCAACCGGTTGTTCGCGGCCGAGGTCGCGGTACAGCCGCAAAATGCGAAGTTCGGTTTCGAGGTCGAGGCCGTATCCCGATTTGGCTTCGATGGTCGTCACGCCGAGGGCCAGCATGCCGTCGAGCGCGGCGCGGGCCTTTTGTTGCAAAGCCGCGTCATCGGCCTGGCGGGTCGCGGCGACGGTCGCGGCGATGCCGCCGCCGGCGGCGGCGATATCGAGATAGCTTTGGCCGGCGAGCCGGGCGGCGAATTCATGGCTTCGCCAGCCGCCGAAAACAAGGTGGGTGTGGCAGTCGATCAGGCCGGGGGTGACGAGCCGGCCGGCGGCGTCGATGCGCGGCGCGGCGCGATACGGCTCCGGTATCCCGGCCGCCGGGCCGACCCAGGCGATCATGCCGCGATCGATCGCCAGCGCCGCGTCCGGGATCAGGCCGGCGTCGTGTTGGCCGTCGCCCGGTGGGCACGTGGCCAGCGTCCCGATCGGGGCGATCAGCAACACGCCGGCTGATTGAAAGCTGGGCAGACTTCGCCGGCGGCGGCGCACAGGATGCCGGCGCGCAGCAGTTCGGCGCAGCGGCGTAGATCGTCGCCGACCTGGTAATCGGCTTCGGCGTGGGCGATTTCACGGCGCACGGCGCGGTGTGCCGCGGCGACGCCGCGCCCGGGCTGCAACGGGGCGCGGTAGTCGAGGGCCTGGGTCGCGGTCAACAGTTCGACGGCCAGCGCGTTTTCGACGTTATCGACGATCTGCAAGAGCTTCAAGGCGCTGACCGAACCCATGCTGACGTGGTCTTCCTGGCCGAGGCTGGTCGGGATCGAATCGACGCTGGCCGGATGGGCCAGCACCTTGTTTTCGGAGACCAGCGCCGCGGCCGTGTACTGCGGGATCATGAAGCCCGAATTGATGCCGGTGTCGTGCATCAACAAACGCGGCAGGCCGTCGTGGCCGGCGAGCAGAAGATAGGTCCGGCGCTCGGAAATGCTCGCCAGTTCGGCCAGTGCCAGCGCCGCGTAGTCGAGCGCCAGGGCCAGCGGCTGACCGTGGAAGTTGCCGCCGTTGACGATGCGCCCGTCGGCGAGCACCAGCGGGTTGTCGGTCACGGCGTTGATTTCGATATCGAGCACGGCGGTGACGTGGGCCAGCGCGTCGCGGCTCGCACCGTGGACCTGCGGCACGCACCGCAGGCAGTACGGATCCTGCACCTTGCCGCAATGGCGGTGGGATTCGAGGATTTCGCTGCCGATCAAAAGAGCGCGCAGGTGACCGGCGGTGCGCTGCTGTCCGGGATGCGGCCGGAGATCGTGAATCTCCGCAGTGAACGGCACGGCGCTGCCTTGCAGGGCTTCGAGGCTCATCGCCGCCAGCAGGTCGGCGTGGTCGAGCAGGCCGAGCGCCCGGCGCAACACCGCAACGCCGATGGCGGCCATCATCTGCGTGCCGTTGATCAGCGCCAGGCCGTCTTTCGGTGCCAGGGCGACCGGTTCGAGACCGTGCCGGGCGAGGGCCGCAGCGGCTGGTTCTGGGCCGGTACGTGCCGGGTTCCAGACCTGGCCGAGACCGAGCAGCGGCAGGCTCATATGGGCCAGCGGCGCCAGGTCGCCCGAGGCGCCGACACTGCCCCGGCTCGGGATCCACGGCAATACGTCGTGTTCGAACAGGTCAAGCAGCAGGTCGAATGCCGGTAGTGAGATACCGGAGTAGCCGAGCCACAGGGCGTGCAGTTTGAGGGCCAGCATCAACCGCGTGATTTCGGGGCTGAGCGGCGGGCCGACACCGCAGGCGTGGCTCAGCAACAGGTTGCGTTGTAAGCGAACGAGATCGCCGCCGTCGATCGGCTGGTTGGCGAGCGCCCCGAAACCGGTGTTGACACCGTAAATCGAATCGCCGCCGCCGAGCGCGCGGTCGATGCACCGGCGCGCGGCGCGCAGCGCGTTTTGCTCGTCGCGCCACGCCCGCCGGGCGACGGCGAGATCCCGCTCGAACGTCACGACGTTGAGGGAGGGCCGGGCGCGGGTCATCCGGAAGCGGTCCGGCAGGTTCAATGATCGCGGTTGACCGCGTAATGGGCGAGTGCGACGAGGCCCTTGCGCCAGCGCGAATCGGAAAGGGGGCGGAGCGCCAGTTCGGCTTCGCCGGCGAAGCTCGCGGCGCGGCGTTTGGCCCGCTCCAGGGCGCGGGTGGCTTTGAGGATGGTGATCACTTCGTCGAGCCGGCCGCCGCCGCCGCGGTGGATCACCTCGTCGATCACGGCGCGCTGTGCCGCGTCGGCCGCTTCGCGGGCGTAGATCACCGGCAGCGTCGGTTTGCCTTCGGCCAGGTCGTCGCCGAGACGTTTGCCGAGCACGCCCTCGTTGGCGCTGTAATCGAGCACATCGTCCATGATCTGGAACGCGGCACCGAGCTTGCTGCCGAATTCGCCGAGGCCGTGGCGGATTTCCGGCGGCACACCGGCGAGCATGCCGCCGAGTTCGCAGGCCGCCTGGAACAGGCGCGCCGTTTTGTGTTCGATGACTTGCAGGTAGGCGGCTTCGGTGGTTTCCGGATTGCGCAGATTCAGAAGCTGCATCACTTCGCCTTCGGCGATCATGTTGGTGGTGTCGGCGAGGACTTCCATGACCCGCATGTCGCCGATTTCGACCATCATCTGGAAGCTGCGCGAATAGAGGAAATCGCCGACCAGCACGCTCGCTGGATTTCCCCACAGAACATGCGCCGTTTGCCGCCCGCGGCGCATTTCCGATTCGTCGACCACGTCGTCGTGGAGCAGGGTCGCGGTATGGATGAATTCGATCACCGCGGCGAGCAGTACGTGCTTGTCGCCTTCGTAGCCGGCGGCGCGGGCCGAAAGCAGATGGAGCAGAGGTCTGAGGCGCTTGCCGCCGCCGTTGATGATGTACTCGGCGATCTGCCGGACCAGGACGACGTGCGAGCGCAGCCAGGTGCGTATGCAGGCGTCGAGGCGGTCGACGTCGTCGCCGATCAGGGCGAAGGCATCGTTGGGGGTGGCCGGGTGCGCCTGGCTGAGGGAAATGGCGGGCATCGCGGGGCATTATAGCCCCGGATGGACGTTCCGGCCGGCTCCGGACGTCCGACAACGCCGGCCCACCCGGAGCGATGGGCTACAATTTCGGTTTGACCTGTCTTCACGGGAGCGACCATGTCCAGGGGAATCAATAAAGTCATTCTGATCGGCAACCTCGGCGCCGATCCCGAAGTCCGCCAGACGCAAAGTGGCATGACAGTGACCAACATCCGCGTTGCGACTTCGGATAGTTGGCGCGATAAACAAAGCGGCCAGCCGCAGGAACGCACCGAATGGCACCGCATCGTGCTTTTCGGCCGCCTCGGCGAGATCGCCGGCGAGTATCTGCGCAAAGGCAGCCAGGTGTACCTCGAAGGCAGACTGCAAACCCGCAAATGGCAGGACCAGGCTGGCAACGACCGTTACTCGACCGAGATCGTCGCCAACGAAATGCAGATGCTCGGCGGCCGCGGCGGGGGCAGCGCGCCGCTCGAGAGCACCGGCCGGAGTCCAGCGGCCGGCGACGAGGCGGCCTACGCCGGCAACGACCAGCACGACCCGGGCATCGCCGATGACGACATCCCGTTCTGAGCGGGGCGGCTCGTGACAGCACGTACTTGGCTGGTCACCGGCGGTGCCGGTTTTATCGGCGCCAATTTCGTCCGCTCGAGTCTCGGCCGGTGCTGCGAGCGGCTGGTCAATCTCGATCTTTTGACCTACGCCGCCTGCCCGCAGACCCGCGCCGCGCTCGATCGCCTGCCGGGCTACACGCTGGCCCGCGGCGATATCGCCGACCGCGCTTTGCTCGATGCATTGTTCGCCCGTCATCGGCCGCAGACGGTGTTCCATTTCGCCGCCGAAAGCCACGTCGATCGGTCGATCGACCGGCCGGCGGACTTTATCGCGACCAATGTGCTCGGCACGGCGGTCTTGCTCGACGCGGTTTTGGCTTACTGGCGGGCGCTGCCGGCGGCCGAGCGCCGTGCTTTCCGCTACGTGCAGATTTCGACCGACGAGGTGTTCGGCAGCATCGCCGCCGGCCGCTTCACCGAAGACAGCCCGTTGCGCCCCAATTCGCCCTATGCCGCGAGCAAGGCGGCGGCCGACCACCTGGCCCGCGCCTGGCACCGGACTTACGGTCTGCCGGCGATCGTCACCCACTGTTCGAACAATTACGGCCCGTTCCAGTTTCCCGAAAAGTTGATTCCGTTGATGATCCTGAAGGGCCTGGCCGGCGAAACCCTGCCGCTGTACGGCGACGGCCGGCAGGTGCGCGATTGGCTGCACGTCGATGACCACGTCCAGGCGCTGTGGACGGCTGCTGAACGCGCCGCGCCCGGCGCGGTGTACCTGATCGGCGGCGATAGCGAACGGACCAACCGCCAGGTCGTCGAGACGATCTGCGACCGGCTCGACGAGCGCCGGCCACCGGCGAGCGGGCGGCCGCGCCGCGAGTCCATCATTTCGGTCGAAGACCGGCCCGGCCACGACCGGCGCTATGCCATCGATGCCTCGCGCCTGCGCCGCGAATTGGGCTGGGCGCCGACGGTCGATTTCGCCGCCGGTCTGGCGGCGACAGTCGACTGGTACCTCGAACATCCCGAATGGGTCGCCGCGGCGCGCGATTCGTACCGCGGCGAGCGCCTCGGCATGGCGGTGGCGTAATGAATCCGGTGCTAGAACGACGCGGCATCGTGCTTGCCGGCGGCAGCGGTACCCGCTTGTACCCGCTGACCCGGGTGATCAGCAAGCAGCTCTTGCCGGTCTATGACAAGCCGATGATTTATTACCCGCTGACGACGCTGATGCAGGCCGGTTTGCGCGAAATTCTGTTGATTTCGACGCCCGCCGACCTGCCGTCGTACCAGGCGCTGCTCGGCGACGGCGCGCAATGGGGTCTGTCCTTGAACTACGCGGTGCAGGCCGAACCGGCCGGCATCGCCCAGGCGTTGACGATCGCCCGCGAATACCTCGGCGGCCGGCCGTCGTGCCTGATTCTCGGCGACAATATTTTCCACGGCGCCGGCCTTGGCGCGCGGCTGGCGGCGGCGATGGCCCGTGACCGGGGCGCGACGATTTTTTCTTACCACGTCCGCGATCCCGCCCGCTACGGCGTGGTCGAGACCGATGCCGAAGGCCACGCTTTGAGCCTTGAGGAAAAGCCCGAAAAACCGCGCTCGCACGATGCGGTGACCGGGCTTTATTTCTACGACGCCGCAGCGCCGGAAATGGCCGCCGGGCTGCGGCCTTCGGCACGCGGTGAGTTGGAGATCACCGATCTCAACCGCGCCTATCTCGAGCACGGCCGGTTGTATGTCGAGCGGCTCGGCCGCGGTTTCGCCTGGCTCGATACCGGGACCCACGAGTCGCTGCACCAGGCGGCGAGTTTCATCGCCACGATCGAAGCCCGCCAGGGGCTGCGTATCGCCTGCCCGGAAGAAGTCGCTTATCGCCACAGATGGATCACGGCGGATGACCTCATCACCGCAGCCGATCGCCACCGGGCGAGCGGTTATGGCGAGTACCTGCGGGCGCTTGCCGCCGGGTCGGTGAGCCGATGAAGGTCAGCGCCACCGGTCTGCCCGGCGTCGTATTGATCGAACCGGACGTGTTCGGCGACGAACGCGGCAGTTTTCACGAGCTGTGGCACGACGAGCCGTACCGCTTGCACGGCTTGCCGGCCGCTTTCAGTCAGGCCAATCTGTCCCGCTCGCGGCGCGGTGTGGTGCGCGGCCTGCACTACCAGTGGCCGGCGGCGCAGGGCAAACTGGTGCAGGTGGTCAAAGGTTCGGCTTTCGACGTGGCGGTCGATATCCGCCGCGGTTCGCCCGATTTCGCCCGTTGGGTGGCGTTCGAACTGAGCGCCGAAAATCGCCGCCAATTGTGGATCCCCGAGGGTTTCGCCCACGGCTTTCAAGCGCTCGAAGACGATACGGTGCTGCTTTATTTCTGCACGGCGGGGTACCGGGCGCGGGACGATCGGGCGTTGACCCACGACGACCCCGAGATAGCGATCACCTGGCCGCTTGAAGTGAGTTCGACCTCGACGCGCGACGCCGCCGCGCCGCGCCTGGCGGCCTGCACGGCGAGCGACTTGCCTGTCTGGAAATGAAAATCCTGCTGCTCGGCGCCAGCGGCCAGATCGGCTTCGAATTGTTGCGCGTTCTCGGTTCCCGTGGAGAGCTGATCCCGCAGGCGAGAAGCGCGTTCGCGCCGTGGCCGCGGATGCTGTGCGTTGATCTCAGCGACCTCGATACGGCCCTCGGCCGGATCGCTGAGGCCGCCCCCGATTTGATCGTCAATGCCGCGGCGTGGACCGCGGTCGATGCGGCGGAAAGCGAAACGGCCGCCGCAGCGGTACTCAACCACCACCTGCCGGCCCGCCTCGCCGCGTACTGTGCCGAACGCGGCGTGACGCTGGTCCACCTGTCCACCGATTACGTTTTCGATGGTCAACAACGCACGCCGTATCGCGAGGACGATCCACCGGCGCCGCTGTCGGCCTATGGGCGGAGCAAACGGGCCGGCGAGGTTGCGATCGAGGCGAGCGGAGCGCCGGCGCTGATCGTCCGGACCAGTTGGGTGTACAGCGCGCGGCGCGGTAATTTTGTCCGCACGATCCTTGGCCGGGCGGCGGCCGGCCGGCCCCTGAAGGTGGTCGATGACCAGATCGGACGTTTGACCTGGGCGCGCGATATCGCCGATGGCATCGGCCGGTTGATGCATTGCCGGCCGCGGCCGGCGGGCGCCGAATACTATCACCTAGCCGGTGCCGATATCGGCAGTTGGTATGATGTTGCGGTGCGAATCGTGACCGCTGCGGTCGAAGTCGGCCTGTTGGCGTCGCCGGTCGAGGTTGTGCCGATCGCCAGCCGTGACTGGCCGCAGGCCGCGCCGCGTCCCGCCTACGCGGTACTCGATTGCGAGCGCTTGGCCAAGATCGCGGATTATCGCGCCGGCGGCTGGTGTTCTTTGTATTTATGCTTGAAGGAAATGTCCGATGCCGGTTGGCGCACCGCAGGTTGACGGTCAATGAAAAATGAGATGCTGATTCCGGTCATCCTCTCGGGCGGCGCCGGGACGCGGCTGTGGCCAGTGTCGCGCCGCGCCCTGCCCAAACCGTTCATGCGCCTCGCCGACGGCGAAACGCTGGCCGCCAAAACCTTGCACCGGGCGTTGGCGGTCGCCGATCCGGCGGCGCCGATCCTGACCATCACCGGCCAGGATTATTACTATCTGACGCGCCACGCCTACCACGAGGTGCTCGACGAGGCGGCGCGCCGGCGGGCGATGTATCTGCTCGAACCGGTCGGCCGCAACACGGCGCCGGCAGTGGCCGCCGCGGCGTTGTGGGCGGCAACGCATTACGGCCCTGACAGCACACTTTTGATTTTGCCGGCCGATCACCTGGTTCGCGACCGCGACGCCTTCACCGCTGCCGTCGCGACGGCCCGCCGCGCCGCCGCCGCCGGTTGGTTGGTCACTTTCGGCATCACGCCCACCGAGCCCGATAGCGGCTTTGGCTATATCGAGGCGGGCGATAAGTTGGGCGACGGAATTTATCGCGCCGCGTCGTTTATCGAAAAGCCCGATCCCGCTACGGCGCAGCGCTTGTTGGCAGCCGGCGGTTACAGTTGGAACTCGGGCATGTTCCTGTTTCGCACCGGTGAAGTGCTCGCGGCGTTGGCTGAATACGCGCCGGAGGTCCACGACGCGATGCGTGAGGTATGGGCGGCGAGCGATACCGCCGCCAATCCCCTTGAACTCGACGAAGCGCAGTTCGCCGCCGTTCCCGATATCTCTTTCGACTATGCCGTGATGGAACGCGCCGGGCGGGTCGCCGTGGTACCGGCAGCGCTCGGCTGGAGCGATATCGGCTCGTGGCGGGCGCTCAGCGAACTGTACGACAGCGATGAATATGGCAACCGGCGGCGCGGCAAAGCGTTGTTGATCGACAGCCGCAACTGTTTCGTACAGGGTGAGGAACGCCTGGTCGCGGCGCTCGGCGTCGACGATCTGGTCATTGTCGATACCGCCGACGCGGTGCTGGTCGCGGCTCGCGATCGCGTCCAGGAGGTGCGACAGATCGTCGCCCGGCTGACTGCCGAGGAACACGAAGCGGCCGTCTTTCATCGCACCGTCGAGCGTCCCTGGGGCTCGTTTACGGTGCTTGAGGACGCCGCCGATTGCAAAGTCAAGCGTTTGATCGTCCGCCCCGGCGGCGTGCTCTCCTTGCAGCGCCACCAGCGGCGCAGCGAGCACTGGACCGTGATTCGCGGCCAGGCAAAAGTCCGGCTCGGCGACGACGAACAGCGGCTCGGGCCGAACGAAACCTTGGCCATTCCGGTCAATACACTGCATCGTTTGGAGAACCCCGGGACAGACGACCTGCATCTGATCGAAGTCCAAACCGGCGATTATTTCGGAGAAGATGACATTGAACGGCTCGAAGACATTTACGGGCGCCTGCGGCGCCAGGCTTGAACGCGGCTTAATGGCCGTCGGGTTGGTGTTGGCCGCCGCGTCGTGCTCGACGCTCGAGGCCATCAACCCGTTCACCGATGCCGATAAAGTGGCGTGGCGCGACAGCGTGCGCGAGTGGCGCGAACGGCGACTGGCCGATCTCACCGCCGAAAACGGCTGGTTGACACTGGTCGATATGGTCTGGTTGCAACCCGGCGAACAAAGCCTCGGCGCCGCACCGGAGAACGACATCGTGCTGCCCGGTGGGCCGCCGCATTGGGGCCGATTACAAAATACCCCGGAGGGTTTGCGTTTCCTGACGGCGCCGGGTGTTGATGTACGCATTGACGGCCGGCTGGTCGAAGAAGCCGAACTGGTCAGCGACGAGATTGACGAACCGACCGTGGTCGGCAGCGGCAGCGTCAATTTCATCGTCATCCGCCGCGGCGAACTGGCCTTGCGCGTGCGCGACAACAATGCTCCGGCGCGGAGCGCATTCGCCGGCCTCGATTATTTCCCGATCGACATCGAATGGCGGTTCGACGCCGAATACACACCTTACCCACCGGGACGCACAATCGTCGTCGCTAATGTCCTGGGACAGGTCGAGGAAATGGACAATCCGGGCGAGGTCGCTTTTCGCCATCGGGGCGAAACCTATCGCCTGCAGGCTATCCTTGAAGAACCTGACGACGATCGCCTGTTCTTTGTCTTCGCCGACCGGACGAACGGCCGTGAGACATACGGCGCGTCGCGTTTTCTCTACGCCCCGCTGCCGGTTGCCGGCCGCACCGTACTCGATTTCAACCGGGCCTATAACCCGCCCTGCGCCTTTACCGAATACTCGACGTGCCCGCTACCGCCGGCCGGCAACCGTCTCGACCTGAAAATCACTGCCGGCGAACGGAAATACCGCGGCCGCCCCGGCTGGCAGCCGCCGGAGAATCCAGTGACACCGGTACGTTGAGCCGAGCGTCATCGCGCTCACTACTGCCCTTTGTCTAGTGCCCGGCCCTCGGCGTCGATGCGGATGATTTCGGTGAAGCCGGCGCCGGTCAGTTGCGGGGCGATTTTTGCTGCATCGCCGATCACGACCCAGACCAGTTCCGCCGGCTTGAGCGTTGCCGCCGCGGTTTGCCTTACCGTTGCTAAATCGAGCCGGCGATAGCGCTCGGCCAGCGTCGTGACGTAATCGTCGGGGCGGCCGTAGAGGCGGTTCGATTGCATCGCCCCGAGCACGGCCTGCGCCGTTTCGAACCGCCCTGGCAGGCTGTTGACGTTGTTGTTGACGACTTTGACGAGTTCGTCGCCGGTCGCCGGCCTGGTCGTCAGATATTCATCGAGTTCGCGCTTGATTTCGGCGATGGAATCGCCGCTGCGGTCGGTTTGCACCGGGGCATAGATCAACAGCGGACGCTCGTTTTTGGCGTCGAGCAGGAAAGTATAGGCGCCGTAAGCCCAGCTTTTCTCCTCGCGCAGATTCATATTGATCCGCGAGGTGAATGAGCCGCCGATGATTTCGTTCATCGTGTCGATGGCGATCTCTTCGTCGCCGCCACTCGGCGTCGACAGTTGACCGGCGAGAATCAGGCTTTGCGGCGAATCCGGTTTGTCGAGCAAATACAGCGTATTGCCGGCGGCCGGTGCGGGGTGGCTGAAACGCTTGACGGGTGGCGGTGCAGCCGGGATCTCCCAGTCACCGAAACGACTTTCGAGGAGCGGCAATAATTCGGCCAACGTGGTGTCGCCGGCGGCAAACAGCGTGGCCAGATCGGGCCGGATCCACCGGCGGTGGAAGGCGATGAGGTCGTCGCGACTGAACGATTGCACCGCGGCGACGGTTCCCGAGCCGGTCAGCGGGATGGCGTAAGGATGGCCCGCGCCGTAAAGCAGCGGCGGCAGCAGGCGCAGGGCGCTCGATACCGGGGATGATTTTTCTTGCTCGATGCGGGCCAGCAGAATGCCACGTTCGCGTTCCAGATCTTCCGGATTGAAGGCCGGATGGCGCGCCACGTCGGCGAACAAGTCGAGTGACGGCCCGAGGTGGTCTTGCAGTGCTGAAAGCGTGATGCTCGAGGTGTCGAGCGACGAGCCGCTGGCGATCACTGCGCCGAGGGCTTCGGCACGCATCGCTAACTCGCGGCCGCTCAGCGTCGTCGTGCCTTCGTCGAGCATCGCCATGGCGAAACCGGCAAGCCCGCTGCGTTCGACGTCGTCGGCGGCGTAACCGGCGTCGAACAGCGCCGCGATCTGCACCACCGGCACGGCGGTGCGGCGCGCGAAGAGCACCTCGATGCCGTTGCTGAGGCGGGCGCGTTCGATCTCTGGAAATGTCAGGTCCGGCATTTCGCCGGTCTCCGGCAGCCTGCTGCGGTCGGCGCCGGCGGCGGCGGTGCGGTATTCGGGGAACGGCCGGACCGCAAGCCGGTATTGTGGGCGGTCGAGCCAGCGACGAGCGGTGCGCTGGACGCCCTTTGGATCGGCCTGGACGATCCACCCGAGCCAGGTTTGCGGGTAAAAAGCCGGGTCGCCGGCGTAGAGCAGCCCTTCGGCGAGAATGCTGGCTTTGCCGCGGAACCCCCCGACCACTTCGAGGCCGCGGATGAAACTGGCCTCGACGCCGGTCTGCGCCCGGCGCAGCGCATCGCGTTCGGGCCCACGGTCTAAAAAGCGTTCGAGCACCGCGTCGATCGTATCGTTGACTTGCCGCTCGTCGCTGCCCGGCTTGAGCAGCACGTCGATGGCGAATTGGCTGGCCAGCTCGTGGGATTCGACGCTGGCGCTGACCTGGGTGGCGAGTTGGGTTTTTTCGACCAGCTCGTGATAGAGCAGCGAGGTCTTGCTACCGCCGAGCACCTGGGCGGCGAGCGACAGCAACGCTGCGTCGGGCGTGCTGCGGCCGGGCACGGCCCAGTAGCGCAAGATGCGGGTTTGCGCCACCCGGTCGTACATCGTTTCGTTGACGTCGTGCGGCAAATCCGGGACCGCGGCCTGCAAGCGGCTGAGCGGCGGGCCGGCCGGGATATCGGCGAAGTATTTCTCGATCAGCGGCCGGGCGCTTGCTGCGTCGATGTCGCCGGCCAGCACCAGCACGGCGTTGGCCGTGCCGTAGTATGTTTTGAACCACTCGCGGACGTCGTCCAGCGACGCGGCGTTGAGATCGGCCATCGAGCCGATCGGGCTCCAGCGGTAGGGATGGCCTTCGGGAAACAAGCCGGCCAGAACGCGGTACTCGGTCCGCCCGTAAGGCTGGTTATCGCCCTGGCGTTTTTCGTTCTGCACCACGCCGCGCTGCTCGTCGAGCTTGTTCTGGTCTATGGCGCCGAGCAGGTGGCCCATGCGGTCGGATTCCATCCATAAGGCCATCTCCAACGCCGGGGTCGGTACCGTTTCGAAATAATTCGTCCGGTCGAACCACGTCGTGCCGTTCATGCCCGTGGCGCCCACCTGTTCGAACGGTTTGAAATATTCGTCGTTATAATTTTCCGTGCCGTTGAACATCAGGTGTTCGAACAGATGGGCGAAACCGGTTTTGCCCGGCTGCTCGTCCTTCGAGCCGACGTGATACCAGACGCTGAGCGCCACGATCGGCGCCTTGCGGTCTTCGTGGACGACGACCCGGAGACCGTTATCCAGCGTGAATTGTTCGAACGGCAGTTCGACCTGCGCCGTCGCGGCGAGCGGCAGGGCGGTGGCCAGGGCGAGGAATGGGGCAAAGATCGCGGCGGCGCGCATCCCGTAGTTGAAACGACAAGACATCGATGTTCTCCATGACCGACAAACGACAGACCGCCCCGTGGGGCGGAGCGCAGAGCGGCGATGATAGGCTACTGGCGACCAGCGGTCCAGGGTCAAAGGTCATGCGGTGGCGGACGGGTGGAGGCTAGTGGATTAGTGCAACGCATCGATTTGTTCAGCATACCGGTCTGGCGGCAACGGCTGCCCGAATTCGAACCGCATGCGGCGCGGGTCACCGACTGGGTGCGGCGCCGCTGGGCGGCTGGCGACTTCAAACGGCATGAGCACGGTTACGGCTACCAGACACCGAGCACACTGTTCGATCCGGAGTCGCTGGCTGCCCTCCCTGAACTGGCGATCCTGAAACGGGCTTTCGGTGACACGGTGCTCGAGATTCTGCGCCAGCGGGTCAACCACAGCGTCCACCTGCTGCCGGAAATTTACGCTTATATGGCCTGGGTACTGGTGCAGACCAGCGAGGACTGGGTCAGCGGCACGTGGCACGATCATGCCCCGGCGCTGATCAGCGCTTGTTATTATCTCCAGGTCCCCGAGAACCTGACGGGCAATGAGGGGGCGCTAGCCTTCCAGCGTCCTGCACCGGCTGATGCTTTGGTGCCACAGATCGAATATGTCAAGCCGGCGACCGGCGATTTCATCCTCTTTCCCTCGGCGCTGACGCACCGGCCGCAACCTTGTCCGCAAGCCGCTGGGTTGCGTATCACACTGGCGATGGACGCTTACGTACACTGGCGGCATTGGGCCGAGGAAGGCAAGCTGCGGATCCATCCCGAACGCTACAAACGCTTACTCCTGGACAGTCTCTAAGTTACTGAAGTGAATGAACTGTACGCCCGAGTTTCAGCCCCTGCCGCGCCTCCCTGATTTCATCTTCACCGTCGGACGTTGATCAATCCCAGGCCCTCCAGCTTGAGCAGGATCTGCTGTACCGCCTCTTCGGGATTGAGCCCGCTGGTGTCGATCGTCAGCTCCGGATGTTCGGGCGTTTCATAGGGATCGCTGATGCCGGTAAAAGCCGTCAGTTCGCCGCGCCGGGCCTTGGCGTACAGTCCCTTGCGATCGCGCTTTTCGCAGACTTCGAGCGGCGTGGCGACGTGGATTTCGATAAAGCCGCCGAGCGGCTCGATCATCGCCCGCACCTCGCGGCGAGTCATGACGTATGGAGCGATCGGGGCGCAGATCGCGACGCCGCCGTTTTTGGTGATTTCGCTGGCGACGTAACCGATGCGGCGGACGTTGATGTCGCGGTGCTCGCGTGAGAAACCGAGTTCGCTCGACAGGTGCTTGCGGACGATATCGCCGTCGAGCAACGTGACGGGGCGGTCGCCGATTTCCATCAGGCGGATCATCAGGGCGTTGGCGATCGTCGATTTGCCGGCGCCGGAAAGGCCGGTGAAAAAAATCGTGAAACCCTGCCGGGCGCGCGGCGGGTAGCGCCGGCGCAGCACTTCGACGACTTCCGGGAACGTGAACCACGACGGGATATCGAGCCCTTCGCTCAACCGCCGGCGCAGTTCGGTGCCGGAAAGGTCGAGCACTTTTTCGCCGCTTTTGATCTGGTCGGCCGGAACGTATTCGGCGCGTTCTTCGACGTAAACCATCGCCTTGAATGGCACCATCGCGATGCCGAGTTCGGCTTCGTGGCAGGCCAGCAGTTCCTGTGCCGCGAATGGGCCGTAGAACGGTTTGCCGGTGCGGTCGGTGCCCGGGCCGGCGTGGTCGCGGCCGACGATCAGGTGCGTGCAGCCGTAGTTGCGGCGGATGATGGCGTGCCACAGCGCTTCGCGCGGGCCGCCCATGCGCATGGCCAGCGGCAGCAGGCTGAGCGCCGTGGTGTGCTCGGGGTAGCGCGGCAGGACCGCCTCGTAGCAGCGGACGCGGGTCAGGTGATCGACGTCGCCGGGCTTAGTCATGCCGACCACCGGATGGATCAGCAGGTTGGCTTCCAGTTGGCGGGCGGCGGCGAAAGTCAGCTCCTGGTGGGCGCGGTGCAGGGGGTTGCGCGTCTGAAAGGCGACGATGCGCTGCCAGCCGTCGCGCGCGAAACGTTCGCGCAGTTCAGCGGGGCTGTGGCGCAAATGCCGGCAGTCGTAATGGTGCGGCAGTTGCAGTCCTTCGAGGCGGCCGCCGACGGCCACCGGATGGGCTTTGTGCAGCAGGTAATCGACGGCCGGGTGGCGATCGTCGGTCGTGCCATACACCTGTTCCGCTTCGGCCCGCGGATCCGGCCGCCACAGGTCCTCGACCGTCAGCACGGCGAGCGCCAGTCCTTCCGGGTCGCGCAGAACGAAGCGCGTGCCGAGTTCGAGAGTGGCGGCGAACGCTTCGCTGACGTCCAGCGTGATCGGCATCGGCCATAAGCGGCCCGTAGCGAGGCGCATTTTGTCGACGACCGGCTCGTAATCGGCGCGGGTCATAAACCCGGTGAGCGGCGAAAACCCGCCGTTCAGCAGCAATTCGAGGTCGCAAAGCTGCCGCTGGGTCAAGTCCCAGGAGGGCAGGGTGACAGTCTCGGCGCCGAGTGCGGCGCGGCGTTCGTCGCTGGCGATCAAATCGACCAGGCGGCCGCCGTAGGGTTCGTTCATGACGGGAGGTATCCAAAAATGCAAAACGACACATTTTAACAGAATCGATCGGCGCGCCAATCGTCGTAGTGCACTAGCCAGAGGCGAATCTGCTACGATAGCCCCCGTTCTTACCTTGTCCCCCAGGAGCATTCGATGAAAGTCACCCCCCGCCACTTGGCGGCGATCGTCGTGCTGGCCAATTTCACGGCGGCCGGCGCCTTGGCCGTTGAACTGTCCGACGAGCAGCAGAAATTGTCGTATACCTTCGGCATGGAGATCGGCAACTGGTTGAAGAGCCAGAATCTCGATGTCGATCTCGAGGCCTTTACCGCCGGCGTCAGCGACGTTTATCGCGAACAGGCGACGCAGTTGAGCAGCGAAGAAGCAGCAGCGGTACGGGCCGCCTTCGTGCAACGCCGGCAGCAAGAGGCGCAGGCCGAGCAGCAGGCGCTGGCCGAACGCAACAAAAGTGAAGGTCAGACGTTTCTCGACAGCAACAAAAAGGAAAGCGATGTGATCACGACAGACAGCGGTTTGCAGTACAAAATCATCAAGCAGGGTGAAGGCGCCAAACCCGGTCCGACCGACAAGGTCACCGTCCACTACCGCGGCCGTCTGCTCAACGGTCAAGAATTCGACAGCTCCTACAGCCGCAACGAACCGGTGACGTTCGCGCTCAACCAGGTGATCGCGGGCTGGACCGAAGGCTTGCAGTTGATGGCCGAAGGCGGGCAGTTCGAGTTCTACATCCCGAGTGATCTCGCTTATGGTGAACGGGGCTCCCCGGGAAGTCCGATCGGACCGAATGCGACGTTGATTTTCGAAGTCGAATTGATCAAGGTCGAAGCACCGGCCCAGTAAACCCAATCTAAACCTCCGGCGGCGCCCGCCGTAGATCAGATGTTTTAGCTAAAAACTCGATTAT
Source organism: Pseudomonadota bacterium (assembly GCA_036832975.1). Classification (GTDB taxonomy): domain Bacteria; phylum Pseudomonadota; class Gammaproteobacteria; order Xanthomonadales; family Wenzhouxiangellaceae; genus DAITQM01. The sequence goes on along the minus strand of DAITQM010000014.1, from coordinate 18,732 downwards.
GGGCAGCTTGCAGGATCAATTGCTGAAAGCCGGCCTGGTCAGCGCCGAGCGGGTGGCCGAACTGGAGCGCCCGCCGCGCGCGAAAAAGCCGGCGGTCGAAAAACCGACAGGCAAACAAGCACCAGTCAAACGATCGGCGGGCGACAAACGGCGGGTCAAGGCATCGGGGGCGGGCAAAAAAGAACAGCCGGCCCGCCCCGCCGGCGCGCGCGGCCGGTCCCGCTCCGGCGGCCGGAAGAAGACCGTGGCCGCATCGGGCGACGAGATGACGCTCGATGAAGCCTGGCGCCGGCGCCAGATGAGCGAAAAAGACGCTGCCGCGGCGCGCCTCCGGGCGAAGCTCGCCGACGAAAAAGCGCGGCATCAGCGCAACCTCGAACTCGAGGCCATCGTCGCCGGGCAGATTCTCAACGACGCCGAGGCGATGGAGCCGCGGTATTTCCTGTATCGCGAGCGGATTCGCCACGTCCACGTCACCGCCGAGCAGCGCGCCGCGCTGAGCCGCGACGAAATCGGCATCCTGGTGTTGCGCGGCCGGCACCTTTTGCTGCCGCGCGACATCATCGAGCGCTGTGCCCGGATTGCGCCCGATTTGATCCCGGATCTCGCCGCCGGCACCGCTGCCACGGACGATGCCGCCGCCGGTTCACCGCCGGCGCCCGCGGCCCCCGATGGGGGTGATGGGGTAGAATGAGCGCGCCGTGGCTTGCGACTCGGAGTTGATTTGACCCACCCCCACCCCGCTGACTCGACCCAATTGCCGGACGTCATCCGGCAATGTCTCGCCGATCACAAGGCATTCGATATCAAAACGATCGATGTCCGAGGGCTGACCGGCATCACCGACACGATCGTGATCGCCAGCGGCACCTCGCAACGCCACTTGCAATCTCTGGCCGAACATCTGCTGACCGCTCTCAAGTCCGGCAGTTGGCGGGTGATCGGTATCGAGGGCAAGCGCGATTCGGATTGGGTACTGGTCGACGCCGGCGATGCGATCGTTCACTTGATGCTGCCCCGGGCCCGCGCTCTCTACCATCTGGAACAGCTCTGGGACGTGCCGTTGACCCGGAGCGCCGGCGCCTGACGCTGGGCGCCCCCCGCGAGCGCCCGGTGCGATGCGCCTGCACGTGATCAGTATCGCTTCCCACGCCCCGGATTGGGCCGCCGCGGCCTGCCGGGATTACGCTCGGCGGATGCCACGCCATCTCGCTATCGAGTTCATCGATTTGCCACCGCCCCGTCCGCGGCCGCCGGACAAGGCACGGCGTCTGGCGGCCGAGGCGGAACGGCTGCGCGAGGCGGCTGGCAAGTCCGCGGTTCGTGTCGCACTCGATGAGCGCGGCACCCTGTGGACCAGCCGGCAATTGGCCTCTCGGATGGAAGAGTGGATGATGGCCGGTGGCGATGCGGCGTACTTGATCGGCGGCCCCGACGGGCACGATCCCGCGCTGTGTCGCGCAGCCGGCGAGCGCTGGTCGCTCGGTGCCTTGACACTGCCGCATGCCTTGGTCCGGGTGATCGTCGCCGAACAGCTTTATCGGGCCTGGACTTTGCTGTCCGGTCATCCCTATCACCGTGACTGAGTCCGCTGGCCACGAACCCGGCCGCCGGGCGGTGTCTTTGCTGCTGGCCTCCGCCTCGCCGCGCCGCCGGGCCCTGCTGGCGCAGATCGGCATCGCGCCGGAGATCGAGCCGGCGGCGGTCGATGAAACCGTCCGCGCGGGCGAAGCCCCCGCCGCGTACGTTCAGAGAATCGCCGCCGCCAAGGCGGCGGCGGTGGTCCGCCGGCGCGGCGGCGCGGTGCTGGTGCTGGCCGCCGACACCACGGTGGCCGTCGATGGAGACATTCTCGGTAAACCGGCCAGCGATGCCGAAGCGGCAGCGATGCTCGCCCGGCTCGGCGGCCGAACCCACGACGTGCTGACCGCCGTCTGCGTCCGGCGCGGGGCGCGGCAGGAATGCCGACTGGCCGCCAGCCGCGTCACGTTTGCACCGTTAGGTCATGACGAGATCGCGGCGTATGTGGCGACCGGCGAAGCGCGCGACAAAGCCGGAGCTTACGCGATCCAGGGGCGGGCGGGGATGTTTGTCGTGCATCTTACCGGCAGCTACAGCGCCGTCGTCGGCCTGCCGCTTTACGAAACCCGCTGCCTGCTCGCCGCCTTCGGCTGCGATCCGCTGACCGGAACCGCTTGACCGCGGCGGTATGATCCCAGGATGAGCGTCGAGATTCTGGTCAACGTTTCGCCGATCGAGTGCCGGGTCGCGGTGCTCGACAACGGCCTGGTGCAAGAGGTGTATTGCGAGAGGGCGCGGCGCAACTCCTGCGTCGGCAACCTGTACAAAGGGCAGGTGGTGCGCGTCATGCCGGGCATGCAGGCGGCTTTCGTCGATATCGGCCTCGAACGCACGGCTTTTCTACATGCCGCCGATCTCCGGCCGCCCCCCACCGCGTCCGGCGACGAGCGCCCGCCGTGCATCAGCCGCCGGCTGTCGGCCGGCGACGAGTTGATCGTCCAGGTGGTCAAAGATCCGCTGGGTCAGAAGGGGGCGCGGCTCACCGCCCAGATCAGTCTGCCGGCGCGCTACCTGGTGATGCTGCCCGGCATTTCGAATATCGGCGTTTCGGTGCGCATCGAAGACGAAGCGGAGCGTGAGCGTTTGCGGCAGTTGTTGCTCGCCTTGCTCGACGAACGGCGAATGACGGAATTGAACGCCGGCTGGATTTTGCGGACCAATGCCGAAGGCTGCGAGGCCGAAGCGTTGGCCCGCGACATCGAATATCTCAGCCGTTTGTGGACGACGCTCGAAGAGCGGGCTGCGGCGGCGGGATGCGGCGACTGCATTTTCGAGGAAATCTCTTTGCCGCTGCGCGTGATGCGCGACCTGTGGTATGCCGACAACGTCCACGTCCGGGTCGATGAGCGGCGCACCATGGACAAGATCGCGGCCTTTGCGACATCGTATATCGCCGGCGGCGTGGTCGATCTCGAACTGCACGATGGCAGCCGGCCGCTGTTCGACCATTACGGCGTCGAAGATGAGATCCAGCGCGCCTTGCAGCGAACGGTGGCGCTGAAATCGGGCGGCTACATCGTGATCGACCGGACCGAGGCCCTGATCGCGATCGACGTCAACACTGGCGGTTACCTCGGACAGCGCAACATGGAAGAGACGCTGTTCCGCACCAACCTCGAGGCGGCGCAGGCGATCGCCCGGCAACTGCGGCTGCGCAACTTGGGCGGCATCATCATTGTCGATTTTATCGATATGGCCGATGAACGGCACCGCGTCCAAGTCTTGCAGACGCTGGAACGGACGCTGGCCCTCGACCATGCCCGCACCCGTTTGTACCCCTTTTCCGAACTGGGTCTGGTGCAACTGACGCGCAAGCGGACGACCGAAAGTCTCGAGCAATTGCTGACCGAGACGTGCGTGCATTGCGCCGGTAGCGGCCGCGTCAAGACCGTCATGAGTGTGTGCAGCGAAATTTTCCGCGAAATCCAGCGCGCCACTCGACAATTCGAGACCGGCCAGTTGATGGTGATCGCCGCGCCGACGGTGATCGAAAAAATCCACGATGAGTTCACGACGACGATCGCCGAACTTGAAGAGCGCGGCGCCCCGCCGATCTCTTTCAAGGCCGAAGAAGGTTACGGTCAGGAGCAGTTCGATGTGGTTCTCCTTTGATTCACCGGATATGAAAAACGGATGAGCCTTTTGCGCCGGCGTCTGAAGCAGTTGCGCACGCTGTTGTGGACGATGCTGTTTTTGCTGATCGTCTCGACCGCGGCGCTGGTCGCCGCCGGCAGACTGCTGAGTCCTTACATCTATCATGCGAAACCGTGGCTCGAGCGGGCGCTGAGCCGCGAGTTCGGAACACCGGTTCGAGTTGGGATGGTCGGCGTCGAGTGGCAAGGACTGGTGCCCGAGTTGGCACTGCAGCACGTGACGATCGGGGCGCCGGAAAGCGCGCTCGATATGCGCCAACTGCGACTCAGATTCGAGTGGTACAACTATCTGCTGCCAAGGTATCAGCCGTGGCAGGTCGCGCTGCGCGGTGCTGAACTGGTCGCCGAGCACGACGGCGGGGGTTGGCGTTTGCAGGGACTGGTCGCCGGCGGCGGCGAGCCGCTCGATCTCGGCGGATTATTCGGGCTCGGCGGCGTCGATTTGACCGATTGCGATTTCGTCGTCGCCACCCCCGACCGGCGGGTCACATTGCGCATCCGCTCGCTCGAGGTGCAGCACCGGGGCGGCGGTTTCGCGGTCGCCGGCCGGCTGGCCCTCACCGGGGCGCCGGACATCAGCGTCCGCGGCGAAGGTTCGCCCGGTGCCGGCACCACTTGGCGCGGGTATCTCACGGCCCGCGATCAACCGCTGGCGGCCTGGTTCGCGGCACTCGGTGCACCTTTCGATGATGGGGCGGCCCGCGCCGATCTGGAACTGTGGGTGGAGGGCCGGGCGGATGAGCCGCTGGTGCTCAGTTCACGCCTCCACCTGGCGGCGGTTGGTGGCGATTCGAACCGGACCTTCGACGGCACGTTATGGGGCCGGATCGCCGGGGCTGAACGCTGGGCGTTGACGCTCGGTGACGCCCGCGCAGCGGGTGGGCCACACGTCACTGCGGCCATCGCCGGCCTGACGGTCCTCCGGGACGAGCGTGGCTGGGCGCTGTCCGGGACGGGGATCGACCTCGAAACCCTGACGCCGCTCGCGCTGCTGGCCCGCCAGGCTGGAATCGACGGGGCACCGCTGGCGCTCAGCGGGCGGATCGAGCATTTCGCACTGGAGACCGATGCCGAAGGTGTGCCGCGCAACGCCGACCTGGTCCTGGCCGATGCCGCCTGGGTTGCGGCGGCGGGCGGTGTCCAACTTCAGGCGCTGAGCGGGCGGCTGGGACTCGCAGGCGGCAGCGGCGAGGTGGAAATGGCTGGGGTGCTCGAGGCACCGGCGGTGTTTGCCGAAGCCTTGCCGTTTTCCGATCTGCGCGCCGTCTTTTCCGTCTCGCCGGGCAGCGGCTCGGCGGGGGGGCTGCGCTTCGATGTCACGCGGCTCAGCGGCCGGGCCGGTGCTCTGGACCTGGCCGGCGAGGGCTGGGTGCTGACCGGCGATGCCCCGTGGCTCGATTTGACGCTGGCGGTACCGCTGGCCGATGCCGACGAAATCAAACGCCGCCTGCCTTACGGTGTGATGGGTCCGAATACCGGCCGCTGGCTGCGCCGCAGTCTCGAAGCGGGCGAAGTACACGATATCCGGGCGCAGCTTCACGGCGCGCTCGGCGATTGGCCATTCGCCGCCGGCACCGGATCGTTCGAAGCCGAGGGCCGCCTGCGGCAAGGCCGGCTGCGTTTCAATCCGCAATGGCCGCTCCTCGACGAAATCGACGCGCGATTACACTTTACGGCGCAGGAGATGAGGATCGACACCGCGCAGGCGCGCTTGGGCGGCGTCCCTCTGGCCCGCGTCGAAGCCCGGATCGCCGATATGGATAACGCGGTTTTGGAACTCGACGCAACGAGCCGCGGCGACGCCGGAGCGTTTCTCCATCTGCTTGGCGCTTTGCCGATCGCCGCCGGTGCCTGGGTCGAGGGCAGCGATTTAACCCTGTCCGGCCCGAGCCGGGTGGACACGGCGTTGACGATCGACTTTCGCCACGGCGGCAGCGAGACGACGGTTGACGGCCAGGTCCATTTCGCCGGCGTTGAGGCGCGCCACGGGGCGCAGGTCGAAATCGACGATATCGACGGGGTGCTGGCTTTCGACGAGCAGCGTGTCATCCCTTCCCGGCTGGCCGCCGCCTGGCGCGCTCACCCGCTCCATCTCGACTTCGAGGATGCACCGTTTGCCGTGAGCCTGAGCGGGCCACTGCCGCTGACCGAGGTGCTCGATCTCATCGGGCTCGACGAATACTGGCAACAGCGGGTGGCCGGCAGTTCGGTCTGGCGCTGGACCCTGTTGCCGAGTGCGCTCGGGACCCGGCTGCTCGCCGGCAGCGATTTGCTCGGCGTGCGGCTCGATTTACCGACGCCACTGAACAAACCGGCGGAATGGCCATTGATGACCAATGTGGAGTTGGCTTTCGGTGAACCGTCGTGGCTCGGGATCGACCTCGGCGGGCGGCTTGCCGCCAGTTTGCTGCTCTCCGGCGAAGCCGGAGTGCGCGGCGGGGCGCTGGCGCTCGGGCAGCGGACGACGGGGATGACTCATCCGGGATCGATCGTGCTGGCCGGCGAGCGCGGCGAGTTGGATCTCAGCGGCTGGCTGGCGGCAGTCGCAGCCGCCCCGGCGGTGACCGGTCCGGTAACGGTGAGCGCCCCTGAATCACTCAAATGGATCATCGACGCACGACCGGACCGGCTGGAATTGTTCGGCCGCCCCTTCCATGAGACGGCGGTCCGCCTGGTCGAACGCCGGCCGTATTGGCAGGCCGATTTCAGCGGCGCGGCGATCGAAGGCCAGGTGCGCATCCCGGTCGAGCGCGGCAGCGGCGAACCGTTGCTCGCCGATTTTGGCCGCCTGCACCTGCCGCCGGGACAGACGACGGCCTCATCGGCGGCGGTCGATCCGCGGACCCTGCCTAGCGTGCACCTTTACGCCGGCGATTTTCGCTGGGAGGATTGGGATCTGGGCAGCGTCAGAGTCCAGGCGTTTCCGGTCGCTGGTGGTTTGCGTTTCGAGACCATCGAGGCAATCAGCCCGGCGGTCCGCTTGACCGGGCAGGGCGACTGGCGCAGGCTCGTCGGCGATACCCGCTCTTCGGTCCGCCTGACCTTCGACGCCGAAAAGCTCGGCGAACTGTTGATCCGGCTCGGTTATGACCCCATCTTGCAAGGCGGTCAGACGGCGATCACGCTGAGCGGCGAGTGGCCCGGCGGGCCGGCCGACTTCACGCTCGCCGCGCTCGACGGTCAGCTTCAGCTCGACATCCGCCAAGGCGTGATCACCGAAGCCGGAGCCGGTGTCGGCCGGGTTCTCGGCTTGATCAGCCTGCAAGCGCTGCCGCGCCGTCTGCTGCTCGATTTTCGCGACGTTTTCGAATCGGGCTTCTCGTTCGATCGGGCGCGCGGTACCTTTCGCCTGGCGGCCGGGTACGCCGCGACCGACGATCTGGAGATCAGCGCTCCGAATGCCCGGTTGTTGATCACCGGACGCACCGACCTGGTCCGGCAGCGTTACGATCAGCAGTTGATCGTGATGCCTGGGGTAGGCAGCACGCTGCCCCTGATCGGCGCGATCGCCGGGCCGATCGGGATCGCCGCCGGCGCCGCGTTACAGGGTATTCTCGGCAAGCCCCTCGGCGGCATCAGCCAGCGGGTGTACACGATCACCGGGCCGTGGAACGCGCCGCTGATCGAGCACAAGGGCGAAACGAGCGGGCCGGCCGCCGCCGATGGCGCCGCGGTGCCCGCCGCCGGACCCGAAACGACGGACGACGATGCGGATGAAACGGATGGATGACACGACCTGCGACAACCTGATCGACATCGCCAGCGCCCGGCTGTTGCACCCCGGCGACATGGATCTGGCGGCGCTGCCGGCGGTGCTCGGCCGCTTGCTGGGACCTTCGATCGATTACGGCGAACTGTATTTCCAGCACAGCCGCCACGAATCCTGGTCGCTCGAGGACAGCGCCGTGCGGTCGGGCAGTTACGGTGTCGAACAAGGCGCCGGCCTGCGTGCCGTCAGTGGCGAAAAAACCGGCCTGGCCTATGCCGACCGGATCGCACCCGCCACCTTGCGTGAAGCGGCGGGCAAAGCCCGGGCCATCGCCGCGCACGGGCCGTCGCATCCCGGCCGGCCGCTCGTCGCCCGCCCGCCCCCGCCGCTTTATCCGCCCGACGACCCGCTGGTCCAGATTGACGATGCCGATAAAGTCGCATTGCTGCACCGGATCGATGCCTTCGCCCGTAGCCTAGATCCGCGCATCGAACAGGTCCAGGCGACGCTGGCGGCGACGCACGAAACCGTACTGATCGCCGCCTCCGACGGCACGCTGGCGGCCGATATCCGGCCACTCGTCCGGCTCAGTGTGCAGGTCATCGCGGTCGCCGGCGGGCGGCGCGAAACGGGCCACTCCGGCGGCGGTGGGCGTTACGATTATTGGCGGTTGCTCGGCGACGAGGTCTGGCAAAAGTGGGTCAAGGACGCGGTGCGTCAGGCCCTGATCAACCTTGAAGCCGATGATGCTCCGGCCGGAACGATGACCGTCGTGCTCGGTCCCGGTTGGCCCGGCGTGTTGCTCCACGAAGCGGTTGGCCACGGCCTCGAAGCCGATTTCATCCGCAAAGGCACCTCGGCGTTCAGCCACCGCCGTGGCGAAAAAGTGGCGAGCGCTCTGTGCACGGTCGTCGATGACGGCACGCTGCCGGAGCGCCGCGGTTCGCTGGCGATCGATGACGAAGGCACGCCGGCGGCGAAAACGGTGCTGATCGAAGACGGTCGGCTGGTCAATTTTATGCAGGACAAACTCAATGCCCGCCTGCTCGGCATGGCGCCGACCGGCAACGGCCGCCGCGAATCGTTCGCCCATCTGCCCATGCCGCGCATGACCAACACTTACATGCTGCCCGGCCGGCACGGCCGCGACGAAATCATCGCCTCGGTCAAGCACGGCCTTTACGCCGCTAATTTCGGCGGCGGCCAGGTCGATATCACCTCCGGCAAGTTCGTTTTTTCGGCCAGCGAAGCGTGGCTGATCGAAAATGGCCAATTGACCCGCCCGGTACGCGGTGCGACCCTGATCGGCAACGGCCCCGAAGTACTGACCCGGGTCTCGATGGTCGGCGACGATCTCGCCCTCGACGAAGGCATCGGCGTGTGCGGCAAGGAGGGGCAGAGCGTCCCGGTCGGCGTCGGCCAGCCGACCCTGAAAATCGACCGTCTGACCGTCGGCGGCACCCGGGCTTGAATCTCACGACCCACTGGACAGCGATGAACGAGCGCACGAAACCCCGAACCTTGCAGCCCGCCGGCCGCCCGCCGGCCGCCGAACGCCGGCCGGCGGCGGCCGGCGGCGTCGAACTCGACGCCGAACACGAGCGCTCCCGCTTGCACGAAGTGATCGAGCGGGCGCTGGCCGAAGCCCGCCGGCTCGGAGCGAGCGCCGCCGAGGCCGGCGCCGGTTTCGAGCACGGGCTCAATGTCGAAGTCCGCCTCGGGGAACTCGAAAAGCTCGAGTACACCCGTGACCACGATCTCGCGGTCACGGTCTATCTCGGTCAGGCTAAAGGCACGGCGAGCTGCGCCGATTTCAGCGCCGCGGCGGTGCGCGAGACAGTGGCCAAGGCATTAGCCATCGCCCGCCATACCGGCGACGACCCGGCCAACGGACTGGCCGAGCCCGAACTGCTGGCCGGCGTGTTCCCCGACTTCGATCTGTACCACCCGGAGCCGTTCGACCAGGACAAGCTATTGGCCCGTGCTTTGACCATCGAGCGTGCCGGGCTCGACGCCGATCCCCGGATCAGCAACAGCGAAGGCGCCGGTGCGGCGCAAAGCCTGGCGCTGGGTGCCTACGGCAATACGCAGGGTTTTTTGGCCAGCGAATGGGGCACGCATTATGAACAGAGCCTGTCGCTGATCGCCGGCGACGACGGCGGCATGCAGCGCGATGGTTGGTGGGACGTCAAATGCCGCAGTGCCAAGCTCGACGAGCCTGAGATCACCGGCGTGACCGCCGCCCGGCGGACCGTGGCCCGTCTCGGTTCGCGCCAAGTACCGACCGCCGTCGTCCCGGTGTTGTTCACAGCCGAGACGGCGCGCAGCCTGATCGGCCACCTGCTCGGGGCGCTCAGCGGCGGCGCGCAGTACCGCAAAAGCTCGTTTCTGCTGGACAGCATCGACCAGCCGGTTTTCCCCGAGTGGTTCGAGATCGTCGAGCATCCGTTGCTCAAAGGCGGGGTGCGCAGTTCGGCATTCGACGGCGACGGCGTGGCGACTGTCACCCGGCCGTTGGTCCGCGGCGGCCGGATCGAACGTTATTTACTGAGCTGTTATTCGGCGCGCCGGCTGGCCATGCAGACCACCGCCAACGCCGGCGGTGTGCGCAATCTGATCGTCACCCCGGGCCGGGAAAGCCGTGAAACGTTGATCGCCGGCTTCAAGCGCGGCCTGATCGTCACCGAACTGATGGGGCAGGGCGTGAACCCGGTGACCGGCGATTATTCGCGCGGCGCCGCCGGCCTGTGGGTCGAAAACGGCGTGCCCGTCCACCCGGTCGATGAAGTCACCATCGCCGGCAACCTGCGCGACATGTTCCGGAATATCGCCGCCCTCGGCAACGACCCCGACCCGCGGCTCAACATCCAAACCCCATCGATCCTCGTCAGCGAGATGACCGTTGCCGGACATTGAAATGCAGTTCACGAACGAAAAAAGGAATAGTGTATGAGCAACGCGCCAACCTTAGGGTTCGCGAAACAATAACCTCCGAGTTTTCGCTCCCAGTGGTGCGTCGAATGGGGTCGCGACGACCGAGCGAAACCGCAGGCGTAGCCGGGCCTACGTTGAGGATTTCGTGACCGAGGAGCGGCCGCAGGCGGCGTGCCAATGGGATGCGAAAATCGGTAGTTATTGTTTCACGGACCCTTAGTTATAAATTAGGTGAGCACGATAATGGAGCAAGGAAAATGGCGCCGCTATTTCCGTTGGCTCGGCCTCAGCGCCGCGCTTGTCGTGGCCGATGCGTTGAGCAAGCTCGCGGCGGCGAGCTGGTTGGAACTGTACCGCCCCTGGCGGGTGACTAGTTGGTTTAACCTGACTCTGGCCCACAACCGCGGCGCGGCGTTCAGTTTTTTGAGCGACGCCGGCGGCTGGCAGCGCTGGTTTTTCAGCATCACCGCGGCACTGGTCAGCGTGCTGTTGCTCGTCTGGTTATGGCAGACGCCGCACAATGCGCGCCGCCAGGCGATCGGCATCGCGTTGGTTCTGGGCGGCGCCCTCGGCAATCTCAGCGACCGGCTACGCCTCGGCTACGTCATCGACTTCATTGACCTGCATTACGCCGGCTGGCACTGGCCGGCCTTCAACCTCGCCGACAGTGCGATCACCCTCGGCGTGATCCTGCTGTTGATCGAAAGCCTACTGCCGGACAAAGCGCCCAGCCGTTCGTCGCGTAAACGATGCATTTAGCCCATACCCCCTCCCAGCCCCCCGCAAGCGGGGGAGGGGGATCTGTTCTTCTCTTCCCCGCAAGCGGCGGATCTGTTCTTCTCTTCCCCGCAAGCGGAGGAGTGTCTAATTACACTCCGCAAGCGGGGGGCACCCCTCCTTCCCCCTTCCAGGGGGAAGGTTGGGAAGGGGGTCCGAACCTCTCCCCAACTGGCGGGGGAAGGTTAGGAAGGGGGTACGATCGTCGAAGGCGATCCCCCCGGCTCTGCGGGGGGGGTGGGGGCGGGGATTTGACTGTTGCGCCTTTGGGCCACTTAGCTCAATCGATATTCGCGGCAAGCCATCGGCGGGCAGTGGTTTCGTCCCAGTTTTTGCGGCGGGCGTAGTCGGCGAGCTGATCGGGGGCGAGTTTCCCGACGACGAAGTATCGGCTTTCCGGGTGCGAGAAATAGTAGCCAGCGATGGAGGCGGCGGGGTGCATGGCCATCGTCTCGGTCAGTTCGATGCCGGTCCGCCGGCGGGCGTCGAGCAGGCGAAAGATCTTTTCTTTTTCGGTATGGTCGGGGCAGGCGGGATAGCCGGGGGCGGGGCGGATGCCGCGGTAGGCTTCGCCGATCAGTTGTTCGTTGCTGAGTGCTTCGGCGGGCGCGTAACCCCAAAGTTCGGTACGCACCTTGCGGTGCAGCCATTCGGCGGCGGCTTCGGCGAGGCGGTCGGCGAGGGCTTTGGTCAGAATCGCCCGGTAATCGTCGTGGGCCGCCGTGTAGGGAGCAATGGCCTGTTCGAGCTTGAGCCCGGCGGTGACGGCGAACAGGCCGATGTAATCGGCGACGCCGCTGTCTTCGGGGGCGATCCAATCGGCGAGAGCGCGGTTGGGTTTGCCTTGCGCTTTCGGAGATTGCTGGCGCAGGAAACACAGTGTTTCGATGAATTCGCCGCCCGCTGCTCCTTCGCGGACGAGCACGTCGTCGCCGCGCGATACCGCCGGCAACAGCGCACAGACGGCGCGCGCTTCGAGCAAATGGTCTTCGACGATGCGGGCGAGCATTGCCGTGGCATCGGCATACAGTTCGCGCGCCGCTTTGCCGCATTGCGCATCGTCGAGGATGGCCGGGTAGCGGCCGTTCAGTTCCCAGGTCTGGAAGAACGGTGTCCAGTCGATGAATTCAGCGATATCGGCCAGCGGCAGCGCGCCGAGGTCATGCCGGCCGGGGGCGTTGGGTAGCGGCGGCCGATAGGCCTGCCAATCGGTGGCCTCGCGATTGGCGCGCGCCGTGGTGAGCGGCCGCAGAGCGCGGGCGGGGTCGGGCCGGGCGCGCTGTTCACGCAGCGCCGCGTAGTCGGCGGCGACAGCGGCGCAGAAATCGTCCTTTTTATTCTTATTCAATAAATTTTCGACGACACCGACGGCGCGCGATGCGTCTTTGACCCAGACCGCAGGCGCCTGGTATTCGGGGGCGATTTTCAGTGCCGTGTGGGCGCGCGAAGTTGTCGCGCCGCCGATCAGCAATGGAATCGTGATTCCCTGGCGCTGCATTTCGGCCGCCACTTGGCGCATTTCTTCAAGCGACGGTGTGATCAGGCCGCTCAGTCCGATCAAATCGGCGCTTTCCCGGCCGGCGGTTTCGAGTATCCGCTCGGCCGGCACCATGACACCGAGGTCGATCACTTTAAAACCGTTGCAGCCGAGCACGACGGCGACGATGTTCTTGCCGATGTCGTGAACGTCGCCTTTGACCGTGGCGATGACGATCTTACCGCGATCGTTGAGTGTTCCTTGCTGTTCGGCTTCGATGTGCGGGATCAGAACGGCCACTGCTTTTTTCATGACCCGGGCGCTTTTGACCACCTGCGGCAGGAACATGCGGCCGGCGCCGAAACGGTCGCCGACCTCGTTCATGCCGGCCATCAGCGGCCCTTCGATCACTGTCAACGCCGCCGGCGCATGGCGCCTGGCCTCTTCGGTGTCGGTTTCGATATAACGGTCGATGCCGTTGATCAAGGCATGCCGTAGCCGATCGTCGATGGCTAAATTGCGCCATGCCTCGGTATCCTGCCGCCGCCCGCTGGTCTGCCGTCCGGCACTCGCCGCATAGGCCAGCAGGCGTTCTCCGGCTTCTGGGTGACGGGCTAAAATAACGTCCTCGGCAAGCGTTTTCAGGGGTTCCTGAATATCGTCGTAGAGCGCCAGTTGCCCGGCGTTGACGATGCCCATCGTCATGCCGGCATTGACAGCGTGGTAGAGGAACACGGCGTGCATGGCCCGCCGCACGTCCTCGTTGCCGCGAAACGAGAAGGACAGGTTGCTGACCCCGCCCGAGATGTGGACCCCGGGAAAGCGTTCGCCGAGCCGGCGGCAACTGGCGATGTAATCGATGGCGGCGCGCTCGTGTTCGGGCAGGCCGGTGGCGACGGCGTAGATGTTCGGGTCGAAAATCAGATCGGCGGGTTCGAAACCGGCTTCCTCGGTCAGCAGGCGATGGGCGCGGCTGAAGATCTCGAGCCGCCGTTCGACGCTGTCGGCCTGGCCGCGCTCGTCGAAGGCCATGACGACGACCGCCGCGCCATAGCGGCGGATCGTTTGAGCCTGGGCGAGAAATTCCGCGCTGCCGTTTTTCAGGCTGATCGAATTGACGATGCCTTTGCCGGGCAGGCATTTCAGACCGGCTTCCAGCACCGCGAAGTCGGAAGAATCGATCATCACCGGGCGGCGCGCGATGTCCGGTTCGGCGGCGATCAGGTGCAGGAAGCGGGTCATCGCCGCGGCGCCGTCGATCAACCCCTCGTCCATGTTCACGTCGATGATCTGGGCGCCGTTTTCGACTTGCGAGCGCGCGATGTCGAGTGCTTCGTCATAATGCTCATCGCTGATCAGCCGCCGGAAGCGGGCTGAGCCGGTGACGTTGGTCCGTTCGCCGATATTGACGAAATTGCTTTGCGGGGTGACGACCAGCGCTTCCATGCCGGCGAGACGAAGGTGGGGCGACGGCGGCGGGATTTGGCGCGGCGCGCCGCCGGCCAGCGCCGCGGCGAGCGCCGCAATGTGCTCCGGCGTCGTACCGCAACAACCGCCGGCCAGGTTGACCAGGCCGCGGGTGGCGAATTCGCCGACCCGTTCGGCCATTTCGTCCGGCGTTTCGACGTAGTGACCCATCTCGTCGGGCAAGCCGGCGTTCGGGTAGCACAATACCGGGACATCGGCAAGACGCGATAGCTCGCTGAGGTGCGGCGCCAACTCGCGCGCCCCGAAACCGCAATTAAGGCCGATCGCAGCTAAATTGCCGTGACGCACCGAATACCAGAAAGCCTCGATCGTTTGCCCCGAGAGATTACGGCCGCTCTGATCGACGATGGTGCCGGAGAGCATCACAGGCACAGTGAAACCCAACTCGTCGAACAGCGTTTCGGTGGCGTACAACGCCGCTTTGGCGTTCAGCGTATCGAAGACGGTTTCGATCAGCAAACCGTCGACGCCGCCGGCGATCAGTGCGGCGGCTTGTTCGCGGTAAGCCGCGGCCAGCCCGTCGAAATCGATGTTGCGAAAGCCGGGGCGTGCGACGTCGGGCGACAGCGACGCGCTGCGATTGGTCGGACCGAGGGCGCCGAAGACGAAGACCGGCCGCAATGCAGCGCATTCGGCGGCCGCCCGGCGGGCGAGTTTGGCCGCCGCCCGATTGATGTCTGGGACCTTGTGCTCCAGGCCGTAATCGGCCTGCGAAATGGCGTTGGCGTTGAAGGTGTTGGTTTCGATGATATCGGCACCGGCCGTGAGATAGGCGCGGTGGATCGCCAGGATGGCGTCCGGCTGGGTCAGGCTGAGCAGATCGTTGTTGCCTTGCAGGGGCCGGGGATGGGCGGCGAATTCGGTGCCGCGATAATCGTCTTCGCCAAGGTCGAGGCGCTGGATCATTGTGCCCATCGCGCCGTCGAGCAGCAGGATACGTTCGCCGAGCGCGGTGCGAAACGACGCGCCGCGGTCCGCGCCGCGTGCGGGGCGGCGACGATGGGTCATGTCGGCTTGGCTGCCAGGGCGGTCAGCACCGCGAAGTGCGGTGGGCGCTTTTCCTCCGCGGCGCGCCGGCACTGCCGGACCTCGAGGCCGGCGGCGCTGAGCCAGCGGCGCAGTTCGGCGATTTCGAACCCGAGGTTACGGTGGCCGAAGGTTTCGACGACGGTCCGGTGGGCATGTTTCAGCAAGGTCGCAACAACCAGTATCCCGCCGGGGCGCAGCACCCGCGCCGCCTCTTTGAGCGCCGCGGCGGGCCGTTCGGAATACGTCAGGGCGTGGAGCATCAGTACGGTGTCGAAATCCGCATCGGCGACCGGCAAGGCGTGCATGTCGCCCTGGCGGAATTCGACATGGGTCTGGCGGCGCAGCCGCTCGCGCCCGGCGCTGACGACTTTTTCGCTGAGATCGACGCAGACCAGGCGCTGAGCTTGGCGGGCGAGCAATTCGGCCATCGCCCCGTCGCCGGAGGCGATATCGAGCGTGTCGCCGAGGTCGAGCAGTTGGACCAGCGCCCGGGAGACCGCTTCCCAGGTGCGGCCCGGCGAATAGTGCCGTTCCATATCGCCGGCGACGGTGTCGGCCCAACTGCCGCCGCCGGTGCGCGCTGCGCGGACACGGTTGGCGCGCTGGGCGTCGGCGGCGAGCAGCGTGTCGTCGGCATGGGTTCGCAACGTCTTCCACAAGGCGCCGAGCGGCGTATCGTCCGGCCCGGCGGCGATTCGGTAATAGACCGAAACCCCGGCCCGCCGGTCGGCCACCAGCCCGGCTTCTTTCAGCCTGGCGAGATGCGTCGAAACCCGCGGCTGTGCCAGACGGGTCACCGCCGCCAGTTCGGCGACGCTGAACTCATCCAATTCCAACAGCGAGAGCAGGCGCAAGCGAGTCATATCGGCGAGCAGCCGGCAGCATTCGCTGGTCGTTTCGAGGTTGATCTTTATATCCTTCTATCGCGATTGAAAGATAGAAGACTACACTGGAAACGCCTTGGCGTCAAGATTGTGGCGGTTCTCCCTCCTTAGCAGGCTGTTGAAAAACAGCTTGTTAAGGCGGAACAGGGATGTTCCGCACGCGGATCAAGCGCGTCAGTGCTTGATCCGGCGAGAGCGAGTCCGGGCATGTACCGGACTCGCGACTTGAAAAAGGCAGGAGAGCCTTTTTTCAACAACCTGTTAGATCAGCACATTAGTATCGAGGAAAATGACGACTCGCGGGTCATGCGCCAGATCGCGTCCCGCTGCACGTCGAACACATCTCCCGGGGTGGCTTCCGGCAGCACGACACGCCTTTTTTGGTCAGCGGTGGTCACGCTCACGGTGGGACTATCCCACCATGAGCGGAGGATATCAACTCATGAATCGGTCACTCGCCGCTGTCGCTGAAGACCCCGTCTACGGTAATGCCGCTGCCCACCAGCTTGGCTTTATCCGGGCTGGTCGAGGCATTGGTGCTGACCGTCAGGTTAGCCAGCTTCGTGCCGGTGGTCTGCGGCAGGAAACGCACCTGCACATCGCAAGACAAGCCGGAGGCAACGATCATTCCGGTGCAATCGTCCGCCACCACCTGGTAGTCGGCGGCGGCGGAGCCGGTCACCGCCACGTCATCCACATTCAACGGCGCCGTGCCGGTGCTCATTACGGTAAGTGTCAAAGGATCGCTGGGGATGGCGATGGTCTGGTTGCCGAAATCCAGCCGGGTGGGCATCAGGACTACCGCCGCGGGCTGGATGCCGGTGCCGGACAGCGCGACGCCATCCGGGCTCGATGGCGCATCGGAGGGGACGTCCACCTGGGCGGTGCGGGCGCCGGTATCGGCCGGCGTGAAATTCACATCGAACGTGCAGGTGTTGGACGGCGCGATCGGCTGGCTGGAGCAATTGTCATTGAGCAGCGCAAAGTCCCCGGCATTCGCCCCGCTCAACCCCAGCAGGCCGAGGTTCAAAGCGATTGTGCCGGTGTTTTCCAGCGTCACCATTTGCGCCGCGGAGGTCTGGCCAACCCCCACGTTGCCGAAGCCGAGGACCGCGGGATTCAGCATGAGGCTTGCCACGTCTTGATCCGTGTTGGTCACGGCCACGTCGGCGGGATCGAGCGCGCTGAAGTTGCCATCGGCGCTGGTGACCGGTCCCACCTGGATGGTGTAAGCCTGGTCGCCGTCGACGGCGTTGTCATCCTGGCCGGTGACGGTGACGGTCTGGGCCACGTTCCAATTGGCGGATGTAAACGTCAGAGACGCCAGGCTCACCGTCCCTTCGCCGGGATCCGAAGAACTGAGGGCGACGGTCACGTCCGCTGTGGGTTCGCTGTCGAGGACCACGGTAAACGTATCCTCCCCGCCACTTTCGGTGGTGGTCAGTCCGGACGTGGGAGCAACCGTCACGCCGGCCACGTCGTCGTCCTGGTTGGTGACCGCCACGTCGGCCGGATCGAAGCCGTTGAAGTTGCCGTCCGCGCTGACCGCGGCTGCGGTGACGATCGTGTAGCCGATATCGCCGTCGTCCACGGCATCATCGACGCCGGTGACGGTGACGATTTGCGGTGTGTTCCAATTGGCCGACGTAAACGTCAGGCCGGCCGGAGAGACCATGCCTTCGCTCGTACCGTCGCTCGCCAAGGGGATGGTCACGTCGGCGCTGGGTTGGGCGTTCAGCACCACGGTAAACGCATCCGTGCCGCCGCCTTCGGTGGTAGTCAGACCGGACGTGGGATTGACCGTTACAACAGGGGCTTGTACGCCGAACACCACATAACTGCGCCCGGAATTGCTGCCGTTGGGATCGGCGCGGAAAGCGCCGACGATTACATCGTCCACCCCGTCGCCATTGAGATCGCCGGCGGCGCTGACCGAGCGGCCGGAATAATCGCCCGCCGCTTCGCCGTCGAGCTTAAAGCCGTTGGTCCCGTCCAGGCTGGACAGTGGCAGCGGGGAGGCGAATCCGCCGGTCTTTCCGAACACCACGTAACTGCGCCCGGAAAGGCTGCCGTTGGGGTCGGCGAGATAAGCGCCGACAATCAGATCGTCGAGGCCGTCGCCATTGAGATCGCCGGCGGCCGCGACCGAAACGCCGGAAAAATCGCCCGCCGCCTCGCCGTCGAGCTGGAAGCCGTTGGTCCCGTCGAGGGCGGACAGAGGCAGCGAAGATGGAAAATTGCCCTCGGTTGCGGTGTCTTTGCCGAACACCACGTAGCTGCGCCCGGAAGAAAAGAAGCCGTTGGGGTCGGCTTCAGGCGCGCCGACGATCAGATCGTCCACCCCGTCGCCGTTGACATCGCCCGCGGCGCTGACCGAGCGGCCGGTATAATCAAACGTCGCCTCGCCGTCGAGCTTAAAGCCAGTGTTGCCATCCAGACTGGAAAGTTGGAAGGCGGCTGGAAACGCAGGGTCACCGCCTGGTATATCACGGCCGAACACCACGTAACTGCGCCCGGAATAGATGCCGTTGTGAGCGGCGCGATCAGCGCCGACGATGAGATCGTCGAGGCCATCGCCGTTGACATCGCCGGCGGCCGCGACCGAACGGCCGGACTTATGGCCCGTCGCCTCGCCGTCGAGTTTGAAGCCGTTGGTCCCGTCCAGGCTGGACAGATGCAGCGGCGAGGCGAATCCGCCGG
>DAITQM010000013.1:0-79260 GCA_036832975.1 Pseudomonadota bacterium | reverse complement strand
TATCGCATGCGCGGAGTATAGCATATTTGTTCCTTAAGTTAGCGCCTATGAGGGTTGGGGAGGGGGTAGCAGCTCACTCTCCCGCCGATGACGCGGCCTGCTGCGCGGCGCGCCACTGCTCGATCTTGAATTCCAGCACGGCAAGCGGCAGCGAACCGTCTTTTAGCACCTCTGAATGAAATGCGCGGACGTCGAAAGCCTCGCCGAGCGCCTGCTCGGCGGTGGTGCGCAGTTCGCGGATCTTGAGTTGGCCGATTTTGTAAGCCAGCGCCTGGCCGGGGATGGCCATGAAACGCTCGGCTTCGGAAATCGCCTGCGTCGGTTCGGCCGGCGAATTGGCGTACATATAATCGAGCACCTGCTGGCGACTCCAACCTTTGGCGTGCAGGCCGGTATCGACCACCAGCCTGATGGCGCGCCACAGCTCGGCGGCCAGGGCGCCGAAATACATCCGCGGGTCGCGGTAGACGCCGAGTTCCTTGCCGAGCGATTCGGCGTACAACCCCCAGCCTTCGCTGAACGCGGTCTCGCCGCCGAAACGGCGGAAGGCCGGCAGATCGGTCAACTCGCGCTGCAGCGCGATCTGGAAATGGTGCCCCGGTTCGGCTTCGTGCAGGAACAACGATTCGAGCGCGTAGCGCGGGCGGGCCGAAAGATCGTAGGTGTTGACATAGAAAATCCCGGGCCGGGTGCCGTCCATCGACGGCCCCTGGTACGAGGCGCCGGACGACGAGGCGGCGCGGAAGGCCTCGACCGGCCGGATCTCGAAATCGGCCTTGGGCCGGACATCGAACAACGCCGGCAGCAAGGGCTCGACAGTGGCACGGAACTCGCGGTACGCGGCAAGCAGTTCCTCTTCGCTCGAAAAGTAGCTGTCCGGTGCCGATTTCATGTGTTCAAACAAGGCGTGCAGATCGCCGGGGATGGCCAGTTCCTGCTGCACCTTGCGTATCTCGCCGTGGATCCGCTCGACCTCCTGCAAGCCGATCTGGTGGATCTCGTCCGGCGTCAGATCGGTCGTCGTCGATTGCCGGGCGCGATAGGCGTACCACGCCGCGCCGTCGGGCAGTGCACCGAGCCCGTCGGTCGTCCGGCAGGCGGGCAGGTATTCGTCGCGGACGAAATCGTGCAGTGCGCGGTAGGCCGGGAGCAGCGTGTTGCCAATCAACTCACGGTATGCGGCGGCCAGCCGCTCGCGTTCGGCCGCCGGGATGTCGTCCGGAAAATTCGCCACCGGCTTCCAGAACAGGCTCTTTTCCGGGTCATCGACCCCTTGCGCGGCGAGCTGCGGCAGGGTTTTTTCCATCAACACGCGCGGTTGGGTGACGCCGGCCTCGATCCCGGCGCGCATATTGGCGATCATCTGGGCGAACAACTCCGGGATATGTGCCGCGCGTTTTAGCCAGTTATCGTAATCCGCTACCGTCTTGAAGGGCTGGGCGCCGGTCCCCGAGCCGAGCATCGCGAATTGATTGGGCAGGCTGAAAAACTGGTTGAGCGGCAAAAAATGGCTCGGGAAGCGGTAACCCTCGAGTTCGCCTTCGAGATCGGTGATGAACACCCGGTGGCTGATCAAATCCTGACCGCCCAGACCCTCGGCATCGACCGCCTTGGCGCGTGCCAGCCAGCGTTCGGCAAAAGCCTGGTCGGCGGCGCGGTATTGCGGGGAAAGAAAATTCGGCAGCCGGTCGTTGTAGCGCCCGTCACCGATAAACGTCGCCCGCAGCGGACGACGCTCCAGCGCCTCTTCCCAGTATTCGTCGTAGATCGCCGCAAGCTCCAGTGCCGCAAGATGCGCCCGCTCCGCCGCCGGCACCACCGCCGTTCCCTCGCCGGCAGCCGTTTCACCGCCCGGCGGCGCCTGTTCCTGGCAAGCGGTGAGGATGAACAGCACCAAGCCGAGCGAACCGATGAACCCTCTACAAGAATGACCACGCATTGCAATTCCTCAATCGTTTGAATGACTTCGATACCACTGATTTTATACCGTCGGCGGTGGGCAGCGGAGCGGATTTTGCACAATAACATTTTGCCGGTGCTGCGGCTGCGGGCCGGCGCGCTGCGAGCGGACGGTTTACGATACGGTCTGTTGCGAAAAGCACAACGGAAAATCCGGATGACAGAACGCCGAACCCCCCTGATCATCGCCCACCGCGGCGCCAGCGGCGAGCGGCCGGAACATACGCTCGGCGCCTACCGCCTGGCGATCGAGCAGGGCGCAGAAGTCATCGAACCGGACCTCGTCGTAACGGCGGATGGCCATCTGATCGCCCGCCACGAGAATGACCTCGGGCCGACGACCGATGTCGCGGCGCACCCGGAATTCGCCGCCCGCAGGACGACCAAGGTCATCAACGGCGTCACCCGCGACGGCTGGTTCAGCGAAGATTTCACACTCGCCGAAATCCGCACGCTCGGTGCCCGCGAGCGCTATCCGGCGATCCGCCCGGCAAGCGCCGCGCACGACGGTGAAGACGGCGTACCCGAACTCGGCGAGATCGTCGCGCTGGTCCGCGAAAGGGCCGCGGCCGGCGCTCCCGAAGTCGCGATTTATCCTGAACTCAAGTATCCGACCTGGTTCGAGAGCGAAGGCACGGCGCAGGACGGCGCGCCGCTCCGCCATCAGATCGAACGGCTGCTGGTCGCCCGGCTGGCGGCGCTCGGCGTGACGGCGCCGGCACAGGCGATGATTCAGTGCTTCGAAATCGAATGCCTGCTCGATCTCAAGCGCCATGTCATGCCGGCCCACGGCGTCGATTTTCCGCTGGTTCAACTGATCGGCCCGCTCGGCACCCCCGGCGCCCCGTACGATCTGCGCTTTGCCGCGACCCGCTCGTTTTCGACCGGCGAAATCTACGGCGAACTGGCCGACCTGATCGAACTCGACGGCGGCGTCACCTGGGACGCACTGCTCCACCCCGACGTGCTCGACTGGATGGCGCGGAGTTACGCGCGCGGTGTGGCACTGGCCGCTGCCGACCTGCTGCGTCCCGCCGGCAGCGCGGCGGTCACGGCGGCGCACCGCGCCGGCCTGTGGGTTCACGCCTACACGCTGCGCGCCGAAAAACCGTTCCTCGGCCTTGGCACCGACGGCAATCCGCTGACCCTGGAAGACACCTTCCGGCAACTCTTGGCGCTCGGCGTCGACGGCATCTTCACCGACCATCCCGGCCGCGTCGTACAACTGCGCGCCGAGTTGACCCAATAGTTGCATAAATTTTGCTCGACTTCATCAAATTCACCATGAAATCATATAGTTATGACGCTATTAGCAGGAAAATCGAATTCACCTAAGGTGACGCGCCCGGTTTCTCGCCCAAGCTGGCGGCACATCTTGTCCGCTTCCCCTCGAACCGTAGAATTACTACGGTTTTTCGGGGAATCGGACAAGCTGCACTCACCAGCTTGACCGAGAATCCCGGGAACTTATGCAACAATTGGGTTGAGTTGACCGCCGGCCGCCACGCCGGCGAAGCGGTGCGGCGGCGATACCCGTGCCGACCGACACGGGCTGAATCACTTTTACTGCTCCAGGCTCGGCAACCAACGCGGCGGGCGGCGGGCGGCGAGCAGGCGTTCGACCGCCGACGCCAGGGCGATGACTTGTCGATCCTGCCAGGCGCCGCCGACGAGCAGCAGACCGACCGGCAGTTCGCCGTGGAAACCGCCGGGGAAAGCGACCTGCGGGTAGCCGGCGATCGCCCCGGCACTCGAATTGCCGAAGCCGACACGGTCGCCGTTCAAATAATCGAGCGGCCAGGCGGGGGCGTAGGCCGGCAGCAGGATCGCCGCCAGGTCATTTTGGCTGAGCGTGACGTCGATCAGCCGGCGCGCCGCTTGCCGGCTCCGCTCGCGGGCCTCGCGCCAGTGGTCTTCTTCCTGGCTCAGATCGAGTGCGGCGGCGGCCAGGATATATTCCTGGCCGAAAATCGGCATCACGGCAGCGGCGTTGCGCTCATTGAACGCGGCGAGGTCGGCCATCGTGTGCAGCCCGTTGGGATCGGCGAAGTCGGCGAACCATTTTTCGAGGTCGCGGCGGAATTCATAAGTCAAAACGAATAGTTCATCCTCGTAGACCGTCTCGTCGAGGCGCCACTCCTTGATTTCGACCGTCTCGGCACCGGCGGCCTGCAGGCGACCCGTCACTTCGTTCATCAAGGCGGCGAGCCAGGGGAATTCATCGTTGAAGGCGGTGACGACGCCGAGCCGCCGGCCGGCAAGCTCGCCGCCGCGGGCCGCGGCTTCGAGATCGGCGCCGAGCCGCTTGGCCGCTTCCGGAGTCAGCATCGCTTGCAGCAGGGCGGCGGCATCGGCAACGCGACGCGCCATCGGCCCGGCGATATCCTGGCTGGCGGCGATCGGGATGATGCCGTCGGTACTGACCACGCCGTGCGTCGGTTTGATGCCGGCGATGCCGTTGACCGCAGCCGGACAGACGATTGAGCCGTCGGTTTCAGTGCCGACGGCGAATATCGTCAGATCGGCGCTGACCGCGACCCCCGAGCCGGAACTCGACCCGCATGGATTGCGGTCCAGGACGTAGGGGTTATGCGTCTGCCCGCCGAGGCTCGACCAACCGCTGACCGAGCGCCGGCCGCGGAAATTGGCCCACTCGCTGAGGTTGGCCTTGGCCAGGATCACGACGCCGGCGGCACGCAATTGCGCCACGAACGCCGCGTCGCGGCCGGCGATGAAACCAGCCAGGGCCAGCGAGCCGGCAGTGGTCGGCAGGTGGTCGGCGGTCGCGATATTGGCCTTGAGCACGACCGGCAGGCCGTGCAACGGTGAGCGGAGGTGGCCGGCGCGGCGCTCGCGGTCGAGGCGGGCGGCGTCGGCCAGCGCCTCGGCATTGATATCGACGATGGCGTTGAGCCGCGGTCCGGCATCGTCGAGCGCGGCGATCCGCTCGAGGTAATAACGGGCCAGGTCGACGCTGCCGATCTCACCGGCGGCGAGTAACCGCCGGGCCTCAGCGACACCCAGTTCGGTCAGCGGCGGGCGGGCCTGGACCGCCGCTCCGGCGGCCAGCAAAAACCCGGCTGCGAACAGGATGGCGCGCCGGACAGCGCCGGTGTTGAGGCTCATTTGCATCGTTTTGTCATCCGTCGGGCCGAAAGGTGTGATAAAACCGGTGTCATCCCCTTGCAATCCCACAGCGCCTGTTTCTATGATACGCGGTGCGTCGTCCGATAATAACCAGGGGATTTCTCATGCCCAAGCCGCTTTTCCGTCCTGCGCTGCCCGCAGCCCTGATCCTGTCCGTCCTGCTCGCTGCCTGCGGCAGCGAGAGCGAGAACAGCCAACGGGCCGTGCCGCAAAACCCGGCCACCAATACCGACGGTACGCCGACCACCGCGATCATCACGGCCAATTTCGACCCGACCAACGCCGTGATTCCGTTCCCAGCCAACCTGCTGCTGCTCGGGACCACCGATATCACGCTGAATATCCCGGTCCCGGACCCGACCGATTTCAGCGACCCGGGCGTCGCCCTCAATGCCCTCGACGGTTTCAGCACCGTCGCGCCGTGGAGCACGACGTTCTCGCGGCCGTTGCGCGCAAGCTCGATCATTCCGGGCAGCACCGTCCGGCTGTTCGAAGTCCGGCTGGTGACCGGCAACATTGCCGTGCAGCAGGTGGTGCGCGAGTTGACGCCCGGTGTCGAGTACGTTGCCACCTTGTCGAGTGTCGGCCCGCCGGGCCAGACATTGGCCATCGTGCCGCTTGTCCCGTTGAAAGAATTGACCGCGTATATGGCGGTGCTGACCAACGGCCTGACCGACAACGACGGTAACAACGTGACACCGGCGCAGACTTATTTCCTGGCCAAGCGCACCTCGCCGCTGATCGACGCCAACGGTGTGAGCACCGATCCTTTGCTGTCCACCGCCAACGCCCAGGCGCTGGAACCGCTGCGCCAGATCATCAATACCCAGGAGGCCGCGGCAGCAAGCCAGGGCATCGCCCGGGACAACATCGTTCTGAGCTGGACCGTGACAACGCAATCGATCACACCGGTGCTCGGCCTGCTCCGCTCGATCGCCCAACCCGGCGCCGCGACGCTGGTGCCGAGCGGCCTGACCACCGGCAACGTGGTCTCCGGCTCGCCGGGCATCGCCGATTTGTTCATCGGCATCTTGAGCGTGCCGTATTACCTCGGCATCCCGTCGCCGGCCAATCCGACCGCCGCGCTCGACCGCTTCTGGCAGGCGGCGCCCGGCGCCTTCGTCGCACCGTTCGATCAGCTCGGGCTCGATCCGACCTCGACGAACGTCACGGTCGCCAATCCGTTCCCGGTGCAGACCGGGGTGCAGACGATTCCGGTGCTGATGACCGTCCCGAACGCCGGCAGCGGCCGGACCCAACCGGCGGCCGGCTGGCCGGTCGTGATCTTCCAGCACGGCATCACGCGCAGCCGTGCCGATGTGCTGGCGATCGCCGATACGCTCGCTTCGCAAGGTTTCGTGGCGATCGCCATCGACCAACCCTTGCACGGCGTCACCGACCTCAACCCGCTCGATCCGGCGCAGCCGCTGGCGGCCTTGAATATCGAAAACACGCCGTTCGCGCCGCTCGCCAACGAGCGGACCTTCGCCCTCGACCTGGCCGACAACGCGACCGGTGCACCGGGGCCGGACGGCATGATCGACGCTTCCGGCACCTGGTTCATCAATCTCGCCAATCTGTTGGTCTCGCGCGACAACGCCCGGCAGGCGCAGGCCGACCTGTCGATCCTGGCCGTGACCCTCCCGACGATCGACTTCACCGGCGACGGCCTGGCCGATTTCGACGGCGCGCGCATCTCGTTCGTCGGCCAGTCGCTCGGGTCGATGCAGGGCATTCCTTTCCTGGCCGTCGAGCCGACGGTCAACACCGCGCTGTTGTCGGTGCCGGGCGGCGGCCTGGTCAAATTGCTCGACGGCTCGGCGACGTTCGGCCCGCGCATCCGCGCCGGGCTGGCGGCGGCCGGGCTGCAACCGGGAACGCCGGATTTCGAGGCCTTTTTAGTCGCTGCCCAGACCATCGTCGACAGCTCGGATCCGATCAATTGGGGCGCCCTGACCGCGGCCTCTAACGCCGTGCTGCTGCACGAAGTGATCGACGACCTGGTGATCCCGAACTCGGTCCCTGGGGCACCGCTCGCCGGCACCGAACCTTTGATCCGGGTGATGGGCCTGACGACGCTGACAGCGAGCGCCCAGGATCCACTGGGGCTGCGCGCCGTGGTGCGCTTCGTGCCGCCGGCCAGCCATGGTTCGCTGCTCGATCCGACCTCGTCGCCTGCCGCCTTTGCCGAAATGCAGGGCCAGATGGCGAGCTTCCTCGTTTCGCGGGGCACGGCGGTGCAGATCAGCAATCCGTCCGTCATCGTGACTCAATAAGGAGCGCCGAACATGAAACAGACACACAGCAAAAACGCCTTCGGCCGCTTGTTTCGCCGCCCGCTGCCGCTGGCAATCGCCGCCGGTCTTGCCGGCTTGGGCGCGATTCATTCTTCCCCGGCGCTGGCCTTCGGCTTCGACCTGTTCGATGGCGATCTCGAAGTCAAGATCGACACGACGTTGAGCTACGGCTTGTCGCTGAGGACCGAAAACCCCGACGAAGACCTGATCGCCAAGTCGTTCTTCGACCCGCTGATCTCGACCCGGCCGCTGGCCGAGCAGATCGCCGCGCCGGGCGGTTTTTCGGCCAACAGCGATGACGGTAACCTGAACTTTCCCGACAAGTGGGACATCATCTCGAATACCACCAAGGTGCTGAGCGAAATCGACGTGCGCTACAAGAACTTCGGCGCCTTCACCCGCTTGAGCTGGTTCAACGATTTCGCCGTCCAAGGCGAGGAGCGGCTGACCAAGACCGCGAAATTCCTCGCCGGTGAGCGTTTCCAGTTGCTCGACGCTTATCTCTGGGGCAATTTCGAGTTCGGCGAGGAAATGGCGGCCTCGCTGCGCGTCGGTCGCCAAGTCGTCAGTTGGGGCGAGAGCACGTTCATTCAAAACGGCATTAACGTCATCAACCCGGTAGACGTCGCCAAGCTGCGCGTCGCCGGTGCCGAACTACGCGAAGCGTTTCTGCCGCAGAACATGTTGTGGGGCTCGTTCACCTTCAACGAAAACCTGTCGCTCGAGGGCGTCCTGATCTTCGAGTTCGAACAAATCGATCCGGAGCCGGCCGGCACGTTCTTCTCGACCAACGACTTCGCCACCCCCGGCGGCCAGTTCGCGATGCTGAATTTCGGTCTGGTACCGCAACCGGTCACCAACCATGATCTGTTCAACGAGGTGTGCCGCAGTGGCGTGCGTCTGGCTCCCGGCTGCGCCGCGGTGCTGCCGCGCGGTCTGGATCGCCCGCCCGAGGACGACCCGGACCAGTTCGGTTTCGCCCTGCGTTATTTTTCACCGGAACTCAACGACACTGAATTCGGTTTGTTCTACCTCAAATATCACAGCCGCCTGCCGCTTCTGAGCGGCACCGCGGTCACTTCCACCGATCCGACCACCGGTTCGGTGTTCGTCGAATATCCGAAAAACCTCGACCTGATCGGCGCCAGCTTCAACACGACGATCTTCAATCAGACGATTTCGTGGGCCGGCGAGGTCAGTTACCGGCCGGATATGCCGTTCCAGCTCGACGACATCGAATTGATCTTCGCCGGCCTGTCGCCGCTCAACGCCTTCATCCCCGAGGAAGCCAACCGTTTCCGCAGCCAACTCGGCGAATTCGCTCCGGGTGCGGAAATCCGCGGCTTCGAGCGGCTCGATGTGACGCAGTTCCAGACCACGTTCACGTCGCTGATCGGCGCCAGCAACCCGCTCAATGCCGATCAGATCGCGATCGTCGGTGAAATCGGCGCCACCAAAGTTTGGTCCTTCCCGGATAAGGACGTGTTGAGATTCGACGGCCCCGGCACCTCGACCGGCGGCGGGCCGGATGCCCTGAGCGGTGCCTTGCGCAACCCGCTGACCCAGGAGAAAGGCTTTCCCGATTCGTTCAGTTGGGGTTATCGCCTGCTGGTCCGCGCCGATTACAACAGCGCTTTCGGTACGGCGGTGACGATTTCCCCGACGGTGGCCTTCAACCACGACGTCGATGGCACGACGCCGGGGCCGGGCGGCAATTTCGTCGAGAACCGCAAATCGGTGACCACGACATTGGGTTTCAATTATCTCAATACCTGGACCGGCGAGATTTCCTATACGACTTTTTTCGGCGCCGGCAACTTCAATCTGCTGAACGACCGTGACTTTGTGTCGTTTGTCGTGCGTTACAACTTCTGATCCGCCGAGGTAAGCCCCATGAAACTCAATCGCAATACAGCTGTTCTCGTCATCATGAGCCTTGCCCCGGCCCTGGCCGTCGCCGGCGCCAAACCGGATCAAGTCGGTCGCCTGGACCAAGACCTGACACCGATGGGTTCGGAGCGGGCCGGCAACGCCGACGGCACGATCCCGGCCTGGACCGGCGGTCTCAGCCGCAGCGACTGGCCGGCGGGTTACAAACCGGGTGACCACCACCCCGACCCTTTCGCCGCCGATCGCCCGCTGTTTCGGATCGACGCCTCGAACTATAACCAATACGCCGACAAGCTCAGCGTCGGCACCCAGGAGATATTCAAGCGTTACCCCGAAACTTATTACATGGAGGTGTATCCCAGCCGGCGCAGCGCTTCGTTTCCGGAGCGCACCTACGAAATGACCAAGCGCAACGCCGCGACCGGCCGGATTGTCGCCGACGGCGACGGCGTCGCCGACGTGGCCGAGGGTTTCCCGTTCCCGTTCCCGGAAAGCGCTTACGAGTTGATGTGGAACCACAAACTGAAATACAAAGGCATCGGTGGCACGCGCTACAACAACCAGATCGCGCCGACCGCCGGCGGCTCGTATACGCTGGTCAAGCTGCGCGAAGAGATTTTGGGTCCGTATTTCAAGGAAGGGGAGACGATTGACAGCATCAACAACATCCTGTTGTATTTCTTCCAGGAAGTCGAGGCGCCGGCTCGTCTGGCGGGCAATATTCTGCTCGTCCACGAAACGCTCGATCAGGTCAAGCAGCCGCGCCAGGCGTGGATCTACAACCCCGGTCAGCGCCGCGTGCGGCGCGCGCCGAACGTCGCCTACGACAATCCCGGCACAGCGTCGGACGGCCTGCGTACCAACGACATGACCGATATGTTCAACGGCGCGATGGACCGCTTCGATTGGGAGGTGCTCGGCAAAAAAGAGATCTATGTGCCGTATAACTCCTACAAGGTCCATGCCGGCGGGCTGCCGGTCAAGGAGATCATCCAGCCCGGTCATCTCAATCCGGAACTGATGCGCTACGAACTGCACCGCGTGTGGATCGTCGATGCCCATCTCAAGGAAGGTACCCGGCACATCAACGTCCGCCGCACTTATTACCTCGACGAAGATAGCTACCAGATCCTTTACATCGATCACTACGATCAACGCGAACAGTTCTGGCGGCACTCCGAAGCGCACAGCATCAATTATTACGACGTGCCGACGTTCTGGTCGACGGTCGAAGCGCATTACGATCTGCAATCCGGCCGCTACGTTGCCCAGGGCTTCGACAACGACGACCCGGTCAACACCTTCGATGTCGAGCTGCCGGCAGCGAATTTCACACCCCAGGCTCTGCGCAAGCGCGGCCGGCGCTGAGCGGCGCGGCGACGCTGTCAGGAACGGACGGCGGGCCGCTGCTCGGACCGTGTACCGGACCACTGCGGCCGCACTGACAAGCGGATGATCTTCGCCGCTACCACTCTGGAATCTATCCGGGGCGGTAGCGGCGTTTTCCGCGATTTGCCTTATGACGATGCGATACCGCAACTAAGTTCCACCATGGGCCGCCGAGGTTGAGATGATGAGATCCATACGACCCGTTTTTGCGCTGCCGCCCGGACCGGCGGCGGTCATCACCGCAACCTTGTTTGCGGCTCTGCCGTCAGCCGCCGATCAGGCCGAACGGGCTTCACTTACCGAACGCGTTTACCCAGCCCACCTTGCCGCACAGTCGCTGGTTCTCGACGTGGTCAAAGCAAACGACCGTTTCATCGCGGTCGGCCAGCGCGGCCATGTTTTGATCTCCGAGGACGGCGCCGCTTGGCGACAAAGCTTGCAGGTTCCGACCCGCGCCACATTGAATGCCGTGACATTCAAAGACGGGCGTCTGTGGGCGGTCGGCCACGACAGCGTCATCATCTCGAGCGCCGACTTGGGCGAAACCTGGGATTTGCAATATAGCGATCCTGACGCCCGCCAACCGCTGATGGACGTCATTTTCTGGGACGCCGACAGCGGTATCGCGATCGGCGCCTACAGCATCATGATGAGCACCGGGGACGGCGGCGCGAACTGGCTCGCCGCGTCGATCAACGATTATCTCGAAGAGGCCGGCGATGAAGCCGGCGACAGCACCGGCGAGGCGGCGCCGGATGACGAAGAGGACAGGCTCGAGGACGACGACATCGGCGGCGCCGCCGATATCAACGCCGCCGCCGAGGAATTCGTCGATGACTGTTTCGATTACGGCGAATGCCACCTCAACCAAATCGTCGAACTGGCCGACGGCACCTTGCTGATCGTTGCCGAAAAAGGCAACGGCTACCGCAGCTTCAACCGCGGCGAGACCTGGCAGCACTTCCGCCTGCCGTATGTCGGGTCGCTGTTCGGCGCGCTTATCGAGAGCGAGCGCTGCCTGCTCGCTTTCGGCTTACGCGGTCACGTTTTTCGCAGTTGCAACAACGGCACCGATTGGCAGGCCGTCGAAACCGGCATCACCCAGAACCTGCTCGGCGCCGCTTTGTCGGCCGACGGTGCACGGTGGGTCATCGCCGGTTCCGACGGGGCCTTGCTGAGCGGCACGCCGGGCGCCACGCGCGTGGCCGTCCGGCGTTTACCCGATGGCGAGGATCTGGCCGCCGTGTTATATCTCGACGACCACCTGCTGCTGGCCGGCGAGGACGGCGTAAAACAAATTCCTTTTAGCGCGGAGGCCTCGCAGCCATGAACAAACCCATCACCGGCTGGCGGCAGTCCGTGGAAAACCTGGTCTTCGCCCGCCGGCCTCTGGTCCTGGCACTGTTTGCCTTGCTGACCTTATTGATGCTGGGTCTTGCCAGCCAACTGAAGGTTGACGCCGGCTTCATGAAGCAATTGCCGCTCGAACACGAGTACATGCAAACGTTTCAGTTCTACCAGGAATTCGGCGGCGCCAACCGGGTACTGGTCGCCTTGATGGCCAAAGACGGCGACATGTTCGACGCCGATTATTTCAAGGCTCTGGAAGAAATCACCAACCGCGTTTTTTTCATTCCCGGCGTCGAACGGGCCAGCGTCCGCTCATTGTTCACACCCAACGTCCGCTTCACCGAGATCGTCGAGGACGGTTTCGCCGGCGGTAACGTCATCCCCGCCGATTTCGCACCGTCGCCGGCAATGTTCGAACGGGTGCGCGGCAACATCGTCAAATCGGGCGAGATCGGGCGCCTGGTCGCCGAGGATTTCGGCGGCGCGATGGTGTGGGCCAATTTGATGGAGAACGACCCGCAAACCGGCGAAAAAATCGACTACCAGGACATCGCCCGGCGCCTCGAGCAGATCCGTACCGATTTCGAGAACGAAGCGCTCAGCATCCATATCATCGGCTTCGCCAAAATCGTCGGCGACATCGCCGACGGCGCGAAAAGCGTCGTCGGCTTTTTCTTTATCGCCCTGTTGTTGACCGCCGCCCTGCTCTACTGGTTCACCCGTTCGGTAAAACTGACCATACTCCCTCTGGCCTGTTCGATCATCGCCGTCATCTGGCAGCTTGGCGCCCTCAGGCTGTTCGGCTTCGGCATCGATCCGATGAACATCCTGACGCCGTTTTTGATTTTTGCGATCGGCGTCAGCCACGGCGTGCAGATGATCACCGCTTACACGATCGAAAAGTTTTTCGCCGGCCGCTCGCCCGACGCCTGCCGGGCGGAGAATCTCAGCCTCGATGCGCTGCCGATCGCCGATGGCTTGAGCGCGGCGCGCGGCGCCTTCCGCAAACTGCTGGCGCCGGGCGCCATCGCCCTGCTCAGCGACACGATCGGTTTTATGACCATCTTGTTCATCAACATCCGCATCATCCAGGAATTGGCGATCACCGCCAGCGTCGGTGTCGCGGTCATTATCCTGACCAACCTCGTGCTGCTGCCGGTCCTGTTGTCGTACATCCACGTCGGCGGCGAACAACGTTACCGCGAGCGTCTTTATCGCAAGGCCGGCGAGCACCACAAACTGTGGCAATGGCTCGCCGCATTCGCCCGGCCGCGCCCGGCACTGGCCGCGATCACCGTCGGCGCCGTGTTGTTCGCCTTCGGCTTCGCCAAAAGCCAGCAGGTGCAGATCGGCGATTCGCAGGCCGGCGTGCCCGAACTCCGGCAGTCGTCGCGTTACAACCAGGACGCCAACCTGATCAGCCACCGCTTCGCGCTTGGTGTCGACGTGATCGGCGTGATTGGCGAGACGACTGCCCAGGCGTGTACCGAGGACTACTCGGTGATGCGCAACATCGACGACTTCGCCTGGCTGATCAACAACGTCGAGGGTGTGCAGAAAGTGATTTCCCTGCCGCAGATCGCCAAGCTGATCAATGCCGGTTGGAACGAAGGCAATCTGCACTGGCGCGTCCTGTCGCGCGACAACTACGTGATGCGCCAGGCGCTTGGCAACATCGAGACCGATACCGGCCTTTTGAACCGCGATTGCAGCGCCATGCCGATTCTGATCTTCACCGAAGACCACAAGGCCGAAACCATCCGCCGCGTCGTCTCGCGGGTGAAGGAACTGCGCAGCGAACTCAATCTCGACCCCGAAATGCTGATCGAGGCACCGCCGCCCGCCGCGGCCGCGGCGCTGGACGGCGAGCCGCTGAGGGGTGCGGCGGCCTTGCCACCACTCACCGACGGTGATACCTGCAAGGCCATTACCGCCGAAGGCTCGTGCCTGCGCTTCAGGCTGGCGACCGGCAACGTCGGCGTCATGGCCGCGGTCAACGAGGTCGTTTCGGCGGCCCAGACACCGATCCTGTTTTGGGTCTATGCCGCGATCGTCGTTCTTTGCCTGGTCACTTTCCGCTCACTGAGTGCCACGCTGGCCATCGTTCTGCCATTGGCCATCGTCTCCTACCTGGCATACACCCTGATGGCCTATCTCGGCATCGGTCTCAAGGTCAACACCCTGCCGGTGGTCGCCCTTGGCGTCGGCATCGGCGTCGATTACGGGATATACATTTACAGCCGCCTGGCGGAGTTGATGGAAGAGGGCCTGGAGATCGGCGAAGCGTATTACCGGGCGCTCAGGTTGACCGGCCGGGCGGTGGTCTTCACTGCCTTGACGCTGGCCGCCGGCGTCGGCACCTGGCTGTTCTCGGCGCTCAAGTTTCAGGCCGACATGGGTCTTTTGTTATCGTTCATGTTCCTGGTCAACATGATCGGGGCGATTGTCCTGCTGCCGGCCCTCGTGCTTTGGCTGCGGCGCTTGATCCGGATCTGAGTTCCGGGATCCGGACCGGGTCGTGAACCGTTCAGGCTGAGCCGCGGCGCCGGCTTTTACCTCGCGTGGGCCGCCCGTCGCGTTACGATATTCTCTTCACGCCGGTGACCATCGGGCCGGTGACGGCGAAAAATCGGTTCTTCCAGGTGCCGCACTGCAACGGCATGGGGCATGCGATGTCTGAGGCGCACGCCGCGATGCGCGAAGTGAAAGCCGAAGGCGGCTGGGCGGTGATTGCGACCGAGGAATGCGAAATCCACCCAAGCGGCGATGTGTCGCCGTATGTCGAAGCGCGGTTATGGGATGACCGCGACATTCCACCGCTGGCTTTGCTGTGCGACAAAGTCCACGCCCACGGAGCGCTGGCCGCAATCGAACTGACGCACAACGGCCCGACGGCGTCCAATCTTTATTCCCGCGAAATCCTGATCGCCCCCTCGCACCAGCCGAGCAAATACGGCTACCCGCAACAGGCGCGGGCGATGAGCAAACGCGATATCGCCGAATACCGCCGCTGGCACTGCGACGCCGCGCGCCGCGCCCGGCGTGCCGGCTTCGATATCGTTTATGTTTACGCCGCGCACGATCTGTCGTTGGCCATGCACTTCCTGCAGCGCCGGCGCAACCACCGGCTTGACGAATACGGCGGCCGTCTCGAAAACCGCGCCCGCCTGCTCAAAGAACTGTTGCTCGATACCCGCGAGGCGGTCGGCGACCGCTGCGCCGTGGCGCTGCGCTTCGCCACCGAGGAACTGCTCGGCGACGGCGGCGTGACCCTCGCCGAAGCGCAGGACATCGTCGCCCTGCTCGCCGAATTGCCCGATCTGTGGGATGTCAATATCGCCGCCTGGTACAACGACTCGATCCCATCGCGCTACGCCGCCGAAGGCGCGCAGGAACCGTTTATCGCCTTTGTCAAAAAGACGACAACCAGGCCGGTCGTCGGCGTCGGCCGCTTCACGTCGCCCGATACGATGGCGGCGCAGATCCGGCGCGGCATACTCGATATGATCGGCGCCGCCCGGCCGTCGATCGCCGATCCGTTTTTGCCGCTGAAGATCGAGCAGGGGCGCAGCGACGAAATCCGCGAGTGCATCGGCTGCAACATATGCGTCAGCGGCGACATGACCTCGACCCCGATCCGCTGCACGCAAAACCCGACGATGGGCGAGGAGTGGCGCAAGGGCTGGCACCCGGAACGGATCGCGCCGGCGGCGACCGATGCCCGGATCCTGATCGCCGGCGGCGGCCCGGCCGGTCTCGAAGCCGCCCGCGCCTTAGGCCAGAGAGGCTACGAAGTCCACCTGGCCGAGGCCGGACGCGAACTCGGCGGCCGGGTGAGCCGCGAAGCGCGACTGCCGGGACTCGCCGAATGGGCCAGGGTCCGCGACTGGCGGCTCGGCCGGCTGGCGGCGATGCCGAACGCAAGTCTGTACCGCGAATCGCCACTCGACGCCGCAACGGTGCTCGAATTCGGCGCCCGGCACGTGGCGCTCGCCACCGGCAGTCATTGGCGGCGCGACGGCTTCGGCCGCAGCAATGCTTACACCGCAGACGGCGAGTGTTTTATCGCCGGCTTCGCTCGCCACCCGGTTTTTACCCCGGACGATATCCTGGACGGGGTGTTGGAGCGCGATGCTTTTCCGGCCGGCGACGTCGTGATTTTCGACGACGACGAGTTTTATACCGCCGGCGTCATCGCCGAAGCGGTCGCCGCGACCGGCCGGCGCGTGACGCTGACGACCCCGGCCGACCAGTTGGCCGCCTGGTGCCGGAACACGCTCGATTACCCGCATCTGCGCCACCGGCTTGCCGCACTGAACGTCACCGTGCTTGTCTCCCACAATATCAAGGCGCTCGCCGCCGATCACCTGGTGCTCACCGATGTCTGGAACGGCAGGGAAAGCACGCTGCCTTGCGCCGCACTGATCGCCGTGACCTCGCGCCTGCCGGACGACGCGCTGTACCGCGAACTGGCCGCCCGCGAATCCGATTGGGCGGCGGCCGGCATCGCGACCGTCCGCCTGATCGGCGACGCCGAAGCCCCGGGTCTGATCGCCCACGCGGTCTATTCCGGCCACCGCTACGCCCGCGAACTCGACCACCCCTGCCGCGAGGTTCCTTTCAAACGCTAACGTCCCGGGGCGTGAGCCGGGCGGCGTTCTTCGCTGCCGGTGGGGGTGGCGATCAGCGCCAGGTCGGCGGGGCGGTGGGCGAACAGGCCGACGGTGATGACGCCGGGGATTTGGTTGATGCGGGTTTCGATGGCCGGCGGATCGACGAGGTCAAGGTCGTGGGTGTCGAGAATCCAGCCGCCGTTATCGGTCACCACCCCTTCGCGCCACACCGGTCGGCCGCCGAGGGCGGCGAGTTTACGGGCGACGAGACTGCGGGCCAGCGGGATCACTTCGACCGGCAGCGGAAACCGGCCGAGGACGCGAACGCACTTGCTGTGATCGGCGATGCAGATGAAACGCGACGCCGCCTCGGCGATGATTTTTTCGCGGGTCAACGCCCCGCCGCCGCCTTTGATCAGCCTGAGGTCGGGGTCGATTTCATCGGCTCCGTCGAGGTACAGATCGAGGCTGCCGGCGGCGTTGAGATCGATGAGCGGGATGCCGGCGGCGGCCAACCGGCGGCTGGTCTCATCCGAACTCGAGACGGCCGCTTCGAGTTTGAGCGCACTTGCGGCCAGGGCCTCGATCAGACAGTTGACGGTGCTGCCGGTGCCGACGCCGAGCACCATGCCGTCGGCGATATAGCGCACAGCGTGCTGCGCGACCTGTTGTTTGAGGACATGTTGATTCATCCGTTTTCCAATTCGAGGATCGCCGCGAAATGTTCCGCCGAGACCGGCATCACCGACAGCCGGTTGCCGCGGGCGAGCAGTTGCAGTCCGGCTAGCTTCGCGCCTTGCGCCCGCAACCGATCCAGCCCGACGGGGCGGCGTAAATGCCGCACATAGGTGAGGTCGACGAGCCACCAGCGCGGTGCATCCCGGCGGCTTTGCGGATCGTAATAGCGCGAGGTGGGATCGAACTGCGTCGGATCGGGATAGCTTTCGCCGGCGACGCGGGCCAGGCCGGTGACCGCCGGAATCTTGGTGCTGGAGTGATAAAACAACACCGGCTCGCCGCGCTGCATACCGGTGCGCATGAAATTGCGCGCCTGGTAGTTGCGCACTCCGTCCCACGGAGTGACGCCGTCGCGTGCCAGATCGTCGATGCCGTAGGTCGACGGTTCGCTTTTGACCAGCCAGCATGCGGTCATCGGCCGGTGACCTGTGGCGGGTGCGGTGCGGCGGCAAAATGCCACAGACCGCGATCGGTCAGCACCGCTTCGAGGGGGATATCCCACGGATCCTGCGGCACCTGGTCCACTTCCTGCAAACCATAGGCGACGCCGGCGATCAGTGGTGGCGGCGCGGACCGGCCGGCCAGCGCCCGGTCGTAATACCCGGCGCCGGATCCGAGGCGCGCCCCATCGGCGCTGAATGCCAAAAGCGGGACGAGAACGAGATCGAGCCCCGCGACCGGGCACCGTGCGCCGGTCAGCGGTTCGGGGATGCCATAACGGTTCGGGGTCATCCCGGCTTCGCCCGGCGCCGCGGCCCAGCGGCGGAAAGTCATGACACCGGGCGCTTCGCCATTCAGGCATGGCAGATAGATCTCGCGCCCGGCCGCGGCCAATTCATAAAGCGCCGGACGCAGATCGACCTCGCCGCGCACGGGCCAGTAGGCGGCAAGGCGGCGGCACGGGTGTTCGATGGACCAGTTGAGAAGGTGGGCGCCGATCCGGCGATCGAGTTCGGCGCGCACGCCGGGTTCGAGAGCGGCGCGCCGTTGTCTGGCGCGCGCTCGCGACGCGGATTTTGGCGAAGGTGGTGGCATCGTACAACCATCCGCGAACAAGCCTGGGAGGCTGCCGGTCGGCCGGCGGTGATCACGGCCCCGCTGGGCCCGTTCAACGGTGGCGTTCTCCGCGAGCGCCGCTGCGGGCCGGGGACCTTGAACCGGAGGTTCAAGTGGGTAGACTGGCCGCACCTTAAGGCTTTTCGCTCGCTGGCGAACTTGCACACCGGAGCGGATTGGCCTTCCCGATAAAACGATATAGGGACAAGGCTTTGACGACCCGCTGGCGTACGCTACAGAGAACGCCTGAACCCAGTTTAACGCCATCCGGAGGCAGCGGCAAGCGGCCTGCGCACCGCGGCTACGCGGCGGCGATCATTCATTCTGCAAACGGCGTTCCAGACGGCTGCTGAGGGTTTTGAGGCGGGCGGTGAGGGCTTCGAGCTGCTGCTCGCGCTCGCGGGCTTGCAACAGTTCGCCGGCCAAATTCAAGGCGCTCATCAGGGCCAGACTTTCCAGCGACAGACTGCGCGATTGATTGCGGATCTGCCGCATGCGGCGATCCAGATCGAGGGCCGCGGCGTGCAATGCCTCACGTTCATCCGGCGGGCAGGCGACGCGCAATTCCTTGTCCAAAATGTGTACGACGATCGGTTCCATAACGGCTTCGAGTTCGTGGCGGGCGAACGCTTAGGCGTGTTGCTCCATGGTCCGCAGGCGGGCGATCATCGCCTCGACCTTGGAGCGCGCCTGTTCGTTTTTGGTGACCAGGGCGGCGCGCTCGGTGATCAGCGCTTCCTGGCGGACCAAAAGCGAGCGGTTCTCTTCCTGGAGACGGGCGCAGGTCTCCAATATTCCGTCGATTTGGTGTTCGATCTGATCGCAGGTCTCCAGAACCGTCTCTTTTTTACTCATGATGCTTTCCAAGCGATGGGTTTGGCGCTGCCCCCAGGCAGTCGAAAACTCTCCTTGCGGAGCGTGGCTCGCCGGCCGGCAGGCGGCGCGGTGGGCCGCGATATTCCCCCGCTTCATTCTTCAGCCCGAGTTTCAAAATGCGCTGCAAGCTGATGATACCCCGGAAAATGATACGATTGCTAGATGCGCCGCTCTCTGCCGCCCCGCCTCGGATGATCCAACCGCTGAATACACCCGAAGGCCGCCTCGCCTGGCGCCGGGCGATGCAGGCGCACGACGAGCGCGAAGCGGCGGAAATGCACGGCCTGATCACCGGCCTGGCGGTCGGCGGCGACGACCGGGCGCCAAGCGCCATGCTGTACACCGCGTTCCGCGAACTCAGCGGGGGCGAAGCCCCGATCGGCGCGGCGACGTTCGAGATCGTGATCGGCGCGTTGCGCCGCGAACTCGACGCCGAGGCATTCGATTTCATGCTCTATCTGCCGCCCGACGACGCGCCGCGCGCCGCCCGCGCCGCGGCGCTGGCCTCGTGGTGCGCGGGCTTGCTGGCCGGCTTGGCGCATAATCCGGCGATCTGCGCTCTGCCCGAGGGCGAGGAAATCCTGCCCGACCTGGCGGCGATCACACAGGCAACAAGCGCGTCGAACGATGAAGATGATGATGAAGAAGAAGCGGCACTGATGGAACTGGTCGAATACGTGCGCGGCGCGGTGCTGCTGCTCCGCCAGGCGGCGCGCCTGCGCCCAGACCTGACGGCCGGCCGCGCATGAGCCGTCCGGCGACCCCGGCGCCGTGCTTTGCGGCGCGCCGCACCGAACTGATGCGGATGATCGGCCGCGAAGCGATTGCCGTGGTCCCCGGAGCGCGCCTTGCGGTGCGCAACGGCGATGTGCACTACCGCTTTCGGCAAAATAGCGATTTCTGGTATCTGACCGGTTTCGACGAGCCCGATGCGGTGCTCGTACTGATCCCCGGCCGGGCGGCGGGGGAAACGATCGTTTTTTGCCGGCCCCGCAATCCGGAGCGCGAACGCTGGGATGGTCCGCGCGCCGGCCTCGAAGGCGCGCGCCGCTGGCTCAGCGCCGACGATGCGTTTCCGATCGACGATCTCGACGACGTGATGCCCGGCCTGCTGGAAAACCGCAGCCGGGTGCATTATCAGATCGGCCGCGATCCGGCGTTCGATGAACGGTTGCTGCACGGCCTGAACCGGCTGCACAGCGGGCGCCGCCCGGCCCATATCCCACCCGAGGAT
Source organism: Pseudomonadota bacterium (assembly GCA_036832975.1). GTDB lineage: Bacteria > Pseudomonadota > Gammaproteobacteria > Xanthomonadales > Wenzhouxiangellaceae > DAITQM01. The sequence goes on along the minus strand of DAITQM010000013.1, from coordinate 58,711 downwards.
CTCATCGGCTTCGGCCACACGCTGCACGAGCTTCGTCTGCTCAAAAGTCGCGATGAATTGAAATGGATCCGGCGCGCCGTGGCCATCTCGTGCGCGGCGCACGAGCGGGTGCTCGCCGGCCTGCGTCCGGGCCGCAACGAGCGCGACATCGCCGCCGATCTGTTGCACGAATTCCACCGTCACGGCCTGGAGGCCGCCTACCAGCCCATCGTCGGCGGCGGCGCGCATGCCTGCACCTTGCACTACATCGCCAACGACGCCGAGTTGAAGGACGGCGAGATGGTCTTGATCGACGCCGGCTGCGAATACGAAAAATACGCCGCCGATCTGACCCGCACGTGGCCGGTCAACGGCCGCTTCAGCAAGGCGCAGCGCGCCCTGTACGAAGTGGTGCTCGCGGCACAGCACGCGGCGCTGGCCCAAGTTCGGCCCGGCGCCGCCTGGCAGGCGGTGCACGATGCGGCGTTCGCGGCCATCACTCAGGGGTTGATCGACCTTGGACTGCTGCCCGGGAGCTTCAGCGAACAACTCGAAGCGGGCGGCGCAAAACGCTTTTTCATGCACAAGACCGGTCACTGGCTGGGGTTGGACGTGCACGACGTCGGCGATTACCAGATCGACGGCCACAGCCGGGCGCTGGAGCCGGGCATGGTGATGACCGTCGAACCGGGGCTCTACATCCCGCCCGACGCCACCGAGGTCGCGGCCGAATGGCGCGGCATTGGCATCCGGATCGAAGACAATGTCGCGGTGACCCGCGAGGGCTGCGAGGTGCTGAGCGAGGCGCTGGTCCGCGAGCCGGACGCCATCGAACGGCGGATGAAACAGGGCCGCGCCGCATGAAAACCTACGACCTGACGATTATCGGCGGCGGCCTGGTCGGCGCGGCGCTGGCGCTCGGCCTGCGGGGCAGCGGATTGAAAATCGCCGCTGTCGAGCAAGTGGCGCGGGCCGCTGCGCTACAACCCAGTTACGACGAAAGGACGCTGGTGCTCAACCAGGTCAGCCGGCAGGCGCTGGAGGGCATGGGACTGTGGCCGGCCATCGCCCCGAACGCCCACCCGATTCGCCGCATCCACGTCAGCGACCGCGGCCGCTTCGGCCGGGTGCTGCTCGCCGCCGAGGACCACGGCCTGGCCGCTTTCGGTTACGTCGTCGCGGCGCACCGTCTCGGCGCCGTGATGGTACCGGCCTTGGCGGCGATGGCCGACCTCGATCAATACTGCCCGGCGCAACTGGTCGGGCTGACCCCGGGCGGCCGCGCAGTCGAAGTCGAACTCGACAACGCCCGTTTCACGAGCCGCCTCGTCGTCGGCGCCGACGGCGCCGGCTCAGCCGTCCGCCGCCTGCTCGGCATCGCGGCCGAACAATACGATTACCGGCAAACCGCGATCATCGCCAATCTGAGCACCGAACGCCCGCACGGCGACACCGCTTATGAACGGTTCACGACAACCGGGCCGTTGGCCCTGCTGCCGCACGGCCCCGGGCGCCTGGGGTTGGTCTGGACCGTGGCCAGCGAAGAAGCGCCGGCGGCGTTGGACCTCGATGACGCCGCCGCGCTTTCGGTGCTCCAGGCGCGCTTCGGCCACCGCCTCGGCCGCCTGACGCGGATCGGCAAACGCCAGGCCTATCCCCTCAAACTGCTACACGCCACCCGGCCGCTCGCCGAACGCGCCGTGCTGATCGGCAACGCCGCGCATACCATCCATCCGATCTCGGCCCAGGGCTTCAATCTCGGCCTGCGTGACGCCGTCGCCCTCGCCGCCCATCTCGCCGGGGCGCCGGATCCGGGCGCCGCGGCGCTGCTGGCGTCCTATCAGCAAAGCCGCGAACCCGACCAGCGGGCGACGATCCGCTACACCGATACGCTGGTCCGGCTGTTCCGCAATGACACCCCCGGCTTTCGCCTGCTGCGCAGCGCCTCGCTCGTCGCCCACCAGTGGCTGCCGGCGGTGCAGCGGCGGCTGGTGGTCGGCGCGCTCGGCTACCGCGGCATGCTCGACACGCAACCGTGACCTCCGGCAGCGCCGACACCGATATTCTGATCGCCGGCGGCGGGATCGCCGGCGCGACACTCGCTCTTTTGCTCGCCGAAAAGGGTTTCTCTGTTCTGCTGGCTGAACCTCGGCCGCCCGACTCGGCGGCTGTCGTCGATGACGTCGGACAACGAGTCGTCGCCCTTAACCAAGCAAGCCGCCAGGTCTTGGCAATGGCCAGCGGCTGGCCAGCGCCGGACGCCGCCGGCCCGACCGCCTACCGCACGATGCAGATCGAAGACGAGCGCGGCACGGGCCGTTTGACCTTCGAAGCATTCGAGCATGGCGTCGAGGCGCTCGGCTGGATTGTCGATCATCGCCAACTGCATGGGGTGCTGTGGCAGCGGCTGCGCGCCGGCCGCGTCCGGCTCCTTGCCGGTCGCGCCGTGGTGGCAGTGGACGACAACGGGGCGGACGGCGAGATCGCCAGCGCCCGGCTCGACGACGGCACCCTGCTCAAAACACGGCTGCTGATCGCCGCCGACGGCGCACGTTCGGCGCTGCGCCAAGGTCTTGGGATCCCGTTAGCAGCAACCGCCTACGGGCAAAAAGCCCTGGTCGCGGTGATCATGACAAGGGAGCCCAATTCAGGTATCGCCTGGCAGCGTTTTCTGAGCGGCGGACCGCTGGCCCTGCTGCCGGTGACTCGGGGCCGCTCGTCCATCGTCTGGTCGCTGCCCGATGAGCGGGCCGCGGCCATGATCGCCGCCGGCGACGACGAATTTCACCGCGCCTTGAATACCGCCAGCCGGGAAGTCTTCGGCCCGGTCGAAGCCAGCGGGCCACGCGCCGCGTTCGCCCTCGATATGCAACTGGCCCGGCGCTATGTCGCCGGGCGCGTTGTGCTGCTCGGCGATGCAGCGCACCGCACCCACCCGCTCGCCGGCCAGGGCTTGAACCTCGGACTGGCCGATTGCGCCGCGCTGCTCGCCGTGCTCGGCACCGAACAACGGCCGCTCGCCGCACCGCGGTCATGGCTCAGACGTTGGGAACGGGCGCGGCGCAGCGAAGACGAAATCATGATCCGCGCCACCGATCTGATCAACCGGACGATGAGCCCGGCGCTCGGGCCGTTCAGCGCGCCACGTTCATGGCTTGCCGGCTTCGGGCTCGCCGCCGTCGATCGCCTGTGGCCGCTCAAAGACTGGCTGTTCCGCCGCGCCGCCGGCCTGACGCCACCCGCCGCCCCGCTCCTTAGACAACCTTGAGCCCCGGCGGCTTCAAGTCACGGGGTGCGGTCGCGCTCGGCGCGCTGATGATCAGCTTCGCCGCCCCGATCGTCAAACAGGTGACGGTCGGGCCGACGGTCTCGGCGTTCTACCGGATGCTGTTTGGCGCTCTCGGGTTATTCCTGCTGTTGGCGCTGAACGAGCGCTGGCGGCGCGGCTGGCGGCACGGTTGGGGGGCATCGGCGGCGATCGCATTTTTCTTTGCGCTCGATTTATGGTTCTGGCATCGCAGCGTCATCTGGCTCGGGCCGGGGTTATCGACGCTGCTCGCCAATTTTCAGGTTTTCATCCTGCCGCTCGGTGCCTGGCTGCTGTCCGGCGAGCGCAGCGGCCGCCGCTTTTCCACCGCCCTAGCCCTCGCCGCCACCGGGCTGTGGCTGATGTTCGGCCTCAACTGGCAAACCTTTACGGCACAGAATCGCCTCGGTATCCTCTTCGGCCTGCTGACCGCCGCGGCTTACGCCGCTTACATTCTCAGCCTGCAAGCGGCGCAGCGCTGCCCCGGCGCGCCGGCGACGGTGGCCCGGCTCTTCCAGGTCACGCTGCTGACCGCCGTCATGATTGCCGTTTCCGCCGCGCTCGAAGGACTGAGCTTGGCGGTTCCCACCACCGGCGACTGGCTGCTGCTCATCGCTTACGGCCTACTCTGCCAAGTTCTCGGCTGGCTCCTGATCACCCGCGGTCTGCCCGCCGTCCCCGCCGCCGTCGCCGGGCTTTTGCTGCTCCTGCAACCGTCGCTGTCGATGCTCTGGGACGTCGTGTTTTTCGCCCTGCTCCTCGGCCCCTGGCAATGGGCCGGCGTCGTCCTGGCCCTCGGCGGCATCTACCTCGGCAGCCGTCGCCTTTAGCAGGCTAACGCCCTTAGCAGGCTGTTGAAAAACAGCCTGCTAATCCGGGCCAGGGATGGCCCGGCGAAATCAGGCGCTCCTTAGCGGCTGATTTCGGGAACGCAGTGAAAGTCGCGCCTTTCGCAAGCGACGTTGAAAAACGCCAGGATGGCGTTTTTCAACAACCTGTTAGGGGGCCGGTGTGGAGGTTCATATTCAACCGGGTAATACTTTCCCCCGGTTCATGATCCCCTGCGGATCGAGCGCCTGTTTCACCGCCCGCATCAAATCGAGTTCGACCGGCGATTTGTAACGCGGCAACAGGTCGCGCCAGAGTTGGCCGATGCCGTGTTCGGCGGCGATCGTGCCGCCGAGTTCGCCGGCGAGGTTAAAGAGCGCGGCGGCGAGCGGCGCGCCGTGGGCGAGAAACGCCGCTTCTTCACCGCCGGCCGGCGCCGTCAAGTTGAAATGCAGGTTGCCGTCGCCGAGGTGACCGAAAATGCAGGGCCGGACCCCGGGCACAGCGCGTTCGGCGAGCGCCATTCCGCGCCGGATCAATTCCGGCACGGCGGCGGGCGGCACGCCGATATCGTGTTTGAGGCTGGCGCCGGCGCGGCGCTGCGCTTCCGGAATGCGATCGCGCAACTGCCACAGCGCCGCCCGCTGCCGCTCGCCGGCGGCGACGACGACCTCGCCGATACCGCCTGCCGCGGATGCCCGATGCAGAACGCGTTCGACGACACCCTCCAGCGTCTCGTCATCCCCGGCGCTGGCCGCTTCGATGAGCAGCATCCAGGGGGCGACGAACGGCGCCCGGCAGCCGGGCACGTGGTCGAGCACCAATTGCAGCGCCTGGCGGCCGATCAACTCGGCGGCCTCGAGGCGGCCGTCGGTTGCCGTCCACAAGGCATCGAGGATTTCGAGCGCGCGGCGCGGTTCGGCGACGGCGAGCAACGCGGTAACCTGAGTCCGGAGGGCGGGATAGAGTTTCAGTACCGCCGCGGTGATGACGCCCAGCGTCCCTTCCGAGCCGATGAACAGATCGCGCAACTCGTAGCCGCTGTTGTCTTTATGTAATTTGGATAAGCCATTCCACAGGCGGCCGTCGGCGAGCACGACTTCGAGACCGAGCGTCAGGTCGCGCATCGTGCCGTAACGCAACGTGTGCAGGCCGCCGGCGTTGCTCGCCAGATTGCCGCCGATCCGGCAGGTGCCCGCGGAAACCAGCGACAGCGGGAAAAACCGCCCGGCGTTGCGCGCCGCCTGTTGCACGTCGGCCAGAATGCACCCGGCTTCGGCGGTCAACGTGCCGTTTTGCAGGTCGATTTCACGAATCCGGTCGAGGCGGCGGACACTGAGGATGATTTCGTCGCCGGTCGTGTGCGGCGCCGCACCGCCGACCGTGCCGGTATTGCCGGCCTGCGGCACGATGCCGATGCCGGCGGCGGCGCAGTGGCCGACGACGGCGGCGACTTCAGCGCTGTCGGCCGGGCAGACGACCGCCGCGGCCCGGCCGTGGTAGCGGCCGCGCCATTCGCGAAGAAAAGGGGCCAGCCGCTCGGCATCGTCGATCCAGCCGGCGTCACCGACGCGGGCGCGGATCGATTCGAGGGCGCGCTGCCGGCGGGCGGGATCGTTCATAGACCCAATTGTACGGGATGGAGCGATGCCGGCTGAGCGGGCGTCTGAGGCTTAGCAGGCTGTTGAAAAACAGCCTGCTAACCCGGGCCACGGATGGCCCGGCGAAATCAGGCGCTGCTCAGTGGCTGATTTCGGGAGCGCAGCGAAAGTCGCGCCTTTCGCAAGCGACGTTGAAAAACGCCAGGATGGCGTTTTTCAACAACCTGTTAGAACCAAAAGCGGAGCCGGCCGTTAAGCCGGGTTCTGTCGTGGACAATCATTCATCTGGGACGGTGGTCACCCGCCGCCTCTAGCGGCCTACCCGGGGACGGCGCGGGCCACGCCATCGTCCCCCTATTTGGCCTTGCTCCGGGTGGGGTTTGCCTAGCCGCGGAATGTTGCCACCCGCGCGGTGCGCTCTTACCGCACCGTTTCACCCTTACCTGCCGGGCGAGCAGCCCGGCCGGCGGTCTCTCTCTGTTGCACTTTCCGTAGGCTCGCGCCTCCCAGGCGTTACCTGGCACCCTGCCCTATGGAGCCCGGACTTTCCTCCCACTGCGGTCCAAGGACCGCAGCGAGCGATTGCCAGGCCGGCTCCGCTGGACTATTTTGCGCCGCCGGAAAGAAAAAGTAAACGGCCACCCCGGCCGCGGCGGGCTATCGGCTTGTAGGAGATGCCAACAAAGACGCCCGTTCCACCCCGGGGGTAGGGCGGAACGGGCGCAAGGGGGTGCTCAGGAAATCGGAATCCGGCGGGCCTTGCTTTCTTTGGTTTTGGGGATGGTCAGATGCAAGACGCCGTTTTTACTCTTGGCCTTGACATTGCCGAGATCGGCGCTGTCGGGCAGCCGGAAACTGCGCGCGAAGCGCCCGTAACTGCGTTCGATGCGGTGGAAGCCACCGTTCTTTTTCTCGCTTGCGGCGCGTTTTTCGCCGCTGATCCGGAGCACGCCGTTCTCGCAAGTGACTTCGAGCTTCTCCGGCTCGATGCCCGGAACGTCGGCGGTAATTTCGAACGCATCATCTTCCTCGGCGATATCGACCGCCGGGGTCCATTCAGCGAGTTCCAAGCCGGGTTCAGCCGGCTCGGCGCTGAACATCTGGTCCATTTCCCGCCGCAATTGGTCTATCAGGCCAAAGGGGCGATGGGGGATCAGTGCCATATCAACCTCCTTTTGCATTGTGTGGGGGAAAGGCATCATCGTTATGACGCTGCCGCGGATCGTTGCGCGCCAAGCAACCACCGCTCGCCTATGGATATAGGTGCTGGCGGAATACTACACAAGCCCTTCGGGGAAGGTATTGACCAAGATCAAACGACGCCGCGCGCCGACCACGCCGCCAGGCCGTCGAGGAACATCTGCACCGCCAGGGCGACGAGCACCATGCCCATCAAGCGCTCCATCGCCATCAGCCCACGGCGGCCGAGCAGGCGCTGTAACAGCGGCGCGGCGAGCAGGATCACGACGCTGACCAGCCAGGCGACGAACAGGGCCAGGGCCCAGACGCCGAGACGCTCCGGCTCACGGGTCGCCATCAAAAGCAGCACGGCGATCGCCGACGGCCCGGCGACCAGCGGCACGGCCAGCGGCACCAACAGCGGCTCGCCTGCGATCTCTTCCTCGGCGCGGCTGGGCCGCGGCACCGGGAAGACCATTTTCAACGCGATCAGAAACAAGATAATGCCGCCGGCAATGCTGATCGCCTCCTGGCTGAGGTGCAGCGCGCCGAGGAGGTACGGCCCGGCGAACAAAAAAGTGAGCAGGACGCCGAGCGCCAAAATCAGCTCGCGCAAGATCACCCGCGGGCGGCGGGCGGCGGGCACCTGGGCGAGCACCGAGAGGAAGATCGGCACGTTGCCAACCGGGTCGAGGGTCAGAAAAAGCAGCAGGATCGCGCTGATCAGGTCCATTTCGGCATTCCTCTTACAGTCCTGGGCCGGGGCGGCAGGGCATAATAATTGTTTTTGCGCCACCCCCGAAAGGAACCTGCGGCATGCCGCCCGACCGATCCCGTGCCCATCCCCGCCGCGTCCTGACCGGCATTACGACCAGCGGTACGCCGCACCTCGGCAACTACGTCGGCGCCATCCGGCCGGCAGTCGCCGCCAGCCGCAATGCGGCGACCGAGTCATTTTATTTTCTCGCCGACTACCACGCCCTGGTCAAATGCCAGGATCCGGCGCGCGTCCACCGCTCGACCCTTGAGATCGCCGCCACCTGGCTGGCGCTCGGTCTCGATACCGATCGGGCGGTGTTCTACCGCCAATCAGACATTCCGGAAATCCCGGAACTGACCTGGCTTTTATCGTGCGTCGCCGCCAAGGGCCTGCTCAACCGCGCCCACGCCTACAAGGCCGCGGTCCAGGAGAACCTCGAACGCGGCGAGGATCCGGATTTCGGCGTCTCGATGGGCCTATTCAACTACCCGGTGCTGATGAGCGCCGACATTCTGCTGTTCAACGCCCACGACGTGCCGGTCGGCAAAGATCAGGTCCAGCACCTGGAGATGGCGCGCGACATCGCCCAGCGCTTCAACCACCTCTACGGCGAGCATTTCGTGCTGCCGGCGGCGCGCATCGACGATGACCTCGCCGTGCTGCCCGGCCTCGACGGGCGCAAGATGAGCAAGAGCTACGACAATACGATCCCCTTGTGGCTGCCGGAAAAACAACTGCGCAAGGCGATCATGCGCATCGTCACCAACTCGCTCGAACCGGGTGTGCCCAAGGATCCGGCGACCGGCGCGCTGTTTGCGATCTACGCCGCTTTCGCCAGCCGCGACGAACGCGAGGCCATGCGTCGCGCTTACGCCGCTGGCATCGCCTGGGGCGAGGCCAAAGAGCAGACCTTCGATAAAATCAACGCCGAACTCGCCGCCCCGCGCGAACGCTACGCCGCCCTCCTCGCCAACCCGGCCCGCATCGAAAGCGTCCTGCACCAAGGCGCCGCCCGCGCCCGTGCCATCACCGGCCCGTTCCTCAAACGCCTGCGCCAGGCGGTCGGAATACGGCGGCTGGGATGAAGGAGAGATGCGCTCTCCCGCTGGCGGGGTGAGAACTGAAAAGGGGCATTTGGAACGAAGAACGAGGTACGAGGTTCGGGGCCTTCGGTCTCATCGGCTCTCGCATCGCAGCCCGCCAGGACTCAATGCCGGAAATGGCGGCGGCCGGTGAACAGCATGGCGATGTTGTGGGTGTCGGCGGCGGCGATGACGGCTGCGTCGCGGATCGAGCCGCCGGGCTGGACGATGGCTTTGATGCCGAGGCGGGCCGCTTCTTCGACGTTGTCGGGGAACGGCAGGAAGGCGTCCGAGGCCATGACCGCGCCGCCCAGGTCGAACCCCTGATCGGCGGCTTTCAGGCCGGCGAATCGGGCCGCGTCGATGCGGCTCATCTGCCCGGCGCCAATACCGAGCGTCTGCCCGCCGCGGGCATAAACGATGGCGTTGGATTTCACGGCCCGTGCGACCTGCCAGGCGAATTCCAGATCGGATGCTTCGTCCGCCGCCGGGGCGCGGCGCGTGACCCGGCGCCACATGCGGGGCGAGCTGCTGCCGGTGTCGGGTTCCTGCACCAGGTAACCGCCGCCGATGCGCCGGATATCGAACGCTTCCCGCGCCGGCCGCGCCGGCTGCTGGGCGACGAGCAACACCCTGAGGTTCAGTTTGCCGGCCAGCACCGCGCCCGCGCCCGGCGCCAATGCCGGAGCGAGGATCACCTCGGCGAACTGGCCTTCGACGATGGCTCGTGCCGCGGCCTCGTCGAGCGCGGCATTGAATGCGATGATGCCGCCATAAGCCGATTGCGGGTCGGTGGCATACGCCTTGCGGTAGGCGTCGGCCGGATCCTGGCCGCGCGCCGTGCCGCACGGATTGCCGTGTTTGACGATGACACAGGCGGCCGCCGGGCCGAGCGCCGTGACCAGGCTCCACGCCGCGTCGGCATCGAGGAAATTGTTGTAAGACAGCGCCTTGCCTTGCACCGGTTCGGCCGCCGCCAAACTGCCCGGCGCCGGTGGCCCGGCGGTGTACAGCGCAGCGCGCTGCTCCGGGTTTTCGCCATAACGCAACTCGCGATATTTAGCTAATTCAACTAGCATCTGTTCCGGCATACCGCCGGCCGCACGGTCCGCCGCCAGCCAGCCGGCCACCGCTGTGTCATAGGCTGCGACCCGGGCGAACGCCTGGGCGGCGAGCTTTTGCCGCATTTCGCTCGCCGGCTGGGCCGGCAATGCGGCGATGATCGCCGGGTAATCGGCGGGGTCGGTGACGACGGTCACCCAGCGCCGGTTCTTGGCGGCGGCCCGGATCAGCGCCGGGCCGCCGATGTCGATCATGTCGTTGATCTCGCCGTCGCCGGCCGCCGGCCGCGCCAGGGTTTCACGGAACGGATAGAGGTTGACGACCACCCAGTCGATCGGCTGGATCCGCTTTTCGAGCAGCACTGCGCTATCGACGTCGCGGCGGGCCAGGATTCCGCCGTGCACCCGCGGGTGCAGGGTTTTGACCCGGCCGTCCATGATTTCCGGAAACCCGGTCAGCTTCTCGACGGTGGTGACGGCCAGCCCGAGGTCGGCCAGAAAGCGCGCCGTGCCGCCGGTCGATATCAGTTCGACCCCGGCCGCGGCAAGCGCCTGTGCCAGTTCGGCCAGGCCCGTTTTGTCCGAGACGCTGAGCAGGGCCCGGCGCGGGGGCGGGACGGTGGGGGCGACAGGGGCGGTCATCGCGAAGCGGCGCCGGGCAGGGCTTTCAATCCAGACCGGCGCGCCGGACGGCGATCACGGCAAACGGTATTGCCGGACGCGCTGGCGCAAAGTCGTCCGTGTCAAGCCAAGGATTTCGGCGGCCCGGGATTGATTGCCGTGGGTATGCGCCAGGACCGCCCGGATCATCGCCGGCTCGACCTCGTTGAGCACTTTGCGGTAGAGCTTACCGGGATTGGAGCCGTTCAGATCGCGCAGATAGTCGGCAACCAGGCGATCCACGAACTGATACAACGGTGTAGGCGCACTGGCACGATTCATCGAATAAGTATTCTGCAATGATGTCGGGGGGATGGTATTCCGATGATGTCTGTCACGGCCCGCTGCATCACCCCCAGCCTGCAGCCGCCGATCCCGTTGTCCGGGTCGAGAAGCCTACCACAAAACCGTTGCCCGGGGTGCTCTGACTTCAGCAGAATTTCCCTTTGAGATAGGTCAATAAAGCTTGAATTCATATCCGCCGGTGGCGTTGACCGGGACGCGAAGCTGCAGCAACGCCCTGACGCGTTCGCCGCCACCGATCGGGGCCAGCGGATCGCGCTCGGCGCCCAGATACTCGGCGGCCGCGAAGCGCCGCAAAGCGACTGAATTTTCGGTCATATCGAACCAGCGCATTTCCAGCCGCGGCGGCAACGCCGGATCGGGGCTATCGTTCAACAATTCGAGGCTGATGATCGTCGCGTCCTGGCGCGCCGGATGCGGATGGTGGTCCTGGCTGACGATGCGCCAAGCGCGCGGGCCGGCTGACGGCCGCGCCATTTCCGGCGGTGGACGCCACAACGGATCGGCCTGCCAGCCCAGTACCGCAAACAGAACGAGCGCCGCCACCGACCAGGCCACCAACGGCCAACGGCGCGCCGGGATGGCGTCAATACCCACCGCATCCGGCACTTCGTTCCCGGATGGTGCGGCCGGAACGACCACCGGCGCCATGGCCGGGGCCGGTGGCGCTTCGAGTTCCAGCACCGGCCGGAGCACCGGTGGCATGCCGCTCGCCTCGCGACCGACCGCCGGCGCCTCGCCGCTGTCCGGCCGGCGGTCGAACAGCGAGGTCAGCGCGTTGTACACCTTGCGGCAATCGCCGCAAGTGACGATACCGCCGGCTTGGGCCAGATCAGCAGCGGTGATGGCGTGAACGGTATTGCAATCGGGACAGCGGGTATACATGCCCGGGAGTGGATCACCCGCCTGGCGCGGCGGCGGCGGCTTCAGCGGCCAGGCTGCGATAACGGGCGAGGTCGTTTTCGTAGGTGGCGCGCGAGAACGCGATCTGTTCCTCGAGGCGCTCGATCTGGCCGCGCAGGCGGGCGATCACCGTACGCAAAGCGGCGAGCGGCGCGACCAAGTGCTCCGGCACCGGTTGGCCGGCGCGTTCGAGCACGGCGGCCTGGGCGGCAAGTTCGCGCAGGCTTTTGCGCTGTTCCTGAATGGAATTGGTCACCAGGGTGTATTGTTCGTTAAGGACGTTCAACTCGCCGTTCATCGCATTCATGATGTCTGCTTCCGAACGATAAGCGGCGAGCAGCAGGCGATCTTTTTTCTCCTGGTTCTCGTGCTCCATCGCAGCTTGGCGGACGATCGCTTCCTGAGCGGCCAGCGCCTCGCGCTCCGCGGCGGTCAAGGCCCGGCCGGTGCGGCCGATGACGGTGCCACTCTGGTTCAGCTTCTCGTGTGCGAGATCCTTGTAGCCCGGCGGCAGGCTCTGACCGTAATGGATCTCGCCATTTTCATCGACCCATTTGTAGACCGCTTCCTGGGCCGCGGCGGAGAACGCCCACCCGCAAGCGAGCAGCACGACGGCCGCGGCGGCGGAAAAAGTCCGGTGCAATGGCGTGTTCATGGGGTTAATTACACCGCCAACGGCGGCGATATTCAAGCAATGCCGCTTTTTCGACCGCGCCACCGGCTGCTGGTTCGAGATAAGCGGCGAGGTCATCGAGCGTGACGACGCTGACCACCGGGATGCCGGCGGCTTCGAATTCGCCGGCGGCCCCGTTCTCGAGGCCCCGCTCCTGGCGGTCGAGGGCGACGACCAAGCCGGCCGCCACTGCGCCGGCGGCCTCGATCGTACGCACTGCGGCGCGCGCCGAGGTGCCGGCCGACAAGACATCATCGACGATCAGCACCCGGCCGCCGAGCGGTGCGCCGACCAGCCGGCCGCCTTCGCCATGGTCTTTGTCTTCCTTGCGGTCGTAGGCAAAAGGGACATTGCGGCCGCCGGCGGCATAGTCGATCGCCAGCGCCGCGGCCAGCACGATGCCCTTGTAGGCCGGACCGAACAACATATCAAAGGCCAGCCCGGCCTCGTCCAACGCGGCGCGGTAAAAGCCGCTGAGCGCTTTGAGACCGGCGCCGTCGGAAAACACTCCGGCATTGAAAAAATACGGACTTCGGCGGCCCGATTTCAACGTGAAGTCGCCGAAGCGGAGTGCCCCGGCAGCGAGCGCCATTTCGATCAATTGGCGGGAATGGGTACGCAGCACAGGAAGCGGTCAGGCGTCGTCGGAATTGCCAGTATACTGGAGCGCCATGCGCATCATCACCCTCAACGTCAACTCGCTGCGTTCGGCGGCGCGCAAAGGTTTGTTCGCCTGGCTCGCCGCCCAGCGGGCGGACGTCGTCTGCTTCCAGGAAATCAAGGCCGAACTCGCCCAACTGCACGATCTCGAGTTCTACCCGCAAGGCTATTACTGCTATTACTTTCCGGCGACGCGCAAAGGCTACAGCGGCACGGCACTTTACGCCCGCCTGCGGCCGACGGCCGTGCGCTACGGGCTGGGTCAGTCACACATCGACAGTGAAGGCCGCTGGCTCGAGGCCGATTGGCCGGGCTACAGCGTCGTTTCGCTGTACCTGCCATCCGGATCGTCCGGGCCCGAACGCCAGGCCGTCAAATTCGAGGTGATGGCCGAACTCGAACCGCACTTGAAAAGGCTCGCCCGCCAACGGCGCGGCGTCGAGCCGAGAGAATACATCATCTGCGGCGACTGGAACATCGCGCACCGCGAAATCGACCTCAAGAACTGGCGCGGCAACCGGAAAAATTCGGGGTTTCTGCCCGCCGAGCGCGCCTGGCTCGACAACGTCTTCGGCCGCTGGGGTTGGGTCGATGTCTTCCGCCGCCTCGATCCGCGCCCGGAACAATATACTTGGTGGTCTAACCGGGGGCGAGCCTGGGAAAAGAACGTCGGCTGGCGCATCGACTATCAGGTGGCCACTCCGGGTTTCGCCGCCCGCGCCACCCAAGCCGCTATTTACAAAGACCAGCGCTTTTCCGATCACGCCCCGCTGATCGTCGATTATGCCGATTAGTCTTCCGGCGCCACGCACCCGCGCCGGCGCGCTGCTGGCCGCGTGGCGCGACAAGCGGCTGGCAGTGATCTTCCTGCTCGGCATCGCTTCGGGTTACCCGTGGGTGCTGTTCGGTTCGGCGATGACGGCCTGGTTCGAGGAACTGGGACTGAGCCGCAGCGCGATCGGTATGCTCGGCGGCGTCGGCGTGCTGTACGCCATCAACTTTTTATGGGCGCCACTGCTCGACCGCTACCGGCCCGGCTGGTTCACCCGACTCGGCCGCCGGCGTGGTTGGATTATCGCGATGCAGATCGGGCTGTTGGCCGCGACCTTGGCGCTCAGCCGCGTCGATCCGGCGCACGTGCTGCCGTTGACCGTGGCGTTGCTGCTGGCGATCGCCTTTTTTTCCGCCACCCAGGACGTGGCCATCGACGCCTACCGCGTCGAACTGATCGAACGCCGCGATCAAGCGCGCATTTCCTATGGCGCGGCAATGGCGACCGCCGGCTGGTGGACCGGATACGGCCTGATCGGCGCGCTGCCGTTCTGGATGGTCGATCACCTCGCCGGCGGCTGGAACAGCGCCTACCTGCTGCTCGCCGCGTTGTGGCTGCCGTTCATCACCCTCACCTTGCTTATTGCACCGGCCGCGCCAGCCGCCGCGGCGCCACCGGCAGCCGGCGGCGAATCCGGCTTCGGTCGCCTCGTCGTCGCGCCGCTGGCCGAATTTTTCACGCGCAACGGCCTCCGCCTGGCGCTCGGCATTCTGGCTTTCGTTCTGCTGTTCAAAATCGGCGAAGCGCTGCTCGGCCGCATGTCGATCGTGTTCTACAAGGAAATCGGCTTCAGTAACGAACAGATCGGCACTTATTCGAAAATGCTCAACTGGTGGGTGACGGTGATCTTCGCGATCGCCGGCAGTCTGGTCAACGCCCGCTTCGGCATCCTGCGCGGCCTGGTCATCGGCGGCCTGGCGATGGCCGCCACCAACCTGTTGTTTTCGTGGCTGGCGCTGGCCGGTCCGCAAACCTGGCTACTGGCCGTGGCCGTGACCCTCGACGGCTTCACCGCCGCCCTCGGTACCATCGCTTTCATGGCCTTTATCACCTTTCTGACCAGCCATACCTTCACCGCCACGCAATACGCCTTGCTGGCCTCGATCGGCAACTTCGGGCGCACGACGCTGGCTTCGGGCAGCGGCTGGCTGATCGATCGATTGGGTGGCGACTGGCCGTTGTTTTTCGTGCTCACCGCCGCCGCCGTGCTGCCCAGTCTCGCCATCCTCGCCTTCCTGACCCCCGAACTCAAACGGCGCTACCCGCAGGCATTCAACCGTGCGGCGGGACCGCCTCCCTCACCCAGGAGGTTTTCATGAATCGATTACTTTCGGTGTTGTTGTCAATCGTTGCCCTGACTGCTTGCCAGCCGCAGAGCAACGCCCCGGCCGGCCGGGTGGAACCGGAAGCGGCACCCGGGCAGGCCGCCCAAACGGAACACACCAGCGAAAAAAGCTGGGCGGTGTTCGTCAACGATTACCTCGAAGCCAGCCTCGAAGCCCATCCGGCGTGGGCGGTATTCCAGGGCCGGCACGAATTCGACGGCCGGTTGCCGGACTGGAGCCGGGCCGGCATCGAGGCCGAGATCGACCGGCTCAAACGGGCGCGCGCCACCGCGCAGGGCTATACCGATGCTGACTTGACCGCCCGCCAGCGCTTCGAGCGCGATTATTTCATCGCCCGCCTCGATCACGACATGTTCTGGATGGACACCGTGCGCTGGCCGTTTCGCAACCCGATTTATTACCTGGGCTGGATGTCGGACTCGCTCGACCCGAGCCCCTACATCACGCTCAATTACGCGCCACCGGCGGAACGACTGCGGGCCTTTACCGCCTATCTCAAAAACCTCCCACCCGCCGCCGCCCAGATTCAGGCCAACCTTGAAATGCCGATGCCGGCGACCTGGCTCGAATTCGGCATTGACGCCTTCACAGGCTATGCAACGTATTTCAGGGACGAAGCGCCGGCGGCCTGGGCTGCAGTCGAGGATCAAGAACTGCTCCGCACGTATGCCGCCGCCAATGCCGAAGCGGTGGCCGCGATGCAATCGCTGGCCGAATGGCTGAAGGGCGAGCGAGATGCCGCCACCGGCGATTTTGCACTCGGCCCGGATCTCTACCGCCGGATGCTGTGGGAGACCGAGCGTGTCGATGCACCGCTGTCCGAACTCGAAGCCATCGCGCGCGCCGATCTAAAACGCAATCAGCAAGCGCTGGCCGATGCTTGTCGAACATACGCGCCGGGCACCGATCTCCGCGCCTGTTTCGCCAAAATGGCCGCCAACAAGCCGGCCGGTGGCGCAGTCGAAGCGGCGCGCCGCCAACTCGGCGAACTGAAAGCCTTCCTGCTCGACGCCGATCTGGTCTCGATTCCCGGGACCGAAGAAGCCCTGGTCGCCGAAGCGCCGCCTTACGCCCGGTCGAACTTCGCCTACATCAACATTCCCGGCCCGTGGGAAAAAAATCAGCCCAGCGTGTACAACATCGCCCCGCCGAACCCCGCCTGGCCGCCGCAGGTACAGGCCGATTACATTCCCGGCGAGGCCGACCTTTTAGCCACATCTATCCACGAAGTCTGGCCCGGTCATTTCCTGAACTTCCTGCACGCCAACCGCGCGTCGTGGATCTTCGGCCGGGCCTACGTCGGCTACGCCTTCGCCGAGGGTTGGGCGCACTACACCGAAGAGATGATGCTCGACGCCGGCCTGCGCCACGGCGACCCCGAAGCCCGAATCGGCCAGATCGCCAATGCCCTGTTGCGCAACGCCCGCTTCCTGTCGTCCCTCGGCCTGCACACCCAAGGCTGGACAGTGGACGACGCCCGCCGTTTCTTCATCGAGCAAGGATTCCAGGACGAAGGCAACGCCATCCAACAGGCGGCGCGCGGCACTTACGACCTGGCCTACCTCAACTACAACATGGGCAAACTGATGATCATGCGCCTGCGCGACGATTGGACCGCAAGCCGCGGCGGCCGCGCCGCCTGGAAAGCCTTCCACGACGCCTTCCTGAGCTACGGCGGCCCACCGATCCCACTCGTCCGCCAGGCGATGATGCAAGAAAACAAACCCATCACCGCCTTTCCGGAATTTTTGCAAAACAGCGCGGATTGAAACTGCGGGCGGAACAACGACTCATCCGGCGCAACACGACAGTTGCTTCACGTCCTTGGTGAAGGTCTGGGCAGCGAGCTTTAAGCCCTCGACCATCGTGAGATAAGGGAACAACTGGTCGGCCAGCTCCTGCACCGTCATGCGCGCCCGGATGGCGAGCGCCGCAGTCTGGATCACCTCGCCCGCTTCAGCGGCCACCGCCTGTACGCCGAGCAAACGCCCACTGCCGGCTTCGGCCACCAGCTTGATGAAACCGCGCGTGTCGAAGTTAACGAGCGCGCGCGGCACGTTGTCCAGCGTGAGCGTGCGGCTGTCGGTTTCGATGCCCTCGTGGTGCGCTTCCTGCTCGCTCAAACCCACGGTGGCGACCTGCGGGTCGGTGAACACCACCGCCGGCATCGCCGTCAGGTCCAACGCTGCTTCGCCGCCGGTCATATTGATCGCGGCACGGGTGCCGGCCGCCGCCGCGACGTAAACGAATTGCGGCTGATCGGTGCAATCGCCGGCGGCATAAATGTGCGGGCTGCTGGTGCGCATGCCTTGGTCGATGACAATAGCCCCTTGCTTGTTCAGCGTCACGCCTGCCGCTTCCAGGTTAAGGCCCTGTGTATTCGGGTTGCGGCCGGTGGCGACCAGAAGCTGGTCGACGTGCAGCGCGCCCTGTCCGGTGGTCAGCTCGAATTCGCCATCCTGGTACGCAACCTGGCTGGCCTGCGTGTGTTCCAGCACCTCGATGCCTGCGGCGCGGAAAGCGGCCGTGAGCGCCGCGCCAACGGCCGGATCCTCGCGCCAGAGCAACGTGTGGCGCGCCAGGATTGTGACCCGGCTGCCCAGCCGCGCGAAGGCCTGAGCCAACTCCACCGCGACCACCGACGAGCCGATGACGGCCAAGCGCTCGGGAATCGTGTTGCTCGCTAAGGCTTCGGTCGAAGTCCAATAGGGCGTGTCTTGCAAACCAGCAATCGGCGGGATCGCCGGGCTGGCGCCGGTGGCGATCAGGCAGCGGTCGAAGGTGACCCGCTGTTCGCCGCCCGCGGTCAATTTCACCGTCAAACGATGACTGTCCTTGAAGCGGGCCGCGCCGCGCAACACGGTGACAGCGGGGATGCCCTCGAGGATGCCTTCATACTTGGCGCGGCGCAGTTCCTCGACGCGCGCCTGCTGCTGCGCCAGTAGCCGGTCGCGCAAAATGGTCGGCGGGGCGGCGGAAACGCCTGCGTCGAACGGACTGGTACTGCGCAGGTGGGCGACGTGCGCGGCGCGGATCATGATCTTGGATGGCACGCAACCGACGTTGACACAGGTACCGCCGATCGTGCCGCGCTCGATCAAAGTCACGCGCGCGCCGCGCTCGACGGCCTTCAGCGCCGCCGCCATCGCCGCACCGCCGCTGCCGATCACCGCGATATGCAACGACTCGCGGCCGCCGGATTCTTCGACTGCGCAACAATCATCCATGGTCTTGTTCCTTTGCCTTATGACGTGATTCGGCACAACGCCGGTTAGCCGGCTAGGCCAAATCCCAAATCGACACCACAAACATCATACCGAGCGCCGCATAAGTGACATTGCTGCTCCATCCGTACTTGAACCAGGGATACAGCGAAAGCAGCAATAGCACCGGCCCGATCATGCCCAGCAGGCTGCGGTGCCACTGCCGGTGCGCGAACCAACCCAGGACATGGGCGGCCAGCACCAGCCAGGCGAACGCCGGCAGCAGCGTGTTGACAAACAACCCCTCCCAACGACTGAGAAATCCCAAGCCGACGGCGGCGGCGAGACCGGCGATAGCGGGGAAACACATGGCGCAGCCCGCGGCGGACACCAGCGCACCGAGCGAACCGGTTTTGTCACCGAGCCGCGTGAACCACGATAAAAAATTGATCGTCATCGTTGGCCTTCATCCTATTGAGACTGTTAAACTTAAACCCGTACCTGAGTACGGAGTCAAGCATTGACCAAATCGCCTGAGGATTTCACGATCGGCCAACTGGCCAGCGCCGCCGCGGTCAACGTCGAAACCATCCGTTTTTACCAGCGCAAAGGACTGCTGCCCGAGCCGGACAGGCCCTATGGCAGCATCCGCCGCTACCGCACGACCGATCTCGCGCGCCTGAGTTTTATTAAATCGGCGCAGCGCCTCGGCTTCACATTGGACGAGATCGCGCAACTGCTGGTGCTCGATGACGGCACGCACTGCGCCGCCGCGCGCGCGATCGGCGAACGGAAACTCGCCGCCGTCAAGCTGCGGATCGCTGACCTCAAACGCATGGAATCGGCGCTAGCCGCTCTGCTCAAACGCTGCGCGACAAACCGGGGCAAAGTGCGTTGCCCGCTGACCGAATCGCTGCACCAGCACAATCGACGGACATGACCCGCGGCGACACGGCTGCATCAGCAAGATATATTTTTATCCATACTATGCCTTATCACCGACAGCGAAGGAAGTCAGCGTCACACCGCTCGGCGTCGTAGATAACCAACACATTTTCCGCCGGCATAGCTTCATAGAATGTTCATTATTCTGACATTTGCCGGTCACATTCACTTGCTTCAATGACGCGGCCATAAGCCAAACCATCAGGGGCACACCATGCGCTTATCTTCTCCATGGTCTCAGACCGTGACGATATTCCTATGTCTCTCATGCTGCATCCCGGCAGCCCATGCCGAGACTGAAATGCAAACCGAAACGCCGCCCGGCCAAGAACCGGAAACACAATCTCGTGACCGCGCTTCAACCACAGAGCGGGACAGGCAAAGCACAGCAGAAAAAAGCGATGACGAAGCTGTTTCCAAGACCGAACTGGAGCGCATCACGGTACGCGGCACGGCGTTGAATTATGCAAATTCGGTCAATGGTAAACGCGCTGCCGACAACATCGTCGATCGGTTCGATGTCGATGAAATCGGACGTTATCCGGATAAAAA
This sequence comes from Pseudomonadota bacterium, assembly GCA_036832975.1. Classification (GTDB taxonomy): domain Bacteria; phylum Pseudomonadota; class Gammaproteobacteria; order Xanthomonadales; family Wenzhouxiangellaceae; genus DAITQM01. The sequence goes on along the minus strand of DAITQM010000013.1, from coordinate 38,837 downwards.
CATCGGCGAGACGCTGAACCGCATCCCCGGCGTGTCGATGTTGTTGGAAAAAGGCGAAGGTCGATTTGTGCAGATTCGCGGCATCTCACCTAGGCTCAACAATGTCACCATCAACGGTGTGGCCATCGGCTCCGGCGAGACCGATGACGGCGGACGGCTGACGCCGCTGGATGTTATCGGCGGGGAGTTGCTGAGCAGCGTCGAGGTATCCAAAACTCGCACTCCCGATATGGACGGTCAGGGTATCGGCGGCACCCTGGACATCACCACCAAGCAGCCTTTTGATTACCCCGAAGACTTCGTACTGCTGGTCAACGGCCGCGCCGGCATCGAAACCATCGACAATATCGATCCGGTAGATACCAAACAGACCCCGTGGACTGCCGATCTGACCGCCGCTGGCAAAACCGAAGACCGTCGTTTCGGTTGGCTTGCCGGAGTCTCGTTTTCCAATAGAAAGACCCCGTTGCTCGGCTCTTTCCAGGACGACTGGCGACCGGTTACGTTCGATCCGGACGACACCATTGAAGGTGACGAGCGAACCATCTACATTCCTGAAAACGTCAAAAACAATGTTACCGTGGTCAGCCGCGAACGGCTCAACCTGAACGGTACGCTCGAGTTTCGACCCACCGATTCATCGCGCTATTACTTACGCTCATTCTACGCGGACTGGGATGAATTGCAGTTGCGCAACCGCTTCGAACAAGGACTGAGCAACAATTTAACCAGTCTCACCGACGACCGCAACGGCGTGATCGAAGGCAATCGCGTACAGGTCAACCAGCGCGCCGAACCGACAGACAAGGAATTGTTGTCGGTAGTTGTCGGCGGCGAAAACTTTATTGGCGATTGGACTGCCGATTACCTGCTACAACGCAACGACAACGACATCGACGAGCCCAATACCAATTGGGAATTTCGCTCCGCCGCTTCGACCTTCGGGCCCGACGCCTTCAGCATCACCGATGACGGTCTGGTCATCATCAGTTCGGCTGGGCCGGATCGCCAGGATCCCAATCTTCAAACTTTCCGGCGCGTTCGTTTTTTGGAAAAGGTCAGTCAGGAAAATACCTGGATCGGTGAATTGAACTTACGCCGCGACCTGGCACTCGATTTTGCTGACGAAAGTTATATCAAATTCGGCGGTAAATGGACACGCGCCGAGCGCGATACCAGCTTTTCACAACAACGTTTTGACCTCGGCGCACAACCCTGGACGCTGGCTTTCGACCCAAATTTCAATTTCGGTGGATTCACCAATCCGGTGCCGATTCACAGCCAGCCTAACTTGTGGATCAACATGACTGCACTCGACGCCTTCTTCGAAGCCAACCGGAACAATCCGGAATTTTTCGAGTTCAACGAAGAAGACACTTTTTTGAACGAATTTCAGAACGACTTTACCTTGCGTGAGCGGGTATTCGGCGCATATACCATGGGCAAGCTGGCAATCGACCGCTGGTCGGTGATCGCTGGGTTACGAATCGAAACCACCAATGTCAGCTCCAGTGCTTTCACCATAGTGGAACAAGCTGACATTCTACGCGCCGATCCAATCGTCGCTGGCGGTAAATACACCAATATTCTGCCCACACTGTTGACCACCTTCAGCGTCACTGACGATTTTCTGATTCGCGCCGGCTGGGCACGTGCCGTCGGCCGTCCGGAGTTCGACCAACTGGCGCCGCGCTCGTCGCTCTTGATCGAGGATGACCCTACCGTCGGGACGGTCGGCACGTTGAGTATCGGCAATCCTGATCTCGAAGCGCGCGAATCGGACAACCTGGATCTGTCGCTGGAATGGTACTTCGACGAGGGATCGCTATTCTCGGTGGCGCTGTTCTACAAGGATATCGCCAAGGAAATTATCCCTGCCCCAGAGCAAAGATTCGAAAACTTTGAATTTCAGGGCCAGGTCTTCGATCGATTCGAGATCGCCACTACGACCAATGCCCGGTCCGCTGAGGTCAAGGGCATCGAAGTCAACTTCATCGATAAATTCGAATTTCTGCCAGATCCCTTCGACGGATTTGGTTTTGCCGGATCGGTGACGCTTCTGGATTCGGAAATCGACATCGAAAGAAATGGTGAAGTTGAAACTCTGCCGTTACTGGAGCAAGCCGACAGCAGCATCAGCCTGACGCTGTACTATCAAAAAAACCGTTGGGATCTGGCCGTCACCTACACCCGTAACGACAATTTCCTCACCGATTTCGGTCCGACCCGCGAACTGGATCTTGACCAAGGCGCATTCGGCCGAATCGATGCCCGCGTACAATACAATCTGACCGACAGCTTGAAATTGTTCGTAGAAGGCATCAATCTGAACAACGAGCCAACCACCGAGTTTCAAGGCGGCCTCAAACACCAGAATACCGAGTTTGAATTCACCGGGCGAACGTTTTTCTCCGGTCTGGCGGCACGTTTCTGATGCGTAACCTGCGCTCCATCGCCACCGTACTCGGCTGCTCATTGACTGTCTGCGCGGCAGTAACGGTGGATGAGCCGTCTTTGGCTGTTGCGGCACCTGGTCAAGCCGATCTGCAAGCGACTTTGCTGCGCAGTTATTCGGCTGAAGAAGCCGATCAGGGTGTCGCTGTCGATGCCCAATACTTCTACGCCATTGATAATCACACCATCGGCAAGTATCGCAGGGATAACGGCGACAAGCTCATCGTTTGGGAAGGCGACGATCACGGCCCGTTGCAGCACATCAATAGTTGCCAGGTGGCCGGCGAGCGGCTGATCTGTGCGCACTCCAATTATCCATCTGTGCCCATGGCGAGCAGTGTCGAGTGGTTCGAGACGCAAACACTGCAACCTGCCGGCAGCCACAGCCTGGGTATCGATTTACCTGGATCGCTGACCTGGGTGGTGCCGTGGAGCGACGGTTATCTGGCCTGTTTCGCCCACTACGATCATCGCCCGCCGGAAAGCCGGGATCACCGCCACACGACCTTGATTCACTATGACGCCCACTGGCGCCGGCAAGGTGGGTGGACGTTTCCTGAGACCGTGTTGCAACGCCTGGCGCCCTACTCGGCTTCCGGCGGCGCACTGGGCGATGACGGACTGTTGTACGTGATGGGACACGATCGCCCCGAACTCTACGTCCTTGGCCTGCCATGGCAGAGCAGCGTGCTGGTGCACATCGCCACCATTGCCATCAGCGCCGAAGGCCAGGCCTTTGTCTGGGATTTCGTCAGCGAGCGCACTATTTATGCTATAGACCGGCGCCGTCATCAAGTGCTCGTCTTCAAGCTACCTGCCGTCGATATCCCGGCCCACGCGCGGCGCTTCCCCGCCTCACCGCGGCAATAAACATCTTCGCCATCTTTTTGGTTCCCGGCTCGGCCCACGACGGGCGCACCGCGGTGTGGACCACGCTGGCGCACTCGCCGGCAGCGCACGAAACCGAATTTCTGGTCACCGAATACGACTACCAGCAACGCCGGATCGAGATACGCTGCACGGCCGAAAGCGCCACCACGACGCGCATCGATGTCCGCTACACGACGACCGCTCTGTCGCCGGACGGCCTGCGGGACATCGGCCGCTACGGTGAAGCCTTTCTCGAATGCTGGCAGGCGCCGCTGCAACAGGCGCTCGACCGGATGGTGGCCGAGCGATGAACGCAGCGAAAAAAGTCGAACGGGTGCAGACCGGCATCCGCTTCGAGAAACGCACCCTGAAAGTGCTGAAGGCGCTGGCGGAATACCTCGACCTGACGCTCGGCGACCTGATGGAAGGCATCGTGCTCCACGCCTTCGAAGGCAAGGTGCCGTTTTCGACGGAAACCTTGCAGCGCATCGAACAGATCAAAGCGCTCTACGGCCTCGACCTGACCGCCGCCGACAGCCATCGCCTGATTTCGGATGACACATGACCCCGAGACAATCGGACGCGCCTCGTCCCGTGCCGCGAGAGCCGCGATAACGTCACCGGCACTCGCATCATTCAGCTTGCACCGGTGGTTTTCGCGTCGTTTTCCCGATCGGCTGATCGGGTAGCGCCCCAAACAGCGGCAATATCCGCGACAATACCTCGCGCAACAAGTCCAGATCGGCATCCGCCGCTTTTTTTTGCTTTGCGTTCCCGCCAGTCCAGGGTATGTACCAGGTTGGAGACCACTACGCATGACTGGCTGAGGCTGGTGACCGGCACCTCGGTGTGGGCCCCACGAATACTGGTGCTGATCGGACAGCCGATCAGCAGACCGCTGCGTTCGTTGTACTGCCGACTGGTCAGGACGATCGCCGGCCGGTATTTGCCGATTTCCTTGCCCCGTACCGGCTCGAAATCCAGCCAAACGATTTCGCCACGCTGTGGAACATAGCGTCCCATCAATCTAACGCTTCACCGGGTAAGAGAACCGGCAGTTCATCGGCGTGGGCCGTATACGGCGTCAAGCCGCTCAGCAGTTCCGCTTCCGTCCATACCTTCGGCGGCTGTGCCCTTTTGCGGATCAGCAAGCCTTCAGGCGTTCGCTCGATCGTCACCGGCGTGCCTTTTTCGAGCCCAGCGAGTTCGGCAACAGCCCGAGTGATACGAAGCCCCATGCTGTTGCCCCATGTTTGCACACAGGTTTCGAAGCGCAGGGCCGATCTGGACCCAATAGTTGCATAAATTTTGCTCGATTTCATCAAATTCACCGTGAAATCATATAATTATGTCGCTATTAGCAGGAAAATCGAATTCACCTAAGGTGACGCGCCCGGTTTCCCTGCCTGCCGGCAGGCAGGGAATTCCGGGAATCTATGCAACAATTGGGTGGAGTCTGCTGTCATTTCACCGCCTTCTGGTTTGGGGATATACAAAGTATATACAATTTGAGACACCCCTTCCCGCGGGGGCAGGAGAAAGATGAAGGTGTGAAACTGCCGCGAACGTGACGCTCCCCCATCTAAGCGACCGCCCCACCCTGCCGCGGAACTCGATGACGGTCGCGAATGCCGGTCCCGAATGCTGGTCGTTGATCTCTCACTCACCTCGTATACCATGTCTGATCTCGCTGAATTTCAGCAGCCGTAGACGGACAATTCCGCAATGTGCAATCGCTACGCCGCCCCCGATCCAGATGCCATCAAGCGTCACTGGCAGCCCAAGACCGGGCAGGCGCGATTGTGGCCGACGAACGTCCACCCGCGCACGCCGGGCCCGTTTATCCGGGCGGCGGACGGCGGGCGGGAACTGGTCGTCGGTCAGTGGGGGCTGGTCCCGTTGTTCGCCAAGGCGGCCAAGCTGCCGTACTCGACCAACAATGCACGCGCGGAAGAACTGGCGGCCAAGCCGACTTTCCGAGAACCGTGGAAGCGCGGGCAGCGGTGCATCATCCCCGCCGTCTCCTTTGACGAGCCGAATTGGGAGACGGGCAAGAACGTCTGGTGGCGCTTCCGGCGCATGGACGGCGCGCCGTGGGGGCTGGCAGGTCTGTGGAACACATGGGTGGACAAGGCCACCGGCGAAGTGGTCGAGAGCTACACGATGCTCACCCTCAACGCCGACGGGCATCCGCTGATGCGGCGGATGCACAAACCCAAACCCGACCTGCCTCCGGACGCACAGGACAAGCGGTCAGTCATCCCCATCGAGTTGGACGACGTCGAGCAGTGGTTGCAAGGATCGCTGAACGACGCCAAAAGCCTGCTGAAGCTCGCGCCGGTGGAAATATTCGACGCTAGGAAAGCCGAACATTTCGGCTGAGGCCTTCGGGCATCGCTTTGTCGCTGTAAAGAACCGTCTTATTCGCAGAAGTGGCGGACGTTCCACGACTTTCTTGGAGATTACATCATGGAAAAGGGCCTTGACACCCACCGATTTTCCGATGCGAGTGGTGGGTGTCAATAATGATAACGGCACTGGGCGATTTGCAGTTCATCTTTCTCCACCGCATAAACCAGCCGATGTTGGCGATCGATGCGGCGGGACCAAAATCCGCTCCAGTTTCCTTTCAGCGGCTCGGGCTTGCCGATTCCACGAAAGGGTTCGCGTTGAATCGCTTTGATCAGTTCGTTGATTCGTCGCAGGACCTTGCGATCCGCCCGCTGCCAGTAGAGATAGTCTTCCCAGGCGGCGTCTGCGAATTTGACGATCAATCGGCCAATTTCCTTATTTTGCCTTTCCCCCGGCGGAGCTGATCGATCGCCTCCTGCAGGCGCTCTGCGTTGCGCGGGCTCTGTATCAAGTAGAGCGTTTCCTGGATGGACTCAAAGTCGTCGTACCCCATCAACACGGCCGACTTGCCTTTCTGGCGGGTCACCAGGACCGGTGCATGATCCTCATTAACCCGGTCCAGCGTCTCGGCCAGCATTTTGCGCAGGGCGGTGTAGGTCATGGTTTCCATGGTGTCCAGTATAGCTGTACATATTTCTGTACGCAACTACTCGGCCCCGCCAATTTTATTGATGCGTGTCCCGGAATTCCGAAAGGGGTAAAAAGCACAGTCGGGCCGTGAGCGGGTCCGAGAGACGAATGCTGGAAACGATGAGTGTCCCGAATGCGTGTCAATCTCTGTTGTGGGTTGACAATATAGATATTTGATATTATTCTGTCAACCGATGACGTTCTCGGCATCATCCTTTCCGTCAACCCAGCGGAGGTCGAATGATAGGCGAACGCCTGAAACAGGCCAGGCTCGGTGCAGGATTGTCCATGGACGCGCTGGTCGCCAGGATGGACCACTTCCTCACCAAGCAGGCCATTTCCAAGTACGAAACCGGCAAGAGCGTTCCGGGCTCAGAAGTGCTCGTGCGTCTCGCTGACGCACTGGGCGTCAAGACGAGCTATTTCATGCAGGAACCGAAGGTCGAGGTAGAATTCATCGCCTACCGCAAACACAGCCGCTTACCCAAGGCCGAGGCCAACCGGTTGCAAGTACAGATCACCGATCACCTCGAACACTATTGTTGGCTGGCATCTCTGTTCCCCGCCGACGAAAAACTCGAACGGCGCGCGACAGTCAGCGTCCCGAAAGCCCGACAGGCGAAGTCCGTGGACGATGCCGAGAAAATCGCCAAGGAGCTTCGCGGGGAATGGCAAATCGGCCTGGACCCCATCGAGAACCTGGCCGAAACGCTCGAAGACCACGCCGCCGCGGTGTTGGCTCTGGATGCCGACGAACGATTCGACGGCCATTCCGCCTGGGCAACGGTTCTCGGTGACGACGGGCGTAAGGTTCCGGTACTTGTCACCAACGCCGCCATGCCCGGGGATCGCCAGCGTTTCAATCTCGCGCACGAACTTGGACATTTGGTAATAAAGCAGAAACAAACGAAAGATGACGAGGATATCGCTCATCGTTTCGCCGCCGCTTTCCTGGTGCCGGACGAAGCGGCATACAAGGAGCTTGGCAGATCTCGAAGCCGTATCGAGTTCGATGAACTGTTGCTGTTAAAACACAAGTACGGCTTGAGCATGCAGGCTTGGCTGCGTCGCGCCAAGGACCTCGGGATTATCTCACCGAGTTGGTACAAGAACACCGTTGTTGTTTTCCGAAAGCGCAGATGGCACAGGCAGGAACCCGGAAAGCAGGTCGCACCGGAAAAACCGCTACGTTTCAAACAGCTCGTGTTGCGAGCGATGGCGGAAGGAATTATCTCCCGTGAGCGAGCCGAAGAACTGAATCCCGGCGTGGTATCGCTGAACGGCAAGGAGGGAGAAATGGCCAAAGCCAAGAAGATCGCTGCACTGTCGCTTGATGAACGCCGCAAACTGCTCGAAGCAGCGGCGGAACGCGCCGCGCACGAGTACGAAACGGACAAGGAACTGACCGCCTTCACGGAACTTGACGGGGCGGTCAATGATTAATCGCGGGGAGCTGTGGCTGGTCAATCTCGATCCGACCATCGGACAGGAAATCAAGAAAACCCGGCCCGCCGTCGTGGTGAGTTCCAACAGCATCGGTAAGCTGCCTTTGAAAATCATCGTCCCCATCACGGACTGGAAACCGCCCTACGCCGGCTACCCGTGGATGATCTACCTTGAACCCGACAAGCAGAACGGCCTTACAAAAAAATCGGGGGCCGATACGTTCCAGGTCCGTTCCGTTGACCAAGCGCGTTTGGTCAAAAAACTGGGGCAGCTTCCTGAGCCGCTGATGGAAGAGATTGCGGCGGGGATAGCAATTTGTATTGAGTACAGGTAGTCACCGAGTTATAGGGAACGTAATCGCGTTGCAGATTGGTATAGTCATGAATAACGGAACGATGCACGAAATGAAAAAGCGCCTCATCAACGTCAAGGGTGCCGACATCGCCGTTGCGACGCGCCATGAGCAGGATTACATCTCGCTGACCGACATGGTGAAAAATTTCGAGGGTGGCGGTGCGCTGATCGAACAATGGCTGAAAAACAAGGATACCGTGCTGTTTCTCGGGGTCTGGGAACAGCTCAACAATCCTGGTTTTAATTCCCTCGAATTCGAGGGAATTAGAAACGAAGCCGGCCGCAACAGCTTTTTTCTGTCCGCTAAGAAATGGATAGAAGCGACCGGCGCTATTGGAGTCCACGCCAGGGCGGGACGCTATGGCGGCACCTACGCTCACAAGGATATCGCCTTTGAGTTTGGCTCCTGGCTCAGCCCGGAATTCAAGCTGTATCTCATCAAGGAATTTCAGCGCCTCAAGGATGAAGAGTCACGCGCGCAGGCATTGGAGTGGAATTTTCAGCGCACCCTCGCCAAAGTCAATTACAAGATACACACCGACGCCATCAAGGATCGCCTGATTCCGCCCCGCGTCACCAAGGCACAGGCCACCGCCATCTACGCCACGGAGGCCGACTTGCTGAACGTCGCCCTGTTTGGCACCACCGCCGCCCAATGGCGCCATGCCAATCCGAACCAGACGGGCAATATGCGCGATGCCGCAACACTGGAACAATTGGTCGTGCTGTCGAACCCGGAAAGCATCAATGCCGTACTGATTCATCAAGGATTGAAACCTTCCGAGCGCCTGATGCAATTGAACGACATCGCCATCGGCCAGATGCGTTCGCTGATCGGCTACAATGCGATCAAGCGACTAACAGGACCTGGCGGGAAAGCCAGGCAAGATAAATGACCAAGTGGATGTTGGCTCGCAGGCCGTGTTCTCGTGGGTGTATGGAGATCATCGTCGAAGCGTTTTCCAACATGCAGGGAGACCTCGACAAGGAGAAGAAGGCCATCACCAAACAATGGGCCAAGCGCGAGGAGCAGATTGACCGCGTCATGCGGTCAACCGTCGGAATGTATGGGGACCTGCAAGGCATCGCGGGCATGTCGTTGCAGGAGATTGAAGGGGTTGGAACTTCCAGCGTTGAATGCGCCGGTAAGCGAAAAGGAGAAAACAGAATGACACACGATTCTCGTGGCTCGCTATGGTACCGCTGGGACTTACATTTTCACACTCCTAGTTCTTTTGACTATCAGGACAAAAGCATAACCAACCAGCAGATTGTTGATCGCCTTCTGACGGAGGGAGTTCGTGTTGTTGCAGTCACTGATCATCATACAATGGATGTTGCTCGCATTCGTGAATTGCAACGACTTGGTGGCCAACGTCTCACCGTGTTACCTGGAATCGAGCTGCGAGGTGATCACGGCGGCGATCCTATAAATTACATCTGCATTTTCCCCGAGGATTGCGACCTTGACCATGTCTGGACCACCCTTCAAGGCAGTCTAGGGCTCACTCCGGCGGCTATTCGAGCCAAAGGTGGCGACCAGAAGATATACGTTCCTATCGAGAATGGCGCTAAAGAAGCACGGAGACTTGGAGGAGTAGTTTCGATTCATGCGGGTACCAAGAGCAACTCAATCGAATCAATCAAGAACAAAGAGCAGTTCCAACAGCAAATCAAATACGACATCACCAAAACATGGGTCGATTTGATGGAGATCGGCCAATTGAAGGATATCGATGTTCACTTGAACACGATATTTCCCGAAACTGGCTTGGATAAACCGTTGGTTATCTGTTCCGATAATCACCACATCAAAAACTATACAATCAAGGTTCCGCTCTGGTTTCGGGCCGATCCCACCTTTCGCGGGATGCTGATGGTTCTTCGAGAACCCAGAGGACGTGTTCATATCGGTGACCGGCCACCGGAGACGGTTCGCGTCGAGCAGAATCGTACCAAATACATCCGTAAAATTTCATTTCAGCGCAAACCAAGCGCGCCTGCCTCGGAGCGCTGGTTTAGTGGCAGCATTTCTTTTAATCCTGGCCTAATCGCTATTGTAGGGAACAAAGGCAGCGGCAAGAGTGCGCTTGCCGATACTTTGGGACTACTCGGGGCGTGCAAAAATACCGACTCATTTTCGTTTCTCAGCAAGAAGCGATTTCGCCATCCAACCGGGGGTTTTGCCGCCCACTTTGAAGCCATTCTTGAATGGGAATCAGGCGAGCAAGTCCCTCGATGTTTGGCCGATACCCCACAGCCTGAAGAGGTTGAGCGGCTGAAGTACTTGCCCCAGGATCATGTGGAGAAGGTCTGCAATGAACTTGTAGGAATTGGCGAGAGGGGCTTTGAACAAGAGTTGAAAGGTGTAATTCTTTCGCACGTTCCAGAAGCGCAGCGTCTGGGACAAGCGACTCTTGATGATCTTGTTCGTTTTCAAACTGGCGAGAAGCAAAAGCGAATCGATTCTTTGCTGAAGCAACTCCGCGAGATAAGTCGGTCCCGGGCCATTCTCGAAGCCCAAGCCGATCCTAGTGCCAGGCGTGAACTGCAAGAGAAAATCAAGCGACGCGAGATTGAGATCGAAGCACACGAGAAGGTTAAGCCAGTAGAACCGCCTGACCCTTCTGCGAGCAGTGGGGGTTCATCTCCAGAACCGGAGGTGCTTCAAGACTTGAGTGTCGCAGAGAGCGCCAAGAAAGCAATCGAGGATCAAATTACCCAGGCAGGGGAGCGCTTGCGAGCCGCGGAACGCCGCCACGCCGTGGCGAAACGACTGATCGAAAAGCTCGCGAACTTTCAAAAGGATTTTGACGTGTTTGCTGCGTCATTGAGCGAAGACGCTACAGAGCTTGGATTGAACCCCGCAAATCTTGCGTCGTTATCCATTAGAAAATCAGACGCCGAGAATATTCAAAGTGAAGCAGCGTTGGCAATCTCGTCCGCGAAGAAGCAACTGGATGATACCAATCCTCTGGGGTTGAAAAAACAACTCAGCGATAGCCTGTTAAAGATATCAGGGATTCAGTCGAAGCTTGACGCGCCGAATCGTGCCTATCAAGCGTATCTCAAAGAATTGGGTGAGTGGCAGGAAAAGCGAACGATCCTTGAGGGAGACGAACAAGGGACCGAATCCCTAAAGGGGCTCAAAGCGGCACTCGCGGCGCTCGATGATTTGCCAGCGAAGATGGTCACGCTGAAATCTCAACAAAGCAGTCTTGCGCTTGAGATTCACACAGAGAAGCTCGCGCAGGCTTCGGTGTATCGAACCCTCTATGAACCAGTTCAGCGGTTCATCGACTCGCATGTGCTGGCAAAAGACAAATTGAAGCTGGAATTCCGAGCAGAGTTAGCCAACGAGGATTTCGTGGACCGCCTGCTGGGATTGCTAGCGCTTAACAGGCGAGGCAGCTTCATGGGTGTTGATGAAGGTCGCACGAAAGCGGATGGGTTTGTTCAGAACACAAAATGGGAGGAAGCGGAGTCTGTGCGGTTGTTTCTTGAAGGTGTAGACCAGGCATTGCATACGGACCAGCGTGAAAATCCAGCGCTACCAGTCCAACTCAAAGACCAGCTTGTGCGAGGAAAGAAGGTCGAGGAGGTTTTAGATTTGTTGTATGGGCTGGAGTACATTCATCCGAGGTATATCCTGCGTTGGGAAGGCAAAGACCTTGCCATGCTTTCCCCCGGCGAACGCGGAACATTGTTGCTCGTCTTCTATTTGTTGATCGACAAAGGCGATATGCCGCTGTTGATTGATCAGCCTGAAGGGAATCTCGACAATCATACCGTTGCCAAGGTTCTGGTGGACTGTATCCGAGAGGCGAGAAGGCGTCGGCAGGTCTTCATCGTAACACACAACCCGAATCTAGCTGTGGTGTGCGATGCCGACCAAATTGTTCACGCGAGCATGGATAAGATGAACGGCAACGCGATCACGTATACGTGTGGCGCCTTGGAAAACCCTGACATGAGCCAGCATGTGACAGACGTTCTGGAAGGTACTCGCTGGGCATTCGATGTGCGCGGCGCAAAGTATGATGTGGGGAAGTAGGCTTGGGAGTCGGCATAATCGGGGCGGAGAGATTTGATGAAGCTTACTGACAACGAAATCCGCGACATCGTGAAACTGCTGGAGGCGGGCAAGCCACTGCCGGAGAAGTATCGCTTTCTGTTGTTCGAGGAAAAGCGCGAAGTCGAGTTGGTGTGGAACGGCAAGACGAATGAAGTCTGCAATGTGGTGCTGCCATTTCAGATCATCGAGCAGGTGGACGAGCCGCGGGCGGAGAAGGATGTAAAGATTCAGGGCGATCTGTTCGACCCCGCCAGCGGGCGGCAGCTCAAGGGCTGGACCAACAAGCTCATCTGGGGCGACAACAAACTGATTCTCGCCAGCCTCAAGAACGGGCCGCTGCGCGAGGAAATCGAGAAACAGGGCGGTATCAAGCTGATTTACATTGATCCGCCGTTTGACGTGGGTGCGGATTTTTCGATGGATATCGAGATCGGCGGCGACACCTTCACCAAGAAACCGAGCATTCTCGAAGAACTTGCCTACCGCGATACGTGGGGCAAGGGCGCAGATAGTTTCATCTCAATGATTTATGAGCGACTTGTGTTGATGTGGGATCTGCTGGCTGACGACGGAAGTATCTATGTGCATTGTGACTGGCGTCTCAATTCATACATGAGATGTATTTTGAATGAGGTCTTTGGCGAGACGAATTATCGAAACGAGATAATGTGGAAACGCGCGACAGGCGCCAGTAATACAAAAGGCAGTCAGTACCCAAGAGATGCTGATCACATTCTCTATTACACGAAGTCGCGTAGCAGTTACTATCAACGCCAGTTTGGCAAGTATAGTGAAAACACGCTTGTCAATTATAGATACGATGACAATGATGGAAGAGGGCCATATCGTTTACGTGACTGCCGCGATTATTCAGAAGAATCAATACGAAAGTTTGAAGGAGAGGGACGAGTTGTAAGAGGAAAGAACGACGCGCTCAATTTGAAACAGTATCTGTCAGACAAACCAGGCATCACGATAGGTGTCTGTTGGACAGATATCAAAGATATATCTGGCCATAACGAAGAAAGTGTTAGTTACGCCACACAGAAGCCAGAAGCTCTCTTAGAGCGCATTGTGAATGCGTCTTCCAAGGTCGATGAACTTATAGCGGATTTCTTCTGCGGTTCCGGCACCACCGCCGCCGTTGCAGAAAAGCTCGGCCGTAAATGGATCACCGCTGACCTCGGCAAGTTTGCCATCCACACCACCCGCAAGCGCATGATCGGCGTGCAACGGCAACTCAAGCAGGAAGGCAAGCCGTATCGCGCGTTTGAAATCCTGAACCTTGGCAAGTACGAGCGCCAGCATTTCATCGGTATAAACCCCGACCTGCGCGAAGCGCAGAAGCAGAAACAGATCGAGGAAAAGGAGAAGGCGTTTGTCGATCTGATCCTGCGCGCCTACCGAGCCGAGCCGGTGTCCGGCTTTGCCAGTTTTCACGGCAAGAAGGCCGGGCGGCTGGTGGTAGTCGGGCCGGTGAATCTGCCGGTGACGCGATTGTTTGTCGAGGAGATCATCCTGGAATGCCGCCAGAAACATCTCACCAAGGTGGATATCCTAGCCTTCGATTTCGAGATGGGACTGTTCCCGAACATTCTCGATGAGGCCAAGGCCAAGGGCATCGATATCGCCCCGAAATACATCCCGCCGGAAGTGTTTGACAAGCGCGCGGTGGAGAAGAACCAGGTGGTGTTCCACGACGTGGCCTTTATCGAGGTCAAGCCGCACGTCAAGAAGAACACGCTCGCCATCGAATTGACCGATTTCTCGGTGTTCCACTCGCAGGATTCCATCGCCGCCGCCGAGGCTACGCTGAAGAACAACGGCAGCAAGATCGTCATCGAGAAGGGCCAGATCGTCAAAGTCAGCAAGGACAAGAACGGCATCGTTACGCGCGAAGTACTCACGAAGCACTGGACCGACTGGATCGACTACTGGTCGGTGGACTTCGACTTCGAGAGCAAGCGCGAGATCATTCGGGTGCCTATCCAGTCACCCGAGCCCTCACCCCCGGCCCCTCTCCCAGAGAGCGAGGGGAGATTCGAGGAACGCTGGACCGGGGATTACATCTTCGAGAACGAGTGGCAGTCGTTCCGCACCAAGAAAGACCGCAAACTGGAGTTGAAGAGCGTGGCTCAGGAATGTACGCCGGGCCGGCGCAAGGTCGCGGTGAAGGTGGTGGACATTTTCGGCAACGACACGATGAAAGTGATCGAGGTGACGGTGTGACGGATTCCGGCGAAATTATTATTTATGCCGCCAACGATGGTGTCCATATCGATGTCCGCTTGGAAGGCGATACGGTCTGGTTGAACCAGGCCCAGATCGCGGAGCTGTTCGGCACCCAACGGCCCGCTATCACCAAACACCTTCGAAATATCTTTGTCAGCCATGAATTGGACAAGGATTCAGTATGTTCCGTTTTGGAACATACTGCCGCCGACGGTAAGCGCTATCAGACTCAGTATTACAACCTGGACGCGGTCATTTCAGTGGGTTATCGGGTCAATTCGGTCAACGCCACCCGCTTCCGCATCTGGGCCAACAGGATATTGAAAGACTATCTGGTGCGGGGATATGCGCTGAACGCGCAGCGCCTTAAGGAGCAGAGCGAGCGCATCGGCGCGTTTCTGTTCATCTGGTTTCTGCAACGCAACCGCCATCATTTGAAGCCCGACGGCTCGGTCAAGATCAACGATAACGCGCTGACCGCTATTGCGCTGTTGGTGGCGCAGAGCGATCCCGCGCAAAAAGACATCATGATCCGGCTGATCATGAATCTCATACGAGGCTAAGTCCATGGCACTGCATCCGAATTTTCCGCCCTCGCCGCACGTCGTGCTCGACCCGGAGGTGCGCTGGTTCCCCGCCGACGAGGCCCTGCGCGAAAGCAGCTACGATAAGCTCATGCCGCCACTGGTGCATCAACTGCGCAAGCGGGTAAAGGACTGGCGCGACCAGAACTACAAGGGCGCAGCGGACACCAGCCGCGCGCTGCTCAACTGGTGGTTCAACACCCGCCATCTCGTCCCGGGTTCCGACGGGGTCATGACGGAGTTTCGTTATTACTTCGCCCAGCGCGAGGCACTCGAAACCATCGTCTATCTCCACGACGTGGTGGGCGTGAAGGATAAGTACGACCTGCTGCGCTTCGATTCCTCAGGCGCGGTGTCGGCGGGCATGTTCGACGAGCACTGGCGGCGCTTCGTGGTGAAGATGGCCACCGGCAGCGGCAAGACCAAGGTGATGAGCCTGGTGCTGGCGTGGTGCTATTTCCACAAGCTCTACGAGCCGGAATCGCCGCTGGCCCGCAATTTCCTGATGATCGCGCCGAACATTATCGTGCTGGACCGGCTGCGGCACGACTTCGACGGCCTGCGCATCTTTCACACGGACCCGGTATTGCCGGAGAACGGCTACGAGGGACGGAACTGGCAGGATGACTTTCAGTTGACGCTGCACATTCAGGATAACGTGCGCGTCACCCACCCGGTGGGAAATTTCTTTCTTACCAACATCCATCGCGTTTACGCCGGCGAGGACGTGGAACCGACCAAGGACGACGAGGACACGATGGACTATTTCCTTGGGCCTCGGCCCACCGGGGCGACCACGGACTCCAAGGTGGACCTGGGCGTCATCGTCCGGGACATTGACGAGCTGGTGGTCATCAACGACGAGGCGCACCACATTCACGATGCCAAGCTGGCGTGGTTCAAGTCCATCGAGGACATCCACAACCGCCTCAAGCTCAAGGGCGATTTTCTGTCCTTGCAGGTGGATGTCACCGCGACGCCCAAGCACAACAACGGCGCGATCTTCGTGCAGACGGTCGCGGACTATCCGCTGGTCGAGGCGATCTCGCAAAACGTGGTCAAGCACCCGGTACTGCCGGACTCGGCCAGCCGCGCCAAGCTCCACGAGCGGCAAAGCTCGAAATACACGGAGAAATACGCCGATTACGTGCAACTGGGCGTCGAGGAATGGCGCAAGGCGTATGGCGAGCACGAAAAGCTCGGGAAGAAGGCCATTCTGTTCGTCATGACCGACGATACCCGGAACTGCGACGACGTGGCGGGCTATCTGGAGACGACCTACCCGGATCTGAAAGATGCCGTGCTGGTCATTCACACCAAGAACAACGGCGAGATTTCCGAGGCGGCGACCGGCAAGGACAAAGTAGAACTGGAACGGCTGCGCAAGCAGGCGAACGAGATTGACGACTGGGAAAGCCCCTACAAGGCCATTGTCTCGGTGCTGATGCTCAAGGAAGGCTGGGACGTGCGCAACGTGACGACCATCGTCGGGCTGCGGGCCTATTCCGCGAAGAGCAACATCCTGCCCGAGCAGACGCTGGGCCGCGGTCTGCGCAAGATGTATCCCGGCAATGGGATTGAAGAATACGTGAGTGTGGTAGGTACGGACGCATTCATGGATTTCGTCGAGTCCATCCAGAGCGAAGGCGTGGTATTGGAGCGCAAGGCGATGGGCGCCGGCACGGCGCCGAAGACGCCGCTGGTGGTCGAGGTGGACAACGAGAATACCAGCAAGGACATGGATAAGCTGGACATCGAGATTCCAGTCCTGAGCCCACGGGTCTATCGGGAATACAAGAACCTGGCCGATCTGGATATCGACGCCTTCGGTCACAAGAAAGTGGCCTACAAGACATTCAGCGAAGAGGAACAGCGCGAGATCGTCTTCAAGGACATCACGACCGGCGAAATCAACCATGTGACCTATCTCGACTCCGCGAACGTGGCCGACTTTCGCAGCGTGGTGGGCTACTTCGCCCAGACCATCAAGAATGACCTGCGGCTGGTGAGCGGCTATGACGTGCTCTACGGGAAGGTGAAGGATTTTATCCAGACCCAGCTTTTTGATCGGCCCGTGAACCTGGAAGACATGAACACCTTGCGCAATCTGTCCGAACTGGAAGCGACAAAGACACTCATCGAAACCTTCAAGAAGCAGATCAACGCGCTGATCATCAAGGATAAGGGCGACGCCCGGATTCAGGACACGATCAAGCTACGCAAGACCCGGCCTTTTGTCGCCAAGGAACAGGGGTATGTGGTTCCGAGGAAGAGCGTGTTCAACAAGATCATCGGCGACAGCCACCTGGAACTGCTGTTCGCCAAGTTTCTGGACGAGTGCGAAGACGTGGTTTCTTATGTGAAGAATTACTTCGCCGTGAATTTCAGGCTCGATTACGTGAATGCCAGCGGCGATATCTCGAATTACTACCCGGACTTCATCGTCAAGAAATCCGAGAAGGAAATAGTCATCATCGAAACCAAAGGGCGGGAGGACTTGGACGTACCGCTTAAGATGGAGCGGCTGAAACAATGGTGCGCAGATATCAACAAGGCGCAGTCAGCGGTTCGATATGACTATGTGTATGTGGATGAAGAAAGCTTCAACAAGTATCAGCCGAAGACTCTTGAATCTTTGGTGATGAGCTTCAGGGAGTACAAAAACTGAAGCCCGTGCACCGTTGGCGTGCCAGGGTCTCAACCTGGGACCAGCATTCGGGACAGTCATCGGGATGCGCGCACTTACCCAAGTCGGTATTCACCCCCTCCCCGGCCCTCCCCCGCAAGCGAGAGAGGGGGAAATATTGGGACTTCCCCGCAAGGAGGAGGATCGAACTCCCGACCTTCCCATCGGGTGAACATGCCGCGAACGTAACGCTCCCAGCGTCGCGTGGTGAACAACCGCAGAAGATAAATGGTGGAGCGGAGGAGGATCGAACTCCCGACCTTCGCATTGCGAACGCGACGCTCTCCCAGCTGAGCTACCGCCCCACGTGCCGCCGGTTTCGGCGGTTGGCCGGGCTGTTGATCCCGGTCCGACAGGAGGCGCATTTTACACCAAGGCCGGCTGTGCCGGTGGCCGTGGCACAATGCCGGCGATGAGCGCCTTTGCCGATTTCCCGACGATCGACCACGATGCGGCGCTGGCCGCGGCGGCATCCGGGGCGGTGCTGGTGACGGCGAACAAGCGGCTGGCGCGCCGCTTGCACACCGACTACGGCCGGCTGGCGCAGGCCGGCGGCCGCGAGGTTTGGGAACGGCCGGAAATCCTGCCGTTCGAGGTCTGGCTCGCCAATCAGGTTCGATCGTTTGACGATCCCCCGGTGTTATTGCAGCCGGCGCAGGCGATGCACCTGTGGCGCCGGGTGGTCGATGATTGGGCCGGCGGGCAAGGCGAACGCGGTGTGCTGCTGCAACGGGCAGGTTGTGCCCGGCAGGCGGCCGAGGCTTGGCGTCTGATGCACGATTTCGCGGTGCCGTGGACGGCGCTGGACGGCGCACCGACCTTCGAAACGAAGACGTTCCGCGACCTGGCGGCAGCGTACCGGCGGCAGCTTACAGCGCATTCGGTATTCGATTCGGCGGCGCTGCCCGGCTGGCTCGTCGAGCGCCTGCAATCCGGCGCCTGGCGGCCGCCGGAACGGCTGCTGCTCGCCGGTTTTCTCGATCTGACCCCGGCCACCGAAGGGCTGTGCACGGCGCTGGCCGCGGCCGGCTGTCGGGTGGAATGGATCGCTTTGCCGGCGATAGCGGATCGCCGCTGTAGGCGTTGCCGCTTCGACGATACGGAAAGCGAAATCCGGGCCGCGGCCGGTTTCGCCCGCGCCTGCCTGCTCGCCGATCCCGAAGCCCGAATCTCGATCGTCGCGCTCGATCTCGCCGGCCTCCGGGTGGCGCTGGAGAGGGTGTTCGACGAGGTGCTGACGCCACAAAGCCTGTTGGAACCCAACACGGACATCGCCCGGCCGTTCGAGATCACGCTCGGCACCCCGCTGGCCGGCGAGCCGCTGGTTTACGATGCCCTGCTGGCTTTGGAACTGGCCGCTGGGCCGGCCGAGTTCGGGACCGTCAGCCGCCTGCTGCGCAGCCCGTTCATTGCCGCCGACTCCGCCGCCCCGCTGCTCGAAGCGGCGCTCAGGACGTACAATCCCGGCCGGATGGATGCTTCCGCGCTGGCCGCGATCGCCGAACGCCGCGCGCCGCACGCCGGTGCGTTGGCCGGTGCGCTCCGGCGCTGTGTCGCAACGCTCGAAGCCGGCGGTCGGGCTTCGCCTCCGGCGTGGAGCGAACGGTTGAGCGCGGCGTTGGCCGCGCTCGGCTGGCCGGGCGGCCGCAGCTTGTCGAGCCGGGAATATCAGGCTCTCGAAACGTTCGACGAGACCCTGGAAACCCTCGCCGCACTCGGCGCCGTCGCCCGCCCCTGGACGCTCGGCGAAGCGCTGGCCGAATTGCGTCTTTTGCTCGGCGAACGGATCTTCCAGCCCGCCTCGCCGGCGGCGCCGGTGCTGATCACCGAGCCGTTACAAGCGCTTGGCTTATCGTTCGATCACCTCTGGTGGCTCGGTCTGAACGCCGGCGATTGGCCACCGCCGCCCCGCCCCAACCCGTTCCTGCCCTATGCTGTCCAACAGCGCTACACGCTGCCGCGCGCCACGGCCGCCGGCGAATTAGAACGGGCGACAACACTGACCGCGGCGCTTTTCGCCGCGGCGCGGGAGAGCATCGCGAGCTGGCCGCAAAACGCCGGCGATGAGCCTTTGCAGCCCAGCCCGTTGCTGGCTGAGTTGGACGAACAACAACCCGCGGCGCCGAGCGCTGACTATCGCGGCACGATATTCGAATCGCGCTTGCTCGAATCTTACGTGGCCGGTCCCGCCCCGCCCTTGCCATCCGGCCGGCGCCCCGGCGGCGCCGGCCTGCTCGAAGACCAGTCGGCCTGCCCGTTCAAAGCGTTTGCCAAGCACCGGCTCGGCGCCACGCCGCTGCCCTCGGTGTCGATCGGCCTGAACGCCATGCAGCGCGGCAGTCTGGCACACCGCTGCCTGCAAGCCTTTTATCAAGCCGCGGGGAGGCGGTTGCCGCCGGCCGGCGAATGTACCGGACGGATTGAAATGGCAGTCGATGCGGTGCTGGCGGCGAGCCGGCGAGAAATGCCGGCGCTCACCGAACCGCGGCTCGCCGCGGTCGAACGTCGCCGCTTGTGCCGCCTGCTGGCCGACTGGATCGAAATCGACCGCGCCCGGCCGGTGCCGTTCGAAGTCGTCGCGCTGGAGGAAAAACGCCCGGTCACGATCGGTCCGCTGGCGCTGAACGTCCGGATCGACCGGATCGACCGCCTCGAACAGATCGACTCATCCGGCGCCGACCGCGTCCTGATCGATTACAAAAGCGGCGAGAAAAAACCGGGCGCCTGGGGCGGCGAGCGTCCCGAGGAGCCGCAGTTGCCGCTCTACGCGCTGGACGAAGCGGGCGCCCTGGCCGCCGTCTGCTACGCCAATCTCAAACCGGGGGCGATGGGCTACCAGGGCATCGCCCGCGACGCCGAGTTAATCCCTGGCGTCAAACCCCTCGAAAAATCACCGTTGAAAGCACAGGCAACGGATTTCGAAACGCTGCTCGCGACCTGGCGCCGCTCCCTGGCCGCGCTGGCCAACGAACATGCCGCCGGCGACGCCGCGGTGCGACCCCGCGATGCCAGTGTCTGCCGTTATTGCGGCCTCGAAGCGCTGTGCCGGATCGACGAGCGGCGCGGGCCGGGCGGTGAATTTGGAGCGTCGGATGGCGGCGATGAAAACGACGAGGACGGCACGCCGTGAGCCCGACCGCCCCGATCTCCGCCCCCGATCAGGCCGCGCGCGATGCCGTACTCGACGTGCAGCGCTCGTTCATCGTCCAGGCGCCGGCCGGTTCGGGCAAGACCAGCCTGCTCGTCCAGCGCTATCTGGCCCTGCTCGCGGTCGCCGCCGAACCGGAACAGATCCTGGCGATCACGTTTACCCGCAAGGCCGCCGGCGAGATGCGCGACCGCATCCTCAAAGCCCTGCGCGACGCCGCCGGTGTGGCGCCATCCCCGCCGGGCAGCATCTTCGAAACAACCACCCGGCGTCTGGCCGAACGCGCCCTGGCCCGCGCCGCCGAACGCAATTGGCAGATCATCGATCATCCGTCGCGCCTGGCGATCATGACCATCGACGCCTTCAATCTGTCGCTCGTCCGCCGCCTGCCGTTGCTATCGCATTTCGGCGCCGAGCCGAAAATCGCCGAGCGGCCGGCCCTGCTGTATCGCGAGGCGGCCCGCCGCACCCTGACCGGCGATGGGTTAGACGATCCGACCTACCAGGCGGTCGGCGCGGTGCTCGACCACCTGGCCGGCCGCTACCCGGAAGCCGAGACCCTGATCGCCGAGATGCTCGGTGCCCGCCAGCAATGGCTCGGGCTGCTCAAGCTCGGCGGCGACGACCGTCAACCTCTCGAAGCGGCGCTGCGGCGTGCGATCGAATCGCCGCTCGCGGCGCTACGTCGGAACCTGGCGCCATTTGCCGCGCGGCTCGTACCGCTGGCCGCCCACGCCGCCTCCCGAGTCGAGGCCGGCAACCAACCGGATCTCGCCCTCCTCGCCGGCGTGCCCGATCTGCCCCCGCCCGCTGCCAACGCCCTCAAACAATGGCTCGGTTTTGCGGAACTGTTGTCGACCAAAGCCGGCCCCTTGCGCAGAACCGTCAATCGATCGCTCGGTTTTTTGCCCAAAGATCCGCTAAAAGGCGATTTCATCGCATTGCTTGGCGAGTTGCAAGGCAACGAGACGATCGGCCAGGAGTTACGTCTCGTCCGCGAACTGCCGGATGCGGCTTACAACGAGGACGAATGGCGAGTGCTCGAGGCGCTGCTGGCGACACTGAAAGTGGCGCTCGCCAATCTGCAACTGGTGTTGACCGAGCGCGGCGAGATCGACTACCCCGCCGTGGCCCAGGGCGCCCTCGATGCCCTCGGCGCGAGCGACGCACCAAGCGAAATCGCGCTCGCCCTCGACCGCCGCATCGAACATATTCTGGTGGACGAGTTCCAGGACACCTCGAAAAGTCAGCTCGAGCTGCTCAGCGCGTTGACTTGCGGCTGGCAGCCGGACGACGGCCGGACCTTGTTTCTGGTCGGCGATCCGATGCAGTCGATTTATCGTTTTCGCCAAGCCGAGGTCGGGCTGTTTCTCGATATCGCGGCGCGCGGTCTTCACGATCTGCCGATCAAGCCGGTATCCCTTTACGCCAACTTCCGCTCGCAGGCCGGCATCGTCGAATGGGTCAACGCGGTGTTCGGCCGGATGTTTCCCGACACCGCCGACCCCGCGGCCGGCCAAGTCGCTTACGCGAACTCGACCGCCACCCACCTTCCGGCCACGCCAGCAGTCTGCATTCATGCCTTTGCCGACCACGATAAAACCAGCGGCGCGGTGCGCGAAGCGCGCCACGTCGCGGCGCTCGCCGCGGCGGCGCTGGACGGCGATCCGGCTGCCGAAGTCGCGATCCTGGTCCGTAAACGCAGCGAGCTGGCGGCAATCCTACCGGCCCTTAGACAACACAAGCTGGACTTCGAGGCTGTCGAAATCGCCTCACTGGCGCGCCAGCCGGTGGTCCAGGATCTGCTCGCCCTGACCCGCGCCCTGCTCCATCCGGCCGACCGCGCCGCGTGGCTGGCTTTGCTTCGCGCTCCGTGGTGCGGGCTTGATCTTGCAGCATTGGAATCCATCGCCGAAGCCGCCGGTAACGCGCCGCTCGCCACGGTATTGTCCACCGCCGGCGCGGCGCTCGATCCCGCGGCACGCCGCCGCCTCGAACGAACCGCCGCGGTGCTGGTGCCGGCGCTCGACGGGCGCCGCCGCGAACCGCTGCGCGCCGCGGTCGAACGGGCCTGGCTGCGTCTGGGCGGCCCGGCGTGCGTCGGGGAAGCTCATGCCTTGAAGGATGCGGCGGCCTTTTTCGATCTGCTCGACGGCCACGCCCCGGGCGCCGATCTGGACGATCCGGCGGCCTTCGTCGAGCACCTTGCCGACCTGTACGCCCTGCCCGCCGCCGGCAGCCGCCTCAAAGTGATGACCATCCACAAGGCCAAGGGCCTCGAATTCGATCACGTGATCCTGCCGCGTCTCGACGCCAAACCACGCCGCGACAGCGAACGATTGTTGTACTGGAGCGAACGGCCGCGGGTCGGCGGCCAAATCGATTTGCTGCTCGGACCGCTCGCCCCGCACGGCGCCGAAGACCAGCGGCGGCAAAAGTGGATTGCCCAGATCGAGGCCGAAAAACAGCGGCATGAAACCCTGCGCCTGCTCTATGTCGCCACCACCCGCGCCAAACGCTGCCTGCACCTCAGCGCCGTACTGAAACCGAAGCATCAGGCACCTTCCATCGACGGCGGGGAGGAAAGCATCACCCCCACCCCTGCCCTCCCCCGCAAGCGGGGGAGGGTTGAAGAAAAGAGTGCGCTCCACCGCGAGCGGGAACTCGAGTTCAACTCGCCATGCGACGGCAGTCTGCTGGCCCTGCTGTGGCCGGCGCTTGACGCCGCATTCATCAGCGCCGCTGCAACAGCGCTGCAGGACGGCGCCGGCGCGGCGCAAGAATCGGCCCCCTCTAACGCGGCGTTCGATTATCGTCTTCGCTCGGACTGGCAGCCACCAGCACCGGCCGCCGCCGTCTCGTGGCGGACGCCGCCGGCGGCGGTCTCCACAGAGCGTATCCCCTACGACTGGGCCGGCTATACCGCCCGCGCGATCGGTCTTTTAGTCCACGAATACTTAAAGCGCATCGCCGATGAGGGCCTTACGGCCTGGCCCATCGAACGGGTCGAGTCCCTCGCCCCCGTTCTGGAACGGCATTTCGCGGCGCGAGGACTCGATCGCCCGGACGCCGCAGCGGCGGCGGAAAAAGTGCGTACCGCACTGCGCAACACACTTTCCGATCCGACCGGCCGCCGGCTGCTCGGCCCGCATCCCGTGGCCTATGCCGAATACGCTCTCAGCGGCCATGTCGACGGCCGGCTCGAAAGCCGCATCATCGACCGCTTGTTTATCGACGACAGCGGCACACGCTGGATCGTCGATTACAAAACCGCGCTGCACGAAGGGGGCGCCGTCGAAACGTTTATCGCCGCCGAAGTCAAGCGTTATCGGGCGCAGCTCAGCGACTACGCCGTCTGGCTCAACCGCCTGGAACCGAGGCCGACGCGGCGCGGTCTTTATTTCCCTTTGTTATCCCGTTTTGTAGAAATCGAACCGACGGCGGAATAAAGCGATGGCGGACAGCAAAACTGCGGGGAGCACGATACGCCACCATCCGGGCAGCAGCGGCACGGTCAAAGGCGGCGCGACGGCTACGACCGCTTCGCGTTCGGCCATCAACTGGCCGTAATGCGGCGGCTGCACGTCGGCCAGCGGGTTGCCGTGACCGTCCAAAGTCCACTGCTTGGCCAGCGTCAACAAGCGAAACGCACGGCGGTAGATCAACCGCGCCCGGACGTGAACGGCGCCGCCTTCCGGCGGCAAGACGAAACGATAGTGTGTCGTATCGGTGGCCAGCGCTGGAATGCGGTTGTCGAGCGTAATGCCCGTCGCTTCGGTGAAAAACACCGGCCCTGAGCCGTCCGCCTGATGGTTGATCTTGGCGTACAGTTTACCCGGCAGACCACCGTAATCGCCGAGCGCCGGATCTCCGACACCGCCGAGTTCATGAACCCGTTGACCCCCGATCTCGGGGAGGATACCGCTTTGCGGTCCGTCCCCTCCGGTCCAGACCTCGACGATCAGGATCATATTGCGGATTTATCTTGATGGCATAAACCACAGACCGCGTCGGACAGTTGCGGTTGCAAAGAAGCGCGCATGACGCCGCCGGCTTCGTAGGCAACGTCACCCAGCACACCGTACTCCACTTGCTCGCCGGCCGGTCGGGTAAAGTGCATCGCCCCGGGGAACAAGCCGGGAAAATCGATCTTGGCGACATCGACGTCGCCGATTTTATGACATATCTCGCACGAAACGCCGTGTACCACGGCCGGCGGCGGACTGGTCAGATTGTCATCGAGCGCGCTGAACGGCTGGGCGAGCCAGCCCTCGGGCTGGTGGCACGAAGCGCATTCGGAGGCCGGGTTGACGACGGCGTGGACCGAATCGCGCGTATAGACGAAACCGCCCAGGCCGCCCGCCGTGCCGGTACCGCTGTACAAATCGTGCACCCAAGTGTTGACACCGGCGCGGGCCATCGGCGTGGCGGTCCATTCCTGCAACTGCCGCGGGTGACAGGCGCCGCAATTCTGCGGTGTCCACAATTGATAACCTGGATCCTCCCCGGCCACCGGCTCCAAGTTAAAAACCACACCGCCGGCCGGTGCGTCGAGGTTCAATGCGCGGTGATAAAACCCCCGCGCCGCGGCGACCACGGTCAATCCCTGGCCGCTGAGTCCAGGCAGCGCAAACGTCCCGTCGGCCGCGGTCACGGCTCGCCTGCCATTGTCCTGGACCGTGACCCAAGCACCGGCGAGCGGCTGGCCGTCATTCGCGGCGACCACCACGCCGCTCAGTGCTCCAGCCTGCGCCCAGGCGCCCGGTATGGCCCACAGGACGAACAACAGCCGGCCGCCGAACCCCGCGGTCCGCGACCCTGATTGGCTCGAATTCAGCTTCACCTTCCCCCCTTTATCGCACCGCGGACCCGGTATCGGTCCGCCACCGCGCCCAGTATCGGCAGGCGCCGGCACGGCGGTTTGCGATATCGCAAATCCCGATCTGAAGCAGGTCGTCGATAAAGTCTTGACTGATCGTTCCAAACATGTTATCGTGGCGCCCATCCGAAATGGAGACCGCCAACGATGCCTTGGGAAAAGAACTTCGATATCGCCGCCACGCTGGACAAGGCGATGCGCGCCTTCTGGACGCGCGGCTTCGCGGCGACCTCGATCCAGGATCTGGTCGAGTGCACCGGCATCAATCGCGCCAGCCTGTACGCCACCTACGGCGACAAGCGGGCGCTGTTCCTCGCCGCGCTCGAGCTGTACGACCGGCGCGAGCGGCGGGCAAAGCTCGACGAACTGGAACGGCGCCACCCGCCGCTTGACGCCATCGGCGCGCTGTTCACCGGATTTATCACGCCGTGCGCCAAACGGCGCGGCTGCTTTTTGACCAACACAGCGCTCGAGATGGCGCCGCACGATCGCGAAATCGGCCGCCGGGTTGCCGCCGCGCAGGCCGACCTCGAAGCGTTTTTCAAACGCCTGATCGAACGCGGTCAGCAGGACGGATCGGTCTCGTCGGCGCTCGATCCGGCCGCCGCCGCCGCCGGCCTGCTCGCCGCCTTGCTCGGCCTGATGGTGCTCGCCCGCAGCCGGCCCGAACCGGCCCTGCTCAATGCCGTCGCCGCCGACGCCTGTGAACGCCTGCGACCCCGCGACACCACCCATCGCCGGCGACAAGCGAATAGAAAACCGGCCGTCACTGCAGAGTAGTTGGAATGTTTTTCTTCACCCCCAAACCAAGGAGATCATCATGAGTTATCCCGTTCACAACGAACAGACCGCCCCCGAAGCCGCCCGCCCGATTCTGGCTAAAGCCAAGGCCGGCTACGGCTTTGTCCCCAACCTGCTCGGCGTGATGGCCGAAGCGCCGGCTGTCGTGCAGGCCTATCCGACGCTCGGCCAGTTGTTCGAAAAGACCTCGTTCAACGCCACCGAACGGCAGATCGTGCTGTTGACGGCGAGCATCGTCAACAAGTGCACTTACTGCGTTGCGGCGCACAGCGTGATCGCCGGGTCGCAACAGGTGGCGACGGAAATCATCCAGGCGCTGCGCGAAGACCGGCCGCTCGCCGATGCCAAACTCGAAGCGCTGCGCCGCTTCACGGCTGAAGTGGTGACGACGCGCGGCTGGCCGTCGGAGGCCGCCCGCGACGCCTTCCTGGCCGCTGGTTACGGCCGCCAGCAGGTGCTCGAAGTCATCCTCGGGGTGACGATGAAAACCTTGTCCAATTACGTCAACCACCAGGCCGAAACACCGCTCGATCAGGCCTTCCAACCGGCCGCCTGGGAACAAAAAGCGGCGTGAATCGCGCCCCTTGCGTTGCCTAACAACCAGCCCGCCCGCCAGCCGGCCGGCGGGCTGCAAACGTATTCAGCGCTGTCGCGCTTCCCGCCGCCTCACTGATTCAATAACCTTGTGCGTCCTAAACCATGAATCCGACGATGCATTCCCACCCCGCGACATTACTGGTCATCGTTGGCGCCACCGGCGATCTGGCACGGCGCATGCTGTTCCCGGCGCTCTATGGCCTCGAACGCGACGGCATGCTGCCCGCCGAGTTGAAAATCCTCGGCGCGGCGCGCAGCGCGCTCGACCGCGAGGCGTTCCGCGCCGAAGTCGAGGCCATGCTGTCGGCGCAAGCGGCGCCTGGCGAAGCAGCGCGCGAGCGGCTCCTGGCGCGCCTCGAATATCAAACCGTCGATCTTTCCGCCGCGCCGTCGCTCGCCGCTTTCGCGGCGCGGGTCAAAGCCCTGCGCCGCGGTGTCGTGCTCTATCACTTGTCCACGGCGCCCAAGTGGTACGGGCCGTTTTGCGCGGCGCTCGCCGCCGCCGGCGGCATCGACCCGGGCGTCAGGTTGATGCTCGAAAAACCGCTCGGCCACGACCTGGCCAGCGCCCGCGAAATCAACGACGCGGTGGAGAGCGCTTTTTGCGAAGATCAGGTTTTTCGCGTCGATCACTACCTCGGCAAGGAAGGAGTGCAGAACCTGCTGGCGCTGCGTTTCGGCAATGCGTTGTTCGAACCGCTGTGGAACGCCCGGCACATCGCCCAGGTGCAGATCACGGTACACGAAACGGTCGGCGTCGAAGGGCGCGCCGAATATTACGACGCCAGCGGCGCGCTGCGCGACATGGTGCAGAACCATCTGCTGCAACTGTTGTGCCTGACGGCGATGGAACCGCCGTCCGAATTCGAGGCTACCGCGGTGCGCAACGAAAAGATCAAGGTGCTGCGCGCTCTGCGCCCGCTCGGCGCCGCCGAACTGGCCGACGAGGCGGTGTTCGGTCAGTACACCGCCGGGGCCATCGACGGCGCCGCGGTGCCGGGCTACGGCGATGAACTCGGCCGGCCGAGCCGGACCGAAACCTATGCCGCGCTGCGCGTCAGGATCGACAACTGGCGCTGGTCGAAAGTGCCGTTTTATCTCAGGACGGGTAAACGGCTGGCCCAGCGCGTCACCGAGATCTATTTGCAGTTTCACGCCGTGCCGCACCTGATCTTCGCCGGCGCCCGGGCCCAGCCGAATGCCATGCTGATCCGGCTGCAACCCGAAGAGCGCATTTCACTTTTGTTGATGAGCAAAACCCCGGGCCTCGACCGCGACGGCTTGAAACTTTCCGAGGTCAAACTCGATCTCGACTTGCACAATGCCTTCGCCGACGTGCGCCGGCGCGGCGCTTACGAACGGCTCTATCTCGACGCGCTCGAAGGCAACGGCACGTTGTTCGTCCGGCGCGACGAAGTCGAGGCGGCGTGGTCGTTCATCGATCGCCTGCTCGCCGCCCGGCAGGCGCTCGGCGAAGAACCGAAACCGTATTCCGCCGGCTCGTGGGGGCCGGGCGACGCGGCGGCGCTACCCACCCGTCTTGGCCACCGCTGGCGCGAATGAGGGCCAGATGACCCTGTGGCACGAAACCCGACACCCTGATCGCGAGACGTTGGCCGCGGCACTGGCCGAGGCCTTGGCCGCGGCGGCCCGCACCGCGCTCGACCATGGCGGCGAGGCGGTGCTGGCGCTGGCCGGTGGTACGACACCGCTGCCGGCCTATCGCCGGCTGGCCGCCCTGGCATTACCTTGGGAACGCATCCGGCTTTTGCCGACCGACGACCGGTGGGTCGCCGCGACCCATCCGGCAAGCAATGCTGGGGCGCTCAAAACGGCGTTCAGCGGCTGTGCTGCAACCATCGAAACGCTGGTCCCGCCGGCGCCGAAGGCCCTGCCCGACACGGTCCATGCCCGTCGCGGGCGGGCCGGCCGGCGTGCACCGTTCAGTGCCGTGCTGCTCGGCATGGGCACCGACGGGCATATCGCCTCGCTGTTTCCGGGCGTCCCGGCCGCCGCTCTCGACCCGGATGACCCGGCGCCGGCGATCGCCCTGATCCCCGAACCATTGCCGCCGCAGGCGCCGTATCCGCGGATCAGCCTGACGATCAGCCGATTGCTCAACACCCACCGCCTGCTGCTCGCCGTGACCGGAGCCGATAAACTAGCGGTATTGCAACGGGCGATGGCGTGCGCCGCCGGAACGGAAGCCCTGCCGGTCAGCGCCCTGCTGCACGCCGCGGCGCCGGTTGTCGAGATTCATTGGAGTCCGTGACTTTGGCCTTGCACCCGACTGTCGAGCACGTCACCGAGCGCATCGTCCGGCGCAGTCGCCCGACGCGCCAGGCCTACCTTGCCCGGATTGACGCCGCCGCTGCCGCCGGCCCCGGACGGCGCCGCGCGAGCTGCGGCAACCTGGCCCACGGTTTTGCCGCGGCCGGCGCCGACAAAGAAGCGATCAGCCGCCTCGCCGGTCCCAATATCGGCATCGTGACGGCATACAACGATATGCTCTCGGCCCACCAGCCGCTCGGCGCCTACCCGGAACTGATCAAACTCGCGGTGCGCGAAGCCGGCGGCACGGCACAGGTCGCCGGCGGGGTGCCGGCGATGTGCGATGGGGTCACGCAGGGCCGGCCGGGCATGGAACTGTCGCTGTTCTCGCGCGACGTGATCGCCCAGGCCACCGCCATCGCCCTGGTCCACGATCTGTTCGACGCCGTGCTGCTGCTCGGCGTCTGCGACAAGATCGTCCCGGGACTTTTGATCGGCGCGCTGGCCTTCGGTCATCTGCCGGCGATTCTGGTGCCAGCCGGGCCGATGCCTTCGGGGTTGCCGAACGCCGACAAAGCCCGCGTCCGCAAAGCCTACGCCGCCGGGCGGGCGAGCCGCGAAGCGCTGCTCGCCGCCGAGGCCGCGTCGTACCACGCACCCGGCACCTGCACGTTTTACGGCACGGCCAATTCCAATCAGATGTTGATGGAAGTGATGGGCCTGCACCTGCCGGGCAGCGCTTTCGTCAACCCCAACACGCCGCTGCGCGACGCGCTGACCTCGGCCGCCGCCCGCCGCGCCGTGGCTATCACCGCCGCCGGCGAATACACCCCGCTCGGCCGGACGATCGATGAAAAAGCCATCGTCAACGGCATCGTCGGCCTGGCGGCGACCGGCGGCTCGACGAACCATACGATCCACCTGGTGGCCATCGCCCGCGCCGCCGGCATGATCATCGACTGGGACGACTTCGACGATTTATCTAAAGTGACGCCGCTTATCGCCCGCATCTACCCCAACGGCAAAGCCGACGTCAACCATTTTCAGGCCGCCGGCGGCCTCGGCTTTGTCATCCGCGAACTGCTCGCCGCCGGCCGGCTGCACCCCGATATTTGTGGCGTCCACGGCGGCGACCTTTACGCCCAGGCCAAAGAACCGTATCTCGACGGCCGCCGGCTGCTGTGGCGCGAGCCACCCGCCGCCTCGCTCGACCTCGAAGTCCTACGCCCGGTCGCCGAGCCGTTCGGCACCGAAGGCGGTATCCGGCGGCTCGAAGGCAACCTCGGGCGGGCCATCGTCAAGACCTCGGCCGTCGCCGCGGAGCACCTGAAGATCACCGCGCCGGTGCGGATTTTCGAATCGCAGGATGCGGTGCTCGAAGCCTTCCGCCAACAGCGCCTGAGCGGCGATTTCGTCGCCGTCGTGCGCCATCAGGGGCCGGCCGCCAACGGCATGCCGGAACTGCACAAACTGACCCCGACGCTGGCCGTGCTGCAAGACCGCGGCCAGCGTGTCGCGCTGTTGACCGACGGCCGAATGTCCGGCGCTTCCGGCACCGTGCTGGCGGCGATCCACCTTACGCCAGAGGCGGCCCACGGCGGGCCGCTCGCCCGGCTTGTCGACGGCGACCGGGTGACGATCGACGCCGCCGCCGGCCGGCTGGAAGCCGATGTGGAGCCGGCCGTGTGGGCGGCCCGCCGGCCGGCGGCCGTCGATCTGAGCGGCCACGAGTCAGGCCTCGGGCGCGAATGGTTCGGGTTCAACCGCCGGCACACCGGCGACGCCGAACAGGGCGCCTCGTCGCTGTTCGCGGTGGATTGACCGGTGGCCGTCCGGGCCGACAAAACCCCGATTCCGGACGACGCCGTCCTGGTCGCCGATATCGGCGGCACCAATGCCCGTTTCGCGCTCGCCGTATCCGGTGCCGGCGCACCACCAGGCAGACCCCACCTGATCCACCAAATCACGCTGGCGACCGCCGATTTCGCCAGCCTGCAACACGCCGCCGAACACTATCTCGAACGATGCGGCACGCGGCCGTGGCGGGCAGCGTTCGCCGTCGCCTGCCCGGTCACGGGCGATGAAATCCGTTTGACCAACCGCGCCTGGGCCTTTAGCCGCAGCGAACTCAGCAGCGCGCTCAACCTCGACGAACTGATCGTCATCAACGATTTCGGTGCCGTGGCCCGCGCCGTACCGGCGCTCGGCGCCGGCGACGTCGTCGCCCTGCACGGCACGCTCGACACTGTCCCCGCGGCGCCGGTCAGTGTGATCGGCCCCGGCACCGGCCTCGGCGTGGCATTGCTCGTCGCCGGCCCGGACGGCCCCTGGCAAGTGATCGAAACCGAAGGCGGCCATATCAGCTTCGCGCCGCAAGGCGATGAAGAACAATGCATCGCCGAGTGGATGACGGCGCGCCACGGCCGGGTCTCGGTCGAACGGGTTTTGAGCGGTCCCGGTTTAGCGCGCATCCACGCCGCCCTCGGCGGCCTGAAGCCCGGCCGCACTGCGACGCCGGATCGCCTGCTGGCCGAACCGGCCGAGATCGTCAGCGCCGCACTCGCCGGCTCGGACGCTCTGGCGCGTCGCGCCGTGGCCCGCTTCTGCGCCATCCTGGGCAGTGTCGCCGGCGACACCGCGTTGATCCATGGGGCGCGGACGCTGTTCATCGCCGGCGGCATCGTGCCGCGGTTTATTCCCTTTCTGCGCGCCAGCGCCTTCCGCGAGCGCTTTTTAGCGAAAGGCCGCTTCGCCGCCCATCTCGAAACGGTAGCGCTGGCCGTGATCACCCACCCCGACCCCGGTCTGCTCGGCGCCGCGCTCGCCGCGGGCGACGCCGCACCCGGCGGACGTTTATCTGAAGCGGAGTGATGCAATGAACGAGTGGACTTGCGACAGCCGCACGGCGGCCATCGACCGGCTATTGGCTAAGGCTCCGGTGATCCCGGTGCTGACGATCGCCGACCTCGACACCGCGGTGCCGCTCGCCCGAACGCTGGCCGGCGCCGGCTTGCCGGTCGTCGAAATCACCCTGCGCACGCCCGTCGCGCTCGCGGCCATCGCCCAAGTGGCAGCCGAAGTCCCGGGCTGCATTCCCGCCGCCGGCACCGTGCTGACCCCGGCCGATCTCGCCGCCGCCGCCGCCGCCGGCGCGGCCTTTGCAATCAGCCCCGGAGCCAGCGAAGCGCTGTACCGCGCCGCGGCCGAGAGCGCCATCCCTTACCTGCCGGCGGTGGCCACCGGCAGCGAAATCGTGCACGGCATGGAACACGGCTACCGGCGGTTCAAGTACTTCCCCGCCGTCACCGGCGGCTGCGCGGCACTGAAAGCTTTTCTCGGTCCGTTTCCCCAGGTCCGCTTCTGTCCCACCGGCGGCATCGATGAACAAGACGCCGCAGCCTACCTCGCCCTGTCGAACGTCATCACCATCGGCGGCTCCTGGATCGCACCCCCCACCGCCATCGCCGCCCGCGACTGGCCAACCATCGCGGAACGCGCCCAACGCGCCGCATCGGCACGCGCTGCTCGTTTCGACGCATGACCCACTTCAGACCTTCTTTTAAGATCATTTTTCATCATCTTGTTCATCATCTTTTTCTTCATCTTCCTCGACTATACCGTCAATCGTGTATTTATATTCGAAATTAGTTTGAAGTTTCTTATCGAGTTTTTCGCTCAATTCGTCCTCATCTTCAATCACCTGAAATTCGCCAAGCTCCACACGGCCGGGGTTGTAACGGTCCATAAGGTACTTGAGGTGTTGTTGGGTATCGTGTATTTGCAATGGCTGCACCCGCTGTACGCCGGGCAATCCCGCCGCGCCGAGCACCAGGCAAGTTTTATCCGGAATGCCGACATTGTTCAAATTACAACTCATACTGCTGCTGTAAACTCTGTCGCAACGAGCGCCGAGACGTGAACCGGTGCATTGATTCAGTTGTTTTCTGATAGCAATGTAGGCGTTGTTCGATAGTGTGAATACCCCGTATTGACCCAGGTATTCACCGCCCAATTCCTTGGCACGAGCCAATTCCTCGGGAGATAACTTCGAGCGCACACTCTGGTGATACCCGAATAACGGTTCAGCGCGTTTTTCCGCCGCGACGTATGACCAGGCAAACGCTTTTTGCAGATCGCGATCGACGCCAAGGCCATGATCGTACATATAAGCCAGGCGGTATTGCGAAAACTTGTCGCCGACCTCGGCTAAAATCTTATAAAGTGACAACGCTTGGCTGTAATTTTTGGTATTGAAGCTTGAATCGGCGCGTTGTTTGACACTATTGAAAGCCGCGACGGCATTCTGACTGTTTGCGTTTGCAATAATACTGGGCGATTGCAAATCCTGGCCCTGGGACTGCGTAGCCAAAATCATGAAAAATGTGATGAAAGATAACAGCCTCATTCTGTTTCATCTTCAATGATCTCAAACTCACCCAGTGTGACATCGCCGAACGTATAAAGGTACTCGGTAATATAGTTCTGCAAGTGTACGACATTTTGCTTGATCGGAAGATAGTAATCAAATCCAGTCGCATCATCTGAAATTTTAAGACCTGCGACTCGACTTAAATGTCCATCTCCAGGCGCCGATTGCACAAGCCGGCCGACCCGCAGGGTGCCACTCAAACAGGTATTACCTGTACGCGAACCGGTACAACCGCGGAGTATATCGCGTTGTTCTTTGAGCATTTTCTGCGCGAGCGCAAGATTGCTATATTTGCGCAAATAGTCCAACGATTTTTCTTGAGCCTCAGCAAGTTGAGCTTTATCAAGTCTTGCTTTCAGATTTTTTGCATAGCGGCTCAACTGCGGCTCGTTGAATTCTGCAGCCAGTGTCGCCCAGGCATAGGCTTCGATTAAATCCCGTTCGACACCCAGCCCATGCTCATATTGAAAAGCGAGCCGGTATTGAGAGAACTTATCCGCTTGCTTCGCAAGTCGATCGTATATTTCGAAGGCTGCGTCGTATTGCTCTGCGGTAAACAGCGCATCTGCCCTTTCTGCATCCTCATCCTTTTCAAGAATGTCACCACCTGGAATTCCCGCCCATTTTCCTTCCTTGATATTGGTTTGCTTTACGCGTTCAATCTGCCGATCCGCGGAAGCATCATTTATTTTATTGGCAGCGCATCCGGTAAATAACACAGCGAAGGAAATGAATAAAATGCAAGCTCCATTACACAAAATGATGTGCTTTTTAGATCGTGTAATCGATTTCAGCGATGGCAAAATGACCGCCGCTGCAACCGCCCGCTGTAGCAGCGGGCGGGTAGTCTGGAGTTGGAGATCAGGCATGCTGGATTCCTTGATGTCGATTGCGATCGGCCATGACTGGGAAAATGTCCCATCACGATACTACCCCCCTCCGCAGATTTCAACAGTACCCGTACCGGGGAGTGGACTGGGAGGTAAACGCCCGCCCTGCCAGTATCGCGTTGACGGCGCGCGCCCGCCGCCGCACGGCGGTCCCGGGCAATGGGCTGATGCACGGCGGGGCCGGGGGTGCTACATTGCCGGGATGCAGCACCGCCGCCAGCCATGTCCCGGGAACTGAAAGGACGGGCGAATTCGCTCGATATTGCGTTTCGCGCCGGCGTTTCGCAGGCGACGGTGTCGCGCGCCCTGCGCGGCAGTCCGCTGGTCAGCCGCGAGACCCGGCTGAAAATCGAGGCGATCGCCCGCGAGCTGAATTACAAGGTGGACAAGAGCGCCTCGAATCTGCGGACGCAGAAATCTTACACCCTGGCGCTGCTCCTTTTCGAGGATCCGACCGACGACAATTCGATGATCAACCCGTTCTTCCCGTCGATGCTGGCCTCGATCACGCGCGCCGCGGCCGCCGCCGGCTATGACCTGTTGGTCTCGTTCCAGCAGTTCTCCGAAGACTGGCAAGCCGATTATGAGGGCACGCACAAAGCCGACGGGCTGATCCTGCTCGGTTACGGCGACTACCTGCAATCGTGCGCCCAGCTCGAACGGCTCGCCGCCCGCGGCGCGCGCTTCGTGCGCTGGGGGGCCGTCCGGCCGGGACAGCCCGGCGTTTCGATCGGTTGCGACAATCTGCGCGGCGGGTACGAGATCACGCGCCATATGCTGGCCGCCGGGCGGCGGCGCATCGCCTTTCTGGGGGAAGCGGACGATCATTATCCCGAGTTCGAGGATCGCTACCACGGTTACACAGAAGCGCTGGCCGACGCCGGGATCGAAGTCGATCCCAAGCTCGTCACCGGCGCGATCAGCACCGAGCGCTCGGGGTTCGACGCCGCCGCCCGGCTGCTTGCCGGCGGCGTCGAGTTCAACGGCCTGATCGCCGCCAGCGACCTGATCGCGATCGGCGCGATGCAGGCTCTCAACGAGCACGGGCTGTCGGTCCCGGCCGATGTCGCGGTCGCCGGTTTCGACGATATCCCGATGGCCAGCTACACGCAGCCGCCGCTGACCACGGTGCAGCAGGATACGCGCCACGCCGGCGAAATCCTCGTCGACAGCCTGCTGAAGCTGATCCGCAACGAACCGGTGGCGTCGCACGCCATCCCGGTCAAGCTCGTCGTCCGTCAGTCCTGCGGCGGGCGTTAAGCGCCGGCTGGGCCGGTCAACTCGGTCCGGATCTTGATCTCATTTTCTAGCGTCCGGTGCACCGGGCAACGGTCGGCGATCTCGCGTAGCCGCTGGCGCACGGCCGGTTCGATTTCGCCTTCGATCGTGATCGCACGCTCGAAAACGTCGATCCGCCCCTCCTTCGTCGTGCACGCTTCGCAGTCCGCGGCGTGGACCCGGTGGTGCGTGACGTGGCAACTGACCCGGCTGAGCGGCAGGTTTTTGTGCCGGGCGTAAAGGTTCAACGTCATCGTCGTGCACGCGGCGAGCGCCGCGGCGAGATAATCGTAGGGCGAGGGACCGAGATCGCCGCCGCCGGCGTCCTCTGGTTCGTCGGCCAGCAGCCGGTGCCGGCCGCCGCTCAGGGCCGTCAAAAAACCAGCTTCAGTCAAACCGCGGGCGATGACCCCCGGCGCCACCTCGGCCGCCGGCACCGCGTCGAGATAGCGCGCCGCCCAACTGGCGATCACCTGCCCGGCGTAACGCGAATCAGCCGGCTTGCTGAGCAGGTGATCGGCATGGTCGAGGCTGACGAAGCTCTTCGGGTGCAGGGCGTGCTGGAAGATTTGCTGGGCGTTGTCGATGCCGACGATGCGGTCGAGCGGCGAGTGCAGAATCAGCAAGGCGCGCCTCAGGTCGCGCAGGCGGGCCGGCAGATTCTGCGCGCGAACGTCCGCGATGAACTGCCGGCCGATCCGGAACGGCCGGCCGCCGAGGTTGACCTCGGCGCTGCCCTCGGCCAGGA
This sequence comes from Pseudomonadota bacterium, assembly GCA_036832975.1. GTDB lineage: Bacteria > Pseudomonadota > Gammaproteobacteria > Xanthomonadales > Wenzhouxiangellaceae > DAITQM01. Next base: position 2,053 of record DAITQM010000013.1, on the reverse strand, counting down.
TGGTTTCTACCTCGCCGGCGAAATTGTGCAGGACGTGCGCCGGGTCGGCCGGCGCGCCGATGACCGCAACGGCGCGGCACGAGGCGATACGCGGCGCGACGGCGAGCACCGCGGTCCCGCCCAGCGAATGGCCGATCAGGATCTGTGGCGCCTGGTGGTGGGCGCTAAGGTAAGCGGCGGCGTCCTCGAGGTCATCGACGTTGCTCGAAAAATCGGTCGCCGCGAACTCGCCTTCGCTCTGCCCGAGCCCGGTGAAATCGAAGCGCAGTACCGCGATGCCCTCGCCGGCCAGCGCCTCGGCGATATGGATCGCCGCCTTGATGCTGCGCGTGCAGGTGAAGCAGTGGGCGAACAGCGCAAAAGCCCGTGCCTCGCCGCCGGCCGGCCAGGCGATGTCGCCGGTTAGCTTCAGGCCCTGGCGGTTGGTGAATTGAACTCGGCTCATCGACGGTCTCCTGGTGGTGGATCGGTCATCACGGACCGCACGGCGTGACGGCTTCTTACGCTACCATAGCGCCGAGTGGTCCGGGTGGTTCGAAATCTCAGCACCCACAATGAAACTCGGGGATTCAAACCGGTTCAGATGCGCATACGACAGTTGATCATGCTCTTCGCCGCTGCCGCGGCCGTGCTCGGCGGCTGTGCCGCGCCGACGCTGCGCCCCGACCTCGAACGCCTGTACGCCAGAGCCACCGGCGACACCCGCCAACCGCCGGTGATCCTGATCCCCGGCATCATGGGCAGCCGCATCGTCACCAGCCAAGGCGATGAAGTATGGATCGGCAGCATGTGGCGTGCGATGTTCTCGAGTTACGACGACCTGGCGCTCGACATCGACCCCGAGTCCCTGCTTCCCAAGCCCAACGGCACGACAGTCGGCGGCATTACCGACGAGTTCGCCGGCCGCGATTTTTACGCCTCAATCATCCGCACCCTGGAGAACGCCGGCGGCTACCGGCCGGGCACGCCGGGCCAGCCAGCGACGCCGGGCATCCCGAATTACTACGTCTTCACCTACGACTGGCGCCAGGATAACGTGCAATCGGCCCGCCGGTTAAGCCGCCTGATCGAACAAATCCGCGTCGATTACGGCCAGCCGGACCTGATGGTCGATATCATCGCCCACAGCATGGGTGGGCTGATCACGCGCTATTACCTGCGTTACGGCGAACAGGACGTACTCGACGACAATGAATTCCCGGTCACCCGCCGCGGTGCCGGGCGCGTCCGCCGCATCGTGATGCTCGGCACGCCCAACCTCGGCTCGGTCAGTTCTTTGCAGTCATTCATCGTCGGCCACAAGATCGGCATGAAGCGCCTGCGCACCGAGGCACTGGCGACGTTCCCGAGCATTTACCAGTTGTTGCCCCATCCACTCAACGACTGGATCATCTCCGGCAACGGCAAAGCACTCAACCGCGATCTGTTCGATATCGCGCTGTGGCGGCGTTTTCAATGGTCGATCTTCGATCCCAAAGTCCGCCGGCGCATCCTCAAGCGCTTTGCCGACCCGGCCGAGGGGGAAGCGTACCTGCAAACCCTGGAAGCTTATTTCCACAAACACCTCGAACGGGCGCGGCGTTTCGTCTGGTCGCTGACGGTCAACTTCGACCCGCCGCCGCCGTGGAAAATGGTGGTTTTCGGCGGCGATTGCACGCTGACTCCGGCGCGGGTCATCGTCGAGGAAGTCGAAGGCGCCTCCGAACTGCGCCTCAAACCGGGCGAAATCAGCAACCCGCAGGACGGCCTGGACTACGGCCTCATCATGCTCGAACCCGGTGATGGGACAGTGACCAAAGCTTCGCTGCTGGCCCGCGAAACGTTCGACCCGCTGGTCCCGCGCCACAGGTACAGTTATTTTCCGCTCGCCTGGCCGTTGTTTTTGTGCGAAAAACACGACCGTTTGACGACCAATGCTTTTTTTCAGGACAATCTGCTGCATTTTCTGCTCAACCGCGAATAAACCCAATAGTTGCATAAATTTTGCTCGGTTTCGTCAAATTCTCCTTGGAATCATATAGTTATGTCGCTATTAGCAGGAAAATCGAATTCA
>DAITQM010000012.1:0-80003 GCA_036832975.1 Pseudomonadota bacterium | reverse complement strand
CTGCACTCGCCAGCTTGACCGAGAATTCCGGGAATCTATGCAACAATTGGGTTGATTTTCTCGTCCGGCGATGAATTTTTTTCAGCAGCAGGCTGAAGCCCGCAACACCAGCCGCCGGCTGGTGTTGCTTTTCGCCTTGGCCGTGATGGCGGTGATCACCGCGGTCACGCTGGTGGTTTACGCGGTGTTCGGCAATCAGGATGCGGCGTATGGCTGGTTGGCGGCGGCCAATCTCGGTGCTAACAGCGGATTGCTTACGATCACGGCGTTGCTGGTGGCGCTGATCATCACCGGTGCCAGCCTGTTCAGGATCGCTTCGCTGTCCGGGGGCGGCGGCCAGGTGGCGCGCGAACTCGGCGCCGAGCGGGTCCATTCCGAAACCCGCGACCCGTCGTTACAGAGATTACGCAACGTCGTCGAGGAAATCGCCATCGCCTCGGGCGTACCGGTGCCCGAAATCTACGTACTGGAGCGCGAAGAGGGTATCAATGCCTTCGCCGCCGGCCACCAACCGGCCGACGCGGCCGTGACCGTGACGCGCGGCGCGCTCGAAAAACTGAGCCGTGACGAATTGCAGGGCGTCATCGCCCACGAATTCAGCCACATACTGAATGCCGACATGCGGCTCAATATCCGTCTTATCGGATTGTTGTTCGGGATCACCGCCATCGCCCTGCTCGGCCGCAAAATTCTGACTCATCTGCGCTTCTCAGGCGGCGGGCGTAAAAGCGGCGGCGGCATCGTGCTCGTGGCCGTCGGTCTTTTGGCGATCGGCTCGGTCGGTCTTTTGGCCGCGCGCCTGATTCAGGCAGCGATTTCGCGGCGCCGCGAAAGCCTGGCCGATGCTTCGGCGGTACAGTTCACGCGTCACCCGCCGGGACTGGCCGGGGCGTTGAAAAAAATCGCGGCGCTCGGCGCCGGCGCCCGTCTGGACGCCGAAAGTACCGAAATCGCCCATATGCTGTTTGCCGACAGCCGCCCGAGCCGGTTGTTCGATACCCATCCGCCGCTGCTCGAGCGGATCCGGGCGATCGAACCTGGTTTCCAACCGGCCGAACTCAAGCGCGTCGCCGCCGATCTTAAGCGCCGCGCCGAAGTGGCGGCGGCGCCGGAGCGGGTGGCGAAAGCGGCACCGCCAGGCATCGCGATCACCGATCCGGCGGCGATCATGGCCAACATCGGCCAGCCTGACTGGCAGCAATTGCTGTACGCCGCAGTGCTCGCCCAGGCGATTCCGAGCCGGCTGGCACAAGCGGCGCGCAGCACCGAATGGTCACCGGCGCTGACCACCTGGTTGCAGCTTTCCGCCGACCCGGACTTCAGGGAAAAGCAACTGCTCGAAATCGCCCGGCTGGCCGGCAGCGCGTTCGAGGAGCGGGTCCGCACCCTGAATCAGACGGCCGGCACGGCGCGCCCGGCACAGCGTCTGCCGCTGCTCGAACTGGCTCTGCCGGCACTCAAGCGCCGGCCGCGCAGCGACCTGATCGAGCTGCTCCGCTTGTGGGAAGCCCTCGCCCGCCGGCAAGCGACCGACGATACATTCCCTTACCTGCAAAAATGCTGGTTGAGTGCTCATCTCGCCGCGACCGTGCAAGGCGCAACGGCGCCTACCGGCCGCCGCCGGTTGGACGAACTGCAGGCCGAAGCGGCCATCCTGCTGGCGCTCATCGCCGGCTACGAACACAATCTGCACCCGCCGGAACATGCCTACCGGCGCGGTTGGATGCAACTCGATCTTGGCGAGCCGCCGCCGTACCGCGATGTTCCGCTCGACCCCGAGCCGATCGACCGGGCCTTGCAAGCCCTCGATCGCCTGCGCCCGGACGGCAAGCAACGCCTGGTCGAAGGGCTCCTCGCCACGGCTTTTCACGACCGCGAAGCGAATCTGAACGAAGTCGAACTGCTGCGCGCCATTACCGCCTCCCTCGGCGTCCCGCTGCCACCGCTCGATCTGCGGGTGATTTGAACCCACCGAATCGGCGAACCTTTTGCCGGGCCGGCCCGTTGTATGGGCGAACCCAATGGTGATTGCCGATGAATCAGGCCGAACATGACTTGCTGGTGATCGAAGCCCAGGAAGGCAGCCCGGCGGCGTTACAAACGCTGGTTCGCCTGCATCACCGCGATTTACTGCGCTTTGCCATGAGCCTTGGTCACGACGCGACGCTGGGCCGTCTACGGCATGTTGCTGACTTTGCTGTTTTAGCGCCTCGAAAGCGCACTGTTGCAATTTAAGGCGCGCTTCCCGGATCAGGCATGAGCCGGGATGGCGGCAACCGGGTGTAAAAGTTTTTGACTAAATGTTCTCATCCACCCGCTTGGCGTCGGATCTCGCGTTTAAAATGACCGGCACGGCGCGATAAAACACTTTATACTATACGCATGGACGATCTCGAACGAGCGAATTTATTCACTGCGGCACGAGCCGTGTTGCTCGACATGTTGCCGGATCTCTTGGCGATCTATGTTTACGGCAGCTTCGCGCGCGGCGATGAATGGCCAAATAGCGATCTCGATCTGGCTGTTCTGTTGCCGCCGGGCCGGCGGCTCGAAGAGTTGCTCAGCTTGACGGCGCAGGTTGCAGAGCGCGTGGGCCGCGAGGTTGACCTGGTGGATCTCAACGAGGCGGGTGATATCCTGCGCGGCGAAATCCTGGCGAAAGGGCGTCTGCTTTATGCCGCACAGCCCGAGCAGCATCTTGCCTGGGAAGCATCGGCGATGAGTCGTTATGCCGAACACCGCACCGCGATCCGCGGTATCCTTGAAGACTTTACCCAAACCGGTATTGGGTACGCCGGCCGATGAACGTCGTCGCACAGAAAATCGCATCTTTGCAGCGCTGCATTGTCCGGGCGCGTGCGGCCCGCGTAGCGGCCGGCGCGGAGTTCCGGACCGATTTTAACCTGCAGGATGCCGCCATACTCAATGTCATCCGCGCCTGCGAACTGGCGATCGATCTTGCTAACATGGTCATTCGACAGCGCAAACTGGGAATCCCGATAGACAGCCGGGATTCGTTCCGCATCCTGATGCGGGAGAAGCTGATTCCACCGAAGATGTTCGACCGCCTGAAAGGGATGGTCGGCTTTCGTAACCTGGCCGTTCACCAATACCAGGACATTAAGCTGGAAATCGTCGAAGCGATTTTGCAACGCGATATAGACGAACTTTCGGTGTTTTCCGAAACAGTGCGGCCATTGCTGGATGCCAACTAGCGGGCTGTTGAAAAATAGCCTGCTAAGATCGAGGCGGATCTCAGGCGTATGTCTGCTTTGCTAGCCGAATTCAGACCTTCCCCCCGTTTGCGGGGGGAAGGCCGGGATGGGGGGAGGTTGGGTCCGGCTCAGCCGGCGGGCGGTTTGATAAAGCGCAGCGTCATCCGGTCGGATTCGCCGATTGCCAGATATTTTTCGACGCAGCGCGCCTGTTCCAAGCCGGGTTCGAGCGACCGGCAATAGCGCAGCGTCGGCGGCAACGACCAAACGCCGGCCGGGTGGTCATGCGAGTCGGCCGGATTGGCGTTGATGTCGCTGCGCGCCTCAAGTTTGAGCCCGGCAGCCGCGGCGAAGGCAATGACCTGGGCTTCGGTCACGTAGCCGCTGCGTTCGAGTTTTTCCGGCGGGAAATCGTTCGGCGCGCGGTGCTCGACGAGGCCCAGCACGCCGCCCGGTTTCAGGGCGCGGGCCATCACCTCGAACATTTCGCCGGCGTAATCGCCGTTCATCCAGTTGTGGACGTTGCGGAAAGTGAGCACCAGGTCGGCACTGCCTGGCGGGGCGATTGCGGTGCGCTCGGGCACCGACAGATCGGTGACGATGACGTGGTCATAGACGTCGGGGCGGGCCTTGAGCTTGGCTTCGAATGCCCGCTGCACTTCCTTGCGCCATTCCGGGGTGCGCTGGGCGACGAATGAAAAGCCGGCGGCATAGTACTGACCGGCTGGGCGCGTGATCGGCGCCAGGATTTCGGTATACCAGCCGCCGCTCGGCCAGACTTCGACGACCGTCATCTCCGGGCGCCAGCCGAAAAACAGCAGCGTTTCCAGCGGATGGCGCGCGGCGTCGCGCGTGACGTTGGCCGGATCGCGATGATCACCGCCCAAGACCGCAATGATCGCCTCCGCCACCGCTTCCTCGGCCGAAGTCATCTCGTTTCCGGGTTGCGCCACCGCGCCCTGGCCGCCGAGCAGGCCGGCCAAAAGTACGTACCTGATCCAGTTCATACGATTCTCCTGAACCATCGTATCGCTCCACCACCCGTCTTGCCCCGACATGGTACACAAAACGCGATGAGGCGATCGCCGCGCGGCCGGCCCTTGGGTTACATGACTCGTGCGACGATCACCGCCAGCGTATAGACCATCAGGATCCGACTGATCGCACCCATTGCCCGCCCTTTGGCGGCGGCGGTGTAGCCGGTGCGGTGCAGGCGGCGGTATTCGAACGTGGTATAGAACGCCGCGGCGGCCAGCGGCAGCGCACCAATGGCCGGCAGGACGCCGAGCGGGATCAGGACGAAGGCAACACCATAGGCGAGCGCGCCAGAGGCATAAACCACCCCTGCCGCAGCGCGGCGGCCGAGCGCGATCGACCACGTGCGGCGGCCGGCGCGCCGATCGCCTTCCAAATCGCAGGTGTTGTTGACGGTCAGGATCGAAGCGATCAGCAGTGTCGATGGAATGCCGAGCAGCAGCGCGTCGCTATCTACGGTGCCGGTCTGGACGTAAGCCGCGAGAACGACCAGCACAAGCCCGAGAAAGCCGCCGGCAAACAGTTCGCCGAACGGGGTTTCGGCAAGCGGCCGCGGCCCGCCGCTGTAGAAGAACGCCACCGCCATGCACAGCGCACCGGCGATGACGATCTCATATCCGGCCAGCGCGCCGATCGCCAGTCCCAGGGTCGCGGCGAGCAGATAAAAAACGCCGGCGATCCGCAGGGCGAGGCGCGGGTCCAATGGTCTGTGAACCAGCACCTTGTCGCCGATCAGATCCGATTCTTTGGTATCGACGCCGCGGCGGAAATCGAAATAGTTGTTGAACGACGCGGTCGCCAGATCGACACTGAGCACGGCACCCAGCATCAACCAGAACAGCGGCCACGAGAACGCCGCGCCGGCGGTTGCGGCATAAACAGTCCCGATCAGAAACGAAGACAGACTGATGATTTTGGTCTCGATCGCGACGATGCGCAAAAAATCGTTTCGGGTCATGGCCATACTCCAGCGTGCAGCGCACTCACCGGGCGGACATCGACGATGCCCCACAAGATCGAGCGATCTTCGGCGGCGCGGTTGGCAGGGTCATGGCCGAGTGGTTCGGCGAAACTGCGCAGGATGGCCACCGCGCCGGGCGCCGCGGCATGACGCACCGCCGCCATCAGTCGCGCCCGATAAGCCGACGGCGCGCCGTCGAGGATATTCGATAGCGTAAAGCCGGCGAAACGGCCGGCCGGGCAGCTTTCCAGATATTCGGCGGCGTCGCTATGTACGAAACGGAGCGTTCGGCGCTCGACCCGCGGCGCGCACTCGGCGCCGGCGCCGAGCAGCAGGGCGCGGGCATAGCGGTTCGTCCGGTTAGGATGGCGTGCGAAACAACGTTCGAGCCGCCGTCGGATCACGCGCCCGAAGTGGACGGGCAGAGCGGCGAGCAGCGGCCATTGATAGATCATGCGCAGCCCGGTGAACGAAAATAGCATATCGGTGGCAAGCCGGAAACGGCGGGTATCGAGATGGCGCCGCCAGAATTCGAGTTGCACCGCCGGCTCCTTAAGATCGAGAAAGGTTTCGACCCGGGCCCGCCGCCAACCGCACGGCGCGAGCAGGGCGCGGCCGACGGCAAGCAGGCGTTCGGCGCTGCCGGTCACCGGCGGTGCGCCGGCGGCGCGCGCTTTGGCGTAGGCGAGCTGCGCCGCATTGATATCGACCGCGGTGACGTCGTGACGGGCGGCCAGTTCAAGCGCGGTGCAACCGGCCGAGGCGATGCAGAACACCTCCGTGCCCGGCGTGAACGCCGCCCGCTCGATCGCCGCGTCCTCGTACATTCGGCCGAACAACACTTGCGGCTTGCCGCCGCACCCATCGAACCGGCCGGCGGCCCACGGTGTTGCGGTATTCATGGTTACGCCGCCTGACCGGCGGCGACCCAGACGAGCACTAGAAAAGCGAAGTTCTTGATCACGAGTCCGGCCGGGTCGGGAATCAGGTGTCGTGACCAACCGACGCCCGCCGTGTTCAGCGCGATCAAAAGGCCGCTCTGCACAAGCGCTGCGAACAACGGCTGCCGGCCGCTCAGCACCCAAACCGCGAGGCCGCATTCGAATACGCCCAGGGCGCGCAGAAACAGCCCGGCGAAGCGCGGCGGCGGCCACGCCGCGGTCGCGACCACTTCCCGTTCGTGGCGGCTGCGGCCCAGCACTTTGCACCACAATCCTTCGTACAACCAGACGAGCGCTACGGCAAGCGCCGTCAACCACGGCGGCGGCATCAGATTCATGATCGATCTCGTCAGCAAATTCTGGGTAAGGGATCGTTCTCCAATTCATCCAACACCCGCTGGCCGCCCAAGGCAGTGGTCATCACCACCGGCCCGGGGTCGGCATCGATGGTGCCGATCAACGCGGCGTGCGGTGCAAGTCCGGAGTCGCGCAACCCGTCCAGCGCCGCCGTCGCGGTCTCGGGTGCGAGCACCGCGACGATGCGCCCTTCGCAGGCCAGATACAGCGGGTCGTAACCCAAAATTTCGCACATCGCGGCCACCGGTTCGCTGATCGGGATCAAAAATTCATCGACATGCAGACCCAGACCGATGGCGCGGGCGATTTCGCAGGCCACGGTCGCGAGCCCGCCGCGCGTTGGATCGCGCATGAAGCGCAAACCGGGCTCTGCCAACAGCAATCGGGCGAGCGGCAGCACGCTGCCCGCATCGGAACGCAATTCGCCGCTCAAGCCGTATTCCTCGCGGGCCAGTAACACCGCCGCGCCGTGGTCGCCGACCGGACCGGAAACCAGGATCCGATCACCGGGCCGGATTCGATCGAGACCCGGCGCCCGGCCGGGCGGCCGGGTACCGATGCCGGTCGTCGCGAAAAACACCCCGCCGCATTCACCGCGACCGACGACCTTGGTATCGCCGGCGACGACCGCCGCACCGCTCTCCGCCGCCGCCCGCGCCAGCGATGCGGCAAGACGGTCGAGCAACTCGATTTCAGTGCCCTCCTCGATAAACGCGTTGAGTGTCAAATAGCGCGGTTCGGCGCCGGCGACCGCCAAATCGTTGACCGTGCCATGCACCGCCAGCGAGCCGAGATCGCCGCCGGGGAACTCCAGCGGCGTCACGGTAAACCCGTCGGTCGTGACCACCAGTTGTCCCCCCGGATCGGGCACCGCCACCGCATCGGCCGCCGTATCGAGCAGCGGGTTGCCCAGATGCCGGGCGAACACCTCGGCAATCAACTCGCGCATATACCGCCCGCCGTTGCCGTGGGCCAACGAAATCGTCCGCTCACCGTGCATATTCATATTCATATTCATAGAACCTCCACAAGCCCCCATCAATATTCACCCAATCTTGCATCAATTTTGGCAGGCAGGTGGAAATACTGAATGAATCAGAGTTTGTATAGCGATGAATTCTGGAACGCATATTCGACGATCTGGCCATAGCTGATGCCGGCGTCATTGAGGGGTAGCCGTTCCGGGATCAGCACGTTGAACCCCAGTTCGCGCAGACGGCGGGCGGCGCTGTCGGTCAGGCGGCGGTTCTGGAATACGCCGCCGGTCAAGCCGACGGTATCGATGCCGCAGGCGGTGCGCGCGGCGTGCGCTTGCGCGGCAAGCGCCGCGGCCAGGCTTTCGTGGAAGATCGCCCCGCGTTCGGCCGCCGGCAACGCAGGGTTGCTAAGGACACTGACTAACGGCCGCCAATCCAAGCGTTGCACGTTTTGATCGTCGGCGTTCAACGGCAAGATGATCGGGGTGACGTCGGCACCGGTGCTCGCCGCTTCCAATTCCATCGGCCCCTGACCGTCATAGCTCGCTTCGCCGACCAGGCCGGCGAGCGCCGCAGCGCCGTCGAACAGACGGCCCGCGGCGCTGGTCAACGGGCTATTGATGCCGCGCTGCCAAGCGCGGTGCAACAAATCAGGTGCCGGGGGAGCAGCCGGCCACGGCGTGCCGGCGGTCCAGGCCAGTGACAGAGCCGTGCGCCAGGGTTGCCGAACGGCCTGCTCGCCGCCGGGCAGGCGGAATGGCAACAGCGAGGCGAAACGGCGCCAGGCGCCCGGCCGGCCAAGCAATGCTTCGCCGCCCCACAACGTCCCGTCGGCGCCGTAGCCAACGCCGTCCCAGGTAAAAACCAATATGGCTTTGTCGATCTTGAATTCCCCGGCCAGCGCCGCGGCGTGGGCGTGGTGGTGAAAAACCGGGGTGACCGCAAGGCCGCTGTCCCTCGCCCAGCGGCTGTTAGGAAAGTCAGGGTGGGCGTCGCAGACGACAGCTAAGGCGCGTATGCCGTAGAGCCGTTGCAGATCTTCAACGACTTGCCCGAACACCGCCCGGGCGCGGGGCGTTTCCAGTTCGCCGATATGCGGCGAGACGATGAGACGATCGTCCCAGGCGAGCGCCACGGTGTTTTTCATGAAGGCGCCGGCGGCGAGCACCGGGTGGTTGAGCTTAAACGGCAGGTCCATTTCCAGCGGCGCGTTGCCGCGGCCGAGGCGCAGCGGCCGGAGAACGCCGGCGATTTCGCGGTATACGGGATCGTCGGCTGGGCGTTCGATCGGCCGGTTGTGGTGCACGAAGGCATCGGCGACTTCACGCAGCCGGGTTTCGGCGTCCGCGGGCGTGGTGAGCACCGGCTCGCCGCTGATATTGCCCGAAGTCGCGACCAGCGGCCGACCGCAGGCGGCGAGCAGCAAATGGTGCAGCGGACTATAGGGCAGCATCAAACCGATCTCGCCCAGCCCCGGAGCGATGCCCGCTGCCAGCCCCGCACCCGGCTGGAGCGGCGCCAGCACGATCGGCCGCATCGGGTCGGCCAGCATTTGCGCTTGCCCCGGGCTGAGTGCGGCGAGCCGGCGGGCGGCACTCACTCCGTCTTTTCCGGCCAGCGGCACCATCACCGCCAGCGGCTTGTTCGGCCGGCGCTTGCGCTGTCGTAGACGGCGGACGGCGGCCTCGTGCGCCGCATCGCAGATCAGGTGATAGCCGCCGATCCCGCGCACCGCAACGATCTGGCCGGCCAGGATGGCTTGAACGCCGGCGGCGAGCGCCGCTTCATCGCCGTCGATGGCGATGGCCCCCGCCCCTGTCCCCTCTGCCGCCTGCGGCAGAGGAGATGATATCGAGGCCGGCTCCCGTCCAGCAGTGGGGGTCGATATCGAAGATGACTGATTTCCCGCAGGCGACCGATCGGCGGGGGGAGAGGGGACAAAAACCAGATGCGGGCCACAGACCGGACAGGCCAGCGGCTGGGCGTGAAACCGCCGGTCCAACGGCTCGCGGTATTCGGCGGCACACGCCGCGCACAACGGAAAACCGGCGAGCGTGGTGTTGGGACGGTCGTAGGGCAGAGCGCGAATGATCGTGTAGCGCGGCCCGCACTGCGTGCAATTGATGAACGGATAGCGGTAGCGTCGCTCGCCGGGGTCGCTCATTTCGGCCAGGCAGTCGGCGCACGCGAACTGGTCCGGCGGGACGTGTATTTCAGGTTTCCGGCCGGGGCGGCTGGACTCGATGGTAAACGCGGTAAAGCCGGCGGCCGGCACGGCTTGTTCCGCGCCGAGCCGCGGCCGGGCGAGCGGTGGGGCGCGGGCGAGCAGTTCGCGGCGAAACGCCGCCAGAGCAGCCGCCGGACCTTCGACATGGATATCGACCTGGCCGCCGGCGTTCAGCACAAAGCCGGACAACCGGTGGGTATGGGCCAGGCGATACACAAACGGCCTGAACCCGACGCCCTGTACCCGGCCGGTCACGGCCAGGCGCCACGCGGCCGGGGCGCGGCGCGCGTTCATCCGGTCTGCCGTCGGGCGCCGCTCGGCGTTTGCCAGCCCAGCCGCCGGTGGGGTGCCAGGTGCAGCGGCGTCCAGGCATGCGGGGCGCGGTGGACAAAGCGGTGGCGTGCGACGTGATAGCTCGGATCGAAGCCGTAGAAATTGAGCCGCATCCGGGCCAGTTCCTCTGCCCGGTACGCGGCGAGTGGTTTTTGTGCCTCGTCCGCGGCGCGCCGCCGGCGCTTTTCGGCAAGCAGATAGGCGAATCCACGGCCGCCGGCCAACGCCCGCGCTTCGGCGCTCACCCAATCGTCAAATGCCTCGCGGTCCAAAGGTCCGATCCGATCGATCAATCCGAGGCGGGCCGCCGCCACGGCGCCGAGCGGCAAACGGTGCGTCATCACCGCGGCGGCGGCGTCCTGCCCAATGCGGCGCGGCAGCAGGTAAGTCCAGTACTCGGAGCCGTACAGGTTACCCATATTTTTATAATGCGGATTGAGGATCACGCCGGCGCGGCACCACACCTCGTCGGCAGCCAGGGCGAGAAAGGCACCGCCGGCGGCGGCGTTGCCACCCAGCGCCGCAATCGTGTAACGATCGGTGGTCGTGATGATCGCCTGCGCCAGATCATCCATCGCCTGGATATTGCGCCACGATTCGTCGGCCGGGCTCGGCGCCGCCTCGATGAGATTGAGGTCGAGGCCGTTGCTCCAAAAATCGGCGCCGCCGGCAAGGATCAGCACCTGTGTCGGCCGGCGGCACACGGCACGCCAGGCGGCGAGCAAACGGCGGCAGCGGCGGGTGCTCATCGCGCCGTTATAAAAATCGAATCGCACAATACCGATGGGGCCGTATTCTTCGTATTCGATCTCGCGCCGCGTGCGCCGTTCGCTGTCCGAGAACAGGTGGGCTGCGCTCGGGTCGGACTGGACTTCCGGCAGGCGCCGCGCCGCCCCGCCGAGCACCGTGGCGGCCGGCAACTTGAAACCATCGGGCGCGGCTTTGATCTGTCCGATCCACACCGCGCCGTCGGCAGTGGCGCGGCACAGCGCGCCGTGGCAGCGGGCGAGCCAAGCGCCGGGCGGTCCGCACAGGACATCTTCGACGCCGACATCAAACAGACGCCACGGCCGGCCGGCCCATTCATCGACGGCGCCCGGTGCGCCGTCGGCGCTGTCGATCTTGCGCCGCACGACGGCGGTCGTGTCGGCCTGCCAATCGACCCGCCGCTCGGCGGCAGCGAGCGGCGGGCTCTGGTGGATCGCCGCCGCCGGGGGATAAGCCGGAACGTAGCCACCGGCCGCAAAACGGTCGGCTGCTTCCAGCACCGCGGCCACCGCCGCATCGCTCAGCGCGAAGCGGTACAGATGGCTTTTGCGGCCGTGGTTCAACGGGAAGGCGCGCCCGGCCCACACCGGCCCGGCGTCGAGTTCGGCCTCGGCTTGCAACACCGTGACACCCCACGACGTTCGCTTCTCGAGTATCGCCCGGTCGAGCGACGCTGGACCGCGATCGCCGGGCGGGCCGGGGTGGACGATCAGGCAGACGAAACGGCGCCAGACCGCTTCGGGAATCGCTCGCTTGAGGTACGGTGCGATGATCAGGTCGGGGCGAAATCGTTCGGCGGCGTCCTCGGTTACCGCATCGCTGATGTCCAACTCCACCGCCAGTGTGTGGCCGTGCTCGACCAGCTCGGCGTACAGGCGCTGGCTCAGGCTGTTGAAGGCGTGCGTCAGCAAGAGGATGCGCATCGCTTGACGTTCCGATAGCGGTAATAAGCGGCGCACGCCCCCTCGCTCGACACCATGCACGAACCGAGCGGCTCGCGCGGCGTGCAGCGCGTGGCGAACAGCGGGCAATCGGTGGGCTTTTTAACGCCACGGATCACCGCCGGGCACTGGCAGGCGCGATTTTCCGTCACTTCGAATTCTTTGAGCCGAAAACGTTTTTCGGCGTCAAAACTGCGGTACCTGGACTTGATACGCAGGCCGCTGTACGGCAGCCGCCCGAGACCGCGCCAGGTGCATTCGGCTTTCAGTTCGAACACCTCGGCGACCAGCGACTGGGCTTTCAGATTGCCGTCGCGGCTGACGCCGCGGGTGAACTGGTTTTCGACTTCGGCCCGGCCGCTGTTGAGTTGCTCGAGCAGCATGCCGATCGCGGCCAGCACGTCCAGCGGCTCGAAGCCGGCGATGACCACCGGCTTTTGGTATTCCGCGGCGAAGTATTCGTACGGCCGGCTGCCGATCACCGTACTGACGTGCGACGGACCGATGAAACCATCCACCCGGACGGCACCGAGCCCTCTCACTTCCGGCGCGTCGAGGATGCTTTGGATCGCCGCCGGAGTTAAAACGTGGTTGCAAAAGACGCTGAAATTGGCCAACCCCCGGCGTTCAGCTTCGAGAATCGCCAGTGCCGTGGGCGGCGTCGTGGTTTCAAAGCCGATCGCGAACAGCACCACTTGGCGGTCGGGCCGGGCGGCGGCCAGCTCCACGGCCTCGCCGGCCGACTGGATGACGCGCACGTCGCAACCGCCGGCCCGCGCCTTGAACAGCGTCCGGCGGCGCGCCGCTGGAACCCGTAGCATATCACCGTAGCTGGCTAAAATCACTTCGGCCCGATCGACAAGCGCCAACGCCATGTCCAGGCGCGACGTGGCGAGCACGCAGACCGGGCAGCCGGGGCCGTGCACGAGGTGGACATTGTCCGGCAGCAGATCCAGCAGGCCGTGACGAAAGACGGCGTGCGTGTGCCCGCCGCAGAACTCCATCAAGTAATAGTCGCGCTTAGGCTGCGCTGCGCGCCGTATCCGTTCGGCCAGCGCCCGAGCGGTCGGCGCGTCACGGAATTCACGGATGTAGCGCATCGCGGCGGCGCACCGCACCCGGCGCGGCGAGCGCCGCGGCGATTTCGCGGAACAGGGCGAGCGTTTTTTCGGCTTCCTCGACGTCGAGGCGGGCGATCGCATGGCCAACATGAACGATGACGTAATCGCCGACTTCGACGCCGTCCACCAGCGCCAGCGAGACCCGGCTTTTGACGCCGCTCAATGAGACGAGCGCCGTGTCGTGTTCAAGCAGCGCCTCGACGCGGACGGGGACCGCCAGGCACATTGCTACACCTCGGCGGCTCGTGCGCCGCGGGGAATGTGCAGCGCCTCTTGCAGCCAGGCCAGCCACGCGGCGATGCCCTCCGGTGCCGCGCCGGGCGTGGCGAGCGCGGTTTGCACCAGCGGCGCTTCGCTGCCCAGCGCCGCGAGCGCGCGCCGGGCGCGCGCCGGCCTGAAATCGGTCAGGTGTGGCAAAAGATCGGTTTTACTCAACACCACAAGATCGGCGGCGCGGAACATCACCGGATACTTGGCCGGCTTGTCATCGCCTTCGGTCACCGCCAGCAGCACGACGTTGAGATGCTGGCCGAGGTCGAATGCCGCCGGGCACACCAGGTTGCCGACGTTTTCTATGAACAAAACATCCAGCCCGTCGAGATCAAGCTGGTGCATCGCCTCGTGGACCATGGCGGCGTCGAGATGGCAGGCACTGCCGGTGCTGATCTGCAGCGCTTCGAGGCCCGCGCCGCGTAATCTCGTCGCGTCGTTCTCGGTCGCCAGGTCGCCGACGATGGCGGCCATCGAATAATGCCCGGCGAATGCCGCGGCGGTCGCTTCCAGCAGCCGCGTCTTGCCGGCGCCCGGCGACGACATCAAATTCACCGCCAGCACAGCATGACGGTCTAAATGGGCCCGATTGTGGGCGGCACTCCGATCGTTTTCGGCCAGAATCGCGGACAATACATCGACGGTTTGCGTCCGCTGGCCGGTCTGGCTGCCGGTGACCGAACAGCCGCAGTTTTCACACATCGCCGGTCTCACAGGTCGGGGTGGGTACGGTGTCGCCGGCGGTTTCGATTTCGAGCCGTTCGAGCCTGAGTTCATCGCCACCGATCAGGTGTGCCCGGTAGCCGCCGCAGGCGGTACAGCACAAGCGGTTCGGCGGGACAGTCGAAATCGTGCCGCACGCGGTGCAGCGGATACGCACTTCCGCTAACTCGATAGACAAAGTCGCCTTGTGCGCCACGCTGCCCGCCTGGGCCAGCGTAAACGCCTGTTTCAACAACGCCGGTTCGACACCGGCGAGCGGGCCGATCTTGACGGTGATCACCCGCACCGCGGTGGCGCGGTGGACTCGCGCCACCGCGGACACTTCGGATAGCAGCGCATTGCAGACGGCCAATTCGTGCATGGGGCGCTTCTTTGCTCGGTGGACTAGATCCGGCTTAACCCGGATGATGAATCTTCCGCTCTTAACCTAGTCAATCCGGTTGTTGTGAATGTTGATGTAGATCAAAGCGGGCCCGTTCCCCGGCCGGCGCGATGATTTGATCGAAATCAACACCTCTAAGCGGCAACGGGTCTATACAGATCCAATCCCGTGCCGTGCGAGTGAACCCGTGCGCTCTTCAGCCCAGCAAACAAGAATCGTTTCGCAATCCGCCACTGCGCCTTCCTGCGTTGTGCTCGGGGTGGGTAATGTGTTACAGGGCGATGACGGCGCCGGCCCGCATCTGATCTCGCGTCTGGCAGCCACCGGCACAGCGCCGGATGTCACGCTCATCGACGGCGGCACCGTCGGCTTGCCACTACTCGAGACCGTCGAAAACGCCGACTCATTGATTGTCGTCGATGCGGCGGACACGGGTCTTGATCCCGGTGCGGTCAGCGTTTATGAAAACGAAGCTTTCGATCGTTTCCTCAATCGGCAGGCCGCCCTGAGCGTGCACGAGGCGGGCTTGAGTGAAGTGTTGACCGCCGCGCGCCTCAGGCGGCGATTGCCGGCGCGCCGCGCCCTGGTCGGTATCCAGCCGGCCGTGCTCGGCTGGAACACCGAGCTTTCCGCCGCCGTCCAGGCCGGCATCGAGCAGGCGCTCACCCGGGTAGCCGCATTGCTCGAGGACTATCGGCAATGATTCCGTTGGCCCAGATCGCCGCTGCCGAACGACCGTGCAGCAGCCTGCTGGGCGGCGGCATCACGGCCGTCTTGCAGGAAATCGCCGCACGCCTTGCGGCACTGGCCGCGGATGGCACCACCGCCAGTATCGATTTACGAGCCCTGCCCATGGCTCCGGCGGAGCGGTCGATGCTGCGCCAGGCGCTGGGCGCCGGTGAAACCACGATCGAGATCAAAGCGCTCGGCCGCTCCGTTTTTTACGAGACCGCGTATCCCGGCCTCTGGTGGGTGGAACATCATGACCGGAGCGACGCGGTGGTGGTTGAATTGCTTGAATTTTGCCGGGTCCCCGAGATGGTCGCCGCCACCACCGGCGAAATCGAGGCCGCCGCCGGCCGCTTACGACAGTGGGCCGCTGATGCCACGCGGTTCACTTCCACTCCTACCGAACCACAAAGTTCGCCTCACCGCAAGCCGGTACCCCAACCAGGCCGAGGAGCACCGCTATGAAACGCACCGACCACCCGACCGTCGGCGAAATGCTCGACGCTAATGGCGTCAGCCGTCGTACGTTTATCCAATATTGCACGATGCTGGCTTCGCTTCTCGCCCTGCCCGCCGGCAGTGGGCGGGTACTGGCCGAGAACCTCAGGCGGGCGCGCAAGCCGTCGGTGATTTATCTGCCGTTTCAGGAGTGCACCGGCTGCCTTGAATCGTTGACCCGCTCGTTCGCGCCGTCCGTCGAGAGCTTGTTGTTCGACACCATTTCGCTGGATTACCAGGAAACGCTGTTCGCCGCTGCCGGTTCGGCGGCCGAAGCGGCGCGCGAAGCGGCGATGCGCGACAACGATGGCGAATATGTGCTGCTCGTCGACGGCGCGGTCCCGGTCGAGGCCGGCGGCGCCTATTGCATGATCGGCGGGCAAAGCGCCGTTCACCTCTTGGAAGAGGCCGCGGCCGGCGCCGCCGCGATCGTCGCCATCGGCACCTGCGCCTCGTTCGGCGGCGTCCCCCACGCCCAGCCAAACCCGACCGGCGCCGTCCCGGTGGCGGAAATCGTCAAAGACAAACCGGTGGTCAATATCTCGGGCTGCCCGCCGATCCCGGCGGTAATCACCGGTACGCTGGTCCATTTTCTGGCCCTCGGCAGTTTGCCGGATCTCGATTCCTACGGCCGGCCGTTGGCTTTTTACGGCGACAGCATTCACGATCGCTGCTACCGCCGGCCGTTTTTCGATGCCGGCAAGTTCGCCAAAAGCTTCGACGACGAAGGGGCGCGGCAAGGTTGGTGCCTGTACGAGTTGGGGTGTAAAGGACCGATCACGTACAACGCTTGCGCCACCGTCAAATGGAACGGCGGCGTCAGTTTTCCGATCCAGTCGGGGCATGGTTGCCTCGGCTGTTCCGAACCCGACTTCTGGGATAAGGGCGGCTTTTACAACCCGCTGTCCGGCAGGATGTTCACGACGGCGGAGAAAATCGCCGCCGGAACGGCCGGCGGCGTGCTACTCGGGGCCGGCGCCGCGGCGCTCTCGCGCTGGCGCAAGCAGCGTTTATTGCATGCCACCGCCAAGGAGGAATCCGCATGAATCTTCTCGATTTCGCCCGCGGTCCGGCGCTCGAATTCGCGCTGACGGTATTCGTGCTCGGTGTGTTGTGGCGCATCACCGCCATCGCCCTACTCTCTTTTCGGCGGCGTTACAGCGAGCCGCGCAGCGGCGTTGCGCTCTCGCTGCTGCGCGGCGTCTCGGTCGATGCCACCCGCTCCTGGCCGCACCGGGAGTTCATCGGCCGCACCGGCTACGGCGAGGCGCTCGGTTACAGCTATCACATCGGCCTGTTCATCGTGATCCTCGCTTTCGCACCGCACATCGCGTTTTTCAAAAGCCTGCTCGGCGTCAGTTGGCCGGCCCTGCCCAGCAGTTGGATTCACCTGCTCGCCGTGTTGACGCTGACTTTGCTGATCGCCGTTTTGTTCCGCCGCATCACGCACCGGGTGTTGCGCCGGCTCTCGAATTTCGACGATTATTTCAGTTGGTTGGTGACCGCGCTGGTCGTCGTCACAGGGATTTTGGCCACCGGTCACATTGGCGCGCGCTACGAGGACCTTCTGGCTTGGCACATCCTGAGCGTCGATCTTTTGCTCGTCTGGTTCCCGTTCGGCAAATTGATGCACGCCTTTTTCATCATGCCGTCGCGGGCGTTGAACGGCTACCGGCTGGCCCGTAAAGGAGCCGCGTCATGAATACCAAAACGATGCCACCGCCGGCAGTCGAACGCGGCGCCGATCACGCGCAAGCGGCATTCGCCCGCGCTTTCGGAGCGCTGACCGCGTTGCGCCTCGAATCGTGTATCCATTGCGGCATGTGCGCCGACGCCTGCCATTTCTACATCGCCACCGGCGACCCGAAATACACGCCGATCTGGAAAGCCGAACCTTTGAAACGTGCTTACCGGCGGCAAGCCGGGCCTTTCGCGCCGCTGTACCGCTTGTTCGGTCGCGGCCAAGCGATGCCGGTAGAGGAATTGGCCGAATGGCAGGAATTGCTGTTCGACAGTTGCAATCTGTGCGGCCGGTGCAGCCTGATCTGCCCGATGGGCATCGACGTGACGGCGCTGATCGAAGAGACACGCCACGCGCTGTTTGCGGCCGGTTTGACACCGCACGAATTGTCCGAGCGCGCCCGCAACCAGCAGCAAAGCGGCGCGCCGGAAACGCCGGCCGCGCCGTACCGGGAGCGCCTCGCTGAAATCGCCCGCGAATATCATGTCGATATTCCGCTCGACCGCGAACGGGCCGACGTGCTGCTCAGCGTCCCGCGCACCGATCTCGAACACTATCCGGCGGCGGTCGCGGCACTGGCCCGGATCGTCAAACACCTCGGCCTTGATGCGACCTTTTGCGATGGTGCGTTGATCGCCGAAAATTACGGTTATTACGCCGGCTCCACTGAAGCCCAACACCAGATCAGCCGGCGGCTGATCGCCGCCGCCGAGCGCTGCGGAGCGAAGTGGGTGATTGTCCCCGAATGCGGCCATGCCTACTACTCGCTGCGCTGGGAAGCGGCCGAACTTTGCGGCCGCAAGCTGCCGTTCAAGGTGCGCCACATCACCGAATTTCTTGCCGCCGAACTCGACGCCGGCCGCCTCAAGCTCAAACGCGACGGCGGCGGCGACGTCGCCTTTCACGACCCTTGCCAATTGGTGCGCCGCGGCGGCGTGAGCGAAGCGCCGCGTCAATTATTCGCCGCGATGGGCGTTGCGGTCCGTGAAATGGCCAACCACAAAGGATTCAGTTTCTGCTGCGCCGGCGGCGGCGGGGTATACAACATAGAACGGGCCACAGCACTGCGCTATCGCGCCCAGCAAAACAAGCTGCGCGAGATCGACGCCACCGGCGCCGGCCGGTTTTATACCAGTTGTTCGGACTGCCGGCAAGCGTTCGCCGACGCCGAACGTCATTTCCAATGGGACAAGACGCCGCACAGCCTCATCGAGCTGGTCGCGGCCCACTTGCAAGAGGATTGATCCATGGCCGTCCAAACCGTTGTCGTCGATCCCATCACCCGCATCGAAGGACATTTGCGCATCGAAGCGGAAACCGAAAACGGCATCATTACCCGCGCCCTAAGTTCGGGAACGATGGTGCGCGGCATCGAGATCATCCTTCGCGGCCGCGACCCGCGCGACGCCTGGGCCTTTGCCCAGCGCATCTGCGGCGTATGTACTCTGGTCCACGGTATCGCCTCGGTGCGGGCGGTGGAAAACGCGCTCAACTATCCGATCCCGCCCAACGCGCAACTGATCCGCAATCTGATGATCGGCGCGCAATTCATCCACGACCACGTCATGCACTTTTATCACCTGCATGCTCTGGACTGGGTGGACATCGTGGCCGCATTGAACGCCGACGCCGCCGCGACTTCGCAACTAGCGCAGTCCATTTCGGATTATCCGCGTTCTTCGCCGGGTTATTTCAGCGACGTGCAACAGCGCGTCAAGGGTCTGGTCGAATCGGGGCAGCTCGGTATTTTTACGAACGGCTACTGGGGGCATCCCGCCTACCGGCTGCCGCCCGAAGCCAATCTGCTGGCCGTCGCCCATTACCTCGACGCCCTTGAATGGCAGCGTGAGGTCGCCAAACTGCATACCCTGTTCGGCGGCAAGAATCCGCACCCCAACTTCGTTGTCGGCGGCGCCCCGGTCGGCATCAGCCTCCATGCCGGCGCCGGGACCGGGGCCACCGCGGTCAACATGGTGGGTCTGCAACAAATCAAAAACATCATCGCGGCGATGCAGACTTTCGTCGATCAGGTTTATCTGCCCGATACCCTGGCCATTGCCTCGTTCTACAAAGACTGGTTCACACCCGGCCACGGCGAAGGAACCGGCAATTTCCTGACCTACGGCGATTTTCCCGAAGAAGGCACCGATGACATCGGATCGCTGCTCGTGCCGCGTGGTGCGATTCTCGACCGCGATCTCAGCCGCATCCACGAAGTGGATCTCAATGCCGAAGATGAAATCCAGGAATATATCGCCCATTCGTGGTACGACTACAGCACCGGCAGGGATGAGGGACTCCACCCCTACCAGGGCGAAACGGCGCTGCATTACACCGGCCCGCCGCCGCCGGTCGAACACCTCGACAGGCAAGCCGGATATTCCTGGCTGAAATCGCCGCGCTGGCGCGGCCGACCGATGGAAGTCGGACCGCTGGCTCGCGTGCTGATGCTCTATGCCAGCGGCCACGAACCCACGCGCGAGCTGGCATCGCAAGCGCTGGCTAAACTTGAACTGCCGGTCGAAGCGCTGTTTTCGACGCTCGGCCGCACCGCGGCGCGGACGCTGGAGACCAAAATCTTCGCCGGCGCAATGTCCCAGTGGTACAACAATCTGATGGCCAATATCAAAAACGGCGACGTGAGCACGTTCAACGACGCGCTGTGGGAACCGCGCACCTGGCCGCAACACGCGACGGGCGTCGGTTATACCGAAGCGCCGCGCGGCGCGTTGGCCCACTGGGTGGTCATCGAGAACGGCAAGATCGCCAATTACCAAGCCGTTGTGCCAAGCACCTGGAATGCCGGGCCGCGCGACGCGGCCGGCAATCCCGGACCCTACGAAGCGGCGCTCGCCGGACACGCCCTGCACGATCCCGAACAGCCGCTCGAAATCCTGCGCACGATCCATAGTTTCGATCCGTGTATCGCCTGCGCCGTCCACGTACTCGGGCCCGAGCGTCAGGAACTGGTCAAGATCAACGTGGCATAGCGCCCGGTCGATTCACCTTGCAGAGGAGCAACTACGATGAGTCACGGTAAAACGCGCTTGGTCCTTGGCCTGGCGATGTTGTTGAGCGGCACGGCGCTGGCGCACCCTGGTCACGATCCGATCCAATATTCCGATTTTTATCTTGGCTTACTGCACCCATGGCTGGGCAACTGGCAGCACCCGCTCGTTGCGTTGCTCGCCGGGTTCGCCGGCGGTTACGCCACCCACTTCGGACGCGCCCGCGGCTGGGCGTTCGTCATCCTGGCGGTGTATGCGTTACTTCACCTGCCCGCCGCCGGCCACCCCACCTGGAGCTACGCCACCGGCATCATGATCGGCTCCGCGCCGCTGTTCATCGCCGCCTACTTCATCGGCCGCGCCGCGACCGGCAAAACCCGACAGCCTCGCTAGCTCCCAGGGTTGCGGAGCACCAGGAGTTTGATTTCGCTCATGTCTTCCATTGCGAAGCGAACGCCTTCGCGGCCGGTGCCGCTGTCTTTAATGCCGCCGTAGGGCATGTTATCGACGCGGAAGGAGGAAACGTCGTTGATGATGATGCCGCCGGCTTCGAGGTGGTCGAAGGCATATTGGATCTGGTAGATATCGCGGGTGAAAACGCCGACCTGCAGGCCGTAGCGGCTGGCGTTGGCGGCGGCGACGGCTTGTTTGAAATCGGCAAAGCGGGTGACGTTGACCAACGGCCCGAAGGCCTCTTCGTCGTTGACTTTGCAACCGGGCGGGGCGCCGGCGATGACGGTGGGCTGCATCATGACGCCGTCGCGGGTGCCGCCGGTCAGGATCTGCGCCCCGGCGGCGGCGGCGTCCTGGACCCATTGTTCGAGACGAACGGCATCGTTGATCGAAATCACAGGTCCGATGAACGTTTCCTCGTCGTTCGGATCGCCGACTTTCAATTCCTTGACGCGGGCGACCAGCCGGCCGAGTAGTTCGTCGTAAATCGCTTCATGGACCATGACCCGCTGGACGCTGATGCAGGTCTGGCCGGATTGGTAGAAGCCGCCGTACACGATGCGCTCGACGGCGTCCGCGATATCGGCGTCGCGCTCGACGATGCAGGCGGCATTGCCGCCGAGTTCGAGGACCACTTTTTTGGCGCCGGCCTGGGCCTTCAGCTTCCAGCCGACCGGCCGCGAGCCGGTGAAACTCAACAGCTTGAGGCGCTCGTCGGTGGTGAACGGGCCGGCGTCGGCGATGTCGCAAGGCACGACCGAAAAAGCGCCGTCGGGCAGGCCGGCGGCGGCCAGGACTTCGCCGAGCAAAATGGCGCTGACCGGCGTGCGTTCGGCGGGCTTGAGCACGAAGGGATTGCCCATCGCGATCGCCGGGGCGACTTTGTGGGCCGCGAGATTGAGCGGAAAGTTGAAGGGCGTGATGAACGAACACGGGCCGATCGGCACGCGCTTCCACAAGCCCCGGTAGCCGCGTGCCCGCGGCGCGATGTCGAGGTCGATGACCGCGCCGCCGATGCGCAGGGCTTCCTCGGCGGCGATCTGGAAGGTGTCGATCATCCGCCCGACTTCGGTGCGGGCGTCTTTGATCGGCTTGCCGGCTTCGCGGCACAGGACGCGGGCGAATTCCTCGCTCCGCGCCGTGATTTCGGTGACACAACGCTGCAAAATATCGCGCCGTTCATAGGCGCAAAGCGCGGCCATCGCCGGCGCCGCCGCGGCGCAGGCGGCGATCGCCTGCTCGATTTCGGCCGGCCCGGCGGACGCCACTTCGGCAAACACCTCACCGGAATACTTATCGGTCACCGCCAGGCGGTGATTGGGGGCAGCCGGCTGGCCGGCGAGATAGTAGGGATAGCGTTTTGCGGTCATCTTGCGGCTCCTTCTAACAGGTTGTTGAAAAACGCAATCCTGGCGTTTTTCAATGTCGCTTGCGAAAGGCGCGACTTGCGCTGCGCTCCCGAAATCAGCCGCTGAGGAGCGCCTGATTTCGCCGGGCCATCCGTGGCCCGGATTAGCAGGCTGTTTTTCAACAGCCTGCTAACTCCGCCGCCCGGTTGGGTATCTCATCGTTGAGCAGGCGATGGTTGGCGATGTAATCGACCGGCACGGCGAGCAGATGCACGCCCGGCTCGGCGAGGCAGCGGGTGAGCAGCGGTTTGAATTGGGTCGCGCTTTCGACCCGGTGGCCGCGCGCGCCGTAAGCTTCGGCGTAGCGGACAAAATCGGGGTTATCGTAATTGAGGCCAAATTCGGCAAAGCCCATCTGCTGCTGTTTCCAACGGATCATGCCGTAACCATTATCGCAGAGGACGATGACGGTGAGATTCAGGCCGAGACGGACCGCGGTTTCCAATTCCTGGGAGTTCATCATGAAGCCGCCGTCGCCGCACAACGCGACGATCGGGCGGCGCGGGTGGACCAGACGCGCGGCCATCGCCGCCGGCAAGCCGGCGCCCATCGTCGCCAGGGCGTTGTCGAGCAGCACCGAGTTGGGCTGGACCGCGGGGTAATTGCGCGCCGTCCAGATTTTGTACATGCCGTTATCGAGCGTCAGAATGCTCTCCTCGGGCAGCACCTCGCGCAGTTCGTGGACCAGCCGTTCGGGACGCAGCAGAAAACGCTCCGTGGCGAGCAATTCGGCGTCAAGGGCACGGGCCGCATCGCGCACGGCGAGCAGCGGCGCGAAGTCCCAGTGGTCCTGCACTTCGAGCTGCTGGGCGATCTGCCACAGGGCGTTGGCGATATCGCCGGTGACTTCGAGCTGCGGGAAATACAAAGGATCGACCTTGGCCGTCGAAAAGTCGATATGAATGACCTTGCGGCCGTTGCCATGCATCAAAAACGGCGGCTTTTCGACCACGTCGTGACCGATGTTGACGATCAAGTCAGCGCGCTCGATCGCTTGATGAACGAAATCGCCAGCCGACAGCGCGGCGTTGCCGATGAAACAATCGAGGCGCTCGTCGACAACGCCTTTGCCCATCTGGGTCGTGACAAACGGGATCTTGTAGCGTTCGACAAAACGACGCAGCATGCGGCTGACCAGCCGGCGGTTGGCGCCGGCGGCGATGACCAGAAGCGGCCGGCGGGCGGCGGCCAGTTCGGCCACCGCCGCGGCGATCGCCTTGTCTTCGGCGACCGGCCGGCGGGCCCGGCTGGCGGCGAGCGGCGCAAGGTCGCAGGATTCTTGCAGAATATCCTCCGGCACCTCGAGGTGGGTGGCACCCGGCCGCTCCTCGGCGGCAACGCGAAACGCCTCGCGAACGCGCGCCGGGATGAAATTGGCGCTCACCACCTGCCGCGTGTACTTGGTGACCGGCGCCATCATGCCGACCACGTCGATGATCTGGAAGGCGCCCTGTTTCGGCGAACGGATCGGCTTCTGGCCGGTGATCATCACCATCGGCATGGCACCGAGCTGGGCATAGGCCGCGGCGGTCAAAAGATTGGTCGCTCCCGGACCGAGCGTCGACAGGCAAACGCCGGGCTCACCGGTCAAGCGGCCGTAAGTCGCGGCCATGAAGCCGGCCGCCTGTTCGTGGCGGGTGACGATCAGGCGGATCGAGGACGGGCGCAGCGATTCGATGAAATCGAGATTTTCCTCACCCGGAACACCGAAAACGTAACGCACGCCTTCGGCTTCGAGACAGCGGACGAAAAGGTCAGAGGCTTTCATGGTTCTTCGGTTCAGTAACGGGAAAAACATCAAGACCGGCGCGCGGCGGTGAACCGTGCAAAACGCCGCCCCGCTGCACAATCAGGCGGTGGTCGCCAAAACCTCGGCGATCACCCCGACCAGCGTGTCGATGTCGCGCTCAGCGATGATCAACGGCGGCGACAAAGCCAGTGTCTCGCCGGTGGCGCGGATCAGAACGCCGGCCTCGAAGCAGCGCTGCAAGACCTCCATCGCCCGCACCGTCGGCTGCCCGGGCCGCGGCTCGAGTTCGATACCGGCCATCAGACCGCAATTGCGGATATCGACGACGTGCGGCGCAGTGGCCAGGCTGTGCACCGCATTTTCGAAATACAAGGCGAGTTCGGCGGCGCGCTCGAACAGCCGCTCGTCGCGGTAAACGTCGAGGGTCGCGATACCGGCGGCGACAGCCAGCGGGTGGGCCGAATAGGTGTAGCCGTGGAACAGCTCGATGCTCTGCTCCGGGCCGTGCATAAAGGCCTCGTAAATGCCCTTGCGGACCAGCACGGCGCCCATCGGAACGCTGCCCGAAGTCAGTCCCTTGGCGGTGGTGATGAGGTCCGGAACGACACCGAACACCGCGGCCGCGAATGCCCCGCCGAGGCGCCCGAAAGCGGTGATCACTTCGTCGAATATCAACAAGATCCCGTGCCGGTCGCAGATCGCGCGCAGGCGCTCGAGATAGCCCTTGGGCGGCGGCAGCACGCCGGTCGAGCCGGAGACCGGTTCGACGATGACCGCGGCGATGGTCGAAGCGTCGTGCAACGCGACCAGTCGTTCGAGGTCATCGGCCAGTTCGGCGCCGTGCGCTGGCAGGCCGCGGCTAAACGCGTTGCGAACCGGGTCATGTGTATGCCTGAGGTGATCGCAGCCGGGGAGCAGCGCCGCAAACTGCTTGCGGTTGGCGGCGATGCCGCCGACCGAGATGCCGCCGAAACCGACGCCGTGGTAAGCACGCTCACGGCCGATCAACCGCGTCCGGCCGGCCTCGCCGCGCTGGCGGTGATAGGCCAGCGCGATCTTCAGTGCGGTATCGACCGATTCCGAACCCGAACAAGTGAAAAACACATGATCGAGATCGCCCGGAGCGAGCGCCGCGAGCCGGTCGGCAAGTTCGTAAGCCCGCGGGTGACCCATCTGGAACGTCGGCGCGTAATCGAGCGCCGCGGCGCTTTGTCCGATCGCTTCGACGATTCTGGGATGGCCGTGCCCGGCGTTGCAGCACCACAACCCAGCGACGCCGTCGAGGATGCGGCGGCCGTCCGCGCTTTCGTAGTACATCCCCGCGGCCTTGGATAAAAGGCGCGGCCGCTGTTTGAACCGCCGGTTCGCCGTAAACGGCATCCAGAACGATTCCATGTCCGCGGCAGTCAAGCCGGTTTCGTTGCGCACCGCACTCACCTCACTGATCGTACTAGCCCATCACCCGGCAGCCGCCTCGACGGATCATTCCTCCCCGCCGCCGTTATCCCACGGCAGGGTCGTCGAGATCGTGAAAATCACCCGCGAATCGTTCTGCAAAGCGCCGTTGCTGATCTTGAAGTCGCCGGATAAATCGGTATCGACCCACTTGACTTCCAGATCGATCGGGCCAAGTGAATAACCGAGTGCCACCGAATAATCGAAATAATCGCTGAGTCCGGTCAGATCGGCGAACTCCGGATCGAGCGCCCGGCCGTCGGTATAACCGCCGTGCAGCACGAGACCGATATCGTACGGCAGCTCGAAGTTCAAATTGAGATCGAGGTAGCGGGCGTTCTTGCCGATGGAGAAGAAATTAGGCGTCCACCAGAACTTGAAGTCAATAAATTCGTAACTGGTGCCGACGTAGAACTCGGTGTAGTCGAGATCCTCGTTGGTGCCGGGGAAATCGTAGTACACGACGCCGACGTCGTAGCCGATGCCGGTCTCGCCGATTTCGCTCGCGTAGCCGCCGTAATAATCGAACTCCCAACTTTCGCCGCAGCACTGCTCGAAATCGAGACTCGAACTCCACCACCAGCCGGCATAAAAGCCGGTGTCGTGTTCGAAATCGAGGCTGCCCTGGAACGCCGAGTCGTTGGCGGTTTGCGAGACGCCGCGGAACTCGTAGTCGGTGACCCCGGTCAGGGTCAGCGAGAAATAATCGAGTATCTGGGCCTCGACTGCGTTGCCGGCGAGCAGCGAAAAACTGACAGTGATCCAACAAAATAGACGATTCATTGTTGTGCTCCAGGTTTTACCCAATTGTCATTTCCAACATCTGCAAAGCCACCGCCACCATAAAGCGATAACCAGTGCACTTCATTCTCCCACCGGACGGCGGCGGTTGATCAGGCCGGCGATCAGGACGCCGGCCGCGACTAGGCCGATCAGGATCGTCGATACCGCGTTGATCTCCGGGGTGACGCCGAGACGGACGGAACTGTAAATTTTCATCGGCAGCGTCGTCGCCCCTGGGCCGGTCGTGAAGCTGGCGATCACCAGATCGTCAAGCGATAGTGTAAAGGAAAGCAGCCAGCCCGAAATCACCGCCGGCATGATGATCGGCAAGGTGACGGTGAAAAACGTCCGGGCCGGCGTGCACCCGAGGTCGAGCGCCGCCTCTTCGATCGCCCGGTCCATGGTCGTCAACCGCGATTGCACGACCACGGCGACGTAACACATCGAAAAAGTGATATGGGCGATGGTCAAAGTCAGCATGCCGCGATCGAGCGCGATGGCGACGAACATCAAAAGCAAAGACAGGCCGGTGATCACTTCGGGCATCACCAACGGCGCGTAGATCATGCCGGAAAACAGCAGCCGGCCGCGAAAAGCGCCGAAACGCGCCATGATCTGGCCAGCGATCGTCCCTAGTACGGTGGCCAGCGTCGCTGAAATCAGCGCCACTTTCAAGGTGACCCACGCGGCGTTCTTGATGCCCTGGTTGGTCAGCAGCGCGCTGTACCATTTGGTCGAAAACCCGCCCCACACCGTAACCAGCCGCGATTCGTTGAAACTGAAAATCACCAGCAGGGCGATCGGCACGTAGAGGAAAAGCAAGCCGAGCGCCAGCGACGCGGTGTTGAACCCCGAAAAGGCGGCGACCGGGCGCAGGCTGTGGCTCATGCCGCCTGCCTCCCGGCCCGCTCCTGCTGGCGCTGGAACAGGACGATCGGCACGATCAGCAGCACGAGCAGAATCACGGCGACGGCCGATGACAGCGGCCAGTCGCGGTTATTGAAAAATTCGGTCCACAGTGTCTTGCCGATCATGATCGTATTCGAGCCGCCGAGCAAATCTGGAATGACGAACTCGCCGACCGCCGGAATGAAAACCAGGAAACAGCCGGCGATGACGCCCGGCAACGACAGCGGTACCGTCACTTTCCAGAACGCTCTCCCCGGCCGGCAGCCGAGGTCGGACGCCGCTTCGAGCAGGCTCAAGTCCATTTTCTCGAGGTTGGCGTACAGCGGCAGGATCATGAACGGCAGATAGGAATAGACAATGCCGATGTACACCGCGATATCGGTATTGAGGATGACGAGCGGCGAGGAAATCACTCCGAGTTTGAGGAGCAAAGCATTGAGCAGACCTTCGTTCTTGAGAATGCCGATCCAGGCATAGACGCGGATCAGAAACGAGGTCCAAAACGGCAGGATCACCAGAGTCAGCAACAGGCCACGCCAGCGGCCGGGGGCGCGGGCGATCGCATAGGCGATCGGGTAGCCGACGAGCAGTGTGATCGCCGTCGCGAGGGCGGCGATTTTCAAGCTGTTCAGGTAGGACAGAACGTAGAGGTTGTCGGTGAACAGTCTAAGATAATTGGTCAGGTGGACGTTTAATTTCAAAGCGCCGCTTTCGAGCCAGCTCAACAGCGGCTCGTAGGGCGGCATCGCGATCATGACCCGCGAGAAGCTCAATTTAAGAACGATGAAAAACGGGGCCAGGAAAAACAGCAACAGCCACAAGTATGGAACGGCGATCACCGCGCTGCGCGGCGTCAAACCCAGCCGCAGCAATGCGGCGAGCAGCCGGGCATAAGGGCGGGTCAGTTTGAGGCGGGCGTGCAGCGCACCGAGTGTCGTCGTCAGTTGCGTCGCCGGCGGCAGGTAGGCGATTTGTCTGCTGCTGTCGGATTGACGGTGCCGCCGTGCCATGGAAATCTCTCGCTTACTGCGTCAGCAACACCGCCGACGATTCGCGCCAGGTGAGGTACACCCGATCCTCCCAGGTGATCTGGTGTTCCAGCGTCCGCGCCTTGTTGGCGTGCAGCGAAGTAATCGTCCGGCCGTTGTCGAGCCGTATGTGATAAACGAACGAGTTGCCGAGATAGGCGATATCCCAGACTACACCGCTCAAACAGTTGACCGCTGGGTCGTCTGGAGGGTCGCGCGAGATATTGAGTTTTTCCGGCCTAAGCGCGATCCACACCCGGCTATTGGACATCACGGCGATGGTCTTACGGCAGCGGATCAAGGCCGGAAAATCGGCGGTGCCGATTTCGAGGTGTTCAGCGTTGACCGCCGCGACCCGGCCTTCGAAAAGGTTGACATCGCCGATGAATTCGGCGACGTAGCGCGAATTCGGCGCTTCGTAGATTTCGGCCGGCGTTGCGACTTGGGCGATCCGACCGTGGTCCATCACCGCAATGCGACTGGCGACCGTCATCGCTTCTTCCTGGTCGTGCGTGACGACAACAAACGTGATGCCGAGCTTCTCCTGGATGTTCATCAACTCGAACTGGGTTTGCTCGCGCAGTTTCTTGTCGAGCGCGCCGAGCGGTTCGTCGAGCAGCAGGATCTTCGGCTGCTTGACCAGGCAGCGGGCCAGCGCCACGCGCTGCCGCTGGCCGCCGGACAACTGTTCCGGTTTGCGTTTGCCGTAGCCATTAAGCTGCACCAGATCGAGCACTTCGTAAACCCGCCGGCGGATCTCGTCGCGCCCGAGGCGCTCCTGCTTCAAACCGAACGCGACGTTCCCTTCGACCGACAGATGCGGGAACAGGGCATACGACTGGAACATCATGTTGACCGGTCTGAGGTACGGCGGCACGGCAATGATGTTCTCGCCGTCGAGCAGGATCGCGCCGGCGCTCGGCGCCTCGAAACCGGCGAGCATGCGCAGCAACGTGGTCTTGCCGCACCCGGAAGGACCGAGCAGGGCGAAGAACTCGCCTTCGTAAATATCCAGAGAAACGTCGTTGACCGCTTGGGTTGCGCCGTAGCTTTTACTGACGCCGATCAATTGCACGAACGGCTTTTGCGCCGGGTCGGTCCACGGCGCTTTCGGGGCAGCCGGCTTTTTTGCCGACTTTTCGTTCATCGCTGCGCTTCGCCGTTCTAGTTTGTTGCCGCCTTGACGTCGGTCCAGATACGTGTGACCAGGCGCTGGACATCCGGCGGGTACGGCCGCGTGGTGTACAGCCGGGCCATCACCTCAGGCGGCGGGTAGATCGTCGGATCGCCGATGACTTCTTCGTCGAGCAGTTCCTGGGCGGCAAGGTTGCCGTTGGCGTAATAGACGTAATTCGACGCCTTGGCCATCACCTCGGGGCGCAGGATGTAGTCGATGAAGGCATGGGCGTTGTTCGGATGCGGGGCATCGGCCGGTACGGCCAGCATGTCGAACCACATCAGCGCCCCCTCCTGCGGGATGCTGTATTCGATGACCACGCCGTTTTCCGCCTCGTCGGCGCGATCGCGTGCCTGGATCACGTCGCCCGACCAACCGACCGCGATGCAGATGTCGCCATTGGCCAGGGCGTTGATGTACTCGGATGAATGGAACTTGCGGATATACGGCCGAATAGCGAGCAGCACATCGCGCGCTTTGTTCAACACCTCCGGATCTTGGCTGTCAGGATTTTCGCCGATGTAATTGAGCGCCGCCGGAATCATCTCGTCCGCCGCGTCGAGGACGTAGATGCCGCAGTCGGCGAAGCGGGCGGCGGTTTCGGGAGCGAACACCAGATCCCACGAATCGACCTGTGCCTCGGGCAGCCGCTCGGCGATCATGTCGGCGTTGTAGCCGATACCGGTCGTGCCCCACATGTAATTGACGGCGTGTTGATTGCCCGGGTCGTAAACCGCGACGCGCTCCATAATCACCGCCCACTGGTTGTCCCAGTGCGGCAGCTTACTGCGGTCGAGCGGCTGGAACACACCGGCTTGGATCTGGCGGGCCAGAAAACTGGCCGAAGGCACGACCACGTCATAACCCGAGCTGCCGGCGAGCAGTTTGGTTTCCAGCACTTCGTTGGAATCGAACACGTCATAGACGACGTGGATACCGGTTTCGGCCTCGAACTCGGCGAGGATTTCCTCGTCGATATAGTCCGACCAGTTGTAAACGTTGACCACCGGATCCTCGGCGGCCGGGGCCGTTACCGGCGCCTCATCGGCCTGCTGCCGGCAGCCGGCGAGCACCACGGCCAGCGCCGTGGCGATCAGTGAAAGTACGTTGTTACGTTTCATTTGAACCTCCCATGTTGACTGCAGTGCGTCATCTCGTCGGCGGCGCCCGGGTGGCACCGGTGACCTTGGAGCCTCGGATTACGTCAAAGCCCGGGCGGTATCCTCCAGGCTTTGCCAGGCTTTGTCGGCCAGTTCGTCGATCTGGTTATACGATACGATAAACGGCGGCGCGGTAATCATCGTATCGCGCACGGCGCGCATGACCAGGCCGTTTTTGATCGCCGCGTCGCGGCACCGCGTCCCGGCGGCACCGATTTTTTCGAATGGCGTGAGCGTTTTCTTGTCGGCGACGAGTTCGAGGGCGCCGACCAGACCGAGGGTCCGCGCCTCGCCGACCAGCGGGTGGGCGCCGAGCGCCAGCCACCGCTCTCGGTAGTATGGCGCGATCTCGCCGACCCGCGCGATCAGCTTTTCCTCCTCTAACAAGCGCAGATTGGCGAGCGCCACGGCGCACGACGCCGGATGCGCCGAATACGTGAAGCCGTGGTGGAACTCGCCACCGCGCTCGATCAGCACCTCGGCGACGCGGTCGCTGACCAGCACGCCGCCCATCGGCAGGTAACCGGAGGTCATGCCCTTGGCGATCGGCATCAGGTCGGGCTTTAGGCCGTAATGCTCGCTGCCGAACCAGCGGCCGAGCCGGCCGAAGCCGCAAATGACCTCATCGACGACCAGCAAAATACCGAACTCGTCGCAGATCTGCTGGATCCGGGGCCAGTAAGTCGCGGGCGGGATGATCACCCCGCCGGCGCCTTGCACCGGCTCGCCGATAAACGCCGCGACGGTTTCGGGACCGAGTTCGAGGATTTTCTCGCGCAGCCATTCCGCCGCCGCGCGGCCGAATGCTTCGGGATCCGGATAGTGGTGGCGGCCGACGCCGAACCAGTACGGCTGTTCGATATGGACGATGCCGGGAATCGGCAGGCCGCCTTGGGCATGCATCGGCGCCATGCCGCCCAGGCTGGCGCCGGCCATTGTGCTGCCGTGGTAGGCGTTGCGCCGCGCGACGATCACCTGGCGTTGCGGTTGGCCGAGCGACGCCCAGTAATGGCGCACGGCGCGCACCACGGTATCGTTCGCCTCCGAACCGGAACCGGCAAAAAACACGTGATTGACGTGCGGTGGAGCGATTTCGGCGAGCCGCCGCGAAAGCTCGATCGCCGGCGGGTGCGTACACTGGAAAAAGGAGTTGTAAAACGGCAGGCGACGCATCTGCGCCGCGGCGGCGGCAACCAGTTCCTCGCGCCCGTAGCCGACGTTGACGCACCACAGGCCGGACATGCCGTCGAGAATTTTCTGTCCGTCGGTGGTGTAGATGTACACGCCGGCGGCGCGTTCGAAGATGCGCGTGCCGCGGCGGTTGAGGTCGGCGGTGTCGGTGAACGGATGAAAATGGTGCGCCGCGTCCAGCGCCTGCCACTCACCGGTCGCGTGGCGCGGGATCAACGCGTCGTCTTGATCGTCCAGGGCGGCGATTGAGGCGATCGGATCAGACATTGAGCAACAGATACTCCCGCTCCCACGAGCTGATAACGTGCTGGAACTCTTCGGCTTCGGCGGTTTTGACGGCGCTGTAAGTCGCAACAAAACGGCTGCCGAGCAGAGCGCTGAGTTCGCTGCACTCATTCAGATAACGCAGGCCCTCCTCGATCGTCTTGGGCAACTCGTGACGCAGGACGTGAGCACTGCCGCTCACCGGTTCGCGCGGTTCGAGCTGCTGCTTGATCCCGAGGTAACCGCAGGCCAGCATCACCGCGATCGCAATGTACGGATTGACGTCGGCGCCGCACATCCGGTGTTCGACGCGCCGGGCTTCCGGCGGCGACATCGGCACGCGCAAGCCGACGGTACGGTTATCGTAGCCCCAGTGCGAATTGATCGGCGCCGAGTAACCGCGGATCAGCCGGCGGTAGGAATTGACGTTGGGGGCGAAAAACGGCATCGCGGCGATCATGTAGCGCTGCTGGCCGCCGATGAAATGCCTGAACAGCGGCGATTCGCCGCCGTCGCCGAGCGTGAAGATGTTGCGGCTGCCGGCAATGTCATTGATGCTTTGGTGAACGTGCATCGCACTGCCCGGCTCGTTGGCCATCGGCTTGGCCATGAACGTGGCGTAGCCATCGTGGCGGATCGCCACTTCGCGCATGGTGCGCTTGAACAGAAACACCTGGTCGGCGAGTTCCAGCGCGTCGCCGTGCTGGAAGTTGATCTCCATCTGCGCCGCCCCTTCCTCGTGGATCAGGGTTTCGATCCACAGGCGCTGCGCTTCGCAGAAATCGTACATCTCCTCGAACATCGGGTCGAACTCGTTGACCGCGTCGACGCCATAAGATTTGCGCGCCGTCTCCGGCCGCCCGCTGCGCCCGACTGGCGGCTGCAGCGGATAATCCGGATCCTTGTTGACCTGGGTGATGAAAAACTCGACTTCCGGGGCGATCACCGGCTGCCAGCCTTCGGCGCGGTACAGTTCCAGTACATGCTTGAGCAGATTGCGCGGAGCCAGCGGCACCGGCGTGTCGTCCTGGTAATAACAATCGTGGATGATCTGCGCCGTCGGCTCGTGGGCCCAGGGAACAAAGCGCACGGTCTTCGGGTCGGGTGCGACCACCATGTCGATTTCCGCCGGGTTGATCAGCTCGCCTTCGTCCTCCGGCCACGACCCGGTCACCGTCTGGGCGAAAATCCCCTCGGGCAGGCGGATCGACTCGTCGCGCGCGTACTTGCTGGCCGGCATGATCTTGCCGCGCGCGACGCCGGCCAGGTCGGGTACCAGGCATTCGATTTCGGTGATGGAGTTAGCTTTCAGCCAATCGTTGAGTTCTGAGAAATTCACGGTGCAAACCGTTGGACCGCAGCCTATACTGCGCAGTGTTTAATTTATTCGACAGTAGCAGAGACGCCGGGAGAAAGCAACCGATGCGCTTTGACCCAACCGCCGCCGGTGGCCACGGCAACCCGACCGGTTATGACGCCAACTGGTACACCGCCACCGCCGACCTGCCCCCGCCGCGGCCGGTCCTGAGCGGCGAGCGGCAATGCGAGATCGCCATCGTCGGCGCCGGGCTGGCTGGTCTGTCGGCCGCTCTGCACCTTGCTCGGCTGGGGCACGAGGTGGTGGTGCTGGAAGCGGTCCGCACCGGGTGGGCCGCTTCGGGGCGTAGCGGCGGGCAATTGCTCTTTGGCTACGCCTGCGATATCGGGCGCTTGGAAAAACTCTGCGGCGCCGAGGCGGCGCGATGCTACTTCGAATGGTCGATCGAGGCCCTCGACCTGGCCCGCGCCCTGATTGCCGATGAGCATATTGTTTGCGACGTCGGTGACGGCGCCTTGCACGTCGCAATCAAACCCAGGCAAGTCGCCGAACTGCGCGCCCAGCACCGGCACCTTCAGCAGCGCTACGGCGTCGACCTCGAATGGCTCGCCGGCGACGAACTGCGCGCCGCGCTCGACAGCCCGCGCTATCTCGCCGGCCTGCTCGACCGCCGGAGCCTGCACCTCCACCCGCTGCAATACACCCTCGGTGTGGCCCGCGCCGCCGCCAATGCCGGCGCCGGGCTGTACGAACAAAGCCGCGTCGAGCGCTGGCGCCGCGACGGCGAACGGATCGTGCTGGAAACCGCGGCCGGCTGCCTGCGCGCCGAGCGGGTCGTCTTTTGCGGCAACACCGGGCTCGACCGTCTGGTGCCGAAGATCCGCCGTTACATCATGCCGGTCGGCACCTATATCGGCGCCACCGAAGCCCTCGACCCAGCCCTCGCGGCCAGCCTGATTCCGTCGCGCACCGCGGTCTCCGACACACAATTCGTGCTCGATTACTTCCGTCTGGCCCGCGGCCGACACCTGTTGTTCGGCGGGCGGGTCAGCTACTCGACGTTGCAACCGCCGCTGCTCACCGCCCAGCTCAGGCGCCGGATGACCGCCGTCTTCCCGCAACTGGCCGGCACCGAGATCATTTCGACTTGGGGCGGGTATGTCGATATCACGATGAACCGCGCCCCGCACTTCGGCCACCTCGCCGACAACATCCATTACTTGCAAGGCTTTTCCGGGCACGGCATGGCGCTCGCCGGGCTCGCCGGCAAACTCATCGCCGAAAAAATCGACGGCCGAAGCGACCGCTTCGACTGGTATTGCCGCATCCCGCACCACCCCTTTCCCGGCGGCCGCTGGCTGCGCACCCCGGCCCTGGTCATGGCCATGGCCTGGTACCGGCTGCGCGATAGGTTGTAGGGTTGTCGTTCCCGTCAAGGCCGGCATCATCCATCACCCAGGGCCAGTGACGGGCAGCCCGATTTGCGATAATCGCATCTTTACGCTCATCACTCGGAGAACACCATGGATTTCACCACCGGCGAGAGGCTGATCGATGAAATGTGGGACAACGATATCGTGCCGCGCCTGGTCGAATACATCAAAATTCCCAATAAATCCCCGCATTTCGATCCCGACTGGGCGCGCCACGGTTACATGGACGACGCCGTCGAGCTGATCGCCGGCTGGTGCCGGCGCCAGCCGATCGACAATTTGACAGTCGAGGTGGTTCGGCTGCCCGGCAAAACGCCTTTGATTTACATGGAGATTCCCGGCAGCGGTGACGACACGGTGCTGCTCTATGGCCACCTCGACAAGCAGCCGGAGATGAGCGGCTGGGCCGAGGGCCTCGGGCCGTGGCAGCCGGTGATCCGGGACGACAAGCTGTACGGCCGCGGCGGCGCCGACGACGGCTATGCGGCGTTCGCTTCGCTGGCCGCGATCCGCTCTCTTCAGCAACAACACCTGCCGCACGCCCGTTGCGTGGTGCTGATCGAGGCCTGCGAGGAATCGGGCAGCTACGACCTGCCGCACTACATCGAACACCTCGCCCCGCGCATCGGCTCGCCATCGCTGGTCGTCTGCCTGGATTCGGGGGCCGGCAATTACCAGCAGTTGTGGATCACGACGTCGCTGCGCGGCATGGCGGCCGGGACGTTGACCGTCGAAATCCTACGTGAGGGCGTCCACTCCGGTTATGCCAGCGGCATCGTCCCGTCGAGTTTCAGAATCGCCCGGCTGCTGCTCGACCGCCTCGAAGAGGTGGCGAGCGGAGCGATCCTGCCGCCGGAATTCCACGTCGATATTCCGGCTCAGCGCCGGGAACAACTGGCGGCGGTCGCCGCCCGGCTCGGCGATGAGGTCCATAGCGCCTACCCGTTTGTGGGCAACGCCCAGCCGATGGGGGACGACAATCTGGAACGCCTTCTGACCCGTAACTGGCGGCCGGCCTTGTCGGTGACCGGGGCCGGCGGCCTGCCGGCGCTCGCCGACGCCGGCAATGTATTGCGCCCCGAGACCTCGTTGAAGCTGTCGCTGCGCCTGCCGCCGACGGTCGACGGCGAGGCCGCGACGCAGGCGTTGAAAACCTTGCTGGAGGCCGATCCACCCTATGGCGCCCGGGTCGAATTCAGCACCGATCAGGCGGCGACCGGGTGGAACGCGCCGGAGGTGGCACCGTGGCTCGAGCGCGCCCTCGAAGCGGCGTCACAGGCGGTCTACGGCCAAAGCTGCATGTACATGGGCGAGGGTGGCACGATTCCCTTCATGGCCATGCTCGGCGAGCGTTTCCCCGCCGCGCAGTTCATGATCACCGGCGTGCTCGGACCCCAATCCAACGCCCACGGGCCAAACGAGTTTCTGCACATTCCATTCACCCGCAAGCTGACCGCCTGTGTCGCGCGCGTGCTGGCCGAGCACCACCGGCAGGGTTGAAACAACCGGCCCATGACCCGCGGGTCCACCGCCGAAGCACGCTACCTCGCGGCGCTGCCGCTGCTCGACGATGCCGCACAGCGCGCCGCCGGTTTGGCCGAACTTCGCGCCTGTGCCGACCAGGGTTTCGGCCCGGCGGCCTATCACCTCGCCTGGCTGGCGCTGAGCGACGCGCAGGATGACACGGCGGCTCTTGGCTGGCTGAATGCAGCCATTGCGGCCGGCTACCCGCACGCCCTGTACGCGGCGGGTCTTTTATGGGCGCGGCTGAACGATCTCGACCGCTGTCTGAACGCTCTGGCGCGCGCCGCGCTGGCCGGCGATACGCTGGCCTTTTATCCGCTCGGCCGCCGTCTGGCTGCCGACGACAACCACCCCGCCGGCCGCGCCGCGGGCGCTTTCTGGCTCGGACTTGCGGGACGCGAGCAGTATTTCGCGGCGCTCGAATACCTCGCCGCCCGGCCGGGTTTGCTCAAAGCGGCCGATCCCCGGGCCGCCGAAGCCCTGACCCGGGAACTGGCCGCGCCGGCCGCCGACCTGTCTTTGCCGGACTGGCCGGCGACGGTCTTAGCCGAGCCCGTCACGCATTGCCCTGCCCCCGAGGTGCTCACCATTGACGATTTCATCGATACCGACGAATGCGCCCACCTGATGCATCTCGCCGAACCCCTGCTGCAACGCAGCCGCGTCGGCGACCCGGACTCCGGCGGGCCGCGCGTACTCGAGGTTCGCACCAGCGACGATGCGGTGATCAGCGCCGAGCGTCGCGATTTGCACTTTCTGCTACTCGAACAGCGCTTGGCAGCGGCCGCCGGCCAGCCGGCGTCGAATGCCGAACCCTTCACGATCATCCGCTATCCGCCGGGCGGTGAATACCGCCCGCACCACGATTTCTTTGCGCCGGGCAGCGGCGACGAAGCGGCGCAACAGCGGCGCGGCGGTCAGCGGATCTGGACGGCGTTCGTCTATCTTTGCGATGTCCAAGCCGGTGGCGAGACGCACTTCCCGGAACTGCAAATCACCATCGCGCCGCGCCGCGGCCGGCTTTTGATGTTCAGCAACGTCGATGCCACCGGCCGGCCCGAGCCCCGCACCCTGCACGCCAGCCTGCCGGTCAAACACGGCGAAAAATGGATCGCCACCAAATGGTTCCGGCAGTCGGCGCTCGACACTTGACAGCCCGTCAGTAAGAGCCCGCCACTGCCCCCCTTCGCCATCCCCACCGGCCTGTGCCCGCACAGCAGACAGGCGACAGCTAGTGCACTCCGACACTCATATTGTGACGGAGTGCATTAGGTTGGAGAGGGGTTCAAATGGCGGATTTTTCGCAACTGCCGGTGCAATCGGCCGGCGTCCCTTGCCAATCGCCGCGTTCGACTTGCAGCGTCGGATGGTCGATCGTGAAGCGCTGTTTCAGCTCTCTGGCCAGTTCGTAATAAAAGCGGTCGCTGGCTGGCGCCGCGGGCATGACCAGGTGGGCGGTCAACGCTGTTTCGGTCGTGCTGAGCGGCCAGATGTGCAGATCGTGCACGGCGGTGACCCCGGGCAGCGCCTTGAGATAATCGCGCACCGCATCCGGATCGATATGGCGCGGCACGGCATCCGCCGCCAGCGTCAAACCTTCACTGAGCAGGCCCCAGGTTGCGGCAAGGATGATGCCGCCGATCATCAAACCGAGCAGCGGGTCGAGCAGCGCCCAGCCGGTGGCGTACAACAACAAGGCGGCAGCGACGACGCCGGCCGACACCGCGGCGTCAGCGAGCAGATGCAACCAGGCGCCGCGTAAATTCAAATCATGGCGGCTGCCGGCGTGAAACAACCAGGCCGAGCCGATATTGACCGCCACCCCGGCGAGCGCGGTCCACAGGATGGGCAGCGCCGGCGGCGGCGCCGGGTGGCGGAAGCGATCGATCGCTTCGTAGGCGATGACCGCCACCGTAACGAGCAGCAGCACGCCACTCAATAATACGGCGATGATCGTCAACCGCTGATAGCCGTATGTATGGCGGCGCGACGGCGGCCGTTCCGCCAAGTGGAACGCGCCCCACGATAAAAGCAGCGCTACGACATCGCTCAGGTTATGCCCGGCATCGGCCATCAGGGCGACCGAATGCAACCACAGACCGGCGATGAATTCAACCAGCGCATAAACGCTGTTCAGCACAACGCCCAGCGCGAACGCTCGATGATAGCGCTGCGGTCCGTGGTGGCGGTGCAATTCGAGATTCATCGCCGCCGATCAGTCTACCGCCGGCAGGTGGTCGCGATGGTGCCGGGCGGTAAAATCAAGCGCCGGGCCGAGCGGCACGATCCCCGTGGGGTTGATCGTCCGGTGGCTTTGGTAATAATGCAGCTTGCACGATAACAGGTCGCAGGTTTCGGCGACGCCCGGCCATTGGTACAGCTCGCGGGTATAACTCCATAGCGCCGGGTAGTCGGTCAGGCGCTTGAGATTGCATTTGAAATGACCGTAGTAAATCGCATCGAAGCGGTATAGCGTGACGAATAGCCGCCAGTCCGACAGGGTCAACCGTGGTCCGGTCAGATATCGCTGCTCGGCGAGCAGCCGTTCCAGGCGGTCAAGGGCGCCGAATACGTCCAACACGGCTTCTTCGTAAGCCGCCTGGCTGGTGGCAAAGCCGGCGCGATAGACTCCGTTGTTCAAATCACGATAAATCCACTCATCGAGCGCGGCGCAGCGGGCGCGAAGGTCGGGCGGATCGAAATCGACCGCCGCGGCACCCAAAGGGTCGAACGAGCGGTTCAGCATGGCCATGAGATCGGCCGATTCGTTATTGACGATGGTTTGCCGCTTTTTATCCCACAGTACGGGCACCGTGACGCGGCCGGTGTATTTCGCATCCGCAGCCGTATAAATTTGATGTAAATACCGCGCCCCGAGGATGGGGTCGGGATCGACCCGCCGTCCGGGCTCGAACGTCCAGCCGTTTTCGGACATCAGCGGATTGAGCAACGTCAGCCCGATGTGCTGCTCCAGGCCCTGCAAACGGCGCAACAGCAACACCCGGTGCGACCACGGGCACGCCGCGGCCGCGAACAGGTGGTAGCGACCGGATTCGGCGGGCCAGCCGCGTACCCCGCCCGGCCCGTCCCGGCCGTCAGCGGTGACCCAATCCTGAAACCGGCTCGCCTGGCGCTCGAACCGGCCGCCGCTCTTTTCGGTGTCGTACCATTGATCGTGCCAGACGCCGTCGATCAATAAGCCCATGGCTCGGCCTCGTTTGTGTTATTCGCCATGCTATCAAACCCTCGCACCGTCGCCGGCAAATGAGGATGATTCACCGTTGGTCACCGGCGTCCTCCCGCGGCGCGCTGCTCGCCGGCTCAAGCCACAGACGGTCGCGTTCCGGCCCGGGCAGAAATGGCGTCGGCCGACCTTCGGCCCAATCGTTATGGCTGGCGGTGCCATCGCCGGATAGGGGGTGACCACTGACGGTACCGGGCATTTGCAGATACCCCGCCGCCTCGTGCCCCGGGCTGACGGCGAATCGTTCCGAAGCGCCGAAACGCGGCGTCTGGACGCGCGGCAGGCCGTGATCACCGGGCAACGCCACCGCCGGCATCGCCAGCCAACGGCCGAGCAACGGAATCGAATCGGCCAGTGGATGTTTCATGTCCAGCCGGTTGCGCTCGCCCCAACGATAGGCGGCGAGGCCACCGCGCGCCGCTTGGGCGGCGGCGATCAGCCGATCGGCTTCCTCAAGATACAACGCGCGCCAGGATGGCGCACCCGGCGGCAACCAGTTTTCCGGCTCGGCCTCGAGCAAACGCCAAAGCGGGGCGCGCCACTGCCAGCGGCCGCGGCTCGCCGCCAGCCCCGGACAGTGCGCCGTCAGATCGCCGAACACCCGGCGGCGCAGCCGGTCGCGATATTCACGCAGCAGCCGATAGCCGGCGTCGTCGATCGCCGCACGCCCGCTCCAGGCAGCGATCTGCCGGCGAAACGCGGCCCGCCCGGGGTGATGCTCGACGGCTTGCCGATCAAGTACGCCGAGCAGCCAGCGGCGCCAAGGGGCAAGTCCCAAGGCTTCGTCGTCGAGCTGGATGGCGAGCATGTCACGTTCGTCCGCGGCCTTCAGTTTTTGCAGACGGTCACGAATCTGAGCGGCCCGCTCGCCGCTCGGATAACCGCCGTCGCCGATCAGCGCCAGCGTCTCGCCGGCGGTCACCCGGGCATTGCCGGTCCATAAAATGCCGCCCGGCGGATCGATCAGGCGCGGGTACGATGCGGCCGGCAACCAGCCCAGCCAGCCGCGGCCGGCGACGGCCCAGCTTGCCGGGAAACGGCTGTCGTAGTCGCCGCTACGCAGCGGGATAGCGCCGATCAGCGTCCAGCCGATCGAACCGTGCTTGTCGCCAACGATGAGGTTTTGTGCCGGCAATGCGGCACGGTTGGCCGCCGCGATCGCGCTTGCGGTATCAGCCGCTTGCGCCATTTGCCACAGGCCGCTGACCGACAGCGCCCGCTCGTCGTGCGCCACCCAGCGCCAGACCAGCGGCCGGCCGGCGTGATCTTCCCCGATCACCGGTCCCCAGCGGGTGTCGCGAACTTCCAGTGTTCGGGTCTCGTCGCCGTTGATGCGGATCGTTTCCCGGTGGATGGCGAACGGCTCACTGCCCTCCGCGGTCAGGTAGCGCCGATCATCGGCCGCATCGATAGCGATGACGATCAAGTCGAGAAAATCGCCATAGGCATTGGTGAAGCCCCAGGCGATCTGGCCATTGCTGCCGGCGACAACGAACGGCAGACCTGGCAGACTGACGCCGGCGGCCGACCAGCTTTCGCGCTCCAGTTCATTCCCGATCGCCAGGCGAAGCTTGAACCACAGATGCGGCAGATTCAGGCCGAGGTGCATGTCATTGGCGACCAGTGACGCACCGCTGGCGGTTCGCGTCCCGGCGAGAGCCCAGTTATTGCTACCGGCCGCCGGGGGAGGGTCGGCCGCCGAGGCGCTGTGCGCCGTGGCCGGCAATGTCCGGGCATCGAAATCCGCCGCCGGCGGGATCGGCGGCGCGGCAAACGGCGGACCGAACAACGGTGCGTCATGGCGATCGCCGGCCGGCGTTAAAAACCGCACTGCTGCCGCTGGCAGGCAGGAGGCCAGCGCCCCGAACTCATGCTCGAGCGTCGCGCTGTCGGCCTGCAAAGTGAAATACATGCCAAGGGCGACGAGCAGCGAGTCTTCAATGGCCCACGGCTCGGGTTCAACACCGAGCAGCAGATACTCGAACGGCCGGGCGCCGAGGGCGTCCAGTCCCTGGTTCACACCAGCGGTATACGCCGCCAGTACCTCGCCGATCCTCGAATCGAG
Organism: Pseudomonadota bacterium; assembly: GCA_036832975.1. Taxonomy (GTDB): domain Bacteria; phylum Pseudomonadota; class Gammaproteobacteria; order Xanthomonadales; family Wenzhouxiangellaceae; genus DAITQM01. Next base: position 38,613 of record DAITQM010000012.1, on the reverse strand, counting down.
ACCTTGGGCCAGCCGTTGGGCGCGGTTGCGCATGCGATGTTTGCGGCGTTCGAGATCGAAATCGACCGCCGGTGGACCGAGCAGCGCCGCCAACTCGCCGGCACCGGCCCGGCGCTGCACATCCATCTGAAAAAACCGTTCCTGGGCGTGGACAAACCCGACGGCCCGCGCCAGGTCCCGCTCGTTTTCCGCCTGGATCGTCGCGTAGCCCTGGGCATCGCGGCTCACCGTCACCGCCGCCGCAAGCCCCGGCAACACCTGGCTGCCGTGGCGCGCCGGAAGGCTCAGCCGCAAGACGATCCAGGACGAGGCGACAGCCATTAACACGGCGATCAAAATCGTTGCCAGCAGCCTTTTTACCCAGTTACGCGCCATCACTGCCCGGTCATCCTTGGTTTAAACCATCTTTGCATCAATCAGCAACACTATCTCCTGCAAGAAACCCATTCGCAGCCCATAAATGATCCAGATCGTCCGATCTGGCGTCAGCGGTTGTCTCGTTGGCACTCCAAGCATCGAATTTTCATCCCCCATGCAAGAAGCTCATGCCGCACACGGTCTTTATCGTACCCCTGCCTACCCCCCCAAGCTCCTCTCTGGCAGGGTAAAGGCCGCCGGCGCCGCCCCTTGCGCCGGCGGCCGTCTTTTAACGGCCCGGCATTCGCCGATCGATTAACAGGTTGTTGAAAAAGGGCTCTCCTGCCCTTTTTCAAGTCGCGAGTCCGGTACATGCCCGGACTCGCTCTCGTCTGTTTTTCAACAGCCTGTTAAGCCCCAGCGCCGCTGGACCGGCGGATCAGGGTCAGGCAGCCAAGCAGCCAGGTGCCGAGGATAAAATGCAGTACCCTTTCGATTTCCAGGCCCGTTTCCAAAACCAGACCGATCAGGTCGGCATCGCCAGCGCTTTGCAGATAATCGGCCAGGGCGCGCTGTTCCGGTTGGTGTGGCAGCTTCTTCCACGGCACTTGTCCGCTTAGCCGGTAACGCGCGGCGAGTAGCAACTGCGGCGGCATTTCGGCCAACGGCAGACGCTGCGCCGCCGACCACAACAATAAGCAGAGCGAGTACTCATCGTGCACCGTCCCGCCCGCCAGGCTTTCGGGCCGCAGCGCCAGCGGTTTGATGGCCATCTGGTGGATCGGCTTGAACAGCATGTCGGTCAGCCGCTCGATTCCACCGTGGCCGTAAACCCGATCTTGGTCGCGCTCGATGTAATACCAATCGCCCGATGGAAGCTGAACGGTGAAGCGCTCGTTCGCACCCGTCTGGATCGCCTCGCAGAGCAGCGGGACGGTGGTTCTTTCCGGTGGCTTGTCCGTTGTCAATTCATGACCGATCTCGCGCAACAGCTCTTCGAGCTGGCCGGCGCGCAACGGTTTAAGCAGGCCGCGACCGACGTGCACCATCTTGCGGTTCGCGCTCAGTGGGATCACCCGGTAAAACCGCCCACTCTCGACCAGTCGCCGCCACGCTTGACGGCCCTCGCGCTCGTCGATATCGACAATGACGACCCCTTCGTCGGCCTTGGGATCGAGCTGCCATTGTTCCGGCAACCGCAACACGGCCATCGTCGTTTTGAGAATCTGTAAATTGCGCGAATCGAGCGCCCGGACGCCGAGGGTCAGCAGTGGCGTGTTTTTATCCTGCGACTTGAGCCATTTCAACATCGCTGGGTCCTGGTTTCATTGACGAACTAAAGCCTATTTTACGGCCCTTTAGCGGCTCGGCAAGCAGCCGGCCTCATTTGCCGATGCAAAAACGGCTGAATATCCGCCCGAGCAGTTCATCGCTGCTCACCTTGCCGGTCAATGCCGAAAGTTCGTCGGCCGCCAGCCTGAGGTGCTCGGCCACCAGTTCAGGCGGCGCGCCGGCCGCCAGGGCGGCTCCGGCCAGGGTCAATTCACCGGCACAGGCGCCGAGGTGATCGAGGTGACGGGCGCGCGCCGAAAATTCCCCCGCGCCACTATTCAGGCCGGCGCGCGCGGCGAGCGCTGCGCGCAGTGCATCCAATCCGTCGCCGCGCCGGGCGCTGATCCACAGCGTGTTATCGCTCCCGATCGCGACGGGCCGGCCCGTCCTGGTAGGGTCGAGATCGACTTTGTTGTGAACCCTCAGCACCGCAATTTCCGGATCGAGTTCGACGGGCAACGTGCGATCCGGGGTTCGGCTGTCGTCCAACCAGATCACCAGATCGGCCCGGCTGAGTTCATCGCGCGCCCGGCGGATACCTTCGTTTTCCACATCATCGTCGCTGTCGCGCAGGCCCGCGAGGTCGCTGATTTCGACGACCCCGCCGGCCATCACCACAGTTTCCCGCAGCACGTCGCGCGTCGTGCCTGGGTGCGGACTGACGATCGCCCGCTCGCTTCCGGTCAGCGCGTTCAGTAGGCTCGATTTACCGACATTCGGCGCCCCGGCGATCGCTACTTTGAACCCGTCATTCAGCCGCCTGCCGCGTTCGGCGGCCCGCTTGAGGTCGGCGATCTGCACGTCGATCGCGGTAAGCTGCTCTCGCCAGTGCTGCACGGCCGGCGCCGGCAGGTCTTCATCGGGGAAGTCGAGCTGCGCTTCGATTTCGATGCGCAGCGTGCAGAGCGCTTCGTGCAGCGTGTTCACTTTAGCCGAAAAAACGCCTTCAAGGCTGCGCCGCGCGGCGCGCATCGCCTGCATGCTGCCGGCGGCGATCAGATCGGCGACCGCCTCGGCCTGAGCGAGATCCAACTTACCGTTCAAGAAAGCGCGTTCGGTAAATTCCCCCGGCCGCGCCCGGCGCACACCGAGATCCGCCAGCACCGACAGGATCTGTTCGAGCAGCAGTGGGTTGCCATGGGCGTGTAATTCAAGAACGTCCTCGCCGGTGTACGAGTGCGGTGCCGGAAAATAAAGCGCTAATGCTTCGTCGAGCGCTTCGCCGTCGGCGGCCGGCAAAGTGCACAGCCGAGCGCGGCGTGGCTCAAGGTCGCAATGCAGCCATTGGGGGATCAGGTGTTTAACGGCCGGCCCGGTAACACGGACGATGCCGATCCCACCGCGGCCCGGCGGGGTGGCGCTCGCCGCGATGGTCTCGACGCCGGCCGAGCCGGCGCCGGTGACGGGTTTAGCCGTGGCGTTCAATGCGACGCGTGATGTACCACTGCTGGGCAAGCGAGATCGTCGCATTGGTCGCCCAATACAGCACGAGCCCGGCCGGGAAAAATGCGAACATCACCGAAAAAACCACCGGCAGGGCGCTCATGATCTTACGTTGCGTCGGGTCCATCCCCGGGGACGGGGTCATTTTCTGCGTCGCGATCATCGCCACGCCGTTGATGATCGGCAAGATGAAGTACGGGTCACGGGCGCTGAGATCGCGGATCCAGCCTAAAAACGGCGCCTGGCGCAGTTCGACGCTCTCGAGCAACACCCAGTACAGGGCGATGAACACCGGAATCTGGACCAAAATCGGCAGGCAGCCGCCGAGCGGGTTGACTTTTTCCGTGCGATACATCTCCATCATCGCCTGGCTCATCTTCTGCCGGTCGTCTCCATACCGCTCCTTCAATGCTTCCATCCTCGGCTGCAATTTGCGCATGCGGGCCATCGAGCGGTACTGCGCTTCGGTGAGCTTGTAAAAAGCCAGCTTGATCAGCAAAGTCAAGGCGATGATCGCCAGTCCCCAGTTGCGAACCACTGAGTGAATATGCTCGAGCAGCCAGAACAGCGGTTTGGCGATTACCGTCATCATCCCATAATCGACGGTCAGTTCCAGGCCGGGGGCGAGCGCCGCCAGGCGGTCCTGCACTTTGGGGCCGAGATAGATCGAATCGGCAAATGTTGCGGCATTGTGGGCGGCGATCGCCCTGGCCTCGCTGACGTTGCGCACCAGGTAGCGTACCGGCGCGCCAGGGATTTCTTCCGTCCGGTATTGAAAAACGTCCGCCGCCGGTGGCAGCCAAGCCGCGACAAAGTAATGCTGAATCATGGCCATCCACCCGCCTTGCACGGCGGTGGAAAACGGTTGCTCGCGGAACTTATCGAACGGTAGTTTGATGAATTTTTCAGCCGGGTCGTAAACCGCGGCGCCGAAATAGCTGTAGGCCGTTGGGTTGGTAAACCCGCCACCGTTGCCCGCCGTCCGCGGCGTACGCTGCAACTGGCCGTAACGGGCGGCGTCGATCGCGCCACCCGTATCGTTGTGCACCGTTTGCTCGACGCCGATGCGGTAATCGCCGCGGCGGACGATAAAGACTTTCTCGACGCTGACCCCGTCGCCCGCCCAGCGTAGCGGGACACGCAGTTCGTCCTCGCCTGATGCCAGCCGGAATGAAGTGGCGGCGGCGTGAAAGCGGGCGTTGTGGTCGGGCAGGACGGTGCTGCGGCTGAGCAGTCCCGATTGGACGATGGACCAATCGCTGTCGTCACGGCGCAGTAAGCGGAACGGCGGGGCGTCGCGACCGGCGGATTCGGGATAGGCCAGAAGCTCGGCACCGATCAATGTGCCACCGACGGTGTCGATCGTCAACCGCAGGACATCGCTTTCGACCACGATATCCTCCCCGGCACTGGCCGCCACCGCTGGCTGCAGAGCGGGGGCCGGCGGCTCAGGGATCTCACCGCTGGGCGGCGGCGGTACGTCGTTGGGCGGCGCTATCGCGGGCACTTCACCGCCGGTGACCGGTGGCGGGGGGGCCGTGGGCTGCCGGTAATCCTGCTGCCAGGCGTTCCATAGCATGAACGCAAACAGCGCCAGCAAGGCGAGCAGCAGGGTTCTGGTATTCGACATTAAACTTTTTCCGTCTTCTGGTCGCCGATCCGCGTTTTAATCCGCCGCAGCAGGCGCTCAATCGCTTGGCGCAGCTCCGCGGCGCTCGCCAGCCGGGCTTCCGGGCGGGCGATCACGATGACGTCCACACCGCACCCGGCGTCGAGTTCGGTCTTGAGTTGGCGAAACGCTTCGCGGACGTGGCGTTTGATCCGATTCCGATCGACGGCCCGCGTGGCGCACTTCCGGCTGACGGTGATTCCCAAACGTGACTGCTCGGTCGCGCCATGGGCGCAGACGCGAAACAGCGGGTCGCTGGCGGTCAGCGGACGGCGTAAAATGGCCTTGAATTCACCCGCCTTGAGCAATCGCGAGCACCGGGGAAACCGCGCACCTGGCGCCGCTTCCGCGGCCGGCGGAGGGTGCACTAACCCTACGGGGTCAGCCGCTTTCGGCCCCGCGCCCGCCGGGCGGACAACACTTGGCGGCCTCCGCGGGTGGCCATGCGCGCCCGGAAACCGTGTCTCCGCGCCCGTTTCAGCTTACTGGGTTGATAGGTCCGTTTCATGACGATCTTTTCGATACACTGCGGCGAATGAACTCGACATGATAATCTGCCGGTGCCCGCCGGGTCAACGGCCCGGGGATGAACTCGGCCCCGGGATCAAACCATCCGGTCAAACCCTCTGGTGAAAAACATCCCGGGTGAAATGAATGGAGCCATGAGCTTGAAAGAAATCTGGAATCGCTGCCTGGCCCGGCTTGAGCGCCAGGTTCCGCCGCGCGACATCGAAACCTGGCTGCGTCCGCTTCGCCTCGATGAGCACGGCGGACAGTGGTTATTGATCGCCCCGAACGAGTTCGTCCGCGAACAAGTCAACGAGCGTTACGCCGCGCTGCTCGGTGAAGCGCTCAACGCTTTGCAGCCCGGCTCGGGATCGGTTCGCGTCGTCTTGCAGCCGGTCGTGCCGGACAGCGAGCGGCAAGCGAGCAGTATCGCCCACGGGCTGGACGAACGGTTCTATTTCCGCAATTTCGTCCAGGGCAAATCCAACGAAATGGCCCACGCGGCGGCCCGCCTGGTGGCGCAAAAGCCGGGTGATCCCGGCAACAACCCTTTTTTGATCTACGGCGGGACCGGGCTCGGCAAGACTCACCTACTGCATGCCGTCGGCCATGAGCTGGTCGCGCAGTTTCCTGCGATGCGGGTGTTGTACCTGCACGCCGAACGCTTCGTCAACGACATGATCCAGGCTTTAAGGCGCGATTCGATTGACCGTTTCAAACAATGGTACCGCTCGATGGATGCGCTGTTGATCGACGACATCCAGTTCTTTTCCAAGAAGGATCGCTCGCAGGAGGAGTTTTTCCATACCTTCAACGCCCTGCTCGAAGGCCGCCAGCAGATCATCTTGACCTGCGACCGGTATCCGAAAGAAATCGAAGGGATCGAAGCCCGGCTCCGATCCCGTTTCGGCTGGGGCTTGGTGGTGGCGGTCGAACCACCCGATTACGAAACTCGCGTGGCGATCTTGCTGACCAAGGCCGCCGAACGCAGCGTCAATTTACCGCTGGCAGTCGCCGAGTTGGTGGCCACGGCGGTCAAAACCAATGTCCGGGAACTCGAAGGGGCGCTCAATTCGCTGATCGCCAACGCCCGCTTCAGCGGTCGCCCACTGGACGTCAACTATGCCCGTGAGGCCTTGCGTGACTTGCTGGCGGTCCATGAACGGACCGTCACGGTCGAGCAGATTCAAAAAGTCGTCGCCGGCTATTACCAACTCCGAGTCATCGATCTTTTATCCAAACGCCGGACGCGATCGGTGGCGCGTCCCCGGCAAATGGCGATGACCCTGGTCAAGGAGCTGACCCGACACAGTCTGCCGGAAATCGGGGAAGCGTTCGGCGGTCGCGACCACACGACCGTACTGCACGCTTGCCGGACCATAAACCGTTTGTGTAACAGCGACGCCGCGATTCGCGAGGATCACGCCCGCCTGCTCCGTGAACTGACCGGGTAGACCCACCCGGTGGACGTGTTGCTCTTTTCGCAGTAGAGAGTTTGTGGATAAAATGACCGCGTCTAACCTTCAACCCGACCATCATCTCGACGATCAACCCGTTATCCACAACCACCGTACGGCTTGCGCACCGTGTATTTCATCGACGTAATGAACAATAACTATTTGATTTTATTAAAAAATTGATTCTTACTCAATGTGTGCCGGTTGCTTATTACTATTGTGTATTGATTTAAGAGGTTATCAATAATGAAAATCCAGGTCGATCACGACATTATTCTGCCGGCGCTCAATTTGCTCGTCGGGGTGGTTGAACGGAAACAAACCCTTGCCGTATTGGCCAATTTTCTGCTGCGCGTCGAAAAAGACCAGTTGATCTTGACGGCGACCGATATGGAGCTCGAGATGACCGCCCGCTTGCCGGCGCAGGTCGATAAAACCGGTATTACGACGGTCCCGGCACGTAAGCTGTTCGATATCTGTCGTGCCCTGCCTGAAGGTTCGACCATCAAAATGGCCTTCGAAGACGACCGGCTGACGGCTTCGTGCGGACGCAGCCGGTTCACCTTGAGCACGCTGCCGGCGGACGAGTTTCCTTCCCCCATTCAAGTCGAGGAACTCCATGATTGGAATCTGCCGGATCGCGATCTGCGGGCATTGCTCGAACGATCCGCTTTCGCGATGGGCCACCAGGACGTCCGCTATTACCTGAACGGCTTGTTGCTCGAACTGGGCGAAGGGCGGCTGCGCGCCGTGGCCACCGATGGCCACCGGATGGTGATTTCGGATCTGTCCGACGCGCGTTTCACCGGCGATTTAAGCCAAGCGATCGTGCCGCGCAAGGCGGTCATCGAGATTCAACGCATGCTCGACGGCGGGGACGGCGAGGTTCAACTCGGGGTTGCCAAAAACCATCTACACCTGGTCAAAAATCACCTAGTGTTGACCAGCAAGCTGATCGATGCCCGTTATCCCGATTACGAAGCGGTATTGCCCCTCGGCAACGACAAGCTGATCCAGGCCGACCGGCGGGTGCTGCACGATGCGCTCTACCGCGCCTCGATTTTGTCGAACGAGAAATATCGCGGGGTTCGAATGGATTTTTCGCCAGGAAGCATCCGGATTATCGCGCACAACCCGCAGCATGAAGAAGCCGTGGACGAAATCGAGGCCGACCACGCGCTGGACAAGCTCTCGGTCGGATTCAATGTGATTTATCTGATGGACGCGCTGCAGGCCCTCGAAGGCAATATGGTACAAATCGCGTTACGTGACGCTAACAGCAGTTGCCTGTTAACCGAAAGCGGCAGCGAGCAGACCCGACACGTGATTATGCCACTTAAACTCTAACCCCGGCCGCCGACGTTGCGCGGCGGCGACTTACCCCACGGGCATGGCTATCCGCCGTTTACGAATCGATTCCTTCCGTAATCTTCAACCTCTGGACCTGACACCCGGCACTGGTGCCAATCTGCTGCTCGGTCCGAACGGGGCCGGCAAGACCAGTCTCATCGAGGCCATCGCACTACTCGGTCGGGGCCGCTCCTTTCGCACCCACCGGGCCGCCGACTGCATTACCCACGGCGCCCCTGGTTTTCGTGTGGTGATTGAACGCGAAAGTCCACGCGGCCGTGTCAGGCTCGGTCTGGAACGCACCCCGGCGGGCTGGAAAGCCCGCCTCGATGGCCACGAGTGCCGCCAGCTTGTTGAATTGTCCCAGCATCTACCGCTGGCGGTGATCGAACCCGACCTGCACTTGCTGATCAGCGGTGGCCCCCGCCTCCGGCGGCGTTATCTCGATTGGGGACTGTTCCACGTGGAACCGGATTTTCTCGGGCTGTGGCAGCAACACGAGCGGGCCTTGCGTCAATACAACCACGCCCTGCGGACCGGCAGTCAGGAGCGGACGCTCGACAGCCTGGCCCAGGCATTGGCGCCGCTGGCCGAGCGGCTGCATGCATCGCGGGCCGCGTATGTCGAATGCCTGGCGGCGGCGCTGCTCCACCTGGTCCAACACATCGCTCCAGGGCTATCCGGGCTGCACCTGGCGCTCCGCCGCGGTTGGCCGGAGAATGGTTCGGTCATTGAGGCGCTCCGTTCCGGTCGCGACCGCGATCGACGTTATGGCCATCTCCGCCAGGGGGCGCACCGCGATGAGCTGGCGATTTTGTCCGGTCCGCACCCGGCCCACAATGAATTGTCTCGTGGCCAACAGAAATTGGCGGCCTTACTGCTGCTGCTCACCCAGCTTGAGTTGTGGCGAAAGCGCTGCGCTTACCCCCCACTGGTGCTCATCGACGACCCGCTGGCCGAGTTGGATCGGGCTCACCAGGAGCGGATCCTCACCTGGCTCAAAGGCAGTGGCTTGCAGTTCTGGCTGACCGCGGCGGACTGGCCCGCCGCACTGGATGACGCACTCGGTGAGCACGCCCGGTTTCACGTGGAACAAGGACGGGTGCAACGGGTGGTATAATTCGTCGTCTCGTTTCGAGGCGACTTGTGACCCGATCCGCCACGCCCGCTCGCCGGCGATCTCCGATCGGCCGGGGGCAGGACGGTCGAGACTTTTTTTGACAGCCCCTTCCGGCGATGACACCCAAACCCCCGAGTCACTATGAATCGACCGACATCAAGGTTCTGAAAGGCCTGGATGCGGTCCGTAAACGCCCCGGTATGTACATCGGCGATACCGATGACGGCACCGGCCTGCACCATATGGTCTTCGAAGTCGTCGATAACTCGATCGACGAGGCCCTCGCTGGCCATTGCGACCGGATTCAGGTGGTGATTCACGGCGACGGCGCGGTCACGGTCACCGACAACGGCCGCGGTATCCCGGTCGATCTCCATCCCGAGGAGGGGCGTTCGGCGGCGGAAGTCATCATGACGGTGCTCCACGCCGGCGGCAAGTTCGATACCCACTCCTACAAAGTGTCCGGCGGGTTACACGGCGTCGGGGTCTCGGTGGTCAACGCCCTGTCGGAACAGCTCGACCTCAAAATCCGCCGTCAGGGCCACCTTTGGGTCCAGCATTACCGGCTGGGCGAACCACAGGCGCCGCTCCGCCCGGCCGCCGAGGCCGATGGGACGGGCACGGAAATCCGCTTCTTGCCGAGCCGGACGATTTTCAGCGATACCGAATTCCACTACGATCTTTTGGCCAGCCGTTTGCGCGAGCTGTCGTTTTTGAATTCCGGTGTCCGGATCGAACTCAGTGACGAACGCAGCGGTAAAAGCGATGTTTTCGAGTTCGAGGGCGGTATCCGTTCGTTCGTCGAATTCTTGAGCCGCAGCAAGACACCGTTGCATCCGACCGTGTGTTATTTTCAAAGCGAAGTCGGGGCGATCACCGTCGAGGCGGCATTGCGCTGGACCGACGCTTACCAGGAAAGCACGTTCTGTTACACCAACAATATCCCGCAGCGCGACGGCGGGACGCATCTTGCCGGCTTCCGCGCGGCGTTGACCCGCACCTTGCATCAGTACATCGAAAACGAGGGGTTTTTAAAGAAGCACAAAGTGACGCTGGGCGGTGACGATTGCCGCGAAGGCATGATCGCCGTGCTCTCGGTCAAAGCGCCGGACCCGAAGTTTTCGTCGCAGACCAAAGACAAACTGGTGTCGTCGGAAGTCCGGCCGGCGGTCGAATCGGCGGTTGCCGAATTCCTGCAAACCTTTCTTCTGGAACACCCCGCCGAAGCCAAGGCGATCGTCTCGAAAGTGATCGAGGCGGCGCGGGCCCGCGAAGCGGCGCGCAAGGCGCGCGAAATGACGCGGCGCAAAGGCATCATGGACATCGCCGGTCTGCCGGGCAAGCTCGCCGATTGCCAGGAAAAAGATCCGGCGCAAAGCGAGCTGTTCATCGTCGAGGGCGATTCCGCCGGCGGTTCGGCCAAGCAGGGTCGCAACCGCAGGTTTCAGGCCGTGCTGCCGCTCAAGGGCAAGATTCTCAATGTCGAAAAAGCGCGTTTCGACAAGATGCTGTCCTCCGCCGAGGTCGGCACGCTGATCACGGCGCTGGGTTGCGGGATCGGCAAGGAGGAATACCAGCCCGACCGCCTGCGTTACCACCGCATCATCATCATGACCGATGCCGATGTCGACGGTTCGCACATCCGGACGCTGCTGCTGACGTTTTTCTACCGCCAGATGCGGGAACTGATCGAACGCGGCCATATTTACATCAGCCAGCCGCCGTTGTACAAGGTCAAGTCCGGCAAGGCCGAATATTATCTGAAAGACCAGGCCGAACTCGACGAATTCCTGCTCAAGCGGGCGATCGACGGCACGGAATTGCATTTCGCCCCCGGCACCGAATCGACCGCTTCCGCCGTGGCCGGGTCCGCGGCGCTGGCCGGACCGGCGCTCGAACAACTCCTGCGCCAGTACCATTCGGCGTTGTTGTTGATCGAGCGTCTGGGCCGCCGCTACCACCTGGAATTTTTGCGGCAACTGCTCGATATCCGCGGTTTCAGCGGCACGGCACCGGATGCCGATTGGCTGGCCGAGTTGACCGGTCGCCTGAATCAACACCCCGAGCGTAGCCGCTACGAGGCGTGGATCGACGAGAGCCGTCTGGTGCTCCGCCAGCATCAACACGGCTTGGCGTACGATCATGCGATCGGGCTGGATTTTTTCGAAACTCCCGAAGGCCGCCTGCTGGCCGATCTTGCCGGCCGCTTGCACGGCCTGTTGCAAACCGGAGCTTATATCGTCCGCGGCAGCGCGCGCCGGGAGGTGACGGCGTTCTCCGAAGTTTGGGACTGGCTGCTCGGCGAAAGCCGCAAAGGCCTGACGATCACCCGTTTCAAAGGCCTCGGCGAAATGAACCCGGAACAATTATGGGAGACCACGGTCAACCCCGAAACGCGCCGCCTGTTGCAAGTGACGATCGAGGACGCCGTCGCCGCCGACCAGATCTTCAGCACCCTGATGGGCGATGAAGTCGAACCGCGCCGCGAATTTATCGAGAGCAACGCGCTCAATGTCGCCAATCTCGATGTTTAGTTAAACTATGCTATAAAGTCAATCGCGCCGCGCTTTAATTAGATAAAAAACCTAACAGACCTGTAACATGGCTGACGAAAGGACCACAACCGCACCGCCCGCCGACCCGCGCCTGGTCCAGGCACGGCAGTTGGTGCGCGATCTGTTTACGCCCCAACCGCGGATCTACTGGAGCGATTTTTTGTTTCACGCTGCGCTCGGCTGGGCGGCGCTGGCCGGTTTGATCCGGCTGCCTTTTGGCGGGGCGTTATGGGCGGGGTTGTGGGTGGTCGCCGTTCTGGCCCTCTACCGGGCTGTGATTTTCATCCATGAGCTGGCCCACCTGCGCCCGGGGGCGCTGCCGGGTTTTCGGATCGTCTGGAATCTGCTCTGCGGGATCCCCCTGCTCGCCCCGTCGTTTACCTATAGCGGTGTGCACAACCATCACCACAAGCAGAGCGTGTACGCGACGGCGGGCGACGGCGAGTACCTGGCTTTCGGCCGGTTGCCGCACTGGGTGACGATCGGCCATCTGGCGTTGAGTCTGGTCTTGCCGTTTCTGGTCCTGGCCCGTTTCGTCCTGTTGACACCGCTCGGCTGGCTCAGTCCGCGCCTCGCCCGCTTCAACTGGGAGCGGGCTTCGTCGCTGACCATCGATTTTCGTTATCGGCGCGGCCGGGCGGAACGCGACGAGCCGCATTGGCGCTGGCAGGAGACCTCGGCTTTTGTCTGGGGCGCGGCGCTGCTCGCCGCGATGGCCGCCGGCCGGCTGCCGTGGAAGATTTTGTGGTGCTGGTATGCCGTGTTGGTCGGCATCTTTGTCCTCAATGGTCTAAGAACGCTGGCCGCCCACCGCTACCGGCACGACCGCACCACGCCGCTGGGGATCATCGAGCAGTTCCACGACTCGGTCGATGTCCCGGGGCGACGCTGGCTGACGCCATTGTGGGCGCCGGTCGGCTTGCGGTTCCACGCCACCCACCACCTCTTTCCCGGCATGCCGTACCACCACCTGGCCACAGCCCATCAGCGGCTGACCGCCGGCCTGGACGATCCCCGCTGGTACTTGGCATCGACGGCCGCCGGGCTATGGCCGGCGCTCGCCGATCTGTGGCGGGGCAACGCTATCAGGGACGATCGACTCATTCGCTGCCGGTAAATGGCCGCCGGCTGCGCCGCCTGGATCGTGCTGCTGTTCGGTTGCGGCGCCGCGGATTTCACGCTGCTCGGTGGCCGCGCCGCCTGCGCCGCCGAATGTTCCGAACCGGCGGCGGCCCGCCGGGTGGCCCTGACCCCGGCGGCGATCGACCGCGCAGCGTGAGGGGCCGTGGTCCGATATCGGTCCGTATTTGACCCAGCTCTTTACACCAGAGCCCTTCGGCTGTCATCGGAGTCGGCGGCAACGGTCTGATTTCGGCGAGCGGGATTTTGTTCGACAGCCGGGTCGAACGCGCCGTATGGAAAAAAAACCCCAGGGCCTTCCGGCTCAGGAATCAACTCATCGTCGCCATAACCCCCCCGCCGCGGCCCACTTACAAGGGAATAAGTACTCAGCACCTTCAAAAACGAATTTTTGATGGAATCTTCAACGAGGGATGCTTTACCATCACGGCCCGCCGATGAGAAGATGATGCGGCGAGTCAAAATTACAGGGATGTCCCGATAGAAAAGCATTGCAATACGAGATGTCATGATACCGATGAAAACAAAGATTCCACAAGTCAAGGTCTGGGACCGCTTCGTGCGGTTGTTTCACTGGCTGCTGGTGGCGGCAGTACTGACCGCCTACTTCAGCGAAGGCGAGCCCCGCTGGCTGCACACCACGGCGGGTTATACGGTCGCCACACTGGTACTGCTGCGTATTGTCTGGGGCTTTATCGGGCCGCGTCATGCCCGGTTCGCCGATTTTGTATATCCGCCGCGTGCGGTATTCGCCTATCTAGCGGCGCTTGTCCGCCGTGCCCCGCTGCGCTACCTCGGCCACAATCCGGCCGGTGGGGCGATGGTCGTCGTCATATTATTGATGTTGCTCGCGACCACGACGATGGGCTTGATGCTCTACGCCGTGCACGACGGTGGCGGGCCGTTTTCGTTGTTCATCCAAAAAGGCCCGGAAGCCTTCGCCCATAGCCTTGAGGAAATTCACGAAATTTTAGCTAATATCACAATTACGCTGGCCGTCATACACGTCGCCGGCGTTCTCGTCAATAGTTGGCTGCATCGTGAGAATCTGATCAAAAGTATGTTGACCGGATACAAGCGGTCCGGGAATTAACTGCTTACCGCCGGTCGCAGGTCGGCGCCTATGGTACTGGGAAATCTTCGGTGATTGCCGTTTTCATGTCTCGAAAATCCCGGCAACAACTCACAAATTCGGTGGCGGAATCCGGGTTTTGACTGGAGTCCCGCGTGCGCCTGTCTGCCGTGCGGGTACAGGCAGGCGGGAATAACGAAAAGAAGGAACGAAGAACGGGAACGAGAAACGAGCGGGCCGTTCCCGGGGTTCTTGGCGCCGTCGCGAGAGACACTTCATAGTGCCGACGTCGCCGGTGTTATCGGTGGTTAGCGCCGTGTGCGCAACAATTTTTTGTAGACCTCCATGACCGGTATCACCAGTGCGGCGACCAGCGCCAGAAACAGCCAGTGTTCGAAGCGCATCGGCATGACGCCGATAATGCTGCCCAGCCATGGGGTATAGGCGGCGAGCAATTGGATGCCCTGGGTGACCAGCACGGCGCCGAGGAGCAGCGGATTGCCGGCCAGCGGTAGGCGCAGGACGCTCAGGGTTTCGGAGCGGCAATTGAAGACGTGGGCGTTTTCGCTGAAAACCATAAACCAGAGCAGGGCACCCTGGGTCACGGCGAGCGGCCAGCCGGCACTGAGCGTGTACTGATAGACTAAAAAAGCGGCCGTTCCGATCCAAGCGCCGCTGATCGCCACTTGGGTGACCATCTTGCGGTTGAACAGCCCTTCGTGCGCCGGCCGTGGCGGCAAGCGCAGGATCCCCGGTTCGCTGCGCTCGAAAGCCAGCGCGACGTCCTGGATGCCGTTGGTGATCAAATTCAACCACAAAAGTTGCACGGCAGACAACGGCGGCGGCAGGCCGGCGGCGATGGCCAGCATAAAAAGGACGATTTCGGCGCCGCCGGTGGCGATCAACAGGGCGATGACTTTGCGCAGGTTGGCATAAGCGACACGGCCCTCTTCGATGCCGGCGACGATGGAGGCGAAATGATCGTCGGCGAGGATCAGATCGGCGGCGTCACGGGCCACGTCGGTGCCGCCCAGCCCCATCGCCACACCGATATTGGCGGCCTTTAACGCCGGAGCGTCATTGACTCCATCGCCGGTGACCGCAACCACCTCGCCGTTTTGTTGCAGCGCCTCGACGATCAACAGTTTTTGTAACGGCTCGATCCGCGCGAAGACCCGGTGGCGGGCGACAGCGCTACACCGTTCAGTCGGTGGCAACCGAACGAATTCGGCGCCGCTGAACACTTCTTCGGCGTGCGTCGCGATACCGAGATCGCGGGCAATGGCCAGCGCCGTGCGCGGGTGATCGCCGGTGATCATCAGCACTCGGATGCCGGCCTGCGTGGCGCGTTCGACGGCACCGGCTGATTCGGACCGTGGCGGGTCGATCAGGGCGGCGAGACCGAGGAAGGTCAGTTCACGAAAGGAATGCCCAGCAGCCTGTCGGACTTGACTTGGCACGGGGTGCAAATCCGTCTGCCCGGCACCTATTTCCTCCGCATCTTGGCCCGTAGCGGTGCTAGGCGCCGGCGATCCGGAGAACATCTGTCCTCGCGCCGCCGAAGTTTCGCCGCGACCGGCAAAGCCCGACAGGCTGCTAGGGTCGCAGGGTACACCACAGGCGAGCGCCAGAACCCGAAAGCCGTCGGCGGTCAGTTTCTGGACTGCGTTCAGCGCCTCCGCGGGTGCGCCGCAAAGCGGCAGCACCACTTCCGGCGCGCCTTTGAGGTGGACGTGGCGGCGCCCGTTGGATTCGGTGACGACCGCCATGTACTTGCGCTCGGCGCTGAACGGGGCGATGACCGTGCGTGTCGTGGAGAAGGCGGGGGTGATTTCCAAGTCGTGGGCCAGGGCCACGAACGCGATATCGACCGCATCGCCGCCCGCGCCATCCCGTGTGCCTCCGGGGCCCAGGTGTGCATCGCTGGCCAGTGCGCCGTGGAGGGCCAGTTCACGGGCACGAGGATCATTCGGTGCCAGAGCGCCAAATGCCGGGTGCCACCATCTGACCACCGTCAGTTCATTGCGCGTCAGGGTTCCGGTCTTGTCACTGGCAATCACGGTGCAGGCACCGAGACCCTCGACCGCGGCCAGCCGCCGGACGATGACCTGACGAGTGGCCATGCGATGCACGGCACGGGCCAGGGCGACGGTCATCGCCACCGGCAAGCCTTCGGGGATGCTGGCTACCGCCAGGGCGGTAGCCAGTAGCAGCACCTCGGTCAGCGGTGTGCCGCGGGCCCACCAGAGCCAGCCGAGCAGGACGATCACCACAACCGCCGCGACCGACAGCCGGCGGGTGAACTGGCGCATCCGGGTGACGAGCGGTAATTCACCACCGGCAAAGCGCAGCGCCCCGGCGATGCGCCCCAACTCGGTATCGCTGCCGGTCGCCGTGACCACGGCCAGCGCCCGGCCGGTGATCATCGTCGTACCGGCGAAAAGACAATTCAGGCGCTCGGCGAGCGGCGTCGATAACGACAAAACGGCGTCGCATGCCTTATGCACCGGTTCGGATTCGCCGGTCAGCAGGCTTTCGTCGGCCTTGACCTCCGTGCAATCGAGCAATCTGAGATCGGCCGGAACCCGTTGCCCTTCGTCCAGACGGACGATATCGCCGGGCAAGAGCGCTCCACTGTCGATGATCTGGAGATCTCCATCGCGGATGACGCGGACCCGGTTCGGAACCAATCGATCGAGAGCGCGGGTCCGGCGTTCGGCATGCCATTCCTGATAGGCGCCGAGCACCGCGTTGACGAGCAACACGGCGCCGATGAAAAAACTATCGAGCTGCTTGCCGAGCGCGGCTGCCAGTCCGGCGGCGAACAGCAACAGATAAATCAGCGGGTTGCGAAACTGGCCGAGAAAAATTGCCAGCCGGGTGCGGGGCTGCGCCGCCGGCAGGCGGTTGGGTGGAAAACGGGTTTGGCGCTCGGCGACCGCTGCCGCGTCGAGACCCTGAGCCGTGGTGGCGAGATGTTCTAAGCAAGCATCGGCCGTAAACGCGTGCGGCGTAAGAAGCGGGTCACGGATCGTGGTTGATGAGGGTTTATTCATCCAATGCCAAAGAAAGATCGGCGCTGAGGTCGGCAATGTCCTCGAGGCCGACGGACAACCGGAACAAACGATCGCCGATGCCGAGCCTGGCCCGTTCGGCCGGCGCCATCTTGGCGTGGGACGTCAGGCACGGGCGGCAGATCGTTGACTCGACGCCGCCCAGGCTGACCGCCGGGCGAATCAGCCGCAAATGCTGCTCGAAAGCATCGGGGTCGAGCGTGGTGGCCAAGTTGAATGAAATCATCGCGCCATAGGCGGTCATTTGGCGGGAGGCGATATGATGCCCAGCATTAGTTTTAAGACCAGGATAATAAACCTTGTCGATTCTGGAATCGGCGGCGAGCCAGGGGGCGAGCGACGCGGCCGTGGCGTTCTGTTTATCAACGCGCACCGCAAGGGTTTTCATGCTGCGCTCCAGCAGCCAGGCGTCGAAAGCGTTGAGGCAGCCGCCGTAACGGCTGGCGATCTCGCGGCACGGGCCGATCAATTCAGCGCTGCCGGCCAGCACGCCGGCGCACAGGTCGCTGTGGCCACCGAGGTATTTGGTGGCGCTGTGCATCACGAGGTCGCAGCCGAGCGCCAATGGCTGCTGCACAATCGGCGTCGCGAACGTGTTATCGACCATGGTCAGCACGCCGCGGCGGCGGGCTTCAGCGGCAAGGGCGCGAAGATCGATGATGTTAAGCAGCGGATTGGTCGGCGATTCGACCAGGATCAAGCGCGATCGATCGCCGAGTGCGGCGAGCAAATCGGCGGCGCTGGGTGGCGCGAACCGGATGGCGATGCCGCGGGGTTCGAGTTCGTGCCGGACAAAATGATCGGTGCCGCCGTACAGGCCCGCGGCGAGCAGTACCTCGTCGCCGGGGGCGACGAGGGCGAGCAGTGCGGTGCTGATCGCCGCCATACCGGAACTGAACAACAAGGCGCTCTCGGCGCCTTCGAGCGCGGCGATCTTGGCCGCGGCGGCGAGTTGATTCGGTGTGTTGAAATAGCGCGGGTAGCGGATCTCGCCGTCGCGGTGATAGGCATAAGCGGACGAGGGATAAACGGGGGTGTTGAGGCCGCCGTGGGGATCGGCCAGCGAACCGGCATGAACGGCGAGCGTAGCGCGAGCGAGTGGCGGATCGGTAGTGGACATCGCTGTTTCCAGTAGGGTGCAACGGTACCGATTTTACCGGGATCGCGCTGCCCGGCGCGATGCGCCGAAAAGCCCGGCGCTTGACACCCGTCAAGAAAACAGGGTGGCCGTTCCGGGATGATAGCCGCCAAGCTCGTCTCTTCCCATCCGACAACCAACAAAGGAGATCGACCATGAAGCGCGACAACCATTTGTTGGCGGCCAGAGCGCTGGAGTCTCGTCCCGCCGCCGCCCAGGCATTGCCCTGGCCGCCGGGGGTCGAGGCGGAGACGGCCGGCACGATGGCGGCGCCGGCGAGCGGCCAGGTCGTCGCGCTGCCGCCGTATCTGGTGAAATATTACTGGTGGGCTTACCTGTGGCGGCCGGCGGTCTGGTTTTTCGACCACCAGCCGATCATCAACGCCATCGTCTTCGGACAATACGCCAAATTGCGCGACGCCACGCTCGACTTGCTGGGCGCTAAAGACGCCGGATCGACACTGCTCGTCGCCTCGGCTTATGGCAATTTCATCCCGCACCTGACCGCCGCCCTCGACGGCCAGCCGCTGACCGTGATCGACGCCGCGCCGATCCAGTTGGAGCGTGCGGCGCGAAAAGTCGCGGCGCTGCAATCGCCCACCCGCGTTTCGTTCCGCTGCATGAACGCCGAACGCCTTCATTTCGGTGCCGACAGCTTCAGATCGGTGCTGCTGTTTTTGCTGCTGCACGAGCTCCCGGCCGAGGTCCGCCCGCAAGTGCTGGGTGAAGCGCTGCGCCGGGTCGAACCTGGCGGCCGCCTGGTACTGGCTGAATACGGGCCGCGCGGCACGACGCACCCGTTTCATCGACTGGCACTTATGCGTTGGATTTTCGGTAAGGCCGAACCGTTCCTGCCGAGCCTGTGGGACAGCGATCTCGACCGGCTGGTCGCGGTGGCGGCACACAGTGCCGGCAAGTGCGTCGTGCGCGAAGCTCGGCGTACGATTTTCGGCGGTTTCTATCACGCGCTGCGTTACCGCGTCGAGGCCGCGCGCTGATGCGTGAAGTTCACGCCGACGTAGCGATCGTCGGCGCCGGCGGTGCCGGCCTGCGTGCGGCAATCGAGATCGCCCGTCGGGCGCCCCAGTTGCAGGTCGCGCTGGTCAGCAAGGTTTACCCGATGCGCAGCCATACGGTGGCCGCCGAAGGTGGTGCGGCCGGTGTCGTACTGCCGGACGATACGCTCGACGATCATTTCCGCGACACGGTCAGCGGCGGCGATTGGTTGTGTGACCAGGATGCGGTGGCGCTGTTTGTCGAAGAAGCGCCCCGCCGGCTTGCAGAACTCGAAAATTGGGGTTGCCCGTGGAGCCGCGACCCGGCCGGCAACGTCGCCGTCCGGTCGTTCGGCGGCATGAAAAACCAGCGCACCTGGTTCGCGGCCGATAAAAGCGGTTTCCATATCCTGCATACCCTGTTTCAGACTTCATTGCAGTTCCCGTCGATCGTCCGGCTTGACGAATACTTCGTGCTCGACCTGATCACCGACGGCGAACGGACCGCCGGGGTCAC
This sequence comes from Pseudomonadota bacterium, assembly GCA_036832975.1. Lineage (GTDB taxonomy): Bacteria > Pseudomonadota > Gammaproteobacteria > Xanthomonadales > Wenzhouxiangellaceae > DAITQM01. The sequence continues at coordinate 18,887 of DAITQM010000012.1, read as the reverse complement.
CGCGCTCGACATCAAAAACGGCGAGCGGGTCGCGATCCTGGCGCCGGCGGTGATCCTGGCCACCGGCGGCGCCGGACGGGTGTTTCCGTTCACCACCAACGGTGCGATCAAGACCGGTGACGGCATGGCGCTGGCCTACCGCGCCGGGATTGCTTTGAAGGATATCGAATTCGTTCAATACCACCCGACCGGCCTGCCCGGTACCGGGATCCTGATCACCGAAGGGGCGCGCGGCGAAGGCGGCATCCTGGTCAATCGCGACGGGTACCGCTACTTGCAGGATTACCACCTCGGACCGCCCGATCCCTGGCCCAGGCGCAAGGCGATGGAACTCGGGCCGCGTGACCGACTGAGCCAGGCATTCTGGCACGAGCAGCGCAAAGGACGGACGATCCCGACCCCGGCCGGCGACGTCGTCCACCTCGATATCCGCCACCTCGGAGTCAAGAAGATCGACGAACGCTTGCCGCTCGTCAGGGAATTGGCGAAAACCTATGCCGGCGTCGATCCGGTCCAGGCGCCGATCCCGGTCCGTCCGGTCGTGCACTACACGATGGGCGGGATCGATACCGACAATGACGGGGCCACGGCCCTGCCCGGCCTGTACGCCGCCGGCGAATGCGCTTGTGTCAGTATCAACGGCGCCAACCGCCTGGGATCCAATTCGCTGGCCGAGATCCTGGTCTTCGGAGCCCGTGCCGGGGCGCACGCCGCGGCTTATCGCGGCGCGGTGAAACAGGTGCATGACCGGCGATGGCGGGCCGATGCCGAGCGCAGTTTTGCGCGTCTCGATACCTTGTTCAGCCGGTCTGAGGGCGGCGAATTGCTGCCGGGGCTGCGCGCCGAACTGCACGCGACCATGGAACAAGCGGCGGGGATTTATCGTGAAGAACCAACCCTTGTCGCGGCGCGCGAGACGCTGGCCGAGTTGCGCCGGCGCTACGGCACACTGCGCGTCAGAGATCGGAGCCGGGTGTTCAACACCGAATTGCTGAATGCGCTCGAACTCGGGGCGACGCTGGAAATCGGTGAAGCGATGATCCACGCCGCACTGGCCCGCCGCGAGTCGCGCGGCGCGCACCAAAGGCTGGACTTTCCCGCCCGCGACGATGCCGCGTTTCTGCACCATAGTTTGGTGACGCGCGGCACCGGCGGCGCCCCGCATCTGACGACCCGGCCGGTCAAGATCGACCGCTGGCCGCCGGCCGAGCGGGTGTACGGAGGTCCGGCGTGAGCGAGCGGCAGGTGACGTTCAGCGTTTTCCGCTATCGGCCCGAGCAGGACGGTGCTCCGTCGTACAGCGATTATCAAGTGCCGTGCCGGCCCGATTGGGTGGTGCTCGATGCGCTGAATTACATCAAAGATCATCTCGATCCGACGCTCAGCTACCGCTGGTCCTGCCACATGGCGGTGTGCGGTAGTTGCGGCATGATGATCAATGACGAGCCGCAACTGGCGTGCAAGGCATTTATCCGCGATCTGCCGGCGACGATCCGGGTCGCGCCGCTCGACCATCTCCCGGTGGTGCGTGATCTGATCGTCGACCAGGCACGGCTGATCGACGGTCTCGGAGCGGTCAAAGCTTGGCTGATTCCGGACCGCCCGCCACCGGGGGACACTTACCGGCAAACGCCGGCCGAGTTCGCCCGCTATCATCAGTGGACGTTGTGTATCAACTGCATGCTGTGCTATGCCGCCTGCCCGCAGGTCGGCTTGAGCGCGGACTATCACGGCCCTGCGGCACTCGCCCTGGCCCAGCGTTACAACCAGGACAGCCGTGACGGTGGGCACCGGCAGCGCGCTGCGCAGGTCGCCGGCGAACAAGGGATCTGGGAATGCACGTTTGTCGGCGAATGCTCCAGCGTCTGCCCCAACCAGGTCGATCCGGCCGCCGCGATCCAGCAGCTCAAGCTGGCCAGCAGTGTCGATTGGCTGACGGAGTGGATGCACCGGGAGCACGACCCGAAACAGGAGGAAAATCGGTGAAACCCGCCGTCTGGCAGCCGCCCATGCCGCTATTGTGGTGGTGGAAAAAACCCGCTTACCGCCGTTATATGTGGCGCGAACTCAGCGCGCTGTTCATCGGGGTCTACACGCTCGTCCTGATCGCCGGCCTGTTCTGCCTGGCGGTGGGCGAGCGGGCGTGGGCCGCGTACCTGGCGGTGCTTCGCACGCCGGCGGCGTTGATCGGACAAATCGCCGTTCTGGGTTTTGTCTTGTACCACGCGGTCACCTGGTTTCATCTGGCGCCGGCATCGATGCCGTTGTGGATCGGATCCCGCCGGGTCGCCGCGCGCTGGATCACTTTGGGGCATTACTTGCTGTGGCTTTTGATCAGCGGTAGCGTCTTGTGGGGGATCATCGGCTGATGGAGCGGATGCAGAAACCGGCCGGCCGGCCGGCCAACAAACCACTCGTCTGGCTGCCCTTTGCCGCCGGCGGGCTGATCGCCGCGCTGCTTTTGCCAGTCATCGTGCTCGCCGTCTTGCTCCTCGCGCTCGGCATCGCCGACTCGCCACTGGTTGACTATGATCATCTGCAAAGTGTCATGAAAAATCCGGCCAGCCGCGTGTTTTGTTTCATTTTATTGACATCGGTCATCTGGCACGCCGCCCACCGGACGCGCATGACATTGCAGGATCTGGTCGTCCGCCGCCCCGCCGCCCGCCGGCTGAACGCCCGGCTGTTATACCTCGGGGCTACGGCAGCCACCGCGGCGCTGGCCCTGGCGCTGTTGCGCTTCTGAGATCCCGCAATCAGTTCGTAATAACGCCGGCAAGCTTTCCACAAAACGATCGGCAACAGCAGTGGCTGGCAGCCGGGTCATTTGCTTGATCTGGATCAAGCACCCGGCATCTCTGCTGCGCTAGATTGGCCGCTGACAATGGCGGTGGTTCGTGTCATCCGCCGCCGCAGGGAATCAGGTGTTCGCCGGTTGCGATTGGCGCTGTTGGCAACGAAATCGAAGCGGCGGATATCGCCGGCCCTTGGGACTGCCGGCCGCGGTCCGGGGTCGTTCCAGCAGGAGAGAGACAATGATCCGCTTAGCATGTCCGAAACGTTGCATCACCGTTTTGTGCAGTTGGTTGTTCGCCGGGCTCGTCATGACCGGTCTGGCGCTGCAAAAAGCCGATGCCCGATCCCTCGCCGACCAGGAGCTGTTTGACCTGATCCTGTCCGCCGAAGCCGTCGATGACACCGGCTTTATCGACCTCGATCTCGAAGCCATTCTGGGCGAGCGGCGGGTGGTGCCGAGAGCGCTGTATCCGCAAATCAACGCGGTCAGCTTCACCGGCGGCAAACCGGCGATCGATTTTCAGGTGACCGACGAGTTCGGCATCGGTGTCCCGGGCTTCCGCCAGAACGACAATATCCGGTTTTCATTCACGGTGTCCAAGTTGACGCCGGCCACCGCCAGCGAAACCGAGGTCTGGCAAACCTACATTCGAGGTGCCGACCAGGGCGTGCCCAGCGCCCAGGGGACCACTTATTCCAATGGTACGCTGGTCGACAACGGCGACGGGACCTACCGCTTCACGTTCGACCGCGAAGTGCAGGCGATCTCCGATGTACCGTTCGAGTCGGCGCTGACGCACCGGATCGGCATCGAAATCCGCAACGCCGTCGTGCTCGGCCGCAGCGTTGAAGGCAGCGATGCGGTATTCGACGTGCAACCTTCGACCGGCAACACGAGCGGCATCGCCGAGCGCCGAATCGTGACCCAGGAGGCTTGCGCGACTTGCCACGGCAGCGCCGAATTCGCTTTCCACGGCGGAGCACGGCGTAACGTCGATTTCTGCGTCACCTGCCACCAGAAAGGCAGCATCGACGCCGGTACCGGCAATACCATCGACTTTCGAGTGATGATCCACAAGATCCATTTCGGCCCGAATTTGACGAACCTGCCATTTCAGATCTGCGGCTTCGGCTGCGAAAGCTTAGGCGGACCGCCGGATGATTTCAGCGACATCCTGTTTCCTCAGGATACGCGCAATTGCACCAATTGTCATGACCCAGCCAATCCCTTAACGCCGCAGGCCGACAATGTCAACAATCGGCCGACCGCCGAGGTTTGCACCTCGTGCCACGATGATTTAACCTTCGACGATACCGGCCTGACTAACCGCAACGGCAATCATCCCGGCTTGGCGCAGCCGAACGAGAACTGTTCTGCCTGCCACTCGGAGACCGGGTTGATCCCATCGGTCCTCGAAAGTCATGTGATCCCGAGTCAAGTCGCCGCCCGCCGCTTCGAGTTCAATATTCTGGAAATCACCAACACCACGGAAGGCGATTCGCCGGTCGTCAAGTTCTCGGTGACCGACCCGACCAACGATGATGCGCCATACGATATCGTTCATGACCCGGAATTCACCGCACCCGGCGGCACCACGCGCTTGGTGATGGATATCGCCTGGCCAACCAGCGATTACACCAACAGCGCGAACGAATTCGGCACCACGGTGACCGGCACCGGCCCCGCGTCGCCGATCGGCATCAACTTGGCGGACGGTAACGGTGTGCTGCCCAAGGGTTTGATGGACAACGGCGATGGCACATATACCGTCGATTCAGGAATGTTGACGACCCCGCTGATCGTGCCGTCCACGACGCCACCGCTCGGTTCAGGTACAGTCGTGATCGAGGGCCACCCGGCGGGCGATTTCGACGATAACGGTGTGTTCACCGACCGGGTGCCGGTAAAAAGTGTTGAACGGGCCTTCGCAATCAACGACACGGCACCCAAGCCGCGGCGCGAAGTGGTCGATACCGCCAAATGCCTGAAGTGCCACGGTCAGAACGATGGTTTGTCACTTCATGGCGGCAACCGTAATGATAATACACAGGTTTGCGTGGTATGCCACAACCCGAACCAGACCGATCTCAACCGTCGCCCGGTAGACAGCGACGGCACGTTAAATGCGACGAATCCGGATACGCTGGACGGCCTTGAAGACCGAGCCATCGATTTCAAACACATGGTGCACGCGATTCACGGCCACGACCACCGCGAAACGCCATACGTCGTCTATGGCTTCGGTTCGAATCCCATCGACTTCAGTGAAGTCGTCTTCCCACGGCCGTCGAGCGACTGCCTGACGTGCCACCGTGAAGGCACGTTTGAACTGCCGCTCGGCGCCAATGTACAGGCAACGACGCTCAGTACCAACGCCACGGTTATCGGCCGCAATCCGACGGTCTTTGCGCCGAATACCGCGGCGTTTTCCGATCCGACCGACGATAACAACGCCAGCCCGACGGCGGCCGTTTGCTCCGCATGCCACGACTCGGCGCTGGCGGTGGATCATATGTCGGTGCGCAGCCCGAGCTTTATCTCTTTCGGCAACTCGTTCCTACTGAACCCGGATCCGGTCGGCGATCCCGACACCCAGGAACGGATCAACGCAGCGCAACCGGAAAATTGCTTCTTCTGCCATGGTCCGGGGGCGATCGTCGATATCGCCGTAGCGCATGACCTGGAGGAATGACCATCACGTCATTGCCGGGGTGAGTGGACTGTAAAACCCGGTAAGATATCCCCGGCCCGGTTGGTTTTCAGCCGGGCCGGGTGTTCCAGGGTCAAATCAGCGGGAGAGTACAGTTGCATGTCATGACCACAATGATCATGCCGCTCGGCGGCGTACTACTGGCCTTGCAGCTTGCCGTGCCTGGCCCGGCATGGGCCGCGGAGGGTGACGAAAACACTCCCGACTACAGCCGGACAGGGGCCGATACCTGCCTGTCCTGTCACGGCGGTGATGATAGCGAACACTTGCTGGCGATTTTCGACGGGCCGCACGCTGTTGCGGCCGACGCCCGGACGCCGTTCGGTTCGACACAGTGCGAAGCCTGCCACGGGCCGGGCGGCGACCATGCCAAACGCCTGCGTTTCGGTCAGACCCGCCCGCCGATACCCGCCTTCGGGCCACAGGCGCTGTGGTCGAAAAGGCGCCAGGATCAGCTCTGCCTGGACTGCCATCGCGGCGCAGAGCGGCGCTTTTGGGAAGGCGGCGCGCACCAGCGGCACGAGGTCGGCTGCGCCGATTGCCACCGGCTGCACGTCCGGCGCGATCCGGTGACCGTGACCGAAACCCAACCCGAGGTTTGCACCACCTGTCACAGCAAGCAACGCGCCGAAATCCATCGCGCATACACGCACCCGGTGCGTTTCGGCGAGATGACCTGCGCCGATTGCCACGAGCCGCACGGTTCGGCGAACGAAGCGATGCTTGCGGCGCTCACCGTCAACGACAACTGTTTCCAGTGCCACGCCGAAAAGCGCGGCCCGTTTTTGTGGGAGCACGCGCCGGTGACCGAAGACTGCACGCTGTGCCACCGCACGCACGGCTCGAATCACCCGGCGCTGTTGACCCGCCGTGCGCCGCTGCTCTGTCAGCAGTGCCATTCACGCGCCGGGCACCCGAGCATCGGCCGCACGGCGGAGCAGTTGCCGAGCGGCGATCCCTCGGTATTTCTGTTGTCCGGAAGTTGTCTGAGCTGTCACTCGCAAGTTCACGGCTCGAACCATCCTTCCGGCGCGATGCTGAACCGTTAGGGTGGAGATAGCGCGATGAAACACCCAAAACAGACAGGGCACATTGCAGTTGCACTGGCGATCGTTTTCGCATTGGCGCTGTTCGGTGGCCCGGCGGCCGGACAGGATCCCACCGCCTCCGGCGCTGAAACGCCGCCGCCCGATATCCGCCGCTGGACGTGCGCCGATTGCCCGTTCACTTACGGCCTGATCGGCGATATCCTGATCGGCGCGCAAGTCGTGTCCGACGATTTTTTCGAATTCGGCAACTATCGCGGCCTGGAAGAAGACGGGGTGTTCGGCGATTTCAGCGCCGATCTTCTCTTCCGCACCGAAAAGGCCGACTATCTCGAATTTCACGCCCGGGATCTCGGCATCGACAGCCGCGAATTGAGCGCCGCCGGCGGCCGTCAGGGCGTTTACAAGGCGTATCTGACCTATGACGAAATTCCGTATTTCCGCGCCGACGATACGCGGACGATTTTCCTAGGCGCCGGAACGGCGAACCAGACGCTGCCGCCCGATTGGCTGCGGGCCGATACCACCGATCAGTTCAGCGCCTTACCGGCGGCGCTGCGCCCGGTGGATATCGAGCACGAACGCGAGACGCTGGGCCTCGGATTCGCCTACCAGCTTCCCGAACACTGGCATTACCGGGTCGATTATCAACGGACGGTCAAGGAGGGGAACCGCATCCAGGGCGGGGCCTTTATCTTCCGCGCCACCGAACTCGCCGCACCGGTCGATTACGAAACCCACCGCGTCGATCTCGGTATCGGCTACCGGCGCGACTTTTGGGAAATCGAGACGGCGTATCACCTGTCAATCTTCGACAACGACAACAACATGCTGCGCTTCGAAAATCCGTTCACCGGCATCAACGGCGCGGCGCGTGGCGAACTGGCCCAGGAGCCCGACAACGAATTTCATCAAATCACGCTCTCCGGCTCATGGCGCCGTTCCCGCTGGCTGACGGTGGTCGGGCAGTTGTCGCTCGGCTTCAACAATCAAGACCAGGCGTTTCTGGCGCCGACGCTCAATCCCAATCTACTCAACCCGGCGTTGCCCGCCGCCGACCTGAACGGCGAGGTCAAAACCCGCGCCGCGCGCCTGCGCCTGACCAGCAGCCCGCTCGACCGCTTGACGGCGCGCGTCCAGTTCGCCTACGACGAACGCGACAATGACAGCCCGCAGCACAGTTTCCTGCAGGTCGTGACCGACACCTTCGTCACCGAAGAGCGCGTCAACGAACCGTTCAGCTACGAGCGCTTCAGCATCGATGCGACGCTTGATTACCGATTATTTTCCTTCCTAAAATTGAACGGCGGATTCAAACACCAGGAAACCGACCGGATTTTCCAGGAAGTGGACGACACCGACACGCAGACCTACAGGGCTGGGCTCAGCGCCACGCCGTTCAGCCGCCTGAGCTTGAACGTCGATGTTAAGCGGGAGAACCGCGACAACGACCTTGACCCGGCCTTGCTTGGGCCGCAGGAAAACCCGGGCCTAAGACGATTCCATTTCGCCGAACAGGAGCGCGATTCATTGCGCGCCGCACTGGACTACGCGATTCTGGACAACTTGTTCGCCGGTCTGTACGCTGAGATCGCCGACGAAGATTTCACCGATACCGAGATCGGCGTCAGCGAGGCGCGGGACGAGAGCTACGGCTTCGATCTATCGGCGACCTTCGGCCGGGATATTTCGGCCCATGCCTTCGTCGCCAAAGAATCGTTGAAATCGGTGATTCGGGGCGCCGACAATATCACGGGGTTTCCGTGGGTCGCCACAACCGACGATAACTTCCATACCGTCGGCTTCGGCGTCAATTTCGCCGATTTGCCCGGCAAATGGGTGCGCGCCGCGATCGATTTCAGCTATGCCGCGGCCGACGGCGAAGTCCGCACCGACAAGGCCGGCAATGCGCCGCCGTTTCCGGAACTTGAAACCAACCGCTTCACGCTCGAAACCTCGGTCGAACGCGAGCTGCGCAAAAACATCAATCTGTATTTCGCCTATCTCGTGGGCCGACTGACCGAAGACGACTTCTTCCGCGACGGCGTCGATCCAGCGACCGTGCCGACGCTGCTCAGCCTTGGCGAGGGCACACCGGACAAAACCGTGCACGTGGTCCGCGTCGGCTTGCGTTACACTTTCGAATGAGCGATGCGCTGATTGATTCAGCGCAAGAAATCGCTCGAGGAACACCTTAATCTATGGACATCAATGGAGAGAGCAAAATGAGCAATCGTACGATATGGCTGATGTTCGCCTGCGCCGCAGGCGGTGTATTGCTGGCTGGTGCCGACGCCGCGGCCGGAGCCCCGGAGGCCACCAAAACCTGCGCCGTCTGCCACAGCGACAACGGGGTCAGCGACCAGACCGATGTCCCCACCATCGCCGGCGTCTCGGATTTTTTCCTGGAAAACCAGCTCGCCATCTTCGTCGAAAAAGCCCGGCCCTGCGCGGCGCAGCATTTTTCCGACGAGAGCGAAGTTGATGCCGAAGATCACTGTGCACTCGCCGCTTCGCTCGGCGAAGACGAGGTGACCGAACTGGCCGAATATTATTCGGCGCTGCCGTTTGCGGCGGTCGAGCAGGTTGCCGATCCGGCGCTCGCCGCCAATGGAAAATCCATCCACGAGGCCAAATGCGAACGCTGCCATACCGATGGCGGCAGCTTGGCCCTCGACGACGCCGGGATCCTTGCCGGGCAACCGAAACACTATCTGCTCGAGCAATTCGAGCACTACAAAAACAGCGAACGCTGGCAGCCGGAGAAGATGCAGCCGGTGATGGCGGAATTAGCCGATGAAGATATGCAGGCTCTGGCCGAGTATTACGCCGGTGAAGGCGCCAGGGAATAATTGAAATTTCTGTATCAACCGGGAGCGGAATCATGAGCAATGAAAATAAACGAACGGCAACTGCACAACCGCCCCGGGGCTTGTGGGCGTGGTTATGGCGGCGCCCGCGCCGCGCGATTTTGCTGGGCATCCCGCTCGGCGCCTATTTCGCGGCGATTATCGGCGTACTGGCGGCTGGCGGTATCCTGAAGGCAGTCGAAGCGAGCAGTACATTGAAGTTTTGCACCTCCTGCCATGAAATGGAAGCCTACGTCTTCCAGGAATATAAACAGACTGTCCACTACAGCAACAACAGCGGTGTGCGTGCCATATGCGCCGATTGCCACGTGCCGCATGACTTCGTTCCCAAAATGATGCGCAAAATCGGAGCGACCTTCAACGAAGTACCCGGCCATTTCCTGGGTCGTATCGACACCCGCGAAAAATTCGAAGCGCACCGCGCCGAAATGGCGCAGATCGTCTGGGACGTGATGCGTGCCACCGACTCCAGGGAGTGCCGCAAATGCCATAGCTACGAGGCGATGAACGCCGAAACCCAGGACCGCATCGCCCAGCGCCGGCACTCAGCCGAGTACCGCGAAAAAACCGGCAAAACCTGCATCGATTGCCACAAAGGAATCGCCCACTCACTTCCAGAGGGGGCTTCAGCACAATAGCTACCAAGCATAAGCACCATAAAAAGCCACGTGATCGCGGGCCGCCAATGCGGCCCGCTTTGTATACGGACGAATCGAGGACCGGGCGAATCGAGGACAGTCACGATCACCCACAAATATCAAGGACCAATTTATGCAACTATTGGGTATATCCTGCCGAAATGTTCATTGAAGCCGAGCTTCCACTGTCGGTTCGGCGCGCCGTATTGCAAGCCGCATAACATGTGTATCCCCGCGATGAGAGAGGACGAACAGGCGTGATGGGAAGCGCAATGCAACGCTGGCGCGCGGCACAGACAAAGGCGCTTAGGGCGATATGCCATCGGCATGATGTTCCACGGTGATTTCGGGAGCGCAGCGAATGCCGCGCTTTTCGCCAGCGACGTTGAAACACACCAGGATGGCGTTTTTCAACAACCTGTTAGAGCGCTTTTTGTAGTAAACCACGAGGATCGTGCAATGTCAATTCGGCTAGGGTGTTGTTATCAGGATCGAACACCTTGATCGCATGGTGATTGGTATCGGCGATCCAGACGCGGCCGGCGGCGACGCTGAGACCGCCGGGTTCGTCGAGCTGGCCGGTGGCGGCAGGGATGGTCGTCACCGCTCGGGATTCGAGATCCAGCCATTTCAGTTTGCTGTTGTAGGTGTCGGCGATCAGCAGCCTGAAACCCGGCGCCGCGGGCCACACCGCCAGGCCCAGCGGGTGTTGCAGTAACGCGGCCGCGCCCGCTCCGTCGCGATCCCCGAAGTCGAAAAGACCGGTGCCGACCAGGGTGGTGACGGCGCCCTCCGGGCCGAGTCCGGTGCGGCGGATGGCGCTGGCTTCGGAATCGGCGACATAGAGCGCGCCGCCGGCGAGCGCCAGGCCGCTCGGTTGGTTGAAGCCGGCCATCAGGCGCGGGCCGTCGCGTAATTCTTCGCGGCGCGAACCGGCGAACTCGCGCAGTTCAGAGTGGACCGGGTCATAGATCCAGATCTGGTGCTGGCCGGCCATCGCGATGTACAGCAGGCCACCGTCATACAACACGTCCCACGGTGAATTGATCGCGGTGTGCAGCGCCGGTCCGGATTTCGCCGCCTGCCATGTCTGCTGGCCGGTGCCGGCGACGGTGCTGACTTGTTGGGCGTCGAGATCGACGTGGCGGAGCAGGTGGTTTTCGGTGTCGGCGACGTACAGTGTGTGGTCGCCGGCCAGGGTCAGGCCCTGCGGCTGGAAAAAGCGGGCGCTGTGGAAATCGCCATCGGCCCGGCCCGGCCCGCCGCCGCCGATGACCGCCTGCACTTCGCCGCTGAAGTCGGCGACGACGATCCGGTGATGGTTGCTGTCGCTGATGAAAAGCCGCCGGTGGCCGCCGTCGGCGAAGACCTTGCCGGGAAAAAGGAGCGGCGAGTCATCAACCGCGAGGCGTTCGGGCGGCCAGTTAGGGACGGCGCGGTCGAGCTTGCCCTGGCGGTCGAACTCGGCGATCACCTGGTCGATCGCCTGGCGCAGCGCCGCTTCGTTCCCTTCGCCGGCCACCTGGCCGACGATGCGGCCGGCCGGGTCGATCAGGACCAGTGTCGGCCAGGCCCGGACCCCGTAAAGGTTCCAGATCGCATAGTCGGCGTCGTTGACCACCGGGTGTTCCAACCCGTAGCGCAACACCAGTTTACGCAGGTTCGCAGTCCGTCCTTCCTGGGCGAACTTGGCGCTGTGGATGCCGATGACGACCAGCTCCGATGCGTAACGCGCCTCGAAGCGCTTGAGCATCGGGATCACGTGCAGGCAATTGACGCAACCGTAGGTCCAGAAATCGACTAGCACGACCTTGCCGCGCACATCGGCAAGACTGAGCGCCTGGCCGCCGGTATTCAGCCAGTCGTGGCCGGCAGGAAAGTCGGGTGCGTGGACCGCCATACAGGCTGTGGAGAATAGAGCAAACAGCAACGGGATAGCGAAGCGAGCGGGCTGCCGGGCGGCGGGCCGTCCGGCGGCCGCTGTGAGCCCGCAGGCACGCGACAAGCCGGCCATCGGGGCTGCCTTAGTGGCGCGGCGGGTTCAACCGGCTCAACTGACAATTTCCCAGATGCCGTCGGGACGGCGGCAGGCGGTTTGTTCGGTCACTTCGCCGCGGCGCCCCTCACGCAGCAGGAAGCGGCGGCAGGGTTCGCCGTCGGGGCCGTTGTAAGGGGCGTTCGGCGTCACCGAATAGTGTCGGCCGGTATCTGGATTGACCCAATCATGACGCTGGCCGCTGTGGTTGTGTTCGAGCGCGTGCTGCGCTTCGTGGCGGTCGTGTTTGTCCATATGGCGGCCGATTTCCGAGCCGATGATCAGGCCGGCGAGACCGCCGATCACCGCCGCCTGGGCGCCGAACGCGGCGCCGACCGCGGCGCCGGTCGAAGCCCCGACCAGACCGCCGGTCCGCCGTTTGGTCGCACAACCGGGGGCTGTGGCGATCGCCAGCAGCAGTACAACGAGAACCGGCCAGATTGTGAACCGGCGATGACGAACGAGCGCTTCCATGATGCAATCCTCCTCCAGAAAACCGGGCGCCAAGTGGCGGAGCCGTCAAAACATGTGACCGCCGTAATCCCCATCGGGTTTCATCCCGTTACAATCGCCAAGGATGCATTACTTCCCGTTAAGAAGATGAATCTGGTCACCGGCGGCGCCGGGTTTATCGGCAGCCACCTTGTGGCATTGCTTCGCACTCGCGGCCAGGCGGTACGGGTGCTCGATCTCAAGGCGCCGCTCGAGCCGTGTGCCGGGGTGGAATACCGCCAGGGATCGATCACCGACCGGGAGGCGGTGGCCGCGGCGGTCGCGGGCTGTACCCGAGTGTATCACTTGGCGGCGATGTCAGGGTTGTGGGCGGCGGATAAAAAAGCTTTTATCGACGTCAACGAGCGGGGCACGCAAAATGTCCTCGCCGCGGCACAGAGCGCCGGCGTGCAACGGGTGGTCCACACTTCGACGGAATCGATCCTGATCGCGATGGGCCGCGGCCGGGCGCCACAGGTCGTAAACGAAAAGACCCGATGGGGGGCCGCTGAGATGGCGGGTGCCTATTGTCTGGGCAAATGGTGCGCCGAGCAGGCGGCGTTGGCTGCGGCGGCGGCCGGCCAGGATGTCGTGGTCGTCAACCCGACGGTCCCGGTCGGCCCCGGGGACCATTGGCTGACGCCGCCGACCCGGATGATGCTCGGCTTTCTGAATGGCCGCCTGCCGGGCTGGATAGACAGCACCCTGAACCTGGCCGATGCGCGCGATATCGCGCTCGGCCACTGGCTCGCCGCCGAGCGCGGGACGGCCGGGCGGCGTTATATTCTCGGCGCCCACGATGTCCGGCTCGGCGACCTGGTGGCGCTGCTCGGCCGTTTGAGCGGCCGGCGGATGCCGCGCTTCGAGGTGCCCTACCCGCTGGCCTGGATGACCGCCGTCTGCCAGGAATGGCTCGCCGACCATATCACCCACCGCCCGCCCGCGGCGCCGCTCGCCGGCGTCCGGCTGGCCGGCATCCCCGTGCGGTTCGATAACCGGGAAACGCGCGCGGCGCTGGGCTGGCAGCCCCGCCCGCTGGTCGCTTCGCTCGGCGACGCGCTGGCCGATTACGGGCAGCGCGGTCTGTTGGAGTCCGCCGCTTGAACAGTGAGCTGCGCCTGGCGATGTGGTCGGGGCCGCGCAATTTATCGACGGCGTTGCTGCGCTCGTTCGGCAATCGCGCCGACTGCGTCGTGGCGGACGAACCGTTCTATGCCCATTACCTGGCGGTGACGGGGATCGATCATCCCGGACGTGACGAAGTCCTGGCCAGCCAGGAGCACGATTGGCGGAAAGTCGCCGCCCACCTGATGGGCGAAATTCCCGAAGGGAAGACCCTGTGGTATCAAAAACACATGGCGCACCACCTGTTGACGGGGATGGAAGGCGATTGGTTCGGTAAACTGCACCACGCGATCCTGATCCGCCGTCCGGAAAGGGTCATCGCCTCCTTCGCCCGGGTGATCGCTCAACCGGGGCTCGACGATACCGGCTTTGTGCAGTTGCGGGCGGTGTACCGGCGGGCGCGCGACCTCGGCCGGCCGGTGCCGGTGCTCGACAGCGACGATTTGCAGACCGCACCGCAAGCCATGCTCGAGGCGCTGTGTGCGGTGCTCGGCATCGCCTTCGATCCGGCGATGCTGCACTGGCCGGCCGGGCCGCGCCCGAGCGACGGCGTTTGGGCCCGGCACTGGTATCGCGCGGTCCTGACTTCGACCGGCTTCGCACCGCCGCAGTCAGAAATCCCGGAATTGGCCGGCAAGTTGGCGGAGCTGGCCGCCCGTTGCCGGCCGCTGTACGATGAATTGGCCGGCGACCGCCTCCGCCCGGATCGGCCATTCAGAGAGCTTTAATGCAGCAACAATTCGACGAACGCAACCGCAATCTGCAGGTCAACGTCAACGGCCGGCTGTTGCCGCGCACGGCGCCGGCGATCAGCGTTTTCGACAGCGTCGTGCAGGGCGGCGACGCGGTATGGGAAGGGCTTCGACTGTACGCCGGGCGAATCTTCCGCCTGCGGGCGCACCTCGCCCGGTTGCGCGATTCGGCCCGCGCCTTGGCCTTCGACACCATCCCGGATGACGAGACCCTCATCGGCGAGATTCGCCGCACGCTCGATGCGAACGGCATGCACGACGGCGTGCACATCCGTCTGACGCTGACCCGTGGCGTCAAGATCACTTCCGGCATGGATCCCCGGCTCAACCAATCCGGTCCGACCTTGATCGTCGTCGCCGAACACAAACCGCCGGTTTACGATGCCGCGGGCATCATGCTGATCACCTCGTCGCTCCGGCGCTTTCCGCCCGATTGCCTGGATCCCAAAATCCATCACAATAATCTGTTGCAATCGATTCTGGCCAAGATCGAAGCTAATCACGCCGGTGCCGACGACGCCCTGCTGCTCGACCACCGAGGTTTCGTTGCCGAGACCAACGCCACCAACGTCTTCATCGTCCGCCACGGAGCGGTGCTAACCCCTTATGCTCACGCTTGTCCTGAAGGTATCACCCGCGCCACGGTCATCGAGCTATGCGCGGCGCACGACATCGCGTGCCGGGAATGCGACCTGTCGGTCAGTGAATGCTACCGCGCCGATGAAATGTTTTGCACCGGAACCATGGGCGAGCTGGCGCCGGTCATTGCCCTCGACGGCCGGCCGATCGGGGACGGCCGGCCCGGCCCGGTGATCCGGCGGCTGAGCGAGCTGTTCAGCGCCGAAGCCGCGGCGCGCGGCGAACCGGTTGTCGGGGTGTACATGGAATGAGGGACAGCTCATCGTTCGCGAGTGAGGCAGGGAGCACTACACGGATGATTCGATCGTCTCGTTCGTTACCACGATCCGTTGCAGCCGCTGTCAGATATCGGTAGCGGCTCCGGCGAGACAAGTGGTGCCGGCTGCAAGAGGAGCGATGCCGAGTTGGGCGGCGATGGTTTGGCCGGTGTCGGCGAAACTGTTGCGCCGGCCGGCGCCGCCGGGTTTAAGGCCGGGGCCTGAGATCAACAGCGGTACATACTCGCGGGTGTGGTCGGTGCCCTTGAAGGTCGGGTCGCAGCCGTGATCGGCGGTGATGTAGAGCCGGTCGCCGGGGGCGAGCGTGGCGCGCAGGCTGGGCAGCAGCGCATCGAAGCGCTCGAGTTCACGCGCGTAGCCCACCGCATCGCGGCGGTGGCCGTAAAGCGTATCGAAATCGACGAAATTGGTGAAGACCAAACCGCCGTCGGGTAGTGTGGCGAGCGCCTCCACGGTAGCCGCGAGCTGGGCCTCGGTGCCATCGGCCTTGATGCTCCGTGTCAGGCCGCGGCCGGCGAAAATGTCGCCGATCTTGCCGATCCCGACCACCTCGCGACCCGCATCCTTGAGCCGGTCGAGCAGGGTCGGGCCGGGCGGCGGGGTGGCGTAATCGCGTCGGCGGTAAGTGCGACTGAAGCCCCCGGGTTGGCCGATAAACGGCCGGGCGATGACCCGCCCGATCCGATAGGGATCGACCAGCCGGCGGGCGATTTCGCAGGTCCGGTACAAACGCTCGAGGCCGAACGCTTCCTCGTGCGCTGCAATCTGCAAAACGCTGTCAGCCGAGGTATAGACGATCGGTTTGCCGGTCGCGAGGTGTTCGGCGCCGAGTTCGGCGATGATCTCGGTGCCCGAGGCGTGGCAGTTACCGAGGATGCCGGGCAGTTCGGCCGCGGCGATCAATGCCGCGGTCAGCTTTTCCGGAAACGCCGGCACCTGGCGCGGAAAATACCCCCAGTCGAAATCGACCGGCAGGCCGGCCATTTCCCAATGCCCGCTCGGCGTGTCTTTGCCGCGGCTGCGTTCGGCGAGTGCGGCATAGAGGCCGGTAACCTCGCGCGAGGTGGGGTGACCTGCCGGCGGTCGGCCGGTGGCCAGCCGCGCCGCTTCGCCGAGACCGAGCCGGTACAGATTGGGCAGGGTCAGCGACCCGGCGGGACGCCGTTCATCGCCGGCGCCGGCGGCCATCGCCTGGGCGATATGGCCCAGCGTATCGGCTCCGCGATCGCCGAAGCGCGCGGCGTCGGGTGCCGCGCCGATACCGAGACTGTCGATCACCAGTAGCGCGGCGCGGGTCATTCAAGTCTCCTTCGCGGCCAGTAGCACGGCAACCGGACCGGGTTCAGGCGCGTGATCGCGGATGTCGAGCGCGGCGTGGAGCATGGCGCTGGCCGCCTGCGCTGCTGCCTCGTCCGCGGCGTGGACCCGGGCGAGCGGCTCGCCGGCACTGAGCGCCGTGCCAAGCGCCGCGATGGCGCTGAAGCCCACGCGGTGGTCGATCGCCTGGTCCGTCCGCGTCCGGCCGCCACCCAGGGCGATGATCGCTTCGCCGACCGCCCGGACATCGATGCGGGCCAGATAACCGGCGCGTTCGGCTCTGATTTCCCGCACGACCGGGGCAGTGGCGAGGTAACGGTTCGGCCGGTCGATGAAATCGGCCGGGCCGCCCTGGGCATGGACCATCCGGCCGAATACTTCGGCCGCACGGCCCGTAGTGAGCGCTTCGTTTGCCGCTTCGCGGCCATGAGCAGGATCCAGTGCCAGACCGCCTTGCACCAGCATTTCCGCGGCGAGGGTCAAGGTGCAGTCGAGCAGCCGGGGTTCGGCACTCGAGCCGGTCAACACCGCGGCCGCTTCGCCGACTTCGAGCGCATTGCCGGCCGTCCGGCCCAGCACCTGGTTCATGTCACCGAGCACGGCGCGCGCTCGCAGCCCGCAGGCCGCGGCGGTGGTGGTCAGAGCAGCGGCCAACTCGGCGGCCAGCGCGCGGTCGGGCATCATCGCGCCGCTGCCGAATTTGACATCGAGCACCAAGCCGTCGAGGCCGGCGGCGAGCTTTTTCGACAGAATCGAGGCGGTGATCAGCGGCATCGATTCGACGGTCGCGGTCACGTCGCGGATGGCGTAGAAGCGGCGATCGGCGGGAGCGAGTTCGTCCGTCTGGCCGATGATCGCGCAGCCGATATCGCCGACCTGGGCCATGAAGGCGTCGATCGTCAACGCTGTGCGATAGCCGGGGATACTTTCCAGCTTGTCCAGCGTGCCGCCGGTGTGGCCGAGGCCGCGACCGGAGATCATCGGGACATGCGCGCCGCAGGCGGCGACGAGCGGCGCGAGGATCAGGCTCACCTTGTCGCCGACCCCGCCGGTCGAGTGTTTGTCGAGCAGCGGGCCGCGGAGCCGCTCACGAGGCCAGCGCAGCACCCGGCCGCTGTGGGCCATCGCCGAGGTCAAGGCGCATCGCTCCGTGCCGTCCAGACCGCGAAAGTAGACCGCCATCGCCAGCGCCGCCACCTGTTCCGGGCTGACCTCGCCGGAGACGATGCCGCGTACGAAGTGCGCAATGTCGGCGGCCGCGAGCACCCCGCCGTCACGTTTGACCCGGATCACCCGTTGCGGCAAGAACGGCACGGCCGGCGGCGCGGCGGCAGATGGTGTCACGGCGTCGGGTCGCGCAGATTCCGCGGTCCGAAGGCGGCCGGCAGCAAATCGCCGAGGCGATGGCTGACGACGTTGCCGCCGGCGGTCACGGCGTGGACTTGCATCTTGGGTGCCGCAAACTCATAGAGAATCTGCCGGCAGCCGCCGCACGGCAGGCACGGCCGATCGCCCGGCCCGGCAATCACGATGTCGGCAATCATTCCGCCGCCGCCCGCCACCATCGCCGCCACCGCCGCCGCCTCGGCGCACAGACCGAGGGGATAGGACGCGTTCTCGACGTTGCAGCCGGTATACACCACCCCCTCGGTCGTCCGCAGCGCCGCGCCCACCGGGTGGCGGGAATACGGCGCGTGGGCCCGCTCGCGCAGCCGGCAGGCGGCGTCGATCAGAGGTACGAGGGTTGTCGTTGGCTGATGTGACATGACATTTTCTGAGCGTTAGCAGGCTGTTGAAAAACAGCCTGCTAATCCGGGCCACGGATGGCCCGGCGAAATCTGGCGCTCCTGAGCGGCTGATTTCGGGAGCGCAGCGAAAGTCGCGCCTTTCGCAAGCGACGTTGAAAAACGCCAGGATGGCGTTTTTCAACAACCTGTTAGGGAAACTCTTACATGGACACCGCCCGCTTTGCAAGCGTCGGTGACTCGGTAAGGGAAGGTTCGATTCCACTCATACATACGGCCTGTTGTCGGGGCTTTCGGCACGGGGGCTGCTTTCCCGGTTGCATTCCATATCGAGTGGCCGAACGGCGCACTGGAAGAAATCGCGGCCCGGCAAGCGAACCGGCTGTATACCCAATTGTTGCATAAGTTCCCGGGATTCTCGGTCAAGCTGGCGAGTGCAGCTT
>DAITQM010000011.1:0-83895 GCA_036832975.1 Pseudomonadota bacterium | reverse complement strand
GCCGAGTCTACAGAAAGCCTTTGTATTCGCGTGAAAGTTTATGGGACAGCAGTGGGTTTAAGCCATCCGATTTCGGCCGCTGTCGATTCGCCGATCAGGGTTTGCGCCAGGTTCGCTGGCTGCCGGGCGCGCTGGGCGCTCTGCGGAATGCGCCCGCCCATGATTTCGGCCCGCTGCTGCGGGTATAACGGTTGTTGCGCCGGTACGGCGTAGCCTTCGGGATAGCGCGGCAGATTGGTCGCCGGGTCGTATTTATCGCGGGCGCCGACCGTGTGCAGAATTTCGTGCGCCAGGATGACCTGGTTGTCGCGGATCATGCGCGGATCGGCAAACAGATTGACCAGCGCGACACGAACGCGCTCCAGGCCGGTGGAGTGGCCAAGGACATTCGTACCGCCGCTGTGAAACGCGGCGATCACGGTAATTTGCGGTGCTCTGCCTTGGTCGTCGAAGCGCCACCGCCACCAGCGCAGGCGGGCCACCCAGGCCAGCCGCGCCAGCACGTTGCCGCCGGCCGGCACCGCCGGCGGCGGGGTGTCGATTTCGGAAGCAAGTTCAAGATAAAACGGCGTTTCCAGAGGCAGGTTGTAGCGTTTCGCCTGGCCCGCAAAGTAACGTTCGATCT
The DNA here is from genome assembly GCA_036832975.1 of Pseudomonadota bacterium. Taxonomy (GTDB): domain Bacteria; phylum Pseudomonadota; class Gammaproteobacteria; order Xanthomonadales; family Wenzhouxiangellaceae; genus DAITQM01. The sequence continues at coordinate 83,270 of DAITQM010000011.1, read as the reverse complement.
CCTTGAAATGCGATGCTTTTAAGCCGGCGATAAACGCCGTGCTGCTGCCGGGGGTGGCGTTGTACGGGTATATGACGACCCGCAGCGGCGCGTCCCAGGCGGCGATCCGCGTCCGGTCAAATGCGGCGCTGTACAGCGCGATGCCTAAAATCGCCAGCAGAATCGTGACCCGCAGGGTTTTGAAACTCATTGGTTACTCCTCGAGCAGTACGCGCAGCATCCAGGCGGTTTTTTCATGCACCTGCAAGCGCTGGGTCAACAAGTCGCAGGTCGCCTCGTCAGCGGCTTGTTCGGCGGTGGGAAACGCCTCGCGGGCGGTGCGGACGACCGATTCGTGGGCGGCAACCAGGTTGCGCACCATCTCCATGGCCGGTGGGTGGCCGTCTTCTTCTTCGATCTGGCTCAGCTTGGCGTAGGCCCGGTAGGAGCCGGGCGCGAAAACGCCGAGAGCCCGGATGCGTTCGGCGATCAGATCGACGGCCAACGCCAGCTCGGTGTATTGCTGCTCGAACATCACGTGCAGACTGGTAAACATCGGGCCGGTGACGTTCCAGTGGTAATTATGAGTCTTAACCCAATAGTTGCATAGATTCCCGGAATTCTCGGACAAGCTGGCGAGTGCAGCTTGTCCGATTCCCCGAAAAACCGTAGTCATTCTACGGTTCGAGGGGAAGCGGACAAGATGTGCCGCCAGCTTGGGCGAGAAACCGGGCGCGTCACCTTAGGTGAATTCGATGTTCTTGCTAATAGCGACATAATTATATGATTTCACGGTGAATTTGATTAAATCGAGCAAAATTTATGCAACTATTGGGTTAAGGTAGAGGGTATAGGTGTCGGCGAGCAGCCGGGAAAGTCCTGCGGCGATGGCTTCGCGGGTATTGGTGGGGATGCCGGTTTCAATGGTCATGGTACTTGGCTCCAATGGAATAGGAGGCCATTTTGCGGCTGCCGATCACGACGGTCAAATCGTTTATTCCGATGGCGACGATAGGTCCGGACTGTCAGGGCAGCGCTCGATGGTTTGCAAGCCGCTGGCCGTGACCACGGCCACCCACGGAAACGTCGCACCGGGGTCGAGCTTGCGTGCGATCCGGGCCTTGGGGTCATCCTGTGCCGGAATACGGCGTCGGTCAAGGTCGCTATGCCGGGCGATCCAGCGCAGGTTCGGCAGGTGGCGTTGGAGGACTTCGAGCAAGCGCTGCAGCGCCATGATTTGCACTTCCGGGTAAGCCACGCTCCAGCTCTGCGCTCGGCTGTGAAACCAGTTGGGGTAACGCCCGGCGTTGACCAGTTCGATGCCGATGCTTGAGGCATTGCAGCCGGTAACATGATGGGCGACGCGTTCGCCGAGGACGTATTGCACGATGCGGCCGTCAAGGTCGATGTAATAGTGTCCGGAATTCCCGGTTTGCGATTCCGGGTAGTGGATATCGAGCGCCAATTCGCGGGCGAGCGCCAGATTCGGCGTTTCGGTGGCGTGGATGACGATGAGTTCGATCTTATCGAGTGGCCGCGCCGTAAGCTGATCGACATAGGGCAGAGGTTGGTCAACGATCGCATTCATCGCCATTTGGAACAACATCGCGATCCCGGCGGGGGCCGCCGGCATTTAATTCGGTGCCGCTGCAGCGCGTTGTGCGATGGCGGCGAGGCGGGCGTCGAGCAAAGCGCGATCGAACCAGCGGCCTTGGCGGTAAACGCCGAGGATCTTGCGGCTGTTAGCGATCTCGGTCAGTGGATCGGCGGCGAGCAGCACCAGTTCGGCGAGTTGACCTTCGGCGATCGTGCCACGCTCGGGAGCACTGAAAAACTGCGCCGGATGGCGCGTGCCCATGGCGAGCGCTTCGTAAGACGTCAGGCCGGCTTCGACCATCAACGCCAGTTCCTGGTGCAGCGAAAAACCGGGAACATTCATGATCTGCGGGGCGTCCGAACCGAGCAACAGTCCGGCGCCGGCGTGGTGCAATTCGAGCAGTAGCGCTTTCCTCAACTGCAGGAACTTGCGCCGTGCTTCTATGGGATGATCGGATCGTTGCGCCTCGACAGCGCGCCGCCACTGGTCGGCGGTCGCGGCATCGACGTAGATCATTTCCGGGCGCGACAGCAGCGCTTCGACGGGCGTCTCGCCCAGGATGTTGACCATCAGGCTTTCGGTCGGCACGTTCCAGACGCCGGCTTTGGCCGTGGCCTCAGCCAGTTCCGGAATACGCCCGCCGTCCAGTCCGGCGGCGATCGCGATGCCGAAAAAGCCGGGGTCGCGGCCGCGGTAGGGACTATCAGGCGGTAACAGTTCCAAGGCATAGCCGTCGAGATGATCGATCGTCGCTTGTTTAGCCGACAATGTGCGCGCGATACCGACGTCGGTCGAGACATGGCCGGCGAACGTGATGCCGGCGGCCTTGGCAGTCGTCGTGATCGCTTCGTATTCGAGCGGCCCGAGGCCGGGATGGAGTTTGAGAAAGTCATATCCGGCGGCGGCCTGGGCGCGCACCATCCGACGCGCCGCGGCCGGGCCATCGACGCTGTTGCCGTTGAACGACGGCCCGCTGGTGATCAATCGCGGCCCTTCCCATTCGCCGCCGGCGAGCTGGGGGCGCAGTTCCAAGTGCCACGGTTCGCCGAGCATGCCGCGCACCGTTGTGATGCCGTTGGCGAGATACAGCATCAACACGTCGCGGGCCCGCTGTTCACCGGTGCGTTCCGGCGGGACATGAGCGTGCATTTCGGTCAGGCCGGGGATCAGATAACCGCCGGCGCCGGCGATGACCCGGGCGCCTGCGGGGAGCGCTATTTCGCCTGCCGGCCCGAGGCGGACGATGTGCTCGTTGTCGATCACCAGGCGCTGGTCGTGCAAAACTTCGTCAGGGGCCCGCATCGTGACGATCTGGACGTGATCGAAGACGACGGTTTCAGCGGCCGCCGGCATCGACTGGGACAACGAATACATCACCGCCGCGAAAACAGCGAAAAGGATGCGATTGGAAAACAGTTTGGACATCGTTTAACCCTCGGCGAGTAGGCGGCGCAGATCGATCAGCGCGGCGTTGGCGCGGGCGATATAGTTGGCCATCACCAGCGAATGGTTGGCGAACATGCCGTACGGTTTGCCGTTCAGGATGATCGGGCTGCCGAGCGGCCGCTGCGCCGCTTCCAACTCGCGGATGATCTGCCGCAGGCTGATCTCGGCGTTTTTGTCGGCCAGCACGTCGGCCAGATCGCTTTCCATCGCTTTTAGAAAATGCAGCAGGGCCCAGGTCGCGCCGCGCGCTTCGTAAAACACATCGTCGATTTCTAGCCACGGCGTTTTGACCACCTGCTGCGCCGCGCTCGCGGTCGATTGCTGCGCTCGCCGATCACCGGCCAGATCGGTGTTGATCCGCTCCTGGCCGACGCTGGCCGACAAACGCTGGCCGAGGCCACCGAGCCGTTTTTCGACGATGGCCAGCCAATCGCGCAGATTGTCGGCACGGGCGTAGAACTGGGCCTCGGGATGTGCCGGATCGGCGAGTTGGTCAATATAGTCGCCGAGCGCGGCGAGACCCTTGCGGTATTCGCTTTCGGTGCGCGGCAGGATCCACGAGGCATTGTCTATATGAAATTGCGGATCAGCCTTGGCGAGAGAGTAGTTTTCCAGCGATTGGGTCTGCGAGCGGCTGAAATCGTTGCGCAAAGCGCGGGTCAGGTCGCGCACCTGAACCAGCGCCCCGAATTCCCAGTTCGGGATGTTGTCGAGAAAAATCCACGGCGGCATCACGTCGTTGCTGAGGTAACCGCCGGGTTTGTCGAGCAGCGTGCGGGCGACGCGGATCAGCGTCGCGGTGGTGACATAACCGGTGACCAGGCGCTGGTTGTGCCGTTCGGCGCGCGAGGCGGCGTTGGCTTTGACATCGAAGGCCGGCGGCTCGCCGCTCGCCCACCACATGGTCCCCAGCGCGAGGAGCGCGACAACGATCGACACCGAGCCCCAAAGCGTCGCCCTGGTACGGAATCCGGATAACTTGAGCATCGCCGTCATTCAGCTTCACGGGCGATCAGCCCACTGGCGCCGAGCGAGATCAGATACCGCGCCCCGTCGCGCATCGGCAGATACGCGGCGCTGCCGTAAACCGCATCGACCAGCGGCAGCCAATGCGGGTGGCGGTCGATGACGGCCCACAAATCGAACGGCGGGTCGGCTGCCAGATCGACGACGGTGCGCGGCGCGTGGCGCTCGGCGGCGAGGTCGCGATAGCGGCCGCCGAGACGTTCGAGGCGGTAGCGGTTGTCGAAACCGAGCACTTGGGCGTAGCCGTGCCATTTCAAGACGCGGGCGTCGAGCTGCCACTCGTCGCCGGCCAGTTCGTAGGCGGTGCCGCCCCCCCCGACGGTCGTCAGTGTGGCGGTATAACGCTGCGCTCCGATCTGCGTGAAGCGGATTTCCGCCACCGGCGCCTCCCCGGTCAGCCGATAAAAACCTTGCAGGCTGAGCGCCGCGAGCCACAGCAAGGCGGCGAGCGCGGTCAACGTGCCGCCGGTCATCATGCGCAATGCACCCCGCACCGGCCGGCGGCGCAGCCGGCCGAGCGCGCCGGCCATCAGCCACAGGCCGGTCACGGCGAGCAGAATCGATATCGCTCCGATGACCACACCGTTGAGTATACCCAATAGTTGTATAAATTTTGCCGCATCCGGAATGATCAGTGAGGGTCGGCGGGCGCGTTCGGAATGACAAGGGGAGTGGGGTAGGCATTCGGAATGACGAGTGAGCAGGCCCGTTGTCACGAGCCTGCCGGGAATGGCCCGTCGGAATTCCGGCAGACGCGGGCGATTTCAACCTCCGTGCCAGGTCAGATGGACGAACCATGACAAATCCTGGCCGTTGAAGCCGAACGCCGGTTCGAACTCGTCGTCGAACAGATTTTCGGCACGCGCTTCGAGCCGCCATTCGGGGGTAATGGCGAAGGCGGCGCGCAGGTTAACCAGGGCGTAGTCTTTGAGCAGAACGCCGCCGAAATCCGGCCGTTTGCCGTTGTAGAAAAATTCGAGGCCGAGCTGGTGGCCGCCGGGGAACAGGCGATCGACGGTGACCGCGGTCTTGGTGTCGGGACGGCGGAGCAAAGGGGTGCGGGCGCTGCGGTCGGTGGCGGATTGGATCGTGCCGTTGGCGGCGATCTGCCAGGCGGCGTTTTCCCATTGCCAGCCCAGTTCCAGTCCGCGGGCGCGGGCCTTGCTGATATTGACCGCCTGGAAATCGACCCCGGAAAAATCGATCAAATCGTCGAAGTGGTTGAAAAAGCCGCGCGCTTCGAAACGGTGCCCGGCAACCTGATAGCGGAGTACGGCTTCGAACTCGTCGGCGGTCTCCGGTTGCAGATCGGGATTGCCGGCGAACTGGCCGCCGAAACCGGGCGAGAATAACTGGTTTAAATTCGGCGCCCGGAAGGCGCGGCCGTAACCGCCACCCAGCCACAAACCCTCGGCGATCTCAAGGCCGCCTGTCACCTGGCCAGTGGCCTCGGTGCCGAACAACTCGTCGTCGTCGCCGCGCACGCTGGCCGTCAGTTCGTGCCGCTCGCCGTTCCAGACCAGACCGCTGAAAACGCCGATATTGCGCCGGCTGCGGTCGAATTCGCCGGCGCTTTCGGCTTCTTCGCGATAGACATCGACGCCGCCGGTCGCGGTGAGCCCTGGACGCCAGTGGAAGACGCTTTGCCAGCCACCGTCGAAGCGCAGCGTTTTGAACGCGGTTTGGAAAAAGCCGAAGTCGTTGTCCAGTTTGACGCGCGCGCTACCGAAGCGGGCCGTGTGTTCCAGGCGTTCGCCCTGAGTGAAGCGATAGGTGACGCCGGCGGTCTCGTTCACCGAGTCCGCCGTGCCCTGATCGAAATCAGTGGCGCCATCGGCGTGCAGAAAGGTGAAATCGAGCCGGCCAGGGCCCAGTTCGCGCCCGCCGCCGAAGCTGACGCTGGCGTTGCGGTAGCCGTCATTGTCGGGATCGAAGCTGAAGCCGTTTTCGTTCTGCGCCGAAAAACCGTCGCTTTTGATCCAGCCGAAGGCCAGCCGGCCGTCCCAGGCGCCGGCTGTGCCGCCGGCGGCCAGTTCGCCTTCGCGCGTTTCGAAACTACCACCGCCGATGCGCGCCTCAAGACCGCCGCCGCGGCGCGTGAAGATCTGGATCACGCCGCCGATCGCATCCGAGCCGTACCATGCGGCGCGCGGCCCACGGACGATTTCGATGCGCTCGATCTGGCTGAGCGGGAGGTGCTCGAAATTGAACAGGCCGCTGGATGCCTCGGCGGCGCGGATGCCGTCGATCAGCACCAGCACCTGATTGGAATTGGCACCGCGCACAAAGACGCTGGTCTGCGTGCCGCGCGGTCCCGACCGCACCACGTCCAGGCCGGCGACGAGGCGCAGCAGTTCGGAAAGATCGTTGGCCTGGCTGCGCTCGATATCGTCGCGCGTCAATACCTCGGCGGCGGCCAGTGTCCGGTCGAGCGACTGCGCGGTACGCGTCGCGGTGGTCACGATCAAAGGATCGAGCGGCATCGCCGGCTGCGCCGCCGCCGGGGCAGCCCAAACGACCACGGACAAAGCGAAAACGAACAGCAGGAAAACAAGCTGGGGCAAAACGCCGCGGCGCCGTGAACAGGTATCGGGAACAAACATGTCGGTTACTCCTACGCTCACCCGCGAGGGGGCTGCGTAGGAATAACGGCGGTGCGTGACGACCGCCGGCCGCCCGCCGCAACCCGGTTCTCAACATGCCGTTGGCCGGTCTCCGGACTGGCGAGGAGCGGGCGCGTGAGTTCCAATCACGAGCCGGCCGGCGTTCCGCCTTCCCGCATCACCCGATGCAGTGGCATGATGGAACGCGACCTCGCTTACCGTTGCGGGGGCAGTGCCGGATTTTCACCGGCTTCCCGTTTCATCCCGCCGTTGGAAAAGACGGCAGGGACACCAGCGGCGTAACGGCCGGGCGGCAGACCGCCCGGCGCGCGTACTGTAGCAGAAAAGCGTCGGCGGCGGCGGAAGCCGGTATCATGAAGACACTGCTATTGCTCGCAGTCCTGGATGTCAGAAGACGGAACATCGTTACCCGCCGTACCGTGTCAACAAGACTATGGCGCGGCCATGCGCAGCCGCGGTGTGCCCGAGTGGGCGTGGAGTGCCGTGTGGCGCGCCCCGGCACAAGCGGCACAGGGCCGGGCGGCAGTGCACCGCCCACGGGACGCGGTCCCTCAGCCCCAGCCTTTTTCACGCGGCGCGACGAACAGGGCGGCGTCGATGATGGACCACAGGTGAACGATCCAGCCCAGCAGAATCAACCACAGCACCCAGGCCAGTACGAACATAAAACCGGCCAGCACCCAGCGCCCTTGCAGCAATTGGCCCAGGCCGGGAATGAAAAAACTGGCCAGCGCCGCAATCACATTGCCCGCCGACCCTTGACCGGTGCGACTCATGCCGTTCTCCTGTTGGGTTCGTCCGGTGGTACTGCAATATTGATGCCGAAAGGTCGCATCCGGGTGGCAGAGGAAGATCGCCAGTATTTCAGCGTTTCAGGCAGGTACGGATCATCGGGATGTCGGTGGTGACGATCTTGGGTGGGAGATTTCACCGTTAAACGGCGGACTCGACCGAATGCTCGTTTCAGGATGACGCCTCGGCCTTTGGCCGGAATCAACAAGCCGAAATAAAAAAATGGCGGCCGGTGGCCGCCATTTTTTGTCGCAGGTCGTTCCTCGGCGCTCAGGCGCTCCGTCGGCGCTGCCGCCCACCAGCGTAAACCCCTCGCGCTCCAATGGCATCCTACGGGTTGTGAACACGGCGACGGTCAGCGTGGAGCGCATTCCGGGAGGAGCGGTGGGCGATGAGGCCACCGAATCCCGGGACATTCGGGCCGCGCGCGACGGCGATGCGCAGGCCTTCGAACGGCTGTATCGCCGCCATGGTGGCTGGGTTTACGGGTTGTGCTGGCTGAATAGGAGATATGTGATGAAGACGACGCGCTTGACAAACATTCCCCGGACCGCGCTTCTGGCAGCCGGGCTTTTGACGACCTCGGCGATGGCCGCTACGGTCGATGAAAGCCGGGCGATCGCGGCTGGGAGTTGATTGAGTTTCACGGGCGTTGAAGGAACGCTGACTGTCGAGATTTGGGCCGAAAACGATCCCGGCTGGAGCCGGGATCGTTGTTGAGCCGCAGCCCGTTACAGATTGCCGGCGTGGAGGAAATCCTCGCTGTGCGGATGGCCGCTGGTGTTGCTGAATCCGGCGGTGCTTTCGGCGACGCCGAGCAGCGTGTTGCGGGCGTTGACGAAGGCGTTGCCGTTGTTCTGCTGCGGATTCGAAGCGAGGAACAGGGCGATGGCGCCGGCGACGTGCGGCGTGGCCATTGACGTGCCGCTGATCGTGTTCGTCGCACCGTTGTTCCAGGTGGACAAGACGCTGACCCCGGGCGCGGCGATGGCAACCGGCGCCGACGGATTGGCGGTCCACGCCGCGCTGTTGTCGCCCCAGTTGGACCAGGTTGGCCAGTTGTCCGAACTATCGGTGGCGCTGACCGTGATCACCGCGTCGTCGTAAGCCGCCGGAGTGCTGCCCTGAGCGTCGGCCCCTTCGTTGCCGGCGGCGACGGCGAACACGACGCCGATGTTTTTGGCGTTGCAGATGGCGCGGTGGAAGTTATCGCTGCCGGTAAAACCGTTGCTGGTGCAAGTGCCAGTTTTCGAACCCGAGCCACCGAGGCTCATGTTCGCGGCGGCCGGCTGGCCGCGGGCCTGGACTTCGGCTGCCATCCAGTCGATGCCCTGGATGATGCCGGAAGTCGAACCCGAACCGCTTTTGCTCAGCACTTTGATGGCGTGCAGAGTGACGCCCGGCGCGACGCCGATCACATCGACGTCGTTGTCGATCGCCCCGGCGCTGCCGGAGACGTGCGTGCCGTGGCCGTTGTCGTCGTCCCACGGTTGCAGGCAGGTGCGGCCGCGGCAGGTGACTGCTGCGAAACCGTTGCCGATATGCGCCGCGAGGTCGCGGTGATCGGAGTCGATACCGGTATCGATGATGTAAACGTGAATACCGGCGCCGTCGTTGGGATTGGCCGCGGCGCCGATCCGGGCGACGCCCCAAGGGACGGTTTCACCACCACCGCCGCCGCCACCACCACCACCACCGGGCTTGCCCATCGAGGCGTGCATGGTGCCGTCGAAGCTGATTGCGGCGATCATCGGGTCGTGTTGCAGGGCGTTCAATGCCGCTTCCGGCAGGCGGCCGGCGAAACCGGCGAACACCGTGCCGTAAGTGCGAACGTTCTGCACGCCGTGCTCGGCCGCGACCTGGTTCGCCATCATCTGGTTGACGGCCCGCGGCGCGCGCGTCGCATCGACGTTCAAGGCGACGATCACATCGACGAAACGCGCTTGATTGGCCGGTTGGGCGACGGCGGCGGCGCTGATTACCAAAGAGAAAACAAAGATCGATCCTGATTTCATATTGAGCAACTCCCCTTGCTGTTGAGGATGAAAGGTAGCCTCCATGGCTTATTGGTTGCCGGTTTCCGCTCAGGTCAGCCGGCGATATTCCTTTGCGCAACCGCACTCCACGACCCTGGCAGGTTGTTGAAAAACGGCCTGCTAGGGAAACTCTGATTAACAGGTTGTTGAAAAAGGGCTCTCCTGCCCTTTTTCAAGTCGCGAGTCCGGTACATGCCCGGACTCGCTCTCGCCGGATCAAGCACTGACGCGCTTGATCCGCGTGCGGAACATCCCTGTTCCGCCTTAACAGGCTGTTTTTCAACAGCCTGTTAAGTCAGAGCAAAGCAAAGTCCGGACATGTGCCGGACTTTGCGTGGTCTGATAAGTCCAGGATGGGCTTATTCAGACCTTCCCTAGAGGGACAGGTCGCGCGGCACGGCGCGCCGAGCGTACACCGGATCGGCGATCAATGCAAGCGACGAAAAAATTCCGAGAAAGCGGCGGGCGCGTGACGCAAAAGGGGAAGGTCTGAGAATCGTCGAGTCAGCTCGGTCTTAGCGGCCAAGCTGGCGCTTCGCGTCGGGTGAATGAGATCCTGGATGAAGGCTTCGGGCAACGGTCAACAGCGTTAGCAGGCTGTTGAAAAACAGCCTGCTAATCCGGGCCACGGATGGCCCGGCGAAATCAGGCGCTGCTCAGTGGCTGATTTCGGGAGCGCAGCGCAAGTCGCGCCTTTCACAAGCGCCGTTGAAAAACGCCAGGATGGCGTTTTTCAACAACCTGTTAGCGGCGTTCGCGCCGGTACCACAGGGCGCTCAGACTGAGCCCGAAGAGCAGCACCAGCAGCCCGTAGCGATCGAGCGCTGGAACGGCCACCGGCGGCAAAGGCGCGACGATTTGGATCGGTGTCGGGGTGTCCTCGAGCGGGTCTCCGTTGCCGTCGGGGTCAGGATCGAGGCCGTCCTGCGAGTCGTCCGTCACGATGGTGCCGAGCGGGCTTTGACCGCCGGCTGTGGCGCTGTTCGCGAACGGCCCGCTCGCGCCGTTCAGTTCCACCTCCAGCATCAGGTCCACGGTCGCTACCGCTCCCAGCGCCAGGATATCGCTCCCGGCGAGCAGGTTCAGGTCAGCGAGGCCGTCGAATGCCGGGTTGACGGTGAGCGTCGGGCTGCTCACAGCGAGGACCGTAAAGATCGACGGCAGCGGGAACGTCAGGGCCAGATCGTCGCTGATCTGCACATTCGAGAGCGCGACGTCGCCGAGATTTTCCACGGTCAGACGGAACGTGACGGCGAACGTATTGCTATCGATCATCGTGATAGCGGTCACCGTTTTGGCCAGACCGAGCACCGGGTTCTCCGTCTGATCGACCGGCGTGGTGACCGTATCGGGCACGGGCGGGGTTTGATCCGAATCGCCGGTGCCGGTGTTGACGAATTGGCCGTTATCGGCGTCGGTTTGCTGGACGACGTAGATGCCGGTCAGGACACAGGTGGCCGCCGGCGCGACGCTGGGGCAACTGGTTGCGTTCGGTGTCAGTTGCGGATCGCTGACCGTGACGTTGGTCAGCGTGACGTTGCCGGTGTTGGTGACGGTGATCGTAAAGGTCAAGGTATCGCCGACGCTGACCGTGCCGCTGGCATCTTCGTCGGCATTGCCGGTCAGGGCCTTGGCGGTGGTCAGGTCCGGGTTCTGGTTGACCGGCGTGGTCGCCGTATCGGTGGTCGGGCCGGGCACCTGGTTGGTCGTCACGCTGGTGCTGTTGACCAGTGCCGCACCGTTATCGAGATCGGCCTGCGTCACGGTATAGTTGATCGTATAGGTCCAGGTTTCGCCGACCTCCAGGATGCTGTCGGTGGTCATCGATTCGGCCGGGCCGGTCAAAACTCCGGCACTGCCGTCGGGCAGCGTATCGCTGACGGCGACTCCGGTCTGATTGATATTGCCGGTATTGGTCACGACGATGGTGTAGCCCAACACATTGCCCGCCACGGTTGCCGGGTTCGGGCCGCTGGTCTGCGTCTTGACGATGGTCAACGCCGCGCCGGCGAGCGTGACTGTAGCGCTGTCGGGTGGCGAAGTGGTTTCAGGCGTGCTGGCGGTTGCGGTGTTGGTGAAAAAGCCATTACCGACGTCACCGGCGGTGATCGTATGGCTGCCGGTGCAGACGACTTGTTCGCCCGGATCGAAGAAGTTGTCATTGTTGCCGATCGTGTTCAACGGCGGGCAGGCGGCGTCAACGATCTGCGGGTCGTTGATCTGAAGCGGGCTGCTGAGGATCGCTGCTCCCGAGTTGGTGACGGTGAAGGTGTAGTTGATGATTTCGCCCGCTGCGGTGAACATCATCGGGTTCGCAGCTTTGACCAGCGTCAGGCCGGTGGTGGCGAAGATTGCGCTGTTCTGATCGCTGACCATGGTCCCACCGAACTCGCCCGTCGCTGTCGCGGTATTCGGCGTTTCGCCGGCGGTGGCGGTCACCGCGCCGATCACACAGGTCGCGATGTGGTCGTCGTCGTTGATATCGGCGACCGGCAGCGGGTCGGGCCAGACGCAGCCGGAAGTATCGACCAGCGGATCGGATACCGTAATCGGGCTTAAAGCGACGTCGCCTAAGTTTTCGATGGTCAGCAGATAAAACACCGGGTCGCTTTCGGCGACGGCGAGATACGGGAACCAGTTGCCGGCGGCGGTCGGTCCCACTTGCTTGAGCAGGCCGATGGCCGGGGCCGGCGGTACTGCGGTCAGCGTGTCCGCAGCCGTGTTGCCGCTCGCCGGCACGCCGTTGACCAGGTGCGAGACATTGCCGCTGGTGTTCGGATAATCGTCGTCCACCGGCACGGTGACGTCCACCGAGACGGTGCACGTCTCGCCGCCGAGGATGGTGCCGCCAGAAAAGCTGAGGAACGTGTCGCCGGGCAACGGCGCGAACAGCGGGAAACCACATTCCGCCGAAGCCGTTGCATTTGCCGGATTGGCGACCATCATTACCCCAGGCAGATTGGGCAACGCGTCGCTGAATGCCACGCCGCCGATCGGCGTGTTCTGGTTCGGGTTGGTGATGCTGAACGTCAGCGTCGAAACCTGGCTGGCCAGAATCGGATTGGGCGCAAACAGTTTATCGATGACCGGAGGTATCACCACGGTCAAGGTCGCCGTGGCCGAACCGCCGGGGCCGCTGTTGAGGCCGGACTCGGTGGTCGAAATAAAGCCGCTGATGTTGGTACTCGGGCCGGGGACCGACGAAGTGACGTCAACCGCCAGCGTGCAACTGCCGGTGGCCGGAATCGTACCGCCGGAGAAACTCAACGTCGTAGCGCCGGCGGCCGGCGCCCATGTGCCGCCGCAGGTGCTGGCGGCGGCCGGCACCGCGGCCACCGTCATGCCGGCCGGCAGATCGTCGGTAAAGGTCGCGCCGGTCAGGGCAATCGCATTGCTGTTGCTCAGCGTGAAAGTCAGCGTCGAGGTGCCGCCGGCGGCGATCGGGTTCGGCGCAAACGCCTTGTTCAGCGTCGCCGGATCGGGCACACCGCAACCGGTGAAAACGATATTGTCGATCAACAGCGGTGCCTCGGGATTGCCGTTGCTGCGGCCGGAAGCGTTGATCCGGAAGGTCGTCGTTGACGCACCGGGCGTGACGCTGCCGGAGAGCGGGTTCCAAGTATCGCGGGTAATGCCGTTCGCATTGATGATGGTGCTGAATGGACCGCCGTCGGCGCGGGCATGCACGTTGGCCGTGATATTGCTGGGCGAGGCCCAGGTGCCGGTGGGCGACGGGTTGACTTGCAGAGCAATCTGCACCGGCCCGCCGGTAAAAGCGCTGGTATCGAGTTGGAACTCGAAATAGGAAGCGTCATTGGGGCCCGGCCCGGCCGTGGCCGGTACGGTTGCCACAGGCCAGCCGGTTCCGGACCAGGCGTTGACCGGGTTGCCGGAGGCGGTATTGATCGTGTTGGTCATCCCGGCGGTCGCGTTAAACGCGGCGGTCGCCGTGCCGACTTGCGAAGACTTGCTGAAAAAGAGCGGAGGCACCGCGGTGCCTTGCGCCGGGGCCATCGTCCAGCGCGCCAGTTCGATCCCCGGCGTACAGGCCGGCGGCGGCGGCGCGTTGTTCACCGTTAACGTGGCCGTGGCGAAGCTCAAGGTATCGACCGTGCCGATAAACAAGTTGTTGGAAATGTTGTTGAAGACCCCGGTGGCCGTCGCGGTGACGTTCACCGCGATGGTGCAACTGCTGTTGCCGCCGATCGTGCCATCGGTAAAGGTCAGAACGGTGTCGCCCGCCAAGGGCGCGAAGGTCGGTGTGCCGCAACCGCTGGTCGAGGCCTGCGGCGGATTCGCCACTTCCAGACCCGCCGGCAGATTGTCGATAAACTGCGCGCCGTCGATTGCCCCGGCGTTGGCGTTGGTCAGCGTGAAGCGCAGGGTCGAGATTCCACCGACGTTGGTGGTCGCCGGGATGAAAGATTTGACGATGCTCGCGGCCGCCGGATCGATGATATTGGCGATCCGTGCCGCGGCGCTGAAATCGGAGTTGTAGTGAAAGCTCGAACCGGAAAAATCGTAGAGCAGACTGTTCAGCGAAGTCTGGGTGCCACCGCCGCTTTCGATAAATATCTGATACGTGGTGATCACCGGCTGGCCGCCGGTCTTGCCGGTGCTCGAGCACGAGCGGTAATTGGGGCTGTTCGGATCGTTGTCCCATAAGCAAGCGTCGGCGTAAAGGCGATCGTTGGGATTGGCGACAAACGGCGATGAGTTGGCGGCGTAATCGGTGTTCACCGACAGGATGCGGAAAATCGTATTGGACAGCGTCAGAAATTCCTCGAACTGTTCGTAGCCCTGGATCGCGGTGCCGCCGGTCAGTTCGATGAAATAGGTTTCGCCAACGACCAGGTTCATCGCTCCGCCGGGCGGCACCACCGCCAGGTTGCCGGCGTTAGTGCCGAAGCGGACGGTCGAGGTGAAGTTGCGGTTTTGCGAAATCAGAAACTCGACAAACAGCTCGCGCGGCTCCGGCGACATGCCCATGGTGACGCCGTCGTCGGCGACGATCCGGTAGCGCCGTGTGCTGCCGAACGACACCGCGCTCGGATTCACTTCGACTTCGAAATAGGCATCGACACATTCGCCGCCCAACATGGCGGGAAACGTCAACGAACCGAGCGAGCCAGGACGCAGATCGATATTGGCATTGAACGAGTCCCAGAGCAGATCGACCTGCACTGGGCCGGCGCTATCGGCATCGGTGCAGACCCGGGCGCCGACCGGGAAATCCCGCGGCCCATCCGCCGGCCGGTTGCTGTCCAGGCCGATGATGTTCCAGGTCAGCGGCTCGACGGTGAACGCCGCGCTCGCCGGCCCGGCGGCGAGCAGCGCCGCGGCCAGCAGCAGCGGTACCGGCAGGATAGGGGAAAGATCACGACGAAAGGCGCGGCGCGCGGCGGAAATCGGAGTTGACATCGACAGCCTCTGCAATGTTTATTGTGGTTCTACGGCGTTGATATGCCGCCGCCGAGACCTCGCAGTTCGGCGCGCGGACAGCCGTAATGGAGCAGCCATGCAAATGAATGAAGGAGCACCCCCTCCCCCGATTACCCGTGACGAATGCGCCCGGGACGATCAACAATGCGGCGCAGGATAGCAGGGCGCGATCCCGCTGTTCAGATGACAAATGTCAAAAATTGTATCGTGAAAACAATGATTTCATCAAGTGCCGTGCTGATCGATAGGGAAGCTGATGAAGCCAGCGTTTCCGCCTGCCGGCAGGCAAGCAAAGCCCGGGCCGGTGCCGGACTTTGCGTGGTCTGAGCAGTCCCCGATGGACTGCTTCAGACCCTCGATAGATTAGCAGGCTGTTGAAAAACAGCCTGCTAATCCGGGCCACGGATGGCCCGGCGAAATCAGGCGCTCCTTAGCGGCTGATTTCGGGAGCGCAGCGAAAGTCGCGCCTTTCGCAAGCGACGTTGAAAAACGCCAGGATGGCGTTTTTCAACAACCTGTCAGGGCAGGCCGGCGAGCAGGTCCTCGTCGGAGCCTTCCGGTATGCCCTCGAACAGGACGGTGGAAAGATAACGCTCGCCGGTGTCGGGCAGCATCGCCAGGATGGCGCTGCCCGGTTCGGCCTGGGCCGCGACCTTGAAGGCGGCGGCGAAGGTGCCGCCGGACGAAATGCCGCAGAAAATGCCTTCGCGGGCGGCGAGCTGGCGGGCCGTCGTCACCGCCTCCTCGTCGCTCACCGGAATCACCTCGTCGTAGACGGTGCGATCGAGTACTTCGGGAATGAAATCGGGCGTCCAGCCCTGGATCTTATGCGGCTGCCATGCTTTGCCCGCCAGCAGCGCCGCCCCTTCCGGTTCGGTGGCGACGATCCGGATGCCGGGGCGCGCCGCTTTGAGCACCTGCCCGGCGCCGGTCAGTGTGCCGCCGGTGCCGTAGCCGGAGACGAAATAATCGAGCCTACGGCCGGCGAAATCGCGGAGGATTTCCGGGCCGGTCGTCTGCCGGTGCCAAGCGGGGTTGGCGGGATTTTCGAATTGGCGGGCCAAAAACCAACCGTTTTTATCTGCCAGTTGCGCGGCGATGCGCACCATGCCCGAACCGCGCTCGGCGGCCGGGGTCAGAATCAACCGGGCACCGAGGGCGCGCATCAGCTTGCGCCGTTCGATCGAAAAGGTTTCGGTCATCACCGCGACGAAGGGGTAGCCGCGTGCCGCGCAGACCATCGCCAGCGCAATGCCGGTATTGCCCGAGGTGGCCTCGATCACGGTCTGTCCGGGCTTGAGTTCGCCGCGCCGCTCGGCGTCCTGGACGATGGCCAGCGCCAGCCGGTCTTTGACCGACGACATCGGATTGAACGCTTCGAGCTTGACGTACATCTCGATGCCCGGCGGCGCCAAGCGGTTGATCCGGACAATTGGCGTTTCGCCGATCGTGCCGGTAATGCTGTCGTGGATCATCGGGGTCTCTCCGCGCGGTTGTCGGGAAGGGCGATCAATATTGCCGTAACTCGATCTTGAGTCCGGCGCCTTCTTCTATTGCCGCGCGGTTGGCCTGGCGTTCTTGTTCGTCGCGATAGGCGAAGGCGGCCATAAAGCGTCCGGGGCGGGTTTCGAGGGGGCGGATGTCGATTCCGGTTCTTTGTTGCAGTTCGGCGGCGAAACGCGCGGCCGAGGTGGCGTTGTTGAACGGACCCCAGAAGGGCTGCCATTGCGGTTCGATCGATTCTGTCAAGTCGGAGGATGCGGCGCCGGCGGTCGCGGCCGTGTCCAGCGCCGGCGCGGTGGGCTGCTGCTCCGCTTCGCCGGGCGTGACAGGCGCTGCGCGGGGTGGTTCGCGGGGTTTTGCAGTGAACTCGACCCTCTCCGGTTGTTGCGGTAGAGTGGGCGGCGCTTCGTTTGGTGTCGCGGCCGTGACGGGCGGCTGGCCGGTGCTGGCCGCCGGTGGTGGTGTGGACGTTGTGGCTTGGGTTGCCAGTGG
Source organism: Pseudomonadota bacterium (assembly GCA_036832975.1). Taxonomy (GTDB): domain Bacteria; phylum Pseudomonadota; class Gammaproteobacteria; order Xanthomonadales; family Wenzhouxiangellaceae; genus DAITQM01. Next base: position 66,333 of record DAITQM010000011.1, on the reverse strand, counting down.
CGCCATCACATTTTCGGCCGGCACCGGTGGTGCGATTTGTCGTTCCGGCTGCGGAGACGAGTCCGGGGAGACGGGCTGGCGACCGGGCTGGAACCAGCCGGTGGTGTGCAGCACGGCGTAGGTGGCCAGTGTGGCGATCAGCAGAAATCCGAAGATAAATCCAAGACGGCGCATGGGGTGACTATACCGCAACCGGGTCGCCGGCCAGCCGGCACAGCCAGCGGCGGCCGGCGGAGCTGTGGGCGGTGATTTCGAGGGTGCGGTTTCGGTTGCCGCCGGTCAGATGAAGGCGCAGGTCGGCGGGCGGCAGGAGGCCGGCGCCGTGTTCCGGCCATTCGACGAGCAGCACGGTCGGCGCGGCGGCGAGGAGTTCGTCGAGCCCGAGTTCGTCGATTTCGGCGGGGTTTTGAATCCGGTATAGATCCAGGTGGACCGCCTGGCCGGCGGCCAGCGGGTAGCATTCGAGCAAGGCGTACGTCGGGCTCGGGATGCGTTCGGGACCGCCGAGGGCGTGGATCAGGGCGCGGGCGAAGGTCGTTTTGCCGCTGCCGAGATCGCCCTGTAATTCGATCATGGCAGGGTGACCGGCGAGCTGGGCGGCGAGTTGCCCGGCGAGCCGGATCATCGCCGGTTCATCCAGTGTCGCGCGATAGGTTGCGGCGGCCGGTTGGCGGGCGGACATCGGTGTCGAGACCGGCGTTTATATCGCGGCCGTACCGCCGGCCAGAATCGCCGGCAGCGCGTCGGCCAGCTCGCCGGCCAAAAGGCCGCGGTCGCGCCCGGCGGCGGCGACTTCGCCGGCCCGGGCGTGGGCCAGGGCGGCGGTACAGGCGGCATGCCACGGATCGAGTCCCTGGGCCAGCAAGGCACCGGCCAATCCGGTCAGCACGTCACCCATACCGGCGCCGGCCATCGCCGGAGTGCCGTGGCCGATCACCGCCAGCCGACCGGACGGCTCGGCGATCAAGCTGCCGGCGCCTTTGAGTATCGTCACCGCCTGGTATTGCTGGGCGATCGCCCGGGCAGCGGCTGGCCGGTCGTTTTCGATCGCCGCACTGATGGTGCCGAGCAGGCGCGCCGCTTCTCCGGGGTGCGGCGTCAAAAGGCGCGGCGCGCCGGGCGGGCCGGCGCCGGTCGTCCGGCCTTTGCCGGCCAGCAGGTTCAGACTGTCAGCGTCCATGACGACCGGCCGCGCATCGGCGGCCAGCCGGCGAAACAACGACTTCGACCAGCGGCTCTGCCCCAGTCCCGGACCGAGTGCGATCACGGTCGCCCGCTCGATGACGCCGCGACCGGCCCGCCGCCAGCCGGGGGGCCAGCTTGCCGTCATCAATTCAGGGCGGTGCAGTGCAATCCAGGCGGCGTGCCGGCGGTGGGTCAGCACGGTGACCAGACCGGCCCCGCCGCGCAGGGCGCCGCGCCCGGCGAGCAACGCGGCGCCGAGCATGCCGGGCCGGCCGCCGGCGATCAACAGATGGCCGCATTGTCCTTTGTGGGTGGTTGGCGGGCGCGGTGGCAGTTCGGCATCTCCGGTCAACAGCTCGGCAACGGGTGCGATCCCGGTGCGGTGCGCTGGATCGGCGTCGAGCGGGGCGACCACGATACGGCCGCACAGATCCGGGCCGCGACCGGTGTACAGGCCGGTTTTGGCGGCCACGAAGGTGACGGTGAGATCGGCACGCAACGCCACGCCGGGTGTGCTGCCCCGGTCGGCATCGAGCCCGGACGGCACATCGAGGGCGAGCCGCGGCGCTGCTTGCCGGCCGGCCCACTCGATGGCCGCAGCGTAGGCGTCGCGCGGCGCGGCGTCCAGACCCGTGCCAAGGAGTGCATCGGCGATGAGCTGCGGTTCGGAATCGGTGGTGAAACGATCCGCGGTCGGCGCGGCGAACGGCGCCCAGGCGCCGCCGGCGGCGAGGTAATCGCGGGCCGCGGCGGCGGCGTCGCCGCCGAGGGCGCCTGGATCGCGTAGCGCCAAGACGTTGACTTCAAGCCCGGCGCCGCGCGCCAGGCGGGCCAGCACCCAACCGTCGCCGCCGTTGTTGCCGGCGCCGGTCAAAACCAAAAGCCGGCGGGTATCGGGCCAGTGTTCGTTTAGACATTTCCACGCGGCCTGACCGGCGCGCTGCATGATGCGGTAGCCGTCGCCGCCGGCCGCGGCGATCAGCCGGGCGTCGATCCGGCGCACGTCGGCGGCCCGATATAATCCCATGCGATGCATGTCACCGATTATAAGCGGCACTCGCCTGATTTTACGGCGCTGAAAAGCCAGATCCGGGCGTGGAGCGCGGCCCTCGGTTTTCAGCAGATCGGGGTCAGCGACGTCGATCTGGGGGTGGCCGAGCAACGCCTGACCGAGTGGTTGCAAGCCGGCTATCACGGCGAGATGGAGTATATGGCGCGACACGGCGTAAAGCGCAGCCGGCCGGCGCGCTTGATCCCCGGCGTGCGCCGGGTGATCAGCGCCCGCCTCGATTACCTGCCACCGGCGGCGCCGCTCGCCGCGGTGTTGGCCGACGATCGCCGGGGAACGGTTTCGCGCTATGCGCTCGGCCGCGATTATCACAAGGTGCTGCGCCGGCGTCTCCAGCGCTTGGCCGAGCAGATCGCCGACGCCGTGCCGCATCGCTATCGGGTGTTCACCGACAGCGCCCCGGTGCTCGAAAAACCGCTGGCGGCGAAAGCCGGCCTCGGCTGGATCGGCAAACACACCAATCTGCTCAACCGGCAGGCCGGAAGCTGGTTCTTTCTCGGTGAGATCTACACCGACTTGCCGCTCCCGGTGGACGTGCCGGCAACCGACCATTGCGGCACCTGCCGCCGTTGTCTCGACGTCTGTCCGACGCAGGCGATCGTCGCGCCTTACGTGCTCGACGCCCGGCGCTGCATCTCGTACCTGACGATCGAATTGCCCGGGGCGATTCCTTTGGAATTCCGCGCCCAGATCGGCAACCGGATTTACGGTTGCGACGATTGCCAGGCGGTGTGCCCGTGGAACCGCTTTGCGCGGCACACGGCGGAGGCCGATTTTTTGCCGCGCCACGGACTCGACGCGCCGGCACTCATCGACCTATTTGCTTGGGACGAAGCGACATTCGCGGCGCGCACAGAAGGCAGCGCGATCCGCCGTCTGGGTCATCAGCGGTGGTTGCGAAATATTGCCGTGGCGCTCGGCAATGCCCGGCACGGCAATGACGTGTGCCGGGCGCTCGAGAGCCGCTTGGCGCAGTCGTCCGAACTGGTGCGCGAGCATGTCGCCTGGGCGTTGGCACAGCACACCGCAGGCCGGGAAGCACCCGCCGCTTTGCTGCGCGCCGGCGGCCATGATAGGCTGGCAACCCTTCACGGGCCGGACTCCAGCCCGTCATTCCCGTGCTGAATGCCATTGCCGAATGCCATAGCCGAATGCCATAGCTGAATGTGATTGCCCATGGATTTATTCAAACAACTGCAAGTGCTGCGCCGTTCCGGCGGCGAAATCGAAACGCCGGGTCTGGATGACGCCAGGCTCAAACCGTTTTTGACTGCCGATCCGCTGCTTGCCGATGCAGTCACCGCGGCCCATGAGGCCTACCAGGAACTCGCCGCCGACGACCCCGAGATCGCCGCGCTCGGCGAACGCGAGCAGATCGCGCGCGTCCAGCACGATTATCTCAACTTCTATCCTGAGGATGCGGTCAATCCTTACGTCGCGCTCGCCGCGCGCGGCCCGTGGATCGTCACCAGCAAAGGGGCGGTGTTATACGACGCCGGTGGTTACGGCATGCTCGGCCTGGGTCACGCGCCGCCTGCGGTGCTCGCCGCGCTGTCCAAGCCCTATGCGATGGCCAACGTGATGACGCCGCATCTCAGCCAGATGCGGTTCGCTGCCGCGTTGCGTCGCGAAATCGGCCGGCAGCGCTCGGGGGGATGCCCGTACGCGCGTTTTGTGTGCGTCAATTCCGGTTCCGAAGCGGTGAGCGTGGCGGCCCGCATCGCCGATATCAACGCCCGGATCCAAACCGACCCCGACGGCCCGGCGCGCGGCCACCCCATCCGCCGGCTCGGTTTGCGCGGCGGTTTTCACGGCCGTACCGACCGCCCGGCGCGCTATTCCGATTCGAGCCATAAAGTCTATGCCCGTTATCTCGCCAGTTTCCGCGACCGCGACGATCTGTTGACCGTCGAACCGAACAGCACGACGCAATTACAGCAGATTTTCGATTTCTGCCGCCATAACCGCATCTTCATCGAAGCGCTGTTCATCGAACCGGTGATGGGCGAAGGCAATCCCGGCGCCGGCATCACGCCGGAGTTTTATGCCCTGGCGCGGCAATTGACGCAGGAACACGGCACCTTGCTGCTGGTCGACAGCATCCAGGCCGGGTTGCGTGCCCACGGCGTGTTGTCGATCACCGATTACCCCGGCTTCGAGGCGCTGCCGCCGCCGGATATGGAAACCTATTCCAAAGCCTTGAACGCCGGGCAGTTCCCGCTCTCGGTGCTGGCCCTGACCGAGCGCGCCGCGGCGTTGTACCGCAAGGGCGTGTACGGCAACACGATGACCACCAATCCGCGCGCTCTCGAAGTGGCGGTCGCGGTACTCGACAGCCTGACGCCCGAACTGCGCGCCAACATCCGCGAGCGCGGTGCCGAGTTGGTCCAGCGTTTCGAGGCGCTGCGCGGCGAACTCGGCGCAGCGATCGTCCGCGTCCAGGGCACCGGATTGCTGTTCAGCCTCGAACTCGACAGCCGCGTGTACAAGAGTTACGGCCGGAACAGCATCGAGGAATACCTGCGCCAACACGGCCTCAACGTCATCCACGGCGGCGAAAACTCGCTGCGCTTCACGCCGCATTTCGCAATCAACGACGCCGAGGTCGAGTTGCTCGTCGCGGCGACGCGCGAAGCGCTGTGCCACGGGCCGCGCTTGGCCCTCGCCGAGGCGGCGGCATGAGCTGGATCGAACCGCTGCCGGCGATGACGACGCCGGAATTGGCCGAGGACTTCGCCGTCTTCGAACGCATTTTGGGTTTCGTTCCGAACAGTCTGTTGACGATGCAGCGGCGCCCGGCGATCGTCAAGGGTTTCGGCGTCCTGACCCAGGCCGTGATGGACCCGCAAGGCAGCGTGCCGGGCGGTTTCAAGCGCCTGCTCGCCCACTTCGCGAGCACCGCCGCCGGCTGCCGTTATTGCCAGGCCCATTCGCTGATCGCCGCCGAGCTGGCGGGCATCGAGCCGGCCAAGCTCGAAGCGCTGTGGTCGTATCGCGACAGCCCGCTGTACAGCGAGGCCGAACGCGCTGCGCTCGATTTCGCGCTCGCCGCCGGCAGCGTACCGAACGCCGTCAATGCCGAGTTGATGGCCCGGCTGAAGCAACACTGGAGCGCCGAGCAGATCGTCGAGATGCTCGCCGCGATCTGTCTTTACGGCTTTCTGAATCGCTGGAACGATTCGCTGGCTACCGACCTCGAAGCGGCGCCGTTGGCCAAGGCGCGCGCCGTGCTCGATCCCGAATGGAGCCCCGGCAAGCACGGCGGCTGATCGCCATCGGCATTGCGGATGGCGCAGCCATGAGCCGGGATCTCGCTTTTTGCCCAACCGGACGCACCTTCCCCCGCGGGGCGGGGGAAGGGGGTCGCTTCCCGGAAAAAGAAGCGGTACGGCTCAGAACGGCCACCAACTGAACAGCCCGGCGAGCCAGTCGCCGAACGATTCGGGGGCGCCGACGCCTGATTCCACGACTGCCAACGCTTCGGCGGTCCAGAGCAGCGCGAGGGTCAGGGTCAGAGCGAGTTTGCGGAACATGGTGCTTGCCTAGTCGGAACCGGGATCGGTCGTGTTCTGGGACTTTTTCCCAGAACGAATGATAGCTTTGGCGCGTTCCTCGTGACTGACATCGATGATCTCGCCTTGTTCGGTGACCCGGTGGCCGGGGTAATCGCCGATCAGATCCTGCGGATTTTCGATCTCGAACCAGTGCAGCCCCAGCCCGGCCTCGACCTCGGCTGCACTGCCTTCCGCGACACCGGTCACCGAGAAATCTTCGTAACTGTTCATGAATTCGATCAGTTCGACAATAAAGGCCTCGACCTTATCGCGCACCGCGGCCCGGACTTCGGGCAGCCTGGCCGGCGGGAAGCGGCGGCTGTGCAAGCGGCGTTGCAAAAAGCGCGGGGTTTCACCCCGGATATTGCGGATCGCGGTGGCCAGCAGCGAGATCAGCGTACGCCGCGATTCGTCGATGATTTCCGGTGCGCTCTCGGCGAACACCCGGCGCTGCACGGCGCGAACTTGCCCGTCACGGACCTCGACCAGGCCGCGCCGTTCGAGCACTTTCAGCAACCCGGGGGCGGTGAAATCGCTGCCGTACTGGTCGTGCAGATGCTGGAACGATGGAAAGGTCTCGCCCTTGACCGGCAGTTCGTCCGGATACAGCGGGTCGGCGGCCCAGAAATCCATAAACCGGGCGAGCAGGTCGGTGCGGTCATGGCGGTGGTCCTCGGCCAGCATCAGCCGGATGGCGCGCCGGCTGAAGCCGGCGACGGCCATGATCTCGAAGCGATTGAGGCCCTCTTCGTCGAGGGCCTTGATTTGCGTGTGGCCGAAAAGCTGGCGCATGCGCTTGACCGTAACACCGGTCTGGCGGCCGATCTCGAGCAGCATCCGGGCGATGTCCTTGACCAGCGCTTCGGCGGCGTCGCGTGTGTCGTCGGTCTGGGGTTCTTGGTTCATCGAAATCCGGTGTCTTGCGATCGGGAATCGGACCTGCCGGTCCAGGACAGCGTGGATGGCAGCGCTGGGATAATCGTCCCATGCAACCCATAGGGCCCCATCGTAACCCAAAATCCAACGACCTGGGCCACCGTGCCACCGTAACTATCTGGGAATGGTCCAGGCGCGGGAATGACGCCAGACACCCCTGATCTCCCGTGAACTTTTCCGCCCCGGTGCTTGACAGCGGGGGCGGGAAGGTCTATCTTCTTGTTCTGAGTGGTAAAAAGTGCAAAATTGTGGGAGAACGGGGCGATCTGTGTTCCAGGGCGAATCGACGATCAATCTCGACAGCAAGGGCCGGCTGGCGGTCCCGGCGCGGTTTCGCGCCCAGATCGCCGAGCACGACGGCGATCGCCTGGTGTTTACCTACAGCGCCGCCGACGAAGGTTGTCTTTGGCTGTACCCGTTGCCCGAGTGGGAACGGATCCGCGACGAACTCGGCCGGTTGCGCGGCATCGACGAGGCCGAGGATGCTTTGAAGCGCCGTCTGGTGGGTTGCGCCGAAATGACCGCGCTGGATGCGGCCGGGCGCGTTCTGTTGCCGCTGTCGATGCGCCAGCGCTGCGCTCTGGAGGGCAAGGTCGTGATGATGGGCATGGTGAGCCGGTTTGAAATTTGGAATGCCGAAGTGATCGCCGCCAAGGTCGCGCGCGATGCCGAACTGATCCGGGCGCGGGCGACGGAGGCGATTTCACGGTTGCGATTGTGACGGCGGGCGCCTCGCGGCGGGACGCAACTGCGCCCGCCGCGCATTTGCCGGTGCTGCTGGATGAAGCGCTGGCGGCGCTCGCGGTGCGCCCGGACGGGCGCTATCTCGATGCGACCTATGGCCGCGGCGGCCATAGCGCGGCGCTTTTACGGCAATTGGGAACGGAGGGCCGATTGTTGGCGATCGATCGTGATCCGGCAGCGGCGAAGGCGGCGGCACGCCACGGCGGCGATCCGCGCTTCCGGTTTTGTCGCTTGCCGTTTGCGGCCCTCGACGAGGCGCTGGCCCTGGCCGGCTGGAACGAGATCGACGGCGCCCTGTTCGACCTCGGCGTCTCGTCGCCGCAACTCGATGACCCCGAGCGTGGCTTCAGCTTCATGCGTGACGGCCCGCTCGACCTGCGCATGGATCCGGATTCCGGGCCGAGTGCCGCCGAGTGGTTGCGGACGGCGGACGAGCGGGAGATCGCTCGGGTCCTCAAGGATTACGGTGAGGAACGCCTGGCGCGACGCATCGCGCGGGCGATCGTGCAACGGCGGGCCGGCGCGCCGCTGACGACGACCCGGCAGTTGGCCGACCTGGTGGTGGCCTGCGGCGTCTCGCGCCAGCCCGGCAAGCATCCGGCGACCCGAACCTTTCAGGCGCTGCGGATCGTGGTCAACGACGAACTACGGCAATTGGACGAGGCATTGAACAAGGCGTTGGGGAAACTCGCGGCCGGCGGCCGGCTGGTGGTGATCAGCTTTCATTCGCTCGAAGACCGGTGCGTGAAGCGGGCGTTCGCCGCTGTCGCCCGTCCGCCACCGGGCAATCGCCGGCGGCCGCCGCGCGCTGTGCCGCCGCTGCGTTACCGGTTGGTCGGTCGGGCGCTCCGGCCCGGGGCGGCTGAGATGGCGGCCAATCCGCGCTCGCGCAGCGCGGTGCTGCGGGCCGTGGAGCGCGTCGCGTGACCCGGCAGGGTGCCGTTGCGTTGCTGCTCGTCGTCACCGTGGAGGTGGCGAGCGCCCTCGGCGTCGTTTGGCTCCGCCATCAGAGCCGGGTGGCGTACACCGAATTGCGCGCCGTGCAGGTCCGGATCGACGCCGAACTCGATCTATGGAGCCGCCTGCAACTGCAAAGCGCGACGCTGGCCGCGGCGCAGCGGGTCGAGGACCATGCCCGGCGCGAACTGCGCATGCACGAACCGAAACGGCCGCGCCTGCTGATCGTGAACGACGAGGGGGACGAGCGATGAACGCGAAAGCGCCGGTCTCCACAGCGCCGCCGGCCGCGGCGGCCGCCGGCCGCCTCGGCGTGTTGCTCACCTGTTTCGCACTGGCGGCGCTGGCGCTGGTGGCGCGCGCCGTGAATTTACAGATCATGGAAGCCGACGCCTGGCAGGACGAAGGCGCAGCGCAATATCTCAGAACCGTCGAATTGCCGGTGGTGCGCGGCCAGATCAACGACCGCAATGGCGAACCGTTGGCGGTGAGTACGCCGGTCACGTCGCTGGCGGCGAAACCGGCGAAACTGCTCGATGCGCCAGGCCAGACAGCCGAACTCGCCGGCTTGCTGAAGGTCGATGCCGATGACCTCGAACGGACGCTGGCCAGCCGGCAAATGCGGGATTTTCTCTGGCTGCGCCGCCACCTGACGCCGGAAACCGCGACGGCGTTGCGCGATTCGGGACTCGAAGGCCTGATTTTCCGCCGCGAATACAAACGCTTTTATCCGGCCGGCGAAGTGATCGCGCAGGTCACCGGCCTGACCAATATCGACGATATCGGCCAGGAGGGCGTCGAGTTGATGTTCAACGATTGGCTGCGCGGCACGCCCGGCAGCCAGCGGGTGATCCGCGACGCCCGCGGTCGGGTGATCCGACACGTCGAACGGCTGCGCGACGCCGCCCCAGGGCGCGATCTGACCTTGACGATCGACCTGCGCTTGCAGTATCTGGCTTATCGCGAACTCCAGAGTGCCGTGCTTCAGCACGGCGCCGAGGCGGCGAGCCTGGTGCTGCTCGACGCCCGCAACGGCGACATCCTGGCCCTCGCCAACTATCCCTCGTACAACCCCAATCAGCGCGGCGTGAAGCCTGGCGACCCGATGCGCAACCGGGCGCTGACCGACCCGTTCGAGCCGGGCTCGGTGATCAAACCGTTTATCGCCGCGGCTTATCTCGAAGCCGGGATCGCGACGCCCGTCACGCCGGTCGATACCTCCCCGGGACGCCTGCCGGTCGGGGAATTCACCGTGCGCGACATCCGCGATTATGGCCGCCTCGACCTGACCGGCGTGCTGGTTAAATCGAGCAACGTCGGGATGGCCAAACTGGCCTTGACGGTGCCCGGCGAGCACCTGCGCAATGTCCTCGAGCGCTTCGGTTTCGGGGCGATCTCCGGCACCGGATTCCCCGGTGAATCACCCGGCGTATTGCGCCGCCGCCCGCGTTGGACGCCGCTCGAGCAGGCGACGTTGTCTTATGGCTACGGCTTGTCGGTCACGCTCTTGCAACTCGCCCAGGCTTACGGCGCGATCGCCGGCGGCGGCCGGCTGTATGAGCCCCGGCTGCTGCACCGCGAGACGCCGCCGGCGACGCGATCGGTGCTCGATCCGGCGCTCGCCCGGCAATTGACCGCGATGCTCGAAGCGGTGGTCAACACACCGGGCGGTACCGGGCGCGCGGCACGGGTTCCGCTGTACCGCGTCGCGGGGAAGACTGGCACCTCGCGCAAGAACAGCGAAGGGGTGTACCAGAGCCGCTATTTCGCGAGCTTCTCCGGCTTCGCGCCGGTCAGCCGTCCGGCGCTGGTCCTGGTCGTGCAGCTCGACGATCCGGCGGGCGACGATTATTACGGCGGAGAGATCGCCGCGCCGGTGTTCGCCCGCGTGATGGCCGGAGCCTTGCGTATTCTCGATATTCCGCCCGACGACTACGACCAGGGGTACGCGGCGGTGGAAGCGCAGCCATGAAACGCGCCTACCCGCTCGCCGACTGGCTGGCGCCCTGGGTGCCGGTGACCGAACTGCCGCCGCTTGCGGCGTGCGGTATCAGTGCCGATTCGCGGCGGATCCAGCCAGGCGAGGTCTTCTGCGCCGTGCGCGGGGCCGGTCACGACGGCCTCGATTTCGCGGCCGAGGCGGTCTCCCGCGGCGCCGTCGCGGTCCTGGCCGCACCGCGCCCGACCCGCCCGGCGAGCGGTGTGCCGGTGATCTGGATCGAGGCGTTTGAAAACCACCTCGGAGCAATCGCCGCGCGCTTTTACGACGCGCCGTCCGAGCGGCTCCGGGTGATCGGTATCACCGGCACCAACGGCAAAAGTTCGGTCGCCCATTTTCTCGCCCAGGCCTGGCCGGCAGCCGCCGGACGCCCTGGCGCCTTGTGCGGCACGCTGGGCAGCGGCCCCCCTGATCATCTCAGGCCCCTGGCCCACACCACGCCCGATGCGGTCACCTTGCAAGGCGAATTGGCGCGCCTGGCCGCCGCCGGTGTTGACTTGGTGGCGCTCGAAGTTTCGTCGCACGCCCTGACCCAGGGTCGGGTCAACGGCACCCATTTCGCCGCCGCGGTGTTCACCAATTTGAGCCGCGACCACCTCGATTATCACGAGGATCTCAGCACCTACGGGGCGGCCAAGGCGCGGTTGTTTTATGAACACGCGCCCGCTCTCGCGGTGCTGAACACCGCCGATGCCTTCGGCGCGGCGCTCGCCGCCGAGTTGGACGGCCGGCTGCCGGTGCTGCGTTATGCACTCGATGCCCACGCACCCGCCGAGGTGCGCGGCACGGTCGAAGCGGTCAGCGCCGCCGGTCTGACGCTCCGGCTGACCACGCCGTGGGGCGAGGCGTTGATCTCACCTCCGATCCTGGGCCGGTTCCAGGCACACAACATCACCGCGGCGGCGGCGGTCCTTGGCGGCCTGGGTTTGCCTTTCGCGCCGACCGTGGCCGCCCTCGAGCGCCTCGCTCCGGTCCCCGGCCGGATGCAACCGGTGGCGACCGGCAACGGCCGGCCGCGGGTGCTCGTCGATTACGCCCATACCCCCGACGCCCTCGCCAACGCCTTGCGCACGGCGCGCGAGATGACCGGCGGCCGCTTGATCGTGGTCTTCGGGTGCGGCGGTGAGCGCGATGCGGGCAAGCGGCCGTTGATGGGGGAGGTCGCAGTATCGCTGGCCGACCGGGTGATACTGACCGATGACAATCCGCGGCACGAACCGCCGGCGGCGATTGTCGCGGCGATCGCCGCCGGCATGACCGGCGCGGTCTACGACGTGATCCACGATCGGGCGGCGGCGATCCGCGCCGCGATCGCCGCCGCCGGCCCCGGCGATCTGGTGCTGATCGCCGGCAAGGGTCATGAACACGAGCAGATCACCGGCGATCGCCGCCGGCCGTTCGATGACGCGGCGGTGGCCCGCCAGGCGCTGGAGGAAGCGGCATGATCCGGATGTCGCTGAGCCGGGCGGCGGCAGTGACCGGCGGGGTGGTGCACGGCGCCAACGTGGAATGGTGCGGCGTCGGTATCGACAGCCGGACGCTCCGGCCGGGCATGCTGTTCGTCGCATTGCCCGGCAGCCGGGTCGATGGCCATGATTATGTCGCTGCCGCGGCGCAGGCCGGTGCCGCCGCGGCGCTGGTCAGCCGCCGGCAAGCGGTCGATTTGCCGCAACTTTTCGTCGCCGACGTCGAACGCGCATTCGGCCGGCTCGCCGCGGCGTGGCGTGCCGGGATGCAGGCCATCGTCATCGCCATCACCGGCAGCAACGGCAAGACCACGGTCAAGAACCTGCTGGCCGCCGTGCTGGCCCTGAAGGCGCCGGTGCTGGCCACCGCCGGCAATCTGAACAACGAACTCGGCGTGCCGTTGACGCTGGCCGGCCTGGGTGCCGAGCATCGATACGCGGTGCTCGAAATGGGGGCCCGCAAACCGGGTGATTTGACGTACCTGGCGTCGCTGGCTAAGCCGGCCTTGGCCGCGGTCAACAATGTCGGGCCGGCGCACCTGGAAACCTTCGGCAGCTTGGATGGGGTGGCCCGCGGCAAGGGCGAGATTTATGCGGCGCTACCGCCCGACGGCATTGCCGTGATCAACGCCGACGAGCCGTACGCCGCCGGCTGGGCGGCACTGGCCGCGCCGCGCCGCATTGTGCGCTTCGGCCGTGGCGCGACGGCCGAGGTCCGGCTCGTCGACGACGATGCGGCGGTCGTCACGCCGGCCGGCCGCTTCCGCCTCGCCTTGCTACTGAGCGGCGCTCACAACCGGATGAACGCCTTGGCCGCCGCGGCGCTGGCCTATGCCCTCGAGGTGCCGGTCGAGACGATCGCCGCCGGGCTGGCCACGGTCGAGCCGGCACCGGGTCGGCTGTTCAGGACCGCCACGGCCCGCGGCTTTACCGTTATCGACGATAGCTACAACGCCAACCCGGCGTCGCTTGCCGCGGCGCTCGCCGCCGGTGCCGGCGGCGGGCCATTGTGGTTGGTTCTCGGCGAACTGGCCGAACTCGGCACGCATAGCCCCCGGTTGCACGCCGAAATGGGCCGCGCGGCGCGCGCCGCCGGCGTCGCCCGCTTGTTCGCCTGCGGCCCGCTTTGCCGCCATACGGTCGAGGCTTTCGGCACCGGCGGCGTCCATTTCGCCAACCGCGAGACGCTGATCGCCGCGCTCGTCCCGCAACTTGAGGCCGGCATCGTCTGCCTGGTCAAAGGCTCGCGTTCGGCCGGCATGGAGCACGTTGCGCAGGCGCTGATCGCCGCCGGGGGTGTGTGATGCTGTTGTGGATCAGCCAGCAATTGAGTGCCCTCAACCCCGATTTCAATCTGTTCGGATATATCACGGCGCGCACCATCCTTGCGGCGCTGACCGCGCTCGGCGTTGCCTTGTTCGCCGGGCCGCCGATGATCCGCCGCCTGCACGGCCTGCAGATCGGCCAGACAGTGCGTCCGGAAGGGCCGCAGAGCCACCTCGTCAAGGCCGGCACGCCGACGATGGGCGGGGCGCTGATCCTGGTCGCCGTGGTGCTCGGCGTGCTTGCCTGGGGCGATCTCAACAACCATTACGTCTGGACCGTGCTGGCCGTCACGGTCGCTTTCGGGGCGATCGGCTGGTATGACGATTACCGGAAGCTGGTGCGCCGTGACAGCCGCGGCTTGCCGGCGCGCTGGAAGTATCTCGGCCAGTCGCTGGCCGGCCTCGGCGCCGCGTTCTACCTCTACAGCCAGGCCGTGGAGCCGGCGGCGACGGCATTGCTTGTGCCGTTCTTCAAGAACGTCGCGCTGCCGCTCGGCGCCGGATTTATCGTTTTGACCTATTTTGTGATTGTCGGCAGCAGCAATGCCGTCAACCTGACCGACGGTCTGGACGGCCTGGCGATCATGCCGGTAGTCCTGATTTCCGGTGCATTAGGTGTATTCGCCTATGCTACGGGCAACAGCATCTTCGCCGGTTACTTGGCCATTCCTTATGTCGCCGGGGCCGGCGAACTGGCCGTGGTGTGCGGGGCGCTGGCCGGCGCCGGGCTCGGCTTTTTGTGGTTCAACACCTATCCGGCGCAAGTGTTCATGGGCGACATCGGCGCCTTGGCGCTCGGTGCCGCGCTCGGCACGATCGCGGTGATCGTCCGCCAGGAACTGGTGTTCATGCTGATGTCCGGCGTCTTCGTGATCGAGACCCTGTCGGTGATCATCCAGGTCGCGTCGTTCAAGCTGACCGGCCGGCGGGTTTTCAAGATGGCGCCGCTGCACCATCACTATGAACTGCGCGGTTGGCCCGAGCCGCGGGTGATCGTGCGCTTTTGGATCATTTCGGTGATCCTCGTGCTGCTGGGTCTTCTGACCCTGAAGGTGCGCTGATGAGCGCCGCCGCCAACCGGCAGGCGATCCGCCACGGCGAGCGCGGCGAACGGCTGGCGCTCGATGCGGCGATTTGGATTCCAGCCCTGTTTCTCGCGGCGTTCGGCGTCGTGATGGTCGCTTCGTCGTCGGTGGCGATCGCCGAGCGGGCCGGGGTGGCGCCGTTCAGTTTCGTCGCCCGCCATCTGATGTTCCTGGCCTGCGGCGCCGGCCTGGGCGCGGCATTTTATTTCGCCGGCAGCCAGGCGCTCGAACGGGTCAGCCGGCCGCTGGCCTTGCTCGCCGTCCTGCTCTTGCTGCTGCCGCTGCTGCCCGGCATCGGGGTCGAGATCAACGGCGCGCGGCGCTGGATCAACCTCGGCCTCCTCCGTTTCCAGGTGGTCGAGGCGGTGAAATTGCTGCTCATCGTGACGATTGCCGGCTACCTCGCGCGGCAGCGGGCGAGTGTGCGCGGTTCGTTCTGGGTGACGCTCAAGCCGCTGCTGCTGGGTGCGGTGCTGGCCGCGCTGTTGCTCAAACAACCCGATATGGGCAGCGCCCTGGTGCTGTTGTCGATCGCCGGCGGCATGGTCCTGCTCGCCGGCGCCCCGTGGCGGCACCTGTTGCTGCCGGCACTCGGCAGCCTGCCGTTATTGACGATGGCGGCGCTCGAACCGTACCGCTGGGCGCGGTTGACGACCTTTGTCGCGCCCGAAAAGGATCCGACGGGCGATGGTTATCAACTGCTCCAGGCGCTGATCGCGGTCGGGCGCGGCGAATTGTTCGGTGTCGGGCTCGGCGCCAGCATCCAGAAATTGTTTTACCTGCCAGAGGCGCACAACGATTTCATTTTCGCCGTGGTCGCCGAGGAGCTTGGGCTTGCCGGTGTCGTCGCTGTCCTCGCCGCTTTCGCCGTGCTCGTCGGCCGCATCCTGCTCAGCGGCCTGGCCGCCGAGCGCCTGGCTCGGCCGTTCAGCGCCTTTGTGCTGTACGGCATCGGGCTGTGGCTCGGCTTGCAAGTGCTGATCAGTTCCGGGGTCAACCTCGGCGTGCTGCCGACCACCGGGCTCACGCTGCCGCTGATCAGCACCGGCGGAAGCAGTATGGTGATGGTCACCGCGGCGCTCGGCCTGGCCCTCAGGCTGCGGCGCGAGATCGACGACGAGCGTCTGGCGGTGCCGCGCCGGAGGGTCTGGGCATGAACGGTGCCGCAGGCAAAGTGATGATCATGGCCGCCGGCACCGGCGGGCATATCTTCCCCGGTTTGGCCGTCGCCGCGGCGTTGGTGGCGCGCGGCGCGGGCGTCATTTGGCTCGGCACCCCGGCCGGGATGGAAGGGCGGCTCGTCCGGGATGCCGGCTACCCCATGTTCACGATCGCTATCGAGGGCTTGCGCGGCCGCGGCCTGGGTTTGTGGCTGCTCAGTCCGTGGCACGTCGGGCGCGCGGTGTTCGCGGCGTTGGCGATCCTGCGCCGCGAACGGCCGGCGTGCGTCTTGAGCATGGGCGGCTACGTCGCCGGCCCGGGCGGCATCGCGGCATGGTTGGCCGGTATCCCGCTCGTGATCCATGAACAAAACCGCATTCCGGGCCTGACCCACCGCTGGCTGGCGCGTCTCGCCGCGATCGTCTGCTGCGGTTTCGCTGGAACGTTCGAGCGCCCCGCCGTCCGGGTCACCGGCAACCCGGTCCGCCGTTCGCTGTGGGCGGCTGACGACGTTCGAGCGCGCTATCAGCGGCGCCCGGGGGGGGCGCGCCTGCTGGTGCTCGGCGGCAGCCGCGGGGCGCGCTATTTCAACGAAACGGTGCCGCCGGCGCTCGCCGCGTTCGCCGCCGGCGGGGTGCCTGAGGTGCGCCACCAGTGCGGCGCCAGCGCCGTGCCGGACACCCGGGCGGCTTATGAGCGCTATGGCATCGCTGCCGAAGTGGTGCCGTTTATCGACGATATGGCCGCCGCTTATGGCTGGGCCGATCTGGTACTGGCGCGCAGCGGGGCGCTGACGGTCAGCGAACTGGCGGCGGCCGGCGTGGCCGCTTTCCTGGTGCCTTACCCGTATGCCGCTGACGATCATCAATGGGCGAATGGAGAAATTCTGGCGGCGGCCGGCGCGGCCCGCCTCGAACGCCAGGAGGGGCTCGACGCCGCGCACCTCGCCGCGGCCCTGGAACCCTTGCTCAACGACCGCCCGCTGCTCGTGACGATGGCTGAGTCGGCCCGCCGCTTGGCCCGCCCCGCGGCCGCCGAGCAGGTCGCCGCGGCTTGCCTGGAGGCGATGCGATGATCCGCCCGAGCCGCTTTCAGGATCGGGTGCGCCGCGTGCACATGGTCGGCATCGGCGGCGCCGGCATGAGCGGCATCGCCGAAGTGCTGATGCAGCTCGGTTTTACCGTGACCGGCAGCGATTTGGCCAGCAGCGAGGCCGTCCGTCACCTGCGCCAACTCGGTGCCGTGATCCACCCGGCGCACGACGCGGTGCAGGTCGAAGGAGCCGATGTGCTGGTCGTGTCGAGTGCGATCGCCGCCGATAACCCCGAGGTCGCCGCGGCCCGCGCCGCCCGGATCCCGGTCGTGCCGCGCGCCGAAATGCTCGGCGAGTTGATGCGTTTTCGCGAAGGCATCGCGGTGGCCGGCAGCCACGGCAAAACAACGACCACCAGTCTGACGGCGAGTCTGCTGGCTGCCGGGGGGCTCGATCCGACGTGCATCATCGGCGGCGTGGTCAACGCTTTCGGCAGCCACGCCCGTCTCGGCCGCGGTTCGTACCTCGTCGCCGAAGCCGACGAAAGCGACGGGACGTTTCTGTTGCTACCGCCGATGATCGCGGTGGTCACCAATATCGACCGCGATCATCTCGGGCACTACGGCGGCCGTTTCGACCGCCTGGTGGCGGCCTTCGAGGAATTCGTCCATCACGTGCCGTTCTACGGCCTGGTCGTGGTCGCCGGCGACGACCCCGAGCTCCAGGCGCTGGTGCCGCGGATTCATCGGCCGGTACGGGTCACCGGGTTCGGCGCCGGCGCCGAGGTGCGGGCCAGCGACATCGCCGCCGCAGGGCTGGCGATGCGCTTCACGCTGCACCTGCCGAACGAGGCGCCGCGGCCGGTCCACCTCAATCTGCCGGGCGAGCACAACGTCAAGAACGCGTTGTGTGCCGCCGCCGTCGCTTATGAACTCGGGGTCGATGCGGCAACGATCGCCACCGGACTTGCCGAATTCGGCGGCGTCGGCCGGCGCTTCACGCGGATCGGCCGCTGGGCTGTAAACGGGGGCGCAGCCGAGCTGTACGAGGATTATGCCCACCACCCGCGCGAGATCGCGGCGACGATGAGCGCGGCGCGCGCCGCCTGGCCCGGGCAGCGGCTGGTCGTCGTCTTCCAGCCGCACCGCTACAGCCGCACCCGGGAACTTCTCGACGAATTCGCCGCCGTGCTGGCCGCCGCCGATGGGTTGCTCGTCGCGCCGGTCTATGCCGCCGGCGAGCCGGTGATCGAGGAAGGGCGGGCCGAACGGCTGTGTCGCGCGATCCGCTCGCACGGCAAAGTCGAACCGGTTTATCTCCCGGATCTAAGCGCCCTGCGCGACGAGTTACCGCGCTCGGTTAAGGCCGGCGACCACGTGTTGTTGCTCGGCGCCGGCGATATCGGCCGTCTGGCCACCGAACTGCGCAGCGAGTTGGCGGAGGGGGCGGTATGAGCGCCGGGCGGATCGATGCCGCCGGCTATGGCCGCGTTGCGGTGCTGTGCGGCGGGGAATCGACGGAACGCGAGATCTCGCTTAAGAGCGGCGCCGCCGTGCTCGCCGCTCTCGAAGCCCGCGGCGTCGCCGCCTTTCAAGTCGACGGTCTCGATGAATTGCTCGCCGTGCTCGCTGCCGGCCGGGTCGACCGGGTGTTCAACATCATGCACGGCGGGGCCGGAGAAAACGGCGTCGTGCAGGGGTTGCTCGCCGCCTACCGGATCCCGTGCACCGGCTCGCCGCTCAGCGGCGCGGCGCTGACGATGGACAAGATCCGCTGCAAACAATTGTGGCGCGGCATCGGCCTGCCGACCCCGGATTATTGCGCCGTCAACGCCGCCGAGCCGGATCCCGCGGGGCGCGTCCGGGCGGCGCTCGATCTGCCGCTGATCGTCAAGCCGGCGCACGAAGGATCGACGATCGGCACGCACCGGGTGACTCGGGATGATGAATTGGCGCCGGCCCTCGCCGTGGCGTTCAGTCATGACCGCGACGTCGTCGTCGAAACGCTGATCGTCGGCGAGGACGTCACCGTCGCGATTCTGGACGATACGGCCCTGCCCAGCATCCGCATCCGGCCGGCTGGGGATCTTTATGACTATAACGCTAAGTATGAAGCGACCGACACGATTTTCGACTGCCCCGGCCTGACGGGCGACGAGGAACGGCGCGCCGGCGAGCTGGCGCGCGCCGCGTTCCGCGCCGCCGGGGCCGGCGGCTGGGGGCGCGTCGATCTGATGCGCGACCTGCAGGGCGCGTTGTGGCTGCTGGAGGTCAACACCACGCCCGGCATGACCGATCACAGCCTGGTGCCGATGGCGGCGCGGGCCGCCGGTATCGATTTCGAGGAACTGACATGGCGCATTCTGTCGACCAGCCGGTAAACGCCGGCCGCCGTTCGCCGCGCGGATGGCTCTGGCTGCCGCTCGCCGCGTTGCTGCCGCTCGTCTGGCTGCGCCTCGGCTTGTGGGGCAGCGCCTGGTGGCCGGTCACGGCCTACGAGGTGTCGGCGCCGTTTAACAGGGTCACCGAGGAGATGGTGCAAAAAACGCTGGCGCCGTTGATCGAGCGCGGCTTTTTCGCTACCGATTTAGTCCGCATCAGAGATGCAGTGCACGGTCTGCCGTGGGTCGCGGCGGTCGAGGTCCGGCGCCAGTGGCCGGATCGTCTGGTGTTGACCATCGCCGAGCACGCGCCGCTCGCCTACTGGAACGACGAGCAACTGATCAGCCGCTCCGGAGCGTTGATTGCGCAGGCCGGCTTGAATCGCTTGCAGGGTTTGCCGGCGCTGTACGGCCCGGAGGGCAGCGACGCTCAGGTGTTGGCCTTGTGGGCGGCGCTGAACGATGAGGTGCAGCGTGCCGGGTGGAACGTCGCCGCGCTCCACCTCGAGGCGCGCGGCAGTTGGTGGATGACCCTTGGCAATGGCATACGGGTCGAACTCGGCCGGCGCGATGTTATCCGCCGCGCGCAGCGTCTGATCGCCGCCCTGCCCGCGGTGCTCGCCGACTATCCGCAGGGCGTCGCGGCTTTTGACCTTCGTTACAGCAATGGTTTTGCGGTGCACGGTGCAGCGGTGCAGTTGGCCGCCGGCCAGATGGTCAGGGAAGCGGCCGATGGTTAGAAAAAACGACAAGGCATTGACCGTCGGTCTCGATATCGGGACGTATAAAACCGTCGCCGTGGTCGCCGAGGCGGACGCCGCCGGCCTGCTGGAGGTGATCGGTCTCGGCTCGCACCCGTCGCGCGGCCTCAAACGCGGTGTCGTGGTCGATATCGAAGCCACCGAACATTCGATCCAGCGGGCGATCGAGGAAGCCGAATTGATGGCCGGCTGCGAGATCCGCGCCGTGTTCGCCGGGATTTCCGGCAACCACATCCGCAGTCACAACTCGCACGGCATCGTCGCCATCAAGGATCAGGAAGTCAGCGAGGCCGACGTCGAGCGCGTCCTCGACGCGGCGCGCGCCGTCGCCGTGCCCGCCGATCAGCGCATCCTGCACGTCCTGCCGCAGGAATACCTGATCGACAGCCAGGACGGTATCCGCCAGCCGGTCGGCATGTCCGGCGTTCGGCTCGAAACCTATGTCCACGTCGTCACCGCGGCGCAAAGCGCGGTGCAAAACCTGATCAAGTGCATCGCGCGCTGCGGCTTGCAGGTCGACGATCTGATCTTGCAGCAAATCGCCTCGAGCCGCGCCGTGCTCAGCGAAGACGAGATGGACCTCGGCGTGGCGCTGGTCGATATCGGCGCCGGCACTTCCGATCTGGCAATTTACGCGCAAGGCGCGCTGCGCCACACGGCGTGCATTCCGATCGCCGGCGATCTGGTCACCCACGACATCGCCGTCGCCCTGCGCACTCCGACGCAGCACGCCGAGGAGATCAAGATCAAATATGCCTGCGCCGTCGAGCAACTGGCGCGCAGTGATGAAAACATCCAGGTGCCGAGCGTCGGCGAGCGGCCGCCCCGCCGCCTGGCGCGCCAGGCGCTGGCCCAGGTCGTCGAAGCGCGGTACCGCGAAATCCTGACGATGATCCAGACCGAACTTAGGCGCAGCGGCTATGAAAACATGGTGCGCGCCGGTGTCGTATTGACCGGCGGTGCGGCGCGCACCGAAGGGGTCGTCGAACTCGCCGAGGAAATCTTTCACCTGCCGGTCCGGATCGGCGTGGCGCAGGGCTTGAGCGGGCTTTCCGAAGTCCTGACCAATCCGGCCTACAGCGCGGCCGCCGGGTTTTTACTGCACGGCAGCGGCGCGGCGCACCCGG
Organism: Pseudomonadota bacterium; assembly: GCA_036832975.1. Lineage (GTDB taxonomy): Bacteria > Pseudomonadota > Gammaproteobacteria > Xanthomonadales > Wenzhouxiangellaceae > DAITQM01. Next base: position 45,551 of record DAITQM010000011.1, on the reverse strand, counting down.
AACTGAAACTCGGGCGGAGTGCGGCGCGCGATGTCTGGGCACGGTTTCGCAATTGGTTTCGCGGTGAGTTTTGAATAAGCGAAGCACCGAGCGCTTCGCATCGCTTCGGCCCGGCTGGATACCGGGTCGAGGCAGCGGCAGGGCCGAGTCCCACTCCGCCGGGCGGAGTGGGAACGATGCCGCAGCGGGTGCCGGCCGGTGGGCCGGGAGGAAGACGGGCGTAACACAGGAGACAGGCCATGTTTGAAATTGTTGAAAACTATTCACCGAGCGCGGTGATCAAGGTGATCGGCGTCGGCGGCGGCGGTGGCAATGCCGTCAACCAGATGGTCGAGGCGGCGATCGAAGGCGTCGATTTTTTCAGTGTCAATACCGATGCCCAGGCACTGCGCGACTTCAAGGGCAAGAACACGCTGCACATCGGTAACAGCGTGACCAAGGGTCTGGGAGCCGGGGCCAATCCCGAAATCGGCCGCCAGGCGGCGCTTGAGGACCGCGACCGTATCGTCGAGATCCTCAAAGGCACCGATATGGTGTTCATCACCGCCGGCATGGGCGGCGGGACCGGCACCGGCGCGGCGCCGGAAATCGCCAAGGTCGCCAAGGAATTGAACGTCCTGACCGTGGCCGTGGTGACCAAGCCCTTTCCTTTCGAGGGTCAGCGGCGCATGGGTGTGGCGCTGAAGGGCATCGATGAGTTGGCGCGTCACGTCGATTCATTGATCACGATTCCGAACGCCAAACTGCTCAGCGTGCTGGGCGGCGAAATCAGTCTGGTCAGTGCCTTCCGCACCGCCAATCAGGTGCTGACCGGCGCGGTCCAGGGTATTTCCGATCTGATTACCCGCCAGGGCCTGATCAATGTCGACTTCGCCGATGTGCGGACCGTGATGTCGGAAATGGGTATGGCGATGATGGGCGCCGGGCAGGCGCGCGGCGAAGACCGGGCGCTGAATGCGGTCAATCTGGCGATCGGCAGCCCGCTGCTCGAGGACATCAATCTCACCGGAGCGTTCGGGCTTTTGGTCAACGTCACCGCCGGAATGAATCTGTCGATGAAGGAGTTCGAGGACATCGGCAGCGTCATCAACGACCTGGCTTCCGAGGACGCCACGGTGGTGATCGGCGCGGTGATCGACCCGGAGATGGACGACGAACTCAGAGTGACAGTGGTGGCCACCGGTCTCGGCCAGCAGCGGCGAACCGCGGGCGAGCCGAACCCCCCGCCGTTGCAGGTGGTCAAGCCGCAGGTCCGCCGCTATGCGGCCGCAGGCGGCATGGGGCGCGGTGTGGCAGTGGCCGAGCAGCACAGCGATTTGTTTGCCGCCGAAAAAGGGGAGGAACGTCTCGAAGTGCTCGATATTCCGGCTTTTTTGCGCCGCCAGATCGACTGACCGCCAGGGAAACGACGACCCTCTGTGGTGAGTCGCTTGGGATGACGCCCGGCGGGCGCGGGATCGGCCCCCCGCGCCCGTGTTCAGCGACCGTTCATCGCCGCCCGCTAGGCTCGACCGGCGCATGGCCAGAAACCGGCGAAAAGCCGCTCAACGTCGCGCCCAGTCCCGGCGGTGTGAGGAACGGATGGACATGAGAACCCTTCCCGGCCGCCGCGGCTGTGCTACCATTGCCAGTCAAACTAGGGGGTACCCCAGGTGATACAGCAAAGAACACTGAAAAACGTGATCCGCGCCACGGGCGTGGGCATCCATTCCGGCAAGAAAGTATTCCTGACTTTACGCCCCGCGGCGGCCAACAGCGGCATCGTTTTCCGCCGCGTCGATCTCGATCCGGCGGTCGAGATCAAAGCCTGCCCGGAGAACGTCGGCGACACCCGGATGTCGACCTCCCTGGTTCGCGACGGGGTCAGAATCGCCACCGTCGAGCACCTGCTCTCGGCCTTCGCCGGGCTCGGCATCGACAACGCTTACGTCGATGTCACCGACGAAGAACTGCCGATCATGGACGGCAGCGCCGGGCCGTTCGTGTTTCTGCTCCAGTCGGCGGGGGTGCAGGAACAGAAGACGGCGAAACGCTTTTTGCGCATCCGCAAAAGCCTCGAGGTCCGCCTCGATGACCGCTGGGCGCGGTTCGACCCGTTCGACGGTTTCAAGGTGAGTTTCGAGATCCAGTTCAACCACCCGCTGTTCAACGAGCACAACTGCCGCGCCGAAATCGATTTTTCGACGACCTCGTTTCTGAAAGAAGTCGCGCGGGCCCGTACTTTCGGCTTCATGCGCGATCTCGAGGCTTTGCGCAAGCGCAATCTGGCGCTTGGCGGCAGCATGGACAATGCGGTCGTCCTCGACGATTACCGGGTGCTGAACCAGGACGGGTTGCGTTACCGCGACGAATTCGTCAAGCACAAGGTGCTCGACGCGATCGGCGATCTGTATCTGCTCGGCCGCGGGCTGATCGGTTCGTTCGCCGGATACAAATCGGGTCACGAGCTGAACAACCTGCTGTTGCGGACGTTGCTGGCGCGGCCCGATGTCTGGGAGGAACTGGTCTTCGACGATCCGTCGGCCGCCCCGATTTCGTATCTGCACCCAGCCCAAGCGAGCTGAGCGTTTCCTGCGGATATCGTTCGCTGTCCGTTCACCCTGTCGGGTGATGCGGAGTCGAACGATCGGCGATTATTTCACACTTGAGATACCCCTGGCCGGTCGTAATACGATCCGATCGGCAATCATGCTATGATCGATACGGCACCCGGTTTATGCGGCTGGGTGGACGGCGCTGGTTAGGACGACTGCATGCCGGCCTTCCCGTGCAGCAACTCCGGGGCTTGAGCAAGGGGAAGCCCCGGGGTCCGGGTGCCGCACGGTTCAATCTCGGGGCAGAATGAAAACCGCTTGGTCGAGCCGTTCGGCCGGCGGTGTGTCGATTCCGACCTCCTCGGCGTTGCCGGCCGCCGCCGGCAGCGTGAGCCGGTAACGGGCGATGCCGAGATGGAACTCCTTTTCGTTGCGGCTCACTTCCACCACGCTGTAAAAGCCGGTTGCACCGCCGTTCGCCGGCTGGCATCCCGCGGTCCGTAAGGCCAGAGCACCGCCGCTGGCGGTCTGGAACGTGCAAAGGTGCCCGTCGGACCCGTCACCATTGAGCAACAGTTCGACGCCGCCGGCGAGCAGCGTCGGGGTCCAATCGCCGCCGCTCGCCGCCGGTGGCGCAGTGGGAACATCCGGGTTGCAGGGGGCGTGTTGGCACAACACGATGCGGCACAGGCCGGCTTGACCGGCGCGTTGCAACAGATCCTCGAGGCGCTGCAATTGCCGGCCGCGGCTCACCGGTTCGGCGGCCGGGGCGGGTGGCAGGCCAATGATCGCCGCCGGGCCGCGCTGGCGCCACCACGGAAACGGTTCGGCGGCGCCACGACCGTGGTCACTGCAAATCCATGGCAACCACTGTTGCAGGGTATGGCTCCAGTTGGCATGGGGCGCCAGATCGGCACCGCTGGGGACGACACAGACATGATCGGTGGCGGCGATGGTTTCGAGCCAGCGGCGCACCTGGTGGTATTCGACCGGCTGGCCGAGGCAGGTGAGGGGTCCATTGATCAGCCAGTCGGCCGGGTGATGGCGACGGGCATCGCTCACTAACCGGTCGGCGATCAGGCGCGGGTCGAGACCGTCGCTCCGGCGCTCGGCCAGATAGCGGCGGAAACGAACGCTCAACAACCCGCCGGGTGCCACCGCCGGGCGCGTGACCCGCGGCGCGGCGAGATGCACCAGGCGCAGCGCCGCGGCGGGACGCTTCGGCGAAGGAGGGTTCACCGCTCGCTCATCGCGGCATCGGGAGCCCTTCCAGCACCATGCCGCGCGCCGGGGTCAGCGACCGCCCGTTGCCGTCGACGAACGAAAACGGCAGCGCTTCGAGGCGCATGCCGGCGTTATGCTGGACCGCGAAATGCAGGTGCGGGCCGGTGCTGAATCCGGTATTGCCCGAGTGCCCGATGATTTCGCCGGCGAGCACGATTTCGCCGCGGCGGATCACGGCGCTTTCCGGGGCGAGGTGGGCGTAAAGCGCCATCGTCCCGTCCTCCTGCAGGACCAAGATCCGGTTGGCTTTGTCGCCGAAGCGTTTGAGGTCTTCCCCGCCTTCGAAAAAATCGTCTTCGACATCGACGATCAGACCGTCGCGGGCGGCGCTGACCGGTGTGCCCTGCGGCATCGGGATATCCACGGCGTAGCGCGCATCAGGCGTCAGGTGCGTCACGCCACCTTCGAAACCCTGGCTGATCATGAAACGATGGCCCGCGGGAAACGGCGGCAGGTAGCGGGCCGACGGATCGTGCCGCGCCGCCGGGTCGCCCGGCACGGCGCTGGCCGTCAGGCGGTAGCGGTAACCGTTGGCCGGATCGCGGGGCTCGATCGTCAGCAGCGGGCCGCGAAAGCGCGGCGGCAGCACGAAGCGGTGCGGCAATCCAGGATTCGTCGTGACGTTGCCCGCTTCTTCCAGCCGCACTTCGACTTGCATCGGGCCGTACAGCAGGTTCTCGAACTGTGCCGCAGCGACACCGTTTTTGCGGACGTTTTCGATTCTCAGTTTCGGCGCCGGCTCGACCTTCATGTAGCGCGCGCTGATCGGCTGGTCGGTGTCGGGCGGCACATCGCTGAGGTGGATGACGCCGTCCTCGTCGGTGAATTGGTAGATTTGCCGGGCGGCGGCGGGGTGGGCCACCGCCCCGAGCAGGACGGCGCCCCCGATGAAGGCGATGATCCTGGTGTGCGCGCCGCCGCCGTTCATCCCGATTCGCCCACCTCAGTCTGTGGCAAAGGTCACCACTGTTTCGACCGCCAGTCCCCGTTCGCCGGCTTGAACGACGAGGTGTTCACGGTCTAACAGTGCTAAAAAGCCACGCATCTTGTCGAGCACCGCTTGCTGCTGCTCGGCAACAGTCTCGTCCGCCGGACAGTCGGGGGCGCAGTCGGCTTCCGCGGCGGCGCGCGTCGCAAAGTCGCTCATCGCTTGATTCATGACGGAGTCGAGCAGACCATACTCGAAATCATAAGCGACGAGCGTCCGGCCGCCTGCCGGCAGGGGTCCAAGCCGTGACGGAAGCGCTGCCAGCGCTGCCCCGCCGCGCGCCAGGCCGAGCGCGCTGTCGCTCATCGCCGCGAAGACCGGCGGGTTGTCGAGCCCGGTCAGCGTCGCCGGCAATGCCACCGGTTCGCCGCCGGCGCTAAGTTCGATTGCCGCTAACGCCGGTATGAACATCTGCGCCATGCCGTAAAGCAGCGCCGGATGGTCGATATAGATCGTCAGGCGGCCGGCGAAGTCGGTTATTGCACTCAAGTCGGAGGGCAGGCGATCGAGAGTCAGGGAGATGCCATGCAGATTGCCGACCGCAGGAGGGATGGGCGTATTGGCGGCGGTTAGGATTTGTTCGGCGGTTGAATTGAGTTCGGCGAACTGCGGGCAGACCCAGGGGTCAGCGACGGTATCGCGGGCCAGCCTGAGGAGCATTTCGCGCAACGCCCCGAGGCGCAGCGACAGGCCCATGGCGAACGGCGCGGCACCGAACTCGAGTTCCGGTATTCCGCCGCTGATTTTGCCGAAGTCGGCGGCCAGGTCGGGGCGCAGCGTGCTCTCCGAGACCATCGTCATCTGCCGGCGGTCGGCGCTTTTGAGTACGAAATCGAGGCGCGGCACCAGGCCCATCAACTCGCCAAGTTCATTCCGGCAGGGCGGGGCGGTGAACGCCGCGAGTTCCGGATCGGCGGCGATTTCGGCGGTGAACGGACCGTCGGCGGCGAGCAGGCCGCTGACCAGCTCCGGCGGTTGCAGGTAACCGAACTCGTAGAGCGGCTGACCGTCTTTCTCGGCCTTGGCGCGCAGGGCCGCGGCATCCAGCGCCCTCGGTGGAGACGACAGGGCGAGGGCGAGCCCGAGAGCCGGCGAGTCGTCCTGGTCGGGCAACAGAGCGTAGACGGCGTGCCGCTCGGTGAAGCGGAAATACAGTGCCGCGCCGCCGAGCGGCAGTTTGTACGCCGCGGCACCGCCGACTTGTACCGCTGCAGGCGCGGCGCCCGCATTGCGGAATTGCTCCAGAATCCACGTTTCTGCCCGCCCGGCGTCGGAGACTTCGTGGCGGAACACGGGCAGCACCGGGGCGCCGTACAGCGCCCACAACATCTCATCGTCCAGACCCGCGGCCTTGGCCCGCTGGGGATCGTAAATCGTCGCCAGCATCTGGTAGAAGGTGAAAAGACCCTGTTCTACGGTGACGGACACCGCATCCGGGCCGGCCGGGAGCTGAGCCGTGAGGGCTGGCAGTAGTTTTTCGTTGAGCAGCGCCCTGAAATCCGTGGGGAAGGGTTCGAGAGCGGTGAGCAGATACGGGCTGGCGGCCGGTACGGCGGCGAGCAGCGCATCCTGCCGGGCGGTCAGCTCGCGGTCGCCGCTCCGGCAGCCGGCCAGCGCGAGCAACGACAGCACGGCCGTCAGTGCCGCGGTTCGGATGGGGCCATGCAGGGATGAGATCGTGTTCATGGTGCTCCTCACAGTTCTTTCACGCCGGCGATCAGTTGTTGCGCTGCTTTTTGCGCGTCGCCGTACAGCATTCGCGTCCGGTCACCGACAAATAGCTGGTTTTCGATACCCGAGAATCCGGCACCCTGGCCGCGTTTGATCACGATGGCGTTTCTCGCCTTATCCACGTCGAGGATCGGCATGCCATAGATCGGGCTCGACGGATCGTCGCGCGCCGCCGGGTTGACGACGTCGTTGGCGCCGATTACCAGTGCCACGTCGGTGGTCGGAAACTGGGCGTTGATCTCTTCGAGATCGTAAATCAGATCGTAAGGCACACCGGCCTCGGCGAGCAGCACGTTCATGTGTCCCGGCATCCGGCCAGCGACCGGGTGGATCGCGAACGACACCCGAACACCGCGCTGCATCAGGATCTGGACCAGTTCCCAGATTTTGTGCTGCGCCTGGGCGACGGCCATACCGTAACCGGGGACAATGATCACTTTCTCGGCATAGGCCATCAGGATCGCGGCGTCCTGGGCCTCGATCGCTTTCATCTGCCCGCCGCCCGCGGCGGCCGTCGCCCCGTCGTCGCCGGTGCCGAAGCCGGCGAACAGCACGTTGCTGAGGGGCCGATTCATCGCCCGCGCCATCAATTGCGTCAACAGCGTGCCGGCGGAGCCGACCACGATGCCGGCGATCATCATCGCCGGCATACCGAGCACAAAGCCCTCGAAACCGACGGCCAGGCCGGTCAGCGCGTTGTACAGCGAGATCACGACCGGCATGTCGGCACCGCCGATCGGCACGGTCATCAGCACACCGAAGACCAGCGCCAGGGCAAAAAAAGTGAGCACCAGCGCCGGATCGGCGTGGCCGAGCCACAGCCACACCGCCAGACCCACGGCGCCGGCGAAGACCAGCAGGTTGAAGATTTGCTGGCCGGGAAAGCGCCAGACCTTGCGCATCCAGCCCTGCAATTTGGCAAAGGCGATCAGCGACCCGGAAAAAGCGACGGCGCCGATCAGGGCGCCGAGCACGGCCAGCGCCATGACGACGGGGGCATGGACTTCGGCCTTGAGCAGCTCGATCGCCGCGATCGCCGCCGCCGCGCCTCCGCCCATGCCATTGAACAACGCAATCATCTGCGGCATGTCGGTCATCGCCACCCGCCGGCCGCTGTACCAGGCGAGTCCGCCGCCGAGCGCGATCGCGCCGACCATCAGGCCGATGTTGGTGCCGAGTCCGGCCTGCACGGCGACCGCCGGGTGCCAGAACGTGACAATCGAGGCCAACCCCATCGCGGCTCCGGCCCAGATAATGCCGCGCCGCGCCGTGACCGGCGAACTCATCGCCTTGAGGCCGAGGATAAAGAGCAGCGCCGCGATGAAATACAGCGCCGAAATCCAGTAAGGGACGCTCATTTGCTCGCTCCTTTCGACGACTTGAACATTTCGAGCATGCGCTCGGTGACGACGTAGCCGCCGACGACGTTGCCGGCGGCGAGCAGCACGGCGATAAATCCGATCGTCCGTTCGAGATCGTCGCCGGCCTGGCCGAGAGCCACCATCGCGCCGATCAGGACGATGCCGTGAATGAAGTTCGAGCCCGACATCAGCGGGGTGTGAAGCACCGCCGGGACCTTCGAGATCACCTCGTAGCCGGCGACTGCGGCGAGCATGAACAGGTAAAGTGCAATCCAGCCTTCCATTTCGCTCTCCTATCGACCGGCCAGCGACGGGTGGACCGTCCGGCCGTCATGGGTCATCAGGCACCCTTGGATGATTTCATCTGCCGTGTCCAAGAGCAGCTTGCCTTCCTGATCGCGCAGCAGGGCGAGCAGGTTGGCGACGTTGCGCGCGAACATCTCGCTGGCGTGCAGCGCCGCGCGGCTGGCGAGGTTCAACGGGCCGGCGATCGTCACGTATTGATGGATGACCTGCTCGCCGGGTACGGTCAGTTCGCAGTTGCCGCCCGATTCGGCCGCCAGGTCGAGGATCACCGAGCCGGGCTGCATGCCCTCGACCATCGCCCGGCTGACGATTTTCGGTGCTGGCCGGCCGGGCAGTGCCGCGGTGGCGATCACCGCGTCGGCCTTCGCCAGGTGGCGGGCCAGGGCCTCGGCCTGCTGCGCTTTTTCCTCGGTGGTCAGGTCGCGGGCATAACCGCCTTCGCCTTCGGCGTTGACCCCGGTGTCGATCATGCGGGCGCCGAGCGATTCGACCTGTTCGCGCGCCGCGGCGCGGATATCGTAAGCCTCGACCTGCGCCCCGAGACGGCGCGCCGTGGCGATCGCCTGCAAGCCGGCGACCCCGGCGCCGATGACCACGACCTTCGCTGGGCGCAGCGTACCGGCGGCAGTGGTCAGCATCGGAAACAGCCGCGGCGAGAGATCAGCGGCGAGCAGCGCCGCTTCGTAGCCAGCGACTGTGGCCTGCGACGACAGCACGTCCATCGCCTGGGCGCGTGTGATGCGCGGCACGGCCTCGAGCGCCAGCAGCGAGATGCGGTTGGCGTTCAGCGCCGCGACCAATTCGGGGTGGCGGTGCGGGAAAAGGAGTCCGAGCGCCATCGTGCCCGCTTTCATCTGGCCGATCGCCGCCACCTCCGGCGGTTGGACCCAGACGGTGACTTCGGCGCTGGCGAGCAGCGCGGCCCGCTCGACGACGATTTCAGCCTGCGGGTAGGCCGCGTCGGGAAAGCCCGCCGCCTCGCCGGCACCGGACTCGACCCGGACCCGCCAGCCGGCGGCGGCCAGTTTGGCCGCGGTGGGCGGATCGATCGCGACCCGCCTTTCGCCGGGCGCGCGCTCTTTCAATACCGCAAGTTCGGTCATGACCACTCCTTGCCGATGAGATGAAATAAAGAGATGCGACGGCCCGTTCTTCTGGCACCACACCGCCGCTGCGCCGCCCATTGTCGCACGCCTTAAAGGGCGATTGCAGGGCTTGCCAACGCATCGGATTGTACGGGGTGTCGTGCGGCCGGCCAGCCCGGGATCAACGTCAACCCGCTACAGGTGCGAGCCTTCCGGCAGAAGACAACGGACGGTCAATGCGTCAAGCTTACTAGTCCAACCGCAAGTATTGCCACATTCAGGGCTCCGGACGGATTCGCCTGCAAGGCAAAGTGCCGAAGGCATAGTAATTCTATGTCGAGGTACTTTAACGCCGCAGGCGGATTCGTCCGGAGCCCCCGCAGGGCTTGCCTCTCAGCGCCCGTGGACTGCGTTGTTGGCGCTCAACGTAGGCCCGGCTACGCACTTCGCGCCAACGCCTTGCCACGAACGCTGAGAGACAAGCTGAATGAGGCAATACTTACGGTTGGACTAGTATGACCCGGTCGCCTCGGCTGGGGTGTATTCGACGCGCAGTGCCGGGTGGTTGCCGGGCAGGGCGACGCGGAAGGCGATAAAAGGCAACAGTGGGTTGGGCAGTACGTAACGCCAGGCGAGACGCGGGACGATTTCACCGCCGGGGAGCACGAGGTCGAGCCACAAATAAAGTCCTTTATAAGGACAAAGCCCAGGTATCCCGCTGTGGCGGTAGCTTCCGGCCAGCAGGTGGCGGCGGCGGATGTAGAAGTTGCCCTCGAAGGGCATGAGGCCGTAACCTTGCGGCCCGGCGGCAAGCAACGTGCCGCTCGGGTAGTGGACGATCCGGATAAAAACGCGGCGCTTCATGACCCGCTGCCGGCCGGCCGGCCGGCACTGCCCGCTTCGCCAGCGAGGATGCGGTCGATGGCGCGACGGATTTCGGCCGCCCACCACGGGGCGCGCCGCGCCGCTTTGCGGGCATGGTTGAGCTTCTCGAACGCGGCGTTGTCGCCGGTGATGAGCGTGTAGAGATTGAAACGGATGCGGCCGCTCCGATCGACCAGATAAACCCCCGGCGTGGCCAACACGCCGTAAAGCTCGCTCACCGCGTCGGCCGCGGGCAGCAGCGTAAAATCGTAACCCTGCTCATCGAGTACGGCGCGGGGATTGCCGTCATCGCGGATGTCGAAGGCGTAAACCCTGACCTGCTCGCCGTACTCGTCCCGCAGGCTTTGCAGGTGCGGCATCAGGGCTTTGCAGTAGGGGCACCAGGTGGCCCAGAACAGGTAGATATCGACCCCGGCGTCGCCGCTCGGAAACGAGTGCTCGACGCCGCGGTCGTCGGCCAGGACGAATGGCGGGGCCAACGGGGCATTCGGCACGATGCCGTCGGCCGCCGCGGCGAGCGGCAGCCACAATACCCATCCCAGCGTGAACCCTATGAACCGGCGGCGTGTTCTGACGAATGTCATCGTGGTTGCCTCGATGTGACTTGCGCTCTCAAGGTCAATCAGGACCGCCTATTGCGCCGTTTGCTGGCAGCGGTTGGCGCTTGACCGGCCGGGTGCCGGGCACGCGGCAGTCTGCGGTTATTGCCGTTGCGATCTGACCCGTGCTTCAGATGCGGGCGGCGCCGGGTTCGGCGAGTTCGTCTGCATGGGGTGGTATCCGCTCGGCGATTTTGCCGGCGGCGGCCGGAGCCCAGCCGGCGGCGGCGAGGAGAAGGGCGCGTCTGACGCGGACGTCGGCGGACAGGCCGTCGGCCGGCAGCCGGTCAATCGCTTTGAGCCGGCGGCCGAGGCCGGCGCGGTTGGCGATCTGGATCGCCAGGCCCGGGCGGGCGTTGAGTTCGAGGATCTGCGGTCCGTGTTCGCGGTCGATGACGATGTCGGCGCCCATGTAGCCGAGGCCGACGGCGTCGTGACAGCGGGCGGCCATCCACAACATGCGGGGCCATTCGGGAATGATGAAACCGCCGAGGGCGGCGCCGGTGTCGGGATGCTCCTCGACCGGCTGGTTGTGCATCACGGCGCTGATCGTCCGGCCGCTGGCCAAGTCGATGCCGCAGCCGACCGCGCCTTGGTGCAGGTTGGCCTTGCCGTCCGATTGGCGCGTCGGCAGCCGGATCATCGCCATCACCGGGTAGCCGCGATAGACGATGATCCGCTGGTCGGGAATGCCGGTCAGATTGAATCCCTGGTAGCACGGGTGCAAGTGGATCAAGGTCTCGATCATCGCTTCGTCGGGCTGGCCGCCCAGGCTGTACATGCCGCTGAGTATATTGGCGACAAAATGCGCGATGTCAGGCACATCGAGCAAGCGGCCGCCGGCGGTCACCCAACGCCGGTTGCGGCGCGCGACGATCACCTGGATGCCGCTGCCGCCGCTGCCGTGGGCCGGCTTGATGGCGAATTCGTGCAGTGCGCCGAGCACCTCGCTGAGCCTCGCCGCTTCGTGCTGGGTGCGGATCCGGGCGATGAGCCGCGGCGCCGGAATGCCACAAGCCTCAAGCCGCTGTTTGCACAGGATTTTGTCATCGACCAGTGGGTAGAAGCGCCGCTCGTTGTAGCGCATGATGTAATCGCCGTTGCGCTCGTTCAGGCCGAGTACACCGGCGTTTTTGAGGCGGCGGCAGTGGGCGACGAATGACATCTCAACCGCCCTCGGCCAGCGGTTTGAAACGGCGCAACTCGCTCAGGCGGTAGCCGGTGTAGCGGCCGAGGGCGATGATCGCGCCGAGCATGACGAGCAACAGTTCGGGATAGACCAACACCAGGTGGCGGACCAGGTGATTTTCCATCGTCAAGTAGGCGAGGGCGGCGATCGCCAGCGAGCCGGCGGCGTCGATCAGAGCGTTGCGCGGCCCGCTTTCCTCCCAGGCGATCGACATCCGTTCGATGACCATGGCCATGATGACCATCGGGAACAGGGCCACCGACAACCCAACCTCGAGATTGAGTTGGTAGGTGATGATGCTGATCGCCGCCATCAGCATCACGACGATGGTCAAGATCGCGGCGAGCCGCGGGACCAACAGCAATTTGAGCCGCTCCAGATAAAAACGCAGCAACAGGCCCGTGCCGACGATCAAGGCGAACATCAGGATGCCGGCGAGCAGGCGGGTTTCGCGGAAAGCGAGCGCGATCAGTACCGGCATGAAGGTGCCGAAGGAGCGCACGCCGACGACGTTGCGCAGCAGGACGATGATGAAGGCGCCGACCGGAACGAGAAGCAGGACTTCGAACAGCGATTGGCTGTGTAGCGGCAGAGCGAGCAGCGAGAAACGGGCCAGCCAGGGGTGCGCCAGCCCGGTATTTTCGATCGCCAGTTGCAGGCTGCTGAGTTCGCTGGATTGCACGGCGTAGCGTACGCCCAGCACTTCGCCGCCCTCGATGCCGGTCGCCGGCGCGTCGCCGAACCACAGAACCAGATAATCGGCGGGCAGGCCCAGTTGGCCGCTTTGCGGGTCGAAAAACAGCCAGTGCTGCTCGTTGTGAACCGCAAGGTAAGGCAGAGGCGGCAGGTTGTTGCTCTGCACACCGAGTTTCAAGCCGTTGACTTTCAACGTCGGGATGCGGGCCCCGGCGAGCAGCAGCCGGGCAAGCGCCACGCGGTCGGCGCGGTAGACCGGGTCGCTCAGGAATAGCTGGAAATCCTCGTCGGGGTCGCCGGAGTTCAGGCGGCGCAGCATCTCGGCGCTGAAACTGGCGATATCGGCCGAATGATCGCGCACTTTGGAGACGATGTTGCGCAGCGCCGTGGCGAACGGTTCGTCGAGCGCTGGCAGCGGCGGATAGTTCGGGCTGGGCGGCAGCGCCGCCGGCAGGCCAGTGGGATAAAAGGTGGCGCGGTAATACAGGGTCTGGGTGCCGCTGACCCGCCGCTTGGCCCACACCGCGGTGCGCGCCAGTTGTCTTTTTTCGACCGTCAGGCCAAAATCGCGCGACACGAAATGCTCGTTGAGGCGGGCGAACCCCGGGGTTTGGGCCGGCAGGCGCAGCGTGACTTTGAGCGGCCCGCCGTCGCCTTTGAACTGGACGCGGGTCTGGACGGTCCAGGCGGTGCTCACTTCGCCGGGCGTCAGTGGGTAACCGAGAACCTGCCGCTTATAGGCGAATAACCCGCCGCCGGCGGCAGCCAGCAGCAGACTCAGCACCAGCCAATGGGGAAGGGTTTTCATGGGTGCACCGGCGGCTCGCTTGCCTTGCGATCTGGGCTAAAACACTGAGGCTTGCTGAGAAAAGTCGCTCCCGGATCGACCAGCGCCGCGCCTTCCAGGGCGCTGCGTCCGAGGAGGACCGGATAGATGAATTCGCGGCGGTCGATCAGCGTGAATTCTACTTCGCGATGGTGGTTGCCGAAGCAGACATCGAGGCTGATGACCGCGCGGCGTTGGTGTGCGCCGTCGTGGCGGACGATGCGCACCGTGCGCAGCACCGGCCGTTCGAGCACCAGCGGTTCGCCGTCGTTGGTCGCTCTGACCGTGAAACGCACCCAGCGGCGTTCGGCACGGCGGAAGATCTGGATCTCGGTCGCGTCGAGTGACGACGTCGCGGCGCCGGTGTCGAATTTGGCTTTCAGGATCAAAGCTCCGTCCAGGATCTGCACCCGTTCTATCCAGCCGAAAATCGACAACTCGGCAGTCGCCAACGGCGTCAGCGCGGCGAGCGGCAGAAATAGATAAAGAAGCCAGGTGCGCTTCACGGCACCGACTCCAGCAATAAATCGGCGGCTTTTTCGGCGATCATCAGCACTGGCGCGTTGGTATTGCCACTGGTCAGTTGCGGCATGACGGAGGCATCGACGACGTGCAGGGCCTCCAAGCCGTGCACGGCCAGGCGGTGATCGACGACCGCGGCGTCGTCACGACCCATCTTGCAGGTGCCGACCGGGTGGTAAATCGTCTCGGCTTTGCGCCGGACAAAGGCGAGCAGAGCAGCGTCGTCACGAATCGCATCGCCTGGAAATATCTCCGGGCCGCGGTAGGGCGCGAACGGCGCGGCGGCGAAGATCTCCCGGCTCATCCGAACGCATTCGATCATCATCCGGCGGTCGTATTCGGCCGCCAGATAGTGGGCGTGTATGGCCGGTGGGCGGGCCGGATCGGCCGAGTCGAGCAACAGCCGGCCGCGGCTTTGCGGCCGCAGCGGGCAGGCGTGCAGCGTGTAGCCGTAGCCCGGTAGCCGGTTGCGACCGTGGTCGTCGAGCTGGGCCGGGACGAAATGGAACTGCACGTCCGGGCGGTCGTCGCCGGCGTGGCGGCTTTTGGCGAAACCGCCGGCTTCGGCGATGTTCGAACTGCCGATGCCTTCGTGGCTCAACCAGTAGCGCAGCCCGACGCCGATTTCGTTGAGCTGATCGTAAGTGATCGGCTGCGTGCAGCTTTGCAGGGTGCAGACGTCGAGATGGTCCTGTAGGTTGGCACCGACCCCGGGCAGGGGGTGGACCACGGGGATGTCGAGAGAGCGTAAATGATCGGCCGGACCGATACCCGAGAGCATCAGAAGCTGCGGCGAATTGATCGCTCCGCCGGCGAGGATGATCCGGCCGCCGTGGGCGGTGAAGCTTTTCCCCTGGTGGCGGTAGCGCACACCCGCGGCGCGCCGGCCGTCGAAGACGAGGCGTTCGGCCAGGGCGCGGATCACGATCGTCAGGTTGTCGCGCTCTTTGACCGGTTCGAGCCAGGCGGTGGCACTGCACCGCTGGCCGTCGCGCTGCGTGACCTGGTAGTAGCCGAAACCTTCCTGCCGGGCGCCGTTGAAATCGTCGTTGGCCGGGTAGCCGGCGGCTTTCGCCGCGGCGAGGAACACCCCGGACAGCGGATTGGTATGGCGCAGGTCGGAAACGGCGAGCGGCCCGCCGGTGCCGTGCCATGGCGAGGCGCCGCGCTGCTGGTCCTCGCTTTTCATGAAATACGGCAGGACGTCGGCGAAGCCCCAGCCGGGATTGCCGGCCGCGGCCCAGCCGTCGTAATCTGCGGGCTGGCCGCGCACGTAGCACATGGCGTTGATGCTGCTGCTGCCGCCCAAGACCTTGCCGCGCGGCCAATACAACCGCCGGCCGCCCAGCTCGGGTTCCGGCTCGGTGCAGTAGTTCCAGTTGAGACCGCGATGGCGGACCAGTTGGGCGAGCCCCGCCGGCATATGGATGAACGGATTCCAGTCGCGGCCGCCGGCCTCGAGCAGCAGGACGCGTCGCGTGCCGCCGGCGCTCAGCCGGTTGGCCAGTACGCAGCCGGCCGTGCCGGCGCCGATGATGATGTCGTCGTATTCCATATGGGGACGGTGTCGAAGGCTGCGGCCGAGTAGGATACGCCATGCGAGGGCGGGCGGCCAGCGGACTGCGGCTGCAAGTCGGGGCAGGGAGCCCACTCCCCCGGTTGCCCCCATCCCGACCTTCCCCCGTTGACGGGGGAAGGAGCCATTCGGATCGATCGTTCAGGAAGGGAATTATTTCGTAGATTCCCGGTCTTTTTATCGCCGGCGCGAGTACGCCGGCGATTGCGCTTCTCCCCGTCAACAGGATTCCACTGCTTGATCCTCACCCGTCTATCCCTGGCTAACAAGGTCGCGGTCGCCGTCGGCGGCATCCTACTCGCCATTTTCGGTGTTCTGAGCCTGACGGCGCTGCCGGTGCAGCTCACGCCCGAAGTGCAGCGGCCGCAGATTTCGGTCAACACCGGGTGGCGTGCCGCGGCGCCGCAGGAAGTCGAGGCGGAGATCATCGAACCGCAAGAGAACATGCTGCGCGGCATCCCGGGACTGCGCCGGATGACCTCGACCGCGGCGCAGGGTGAAGGCTCGATCAACCTCGAATTCGATCTCGAAGCCGACATGAACCGGGCGCTGATCGAGGTGCTGAACCGGCTCAACCAGGTACCGCGTTACCCGGTCGATGTCACCGAGCCGACGGTGCGTCTGGGCAGCGACAACCGCGGCGATTCGATCGCCTGGTTCGCGATCCAGACGCTGCCCGGCAACGACCGGGAGATCGTCGGCTACCAGGATTTCGTCGAGGAGGTGATCCGGCCGCGGTTCGAGCGCATCGCGGGTGTCGCCTCGTCGCGGGTGTTCGGCGGCCGCGGCGAGGAGATTCGGATCACGTTCGACCCGTACCGCGCCGCGTCGCTGGGCGTCGATCTCAGTACGATCGGCGATCAGGTGGGCAGCAACCAGGATGTCTCGGCCGGCTTCAATGAGGTCGGGCGCCGGCAATACACCGTGCGTTTCGCCGGCAAGCTGGATGCCGCCGAACTCGGCGACCTCGTGCTCGACTGGCGCCAGGGCCGGCCGGTGCGGCTGCGCGATCTGGCGCGCGTCGAACGGGCGATGCAGGATCGCGGCGCGGTGTTCACGCAAAACGGCGGGCCGTCGATCGCCATCAATGTGGTCGCCGAAAGCGGCGCCAATGTCCTTCAGATCATGAGCGAACTCAAGCGCACGGTGGCTGAACTCGAACGCACCGAGCTGAAGCCGCGCGGCCTCAAGATCACGCAGTCGTCCGACAACTCGATCTATATCCGCGCGGCGATCAGCATGGTGCGCAATAATTTGCTCATCGGCGTCATCCTTGCCGTCGGCGTGTTGTGGTGGTTCCTGCGCAAGTTGCGCGCGACGCTGGTCGTGGCGCTGGCGATCCCGCTGTGCCTGTTCGCCTCGTTCATCGTGATGAACGCCCTCGGCCGGACGCTGAACATCATTTCGCTCGCCGGCCTGGCGTTCGCCATCGGCATGGTGCTCGACGCGGCGATCGTCGTCCTTGAAAATATCGTCCGGCTGCGCGAGGCGGGTCGTGAACCCGCAGCGGCGGCGAAGACCGGCGTCGATCAGGTGTGGGGGGCGCTGGTCGCTTCGACTGCGACGACGGTGGCGATTTTCCTGCCGGTGATCTTTTTGCGCGACGAAGCCGGCCAGTTGTTCAGCGACCTGGCACTGACTATTTCGGCGGCGATCATCGCCTCGCTGATCGTCGCGATCACAGTGCTGCCGGCGGCGGCCGGTCGGCTACTCGGCGGCAGCGGCCTCAAGGACCGTAACGCCGATACCTGGCGGCGCATCGCCGACGGCGTGATGCGCTTGACCGCGACGCCCCGCCAGCGTTTCGCCTGGATCGCCGGTCTGACGCTCGGCCCGCTGCTGTTCGCCTTGCTTTTGATGCCGGCAACCGACTATTTGCCCGAGGGCAAGCGCAATTTCGTTTTCGGTTTTCTGGTCACCCCGCCGGGTACCGGCATGGAGGCCGCCGAGCACGAAATCGTCGAAGTCATCAACGACCGGCTCCGGCCTTATCTCGACGGCGAGCGCGAGCCGAAGATTCGCAACACGTTTCTCGGCTTTTTCGGCAGCGGCGCGTTTATCGGCGCCCGCGCCGCTGACGACGGCGAGGTCGAGCGGATGTTGGAAGTGTTGAACCAGGATGCAATCACTGGTTTTCCCGACACTTTCGGCGGAGTCAGCCGGGCGCCGATTTTCGGGGGTCGCGGCGGGCGGCGGATCGATGTCGATCTGGGCAGCGCCGATTACCCCCAACTTCTGGCCGCCGCCACTCGCGGATTCGAGGCGTTGCGCCAGGCGTTGCCCGGTGTCCAGGTCCAGCCGCAGCCGGCGCTCGAAATGGCCGAACCCGAAATCCGGTTGATCCCCGATGACCGGCGCATCGCCGAAGTCGGCTGGAACCGGGTGCGGATGGGTACCGTGGTTCGGGCCCTCGGCGACGGGGCGTTCG
Organism: Pseudomonadota bacterium; assembly: GCA_036832975.1. Lineage (GTDB taxonomy): Bacteria > Pseudomonadota > Gammaproteobacteria > Xanthomonadales > Wenzhouxiangellaceae > DAITQM01. Next base: position 27,541 of record DAITQM010000011.1, on the reverse strand, counting down.
TCGGCGAGTATTTCGACGGCAACCGGCGGATGAATATCGTCTTGCGCGCCGATGAATGGCGCACGCCCGAGGAATTGGCGGCGATCCCGCTGGCGACGCCGAGCGGCGAAATCCAGACGCTCGGCGAGTTGACCCGCCTGACCCGCACCGCCGGCCCCAACCAGATCCGCCGCGTCGATCGGCGGCGGACGATTACGCTGCAAGTCACACCGCCGGCCGGCCTGGCGTTGGAGGACGTACTGAAAACCATCGAACGCGATGTCGTACCGCAGATCCGCACCGCCTTGCCGGAAGACGGCAGCATTCTGTTCCGCGGTACGGCCGAGGCGCTCAGCGAAGCGCTGCGCTCGATGTCGGGCAGTTTTATTTTGGCGATGGTGATCTTATATCTTTTGATCAGTGCTCTGTTCCAGTCTTTCCGCGACAGCTTGCTGGTGATGACTACGATCCCGATGGCCGCCGTCGGTGGGCTTGTCGTGTTGCGCCTGACCGCGCTTTTTACACCGCAACCGCTCGATTTGATGACGATGATCGGATTTGTGATTTTGCTCGGCCTGGTTGTTAACAATGCCATTTTGCTGGTCTATCGCGCCCGCCAGGGCGAACGGGAAGAGGGGCTGGCGCGGGCGGCGGCGGTGCATTCGGCGGTCCAGTTGCGCCTCAGGCCGATCCTGATGAGTACCTTGACCAGCGTCTTCGGCATGTTGCCGTTATGGTTGCTGCCGGGCTCGGGCAGCGAGTTGTACCGCGGCCTGGCGGCGGTGATCGTCGGCGGCATGCTGTTGAGTACGGTGTTTACGTTGATTCTGCTGCCCAGTCTATTGCGCCTTGGCGAGGCCACCCTTGCCAGGCGGCGCACCTTCTCGCCGGCGGCGGCGATCGGAACGGTGGTGAAATGAGAAAGATGAAGGACATCGCTGGCCGACGGGTCGCGGGCGGTTCGGCGAGCGCGATGAGGAACACGGGTTTGCTGCTCACCGCGCTGACGGTGGCCGTCGGGACGGCGGCCCAGGAACCGCCGGCTCCGGTCCGCGTGGCGCCGGTGAGCATCGAGTCGATGGCGCCGATGACCTGGGTCGCGGGCACGGTGATCAGCCGCGCCGACGCCCGGCTGGCGGCGGAAGTCGAAGGCCGCCTGCTGTCGGTCGCCGAAGTCGGGACGCGGGTGGCCGCCGGCGACGAGATCGCCCGAATCGAAGACACCGCGCTGGTCCTGCGCGCCGCCGAGTTGGCCGCCGAGGTCGAACGGGCCCGCGCCCGGCTGGCCTACCTGCAAGGCGAAAGCGAGCGCCAGGAGCAGCTCAGCGAACGGCATCTGACGGCCGCCAGCACGCTGGCCCAGACCCGTTCCGATGCCCGGATCGCCGCCAGTGAACTCAAAGTCGCCGAAAGCCGCCTGGCGCAGACCCAAGATCAGATCGAACGCACCCGGATCCGCGCCCCGTTCGCCGGCAAGGTCGTCGAACGTTTGCGCAATCCGGGCGAGCGGGTCGCGGTCGGCGAGGCGGTGGCGCGGATCGTCGATCCCGACCACCTCGAAGTCGTCGCCCGTCCGCCGCTCGATTATCTGCCGTTCGTCAGTGACGGCCTGTACCTGCCGGTCCAAGCCGGCGCGGTGCGCGGTGAAGGCCGGGTGCGCACCGTGGTCGCGCTCGGCGATGAGGCGACGCACGTGTTTGAATTGCGCCTTGACGTCCCGCCCGGCGCCTATGCCGCCGGCCAGACCGTGCGCCTCGCGATCCCGGTCGCCGGCCAGCGCGAAGTGCTGTCGGTGCCGCGCGACGCGCTGGTCCTGCGTGGCGACGGCATCGCGGTCTTCGTCGTCGGCGAGGACATGACCGCCCGCCGCGTCGATGTGACCACCGGCATCGGCAACGAAGAGCGCATCGAAGTCCTCGGCGATCTCACCGCGGGCAGCCAGGTCATCATCCGCGGCAACGAACGCCTCCGCCCCGGGCAGAGCGTGCAGGTGGTCGAGGGCTGAACAACCTCGATGCTTCGCCGCCTGAAGCGGCTGTCGGGGTTTGGATGTGGGCGGCGGGAAGATAGCCGGTCGTTATCTATAAACGTGGCTGCGATGACCAACCCGTACCACCAACACAACCATTCGGTCTTGTTCAATCCGGCAGATCATCCGGTAATCGCCCAACCGGTAACGCCAGAGGCCATGTAACTCGCGGGACAGCGCTCTGCCGAACCGGCGGGGGTTTTCAGGTACGGAAATTCGAGTACGAAAAAAACGCAGGATTTTCTGCTGAACCTCGACGCTCAGGCGGCGTAATTCTTTGGCGGCACGATCATCCCATTCAACCTTCCAGATCAAGCCCCTGCTCCATTTCTTCCATCGTCCAACGCCGGGTGGGATGTTCCAGACGGTGCATTGCCAAATATCGATCTTCCAGATCTTCCAAATGTGCCGCGATCGCCTCGCGCGCGTAATAAGATTTGGTACGCCCGGTCTGGGCTGCGAGCCGGGTTAATCGCTCCTCGATTTCTTTCGGTAAACGGATGGCGAGCATCGGGTTGGTTCTGTATTACATGTCTGACAATGACAGTTTACCCCGCCCAGAAATATGATGCAAATGGCGATCGATTCCGGCGGGCGATCGCGTTCTGTATCAGTCATAACCAGGCACTGACGCCGGCTCGTTCTGCTACCATGCGCCGCGGCCCTTTGCCGTGAGCCGCCTGCCATGTCCGCCGCCGTCGATGCGCCGCGCGATCCGATCCTTTGGTTGAAACCGCTGACCCTCGTCGGCCGTGACGAATGGCCGCCGGTGGCATACTCTTTCGTCTATTTTTTCTGCTTGCTCGGCGGCTATTTCATGCTGCGCCCGGTGCGCGAGGCGATGGCCGTAGCGGGCGGCGTCGAAAACATCCCGTGGCTGTTTACCGCCACCTTTATTGTGATGCTGGCGATGACGCCGCTTTACGGCTGGCTGGTCGGCCGGTTTCCGCGGCGCGTTTTCCTGCCGGTCGTTTATCTGTTTTTCGCCGCCCACCTCGTGTTGTTTTATCTGCTGTTTCAGCGGCAGTTCGCCGGTCCGGCGCTGAGCCGGGCGTTTTTCGTCTGGCTCAGCGTCTTCAATCTGTTCGTCGTCTCGGTGTTCTGGAGCTTCATGGTCGATCTGTTCACCACCCTCCAGGCTCGCCGCCTGTTCGGTGTGATCGCCGCCGGCGGCAGCAGCGGGGCGATCGCCGGGCCGTGGCTGACGGTTTACCTGGCGCCGCTCATCGGCGTCGCCAATCTGCTGTTAGTGACCGCCGCTATGCTGCTTGCGGCAACGTTTTGCGTTTACCGGCTACGCCGCTACAGCATCGAACACGACGCGGTGCAACGCGCCGAAGATCGGGAGGCACTGGCTGGCGGCGTGCTCGACGGGGTGCGTCGCCTGCTGGCTTCGCCGTATCTGTTGCTGATCGCCGGCCTGATGCTGCTGCACAACATCGTCGCCGGTTTTCTCTACAACCTGCGCGCCGTTCTGGTCGCCGAATCGACCGGCGATTTCGTCGCCCAGACCCAAATTTTTGGCCATATCGATTTCACCGTCAACGTCCTGGCGCTGTTGTTGCAGGCGCTGGTCACGGTGCGCTTGATCAAGCGCTTCGGCATGGCGGCGACGCTGGCCGTCGTGCCCGTGCTTCTGCTGCTCGGCTTCGGCGTGCTCGGTGCCCTGCCGGCGCTGCTCGTCGTGATCGTCGTGCAGATCGGGCAGCGGGCGATGAATTACGGCTTGATCGGTCCGGCGAAGGAGATGCTGTTTACGCCGGTCGATCGGATCAACAAATACAAAAGCAAGAATTTCATCGATACCGTGGTCTATCGCGGCAGCGACGTGGCCGCCGGTTGGTTGTTCTGGGGGTTGGTCGCCGCCGGCCTCGACAAGAGCCAGTTGGTCTTCAGCCTGTTGCCCGTTTTGTTTCTGTGGACCTGGCTGGTGCTGCGTCTCGGCCGGCGCTACCGGGCGCTGGCAGCCGGGCGAGCGGCATGAACCAGCGCCGGCCGGCGATCGTCACGGCGTGCAGCGGGCAGCCGTATAGCCGGCTGAGTTGCGGTGCCTCGAGCAGGGCGTCGCGCTCTCCCGCGCGGGTTTCGCCGTCGCCGAAAAGCAACAGGATCCGGTCGCAGAAGGCGGCGGCGAGATTGACGTCGTGGGTCGCGAGGATCGCCGCCGCGCCGCGGCCCGTCGCGTGGCGGACGCAGTCGAGCAATTGCTGCTGGTGCGGCAGGTCGAGGTGGTTGGTCGGTTCGTCGAGCAGCAAAAGGCGCGGTGTCTGGACGAGCAACGCAGCAAATGCCAGGCGCCGGGCTTCGCCGCCCGACAGGGTGCGCACCGGGCGGGCGGCGAGCGGCGCCAGCCCGGTACGGCGCAGCGCCAGGCGGGCCAACGCGAAATCGCGCGCCCCTTCCATTTGCCACGGTTTGAGGTGCGGATGGCGGCCGATCAGCACCGCCTCCAGTACCGTGGCGTCGAAGGCCGCGGGCAGCCGCTGCGGCAGCATGCCGAGCCGGCGGGCGATGGTTTTGCGCGGCAAGGCCGAGAGCGGCTCGCCATCCAACAAGACGGTGCCGCTTTGCGGTCGGGCCAGGCCGGCCAGGGTTTCAAGTAACGTTGTTTTGCCGGCCCCATTGGGGCCGAGCACGCCCCACACTTCACCGGCGTGGAGGTCGAAGTCGAGGCCGCTGACCAGGGTCCGCCCGCCGCGGCACAACTCGAGCCGGCGGCAGGCGAGCGCCGGCGGGGGGGGAGGGCCGATATCGCGGTTCATCCGCGGCTCGCGTTGCGGTAGAGCAAAACGATAAACAGCGGTGCGCCGAGCAATGCGGTGACGACCCCGACCGGCAGTTGCCGCGGCGCGACGACGGTCCGCGCCGCCAGGTCGGCGAGGGTCAGGAACAGCCCGCCGAACAAGGCTGACGCCGGCAGCAGCAAGCGGTGGTCGGCGCCGCCGGCCAGCCGCATCAGGTGCGGTGCGAGCAGGCCGACGAAGCCGATCGCCCCGCCGATCGTCACCGCCAGGGCCGTGGCCAGGGAGGCGGCGACATAGATCGACCAGGCGAGCCGCACCGGTTCCTCGCCGAGCAGGGCGGCGTGTGTTTCGCCGAGCACCATGACGTTCAGGGCGCGCGCCATCCAGGTCAGCACGCCGAGCAGAACGGCAAAGACCAGCCACATCCACGGCGCCGTTGCCGCCCAGCTCAGATCGCCCATCAGCCAGAACAGCATGCCGCGCAGCCGCGCTTCGGGGCCGAGGCTCAGCAACAGGCTGATCAGCGCCCCCCATGCCGCGGCGACCATCACCCCGGTGAGCAGCAGCCGGGTGCCGTTCCACGGGCCGTGCCCGCGGGCCAGGACGAAGACCAGTATTGTCGTCGCCAACGCCCCGGCAAACGCCGCAAACGGCACCGGCAGGGCCGGCGCGAAGCTCATTGCCAACAGCGCGAAGCAGGCGGCGCCGCCGCTGGCGCCGAGAATGTATGGGTCGGCCAGCGGATTGCGCAGTAGCACCTGCATCAATACGCCGGCGAGCGCCAGCAACGCCCCGGTCAACCAGGCGGCGCCGACGCGCGGCGCGCGCACCCGCCACAAGATGTCGTGCAGCGGATGTTCCGGCTGGTGCCAGGCAGACCAGATGGAGTCGCCGCCGGCCGTCACGCTGCCCAGGGCGAGGGCGAGAATCACGGCGAGCCCGCTGGCGGTCAGCAACAGCGTGAAGAAAGCGACGCGGCGCGAGAAGCGGTGTCGAGGATTCGTTACCATACTCAAGATATTACTCAACCGACGGCCAGTGATGATTGACAGCGAAGGATACCGGCACAATGTCGCGATCGTCATCCAGCGCCCCGATCAGCGCGTCTTCTGGGCGCGCCGGGTGCGCGATCCAGGTTGGCAGTTTCCGCAGGGCGGCATCCGCCCCGGCGAGACGCCGGAAGGTGCGATGTACCGCGAGTTGCAGGAGGAAACCGGGCTGGGCGCCGCGTGCGTCGAGATCGTCGGCCGCACTCCCCACTGGTTGCGCTACCGGCTGCCCAAACGTTTCCAGCGCCATCACCAGCACCCGCTGTGCATTGGTCAAAAGCAAATCTGGTTTCTTTTGCGCTTTACCGGCAGCGACGAACTGTTCCACCTCGACCGCTCGACGCCGGCCGAGTTCGCCGAATTCCGCTGGGTCGATTACTGGTATCCGTTGCACCACGTCGTCCCTTTCAAACGCGGCGTCTACCGCCGCGCCCTGCATTATCTGGCGCAGTTGATGTGAACCCAAGCGAAGCGAAGTCCGGACCTGAGCCGGACTTTGCGTGCTCCGAGCGGCCCAGGATGGGCCGATTCGGGCCATGATGGTGCCATGATGGCGCCATGTGGCCTCACTCCAAGCCGTATTTCTGCAGCTTGTAGCGCAACGAGCGGAAAGTGATGCCGAGGCGGCGGGCGGCGGCGGTTTTGTTGTAACGCGCTTCTTTCAGCGCCTGTTCGATCAATTGCCGTTCGACGTTTTCCATATAGTCGTCGAGGTTTTGGGTGCCGTCCGGCTGCATACTCGGCACTTCGACCGGCGTCGCTTCGAGCTGCAGATCGGCGGCGCCGATCACGCCGCCCTCGCCGAGCGCCACGGCGCGTTGGATCACGTTGTACAGCTCGCGGACATTGCCGGGGAACGAATGGGCGCGCAGCACCTGTAAGGCGTCGTCGCCGAGCGTCCGCGGCGGGCCGCCCCACTGGGCGGCGATCTGCTGCAGGAACTGGCGGGCGAGCGGCGCGATGTCCTCGGGGCGATCGCGCAGCGGCGGCATCGCCAGTTCGATCACGTTGATCCGGAAATAGAGGTCGGAGCGAAACTGGCCGCTTTCGACCAGCGGTTTGAGCGGCTTGTGACTGGCGCTGAGCAGCCGGATATCGACCGGGATTTCATGGCGCGCGCCGATCGGCCGGACCGTCCGCTCCTGGATCGCGCGCAGCAGCTTGACCTGCATCGTCAGCGGTAGATCGGCAACCTCGTCTAAAAAAAGTGTGCCGCCGTTGGCCGCCTGGAACAGGCCCTCTTTGTCGGCGGTGGCGCCAGTGAAACTGCCGCGGCGGTGGCCGAAGAACTCGCTTTCCATCAATTCCGATGGAATGGCGCCGCAGTTGACCGGGACGAAAGGCCCGTCGGCGCGCGGCCCGAGGTCGTGGATCAGCCGCGCCGCCAGTTCCTTGCCCGAGCCGGAGTCGCCGCTGATCAAAATCGGCGCCTGGTTGCGCGCCAGGCGGGCGATCGTTTCGCGCACCTGGGCGATGGCCGGCGAGCGGCCGACCAGTTTTTGCTTGAGGAGATCCTGGTCGATGTCGCGATCGGCCTGCAGGCCGGCTGGTCTGAGCTTCAGCGCGGTATTGACCAGGTTGCGCAGGATTTCCAGATTGACCGGCTTGGAGACGAAGTCGAACGCCCCGGATTTGAGCGCCTGGACCGCGTCCTCGACTTTACCGTAGGCGGTGAGCATCGCCACCGGGGTGTGGATGTAGTGCCGGTTGATCTCGCGGACCAGCGAGATGCCGTTGCCGTCCGGCAGGCGCATATCTGTCAGGCAGACATCGAAGCGCTCGCGGGCCAGCGCGGCACGCGCCTCGGCGAGATTGGCGGCGGCGGTGACCAGAAGATCCATTCGGGTCAAGGTCATCTTGAGCAGCTCGCGGATATCCGGCTCGTCATCGACGATCAACGCGGTGCGCATCGCTCAGGCGCTCCTCGCGGCCAGGGCGAGTGGCGCGTCGAGCGCGTCGCCGCCGGCTTCGTCTTCGAGCGCGGCGCGCCGCACGGTGATCCGGAAGCAGGCGCCGTAGCCGGGTTGTTCGAGATATTCGAGCGCGGCGTGGTTGGCCTCGCTGAGTTTCTGCGCCAGGTAGAGCCCGAGTCCGGAGCCTTTCTTGTTGGTCGTGAAAAACGGTTCGAAGATATTGAGCCGCGCTTGCGGTGGAATGCCCGGACCGTCGTCGAGGATGTCGAGCGCCACGCGCTCGCCGTCTTCGAGCAGGCCGACGCGCAGCGTGATCTTGACTTCGTGGCCGTCGCGGCTGCCGTGGACGAGCGCGTTTTCGGCCAGGTTCCAGACGACCTGGTGCAACTGGCTCGGATCGGCGATGATCAGGACTTCGCCCTCCGGCCGCTCGAGCATCAATCTTTCGGCGGTGAGCGATTTGCCGCGGGCGAATTCCCCGGCCAGATCCTCGAGCCAGTCGCCCAGGTCGAGCAGTTCCTGTTGCGCCTGCTCGCGGCGGGTTAATTGCAGTACGTTTTCGACGATATCGTTCATCCGCTCGCAATGGCCGTCGATGATCTCGAGCAAGCGTTTTTCCTCGCTCGGCAAAGCCGGCGATTCGTGCAGCAATTGCGCTGAATGGCTGATGGCGGCCAGCGGGTTGCGGATTTCGTGGGCGATCGACGCCGAGATGCGGGCCAGCGAGCTTTGCGCCAGGTCACGCGCCCGTCGCGAGACCACGGCGGTGTCCTCGAGGAAAATCAGCGTCCCACCGCCGCGCCGGGTCGGGAACTGCACGAAAACCGGTTCGACCGGCGTCTGGCTGTCGCCGAGCAACAGGCCGCCGCCGTTTTTGTCGCCGCCGCTTTTGTTCTTACCCTGCCAATCGGCCAGCCGGGCGACCAACACCGGCGAGACCTGGCGCAGATCGCCGCCGCCGGCCGGCTTGACACCGAGCAGCTCGGCGCCAAGCCGGTTGATCTGGCGGATCTGGAAATGGTCGTCGACGACCACGACGCCGGAACGCAGGCGGTTGATGATCAACTCGTTGACCTGCTCCATGTTCGCCATATCGATGCCCCGGCGGTGGGCAAGCTGGCGGCTCTGGCGGTTCCAGCGGGCGATGAACAGGCAGCCGATGGTGGTGAAAAAAGTGGCGATGCCATAGAGCCCGGCTTTGGCCAGTTCAGTGCGCGATTCGTTGCCGACCAGACCGAGCAGCAGCGTGACGCCGAGCATCGAGATCGTCGCCAGCGCCGCGAAAAAAAGCGCGTTGCGGGTCGAGAGGATCAGGCCACCGATGCCGGCGGTGAACATCAAAAGCAGGCCGAGGCCGCTGTCGAGGCCGCCGAAGGCGTAGAGCAGCAAGGTCACGACGATCAGGTCGGTGGCCATCGACTTGCTGGTCAGGGATTGGGCGTTCATCTGGCCGTAAACCCAGGCCAGGCCAAGACCGAGGGCGGCGATGAAATCGACGAAAGCCGCCATCCTGGCCAGTTCCAGGCTGCCGCTCGACAGTTCGCTGACGATCGGCGGCGACAGGACGACCATCATCAGGCCGGTGGCGATCACCAGCCGGAAGATGTTGAGGTAATTCAACGCGCGGCGCGCGAATTCCTCGTCAGTCAGTTGAAAAACCGGTTGTGTCATGTAGGCTGTCTCGCTCGCCGGCACATCCATGACGAATTCCTTTCCGCGGGTGAGCAGTAGGGTGCGTGCCCTCCCTGTTGTAATCAAACCGCCGGCCGGCCGTTCTCGTTACCGCGGCGTTGCGGCGTCACCGCCGCCGCCCGGCGGTCCGGGTGAGGCGGCGGTCAGCGGTCAGCGTTTCCGGCGGACGGCCGGGCGGGTCGTACCGTCGTGCCGTCCTTCGCGGCCGCGGTTTGCCTGTGGCCTGGTTTTATACCAGAATACACGCCCCGCCGTCTCTTCCGGCACAGTTTACCTGAATGGCGGTTCGCATCAGTTCCCTGCCAGCCCCGGATTGGATCCGGGGACGGACCGCTTCGGACCTTGTTTTTTCTGCTTGACCTAGAGTGACCGACGAATGAATTTACACGAATACCAGGCCAAGGCGTTGTTCAACCAGTATGGAATATCGACGCCGGCCGGCGAGGCGGCGGCGAGTGCCGAAGCGGCGGTTGAGGCCGCCCGGACGCTCGGCGGCGGGCAGTGGGTGATCAAGGCTCAGGTGCACGCCGGCGGCCGCGGCAAGGCCGGTGGCGTCAAACTGGCCCGGACGCCGGATGAAGCCGGCGAGATCGCCGGCCGCATGCTGGGCATGCACATAAAGACTTACCAGACCGGTGGCCGGGCCTTGCCGGTGAACACGGTGCTGGTGGCCGAGGCCTCGGATATCGCCGCCGAGCTTTACCTCAGCGTGTTGATCGACCGCAGCCGCCGGCGGATCAGCTTCGTCGGCTCGGCCGCCGGCGGCGTCGATATCGAGCAAGTGGCGGCGCAGACGCCGGAGAAAATTTTCACGATCGCGATCGACCCGACGGCCGGCTTGCAGAGCTTCCAGTGTCGCCGGATGGGCTTCGCGCTGGGCCTCGACGAAGCGCAGATCAAGCAGTTATCGCGCCTGATGGCCGGCCTTTACCGGTTGTTCGTCGAGCGTGATCTGGCGCTGATCGAGGTCAATCCGCTGGTCATCACGCCGCGCGGCGACCTGCTTGCCCTCGACGCCAAGATCAACGTCGATGACAACGCCCTGTTCCGCCAGGCCGCGATCGCCGCGCTGCGCGACGAGAGACAGGAAGACCCGGCCGAACTGGAAGCCGGCCGCCACGGCCTGAACTACATCACGCTCGACGGCGATATCGCCTGCATGGTCAACGGTGCCGGCCTGGCGATGGCGACGATGGATGAAATCCAGCGCCAGGGCGGCCGGCCGGCGAACTTTCTCGACGTCGGCGGCGGCGCCAACGCCGCGCGCGTCGCCGAAGCCTTCAAGATCATCCTCGGCGCCGCGCAGGTCAAAGCGATCCTGGTCAACATTTTCGGCGGTATCGTCCGCTGCGATCTGGTCGCCGAGGGCATCGTCGCCGCGGTTCGCGAAGTGGCCGTCAAAGTCCCGGTCATCGTCCGCCTCGAGGGCACCAACGTCGAGGCCGGCTATCGGCTGCTCGAAGCCAGCGGCCTGGCGATTACCACCGCCCCCGATCTCGAGCGCGGCGCCCGGCTGGCGGTCGAAGCGGCGCGCAGCGCGCACTGACCGCCTGCCGCGCCGCCGTTCTTTTTTTATCGAATATCAACGAGAAGCACCGATGAGCGTTTTGATCGATCGCGACACCAAGGTCATCTGCCAGGGTTTTACCGGCAGCCAGGGGACGTTTCATTCCCGCCAGGCCATCGAGTACGGCACGAATATGGTCGGCGGCGTCACCCCCGGCAAAGGCGGTCAGACGCACCTCGAACTGCCGGTGTTCGATACCGTACACGACGCGGTGGCTGCCACCGGTGCCGAGGCCAGCGTGATTTTCGTCCCGCCGCCTTATGCCGCCGACGCGATTTTCGAAGCGCTCGACGCCGGCATCGGGCTGATCGTCTGTATTACCGAGGGCATTCCTGTGCTCGATATGCTAAAAGTCAAGGCAGTTCTCGACCAGCATCCCGAGTGCCGGCTGATCGGTCCCAACTGCCCCGGTATCATCACCCCGGAGCAGTGCAAGATCGGTATCATGCCCGGCCACATCCACCGCGCCGGCGGCATCGGTATCGTCTCCCGTTCCGGGACACTCACCTACGAGGCGGTGCACCAGACGACGCAGGCCGGTCTCGGGCAGAGCACCTGCATCGGCATCGGCGGCGACCCGCTGCAAGGGACCAATTTCATCGATTGTCTGCGCCTGTTCCAGGACGATCCGGCAACCGACGGCATCATCATGGTCGGCGAGATCGGCGGCAGCGCCGAGGAGGAAGCGGCCGAATTCATCGCCGCCGAAGTCACCAAGCCGGTGGTCGCCTACATCGCCGGCGTCACGGCGCCGCCCGGCAAACGGATGGGCCACGCCGGGGCGATCATCGCGCGCGGCAAAGGGACGGCCGAAGCCAAATTCCAGGCCCTGGAAAAAGCCGGCGCCGCCACGGTGCGCACCCCGACGCAGCTCGGCACCGCGATGAAAACCTTGCTTGATCGCCGGTGAAAGTTCGAATATGAAATCCGAAAATCGACCCCGGCGCCAGGGACGCTCAGTTTAGAATTTCGCAATTCGAATTTCTCCCCCATGCGCCTCGCCTTGTTGCAATTCAACCCGACGGTCGGCGACCTGGCCGGTAATGCGGCGCGTCTGGCCGAACACATCGCCACGGCGCGCGATCGGTGGCAGGCCGACCTTGTCGTCTTTCCCGAACTGGCGCTGTGCGGCTACCCGCCCGAGGATCTATTGCTGCGCCGCGGCTTTCTCGACGCCGCTGAGCGCACCTTGCGCGAGTTGGCCGGCGCCGCGACCGGTATTGCCGCCGTCGTCGGTGTCCCATGGCGCGAGTCGGGGGCGTTGTACAACAGCGCCGCATGGTTGGCTGACGGAGAAATCAAGTCTCTTTATCACAAACATTGTTTGCCGAATTATGCCGTCTTCGACGAGCGGCGCTATTTCACCGCCGGTCACGCACCACTGGTCATGCGGTGTGCCGATCTGCGGGTCGGCGTGATCATTTGCGAAGACGGCTGGTTCGCTTCGCCGGCGAAGCTGGCGCGCGGCGCCGGGGCCGAACTGCTGGTCGCGCCGAATGCTTCGCCTTACGCGCGCGGCAAATATGCCGAACGGCTCGAAGTGATGCAAAAGCGGGCCCTCGAAAACGGCATCCCGGTCGCTTATTGCAATCAAGTCGGCGGCCAGGACGAACTGGTGTTCGATGGTCGATCGCTGTTGCTCGCCGAAGACGGCCGGGTGGCGCATCGTGCCGCCCACTGCCGTGAAGACTGGGTCATCGCCGAGTATGCCACCGGCGGGGGCTGGCAAGTATTGGCGCCGGAGGCGCCGGCTGCGACCGGCGGCGAAATGGACGAAGCCGAAGAAGTCGAAGCGGTCTTAGCGCTGGCGCTGCGCGATTATCTCGGCAAGAACGGTTTCAGCGACGTGGTGATCGGTCTATCCGGCGGGATCGATTCAGCCCTGACCGCGGCGCTCGCCGTCAAGGCGCTCGGTGCCGGGCACGTCCACGGCGTGTTCATGCCGATGGCCGCGACCTCGAAGCTCAGCGCCGAGCTGACCGCCGAGCTGACCGGCCGGCTCGGCATCGTCTGTGAAATGGTACCGCTGGCGGCCAGCATCGACACGGTGCGTGGTGCGCTGCACCCAGTGCTCGGCGAACTGGACGACAGCGTCACGGCGCAAAATCTACAGGCCCGGCTGCGCGGCATGGTCCTGATGGCCTGGTCCAACGCTCGCGGATCGTTACTTATGGCGACCGGAAATAAGAGCGAATTGGCGACCGGCTACTGCACCTTATACGGCGACATGTGCGGCGGTTTCGCACCGCTCAAGGATCTGTTGAAAACCGCTGTCTACCGTCAGGCGGCACACCTTAACCGCACCTCGCCGCTGATTCCCCGCGGCATCATCGACCGTCCGCCGACGGCCGAACTGGCGCCCGGGCAACTTGACGAGAAATCGTTGTTGCCTTACGCCCGGCTCGATCCGATCCTCGAACGCTACGTCGAGCAGGACCAGTCGCTGGCCGAAGTCATCGCCGCCGGCTTCACCGAGGCCGAAGTGCGCAAAGTAGCGCGCCTGGTCGCCGTTAACGAATACAAACGGCGCCAGGCACCGCCCGGCCCCAGGATCAGCTCCCGTGCCTTTGGCCGCGACCGCCGCTACCCGATTACCTCCGGTTGGCGCCCGGATCTAGACCGTCCGGACTAGGACACTGAAAGTATCAGGCCATTTCTGGACACCAATATGGGGTACACCGCATGAGACAGACGATTTCTTCGGGCTCGCCCATTGAGCAACGCATCGGATTTGCTCGGGCCGTCCGCATCGGCCCGTTTGTAGCGGTCTCCGGTATCGCAACTGGCTGGTTGAAGTGGAAGCGGATTGCCTCGCCGATCAAGCATGATGTAAACCGGTAAGGCATCCAAGGCAGGCGACTAAAACGGCAGACTCAGCACGGCGAACACTGAATTGGCCCCGGGGTTGCGGTCGTGTGCGCCACCGTTGGAAATGTGCAGGAACTGGATGCCGACCCGGCTGCCGGCCGGTAGCAGTGCCGATCTTTCCAGGCGGTAGAGGGCGGCGAAACCGAGCGCGAACTGAAACACGCCGCCGAGATCCTTACTCTGCCCCTGGCTGTAACCGCCACCGCCAACGGACGGCAGGAACACCCAATGCCGGCCGAGCCGTAGATCGGCGTACAGCCCGCCGTGACCAAACACTCCGCCGTCGGTGTTGACGGCGAGTGCCGCGTAAGGTCCAAAGCCGCGGAACCAGCCGCCTGCCTCGCCGCCGCCGAAGCGCCAGGGCGCACGATATGTCGCCTGAAATATCGCTGCGTCGTTGCCCTTGTCGCTGAAGTCAAACGCGCCGGCAGCGAGTTCGATGTGCCCGGCAGTATCGTCTTCCCGAGCGTTGGATTGTGCCCAAAGCGGCGGCGGGAAGGCGCCGAGCGTCCCAGCCAGGAACAGTATGCCGGTCAGCCACGGACGAAGGGTTAAAGAAGGCTGAAGCATGTTGCGCATCAAAGGTCACTCCCATACGCTGCCGCACGACGGCCACGAAAAATGGGTCAATGGTAGCAGAAGAAAATGACAGCGCTGGGCGAAAGAGGAGGTAGCGGTGGCGCGATAATGGGATAATAGCCGTGCGTTTTGCTGCGTCACGCCGAAGAAGGGGTCGCGATCGTGTTCGATATTTATATTTTTTTCCGCGTCGCGGTTGCCGTGGGCTGCTGGGCATCGATTGGTAATGCCGTGGCCGGATCGGGCAGCCGACACACTGTCGAAATCAGTGGCAGCGCGATGGATTTGCCGGCAGATATTATCGGTGCCCGCACCCCGAATTTGCATCGGAGCGTCGATGGTGCGGTGTATCTGAGCTGGCAGCAGCCGGATGGGGACGACGGCGAGGTGCTGCGTTTCGCGCGCTGGCAGGATGGTGCGTGGTCGGCGCCGCAGACGATCGCCCGCGGTAAGAATTGGTTCGTCAACTGGGCCGATTTTCCGGGAGTGGCGGCGTTCGGCTCGGCCCGGCTTGCGGCATACTGGTTGCAGCGCAGCGGGCCTGGGCAATACGACTACGACGTGCATCTGACGCTGAGCAACGACGGCGGCCAAAGCTGGCACCCGGCAGCGGCGCCGCATGATACTGGGGCGGCGGGCGAACACGGATTCGTCTCATTGCTGTCGCTGGCCGGCGAGGGTTGGCTGGCTATTCTGTTAGATGGCAGTGCCTATGGAAATGATGATACGGCGGGGTCAAGCACAATGTTGCGTTACGCGCTGGTCGAGCCGGCGGGAAGCATCAGCGAACGGGGGGTAATCGATCGATCGACGTGTGATTGTTGCCAGACATCGCTGGTGATCACACCGCACGGACCGCTCGCGGCCTGGCGGGCGCGCCGCGACGGCGAAATCCGCGATATCCATTTCAGCCATTACCAGGACGGCCGCTGGGGTGAACCGCGTGCCGTGGCAGGTGAGGGCTGGTCCACGCCCGCCTGCCCGGTCAACGGCCCGATGCTCGCCGCGGCGGACGATCGGGTCGTGCTCGCCTGGTACACCGGCGCCGATACATCGCCCCGTATCCGCTATGCCTGGTCGGCCGACGGCGGGCTGCATTTCGGACCCGCGTTCACGATCGCGGCGCAAAAAGATGAGACCGTCCCGCTTGGCCGGGTGGCGGTAGCCCTGATCGACCACGACCGCGCCGCGGTGACCTGGCTCGAAACCGCAGGGCCGCGAGCCAATATCATGCTTCAAACCATCGGTCCCGAAGGTCCAATATCGCCGCCCTCGATCGCCGCTGAATTATCGCCCGGCCGCGACAGTGGCTTTCCGCGCCTGGTCAAACTCGACAAGACGAGCCTGCTACTCGCTTGGACCGCCCGCGACAACCCGTCCGGCATCAAACTCAAACGCATCATGTTGGACGAACGGGCACCTTGACCTGCACTCGGCCATGAAGGGACCAGATCCAGGACCAGATCCGCCGATCCAGGACGACCATAATCTGGGACATATATGGACGCCTCCCCCGTGTCAAGCCTGATTTTGGGCTTTTTCGCTTGATTCGGCCCGTTATTCGAAACTGTCGGCGAAGATCACATCCGGTGGTGCGTCGGATAGGCAGTAAAGGTGTAACCAGCCGGAATTGCAGGCTGCGCTTCCTGCTCCTGCGTTGAGCGACCAGCCATCCGCGGTGCGGTCGGAAGAACCGCGATCGCCGCTTGCGCCGGCGCTGCCGTCGGTCCAGCCGGTGCAGTGATTCGCGCTGCCGATGCCATCGTCTTGGGTGCCGGTCCACACGCCCTTATTGCCCATATAGGCGCCCTGGTCGCTGACACTGATCGAGGTGAACAACAAGCCGGAGGTCAACTCGCCGATGCCGGCGGCGACGCGCACGCCGTCGGGGCGCATCCAGGGCTGGTCGTTGTTGAAACGCGAGAAGGCATCGGTGGTGGCATCCGAGAGCCATGCTTTGAAGCTCTCCGCCTGTGGATAACCCGCATCCGCCGCCAGATTGCGGCAGATCGAATCGCCGGCCGTCAGGCCGCTCGTGCCGGGGTCGGCTGTTGGCCAGGTACTCAGATCGCCCGGGCCAGAGGCCGATGTAATGAACGCGAGGCGGTCATTCCAAGTAAACGGCGGCAGCGGTGGACCGGCGCCGGTTTCCATGCAGAGCAGGTGCACTGGAACGGAACAGCCGATCCCGCCGGCGCTGCTCCAACCGCTGGTGGTATGACTGGCGGCGCCAATCGCGGCGAACGATGCGGCCGCGGCACTGGTCCAGTCAGCGCACGTAGTGAGTCCGGAGGTTCTGAGCGTGCCGTCGGGATTCGTGGCCGTGAAATGAAACTCGAGGCTTTGCGGTGGAATCGCGCTCCCGAACTCGTTGTAGCGCACCGGCGTATAGACCGCGCCGGTGGTGGTCAGCGCGCCGATTCCGGGACTGAATGGAACGCCATCGGTTCTGACCCACGGCCCGGCGGCGGCGGGTAACGCCGGCTGGCCGCAGTTGGCGGCCTTGGTGCCAGGCAGATTGTGTGCCCGGCAATAGGCGTCGGAGGCGGTATCCGAAAGCCACGCCACGAAATTGCCGGGATTGGCCAGTCCGGCCGTTGTCGCCCGCGCCTGGCAGATCACGTCGCCGGCGGCGATGCCGGTCTGCCCACCGGCGTTGGCCCAGTTACCGAGGTTGCCGGTGCCGGTGACCGAGGTGACGAATATCACCCGGTTGCCGGCCGCCAGCGCAAAAAGCGGCAAAAATACGAACCAGACGAAAATAGCCGAGATGAATAATAGACGGTCCATGGCGGTGTCTTCCCAATGATGCAAGAGTCGTGATCCCCGCCACATCAAATCAGCATCGTACATGATCGCAAGAGTATTATGGAAGCTCTGATTGATCCATCCAGGATGAATCAGAACACGGAAATTGCAAGGCGCGACTTTCAATTTCCCTCATTGAAACAAGCATTGAGGTGCTTGATTCGCCTGTCTGTGCGTGTCGCACGCTGTCAGGCGGGCCAGCCATCAATGGCTTGCGCGGGCTCTGAACTTATCACAGTTTCCTTATGTTTTTTTTGATAAATATCAAAAGTGTGAACCCATAATGGCAGTGCCGCTTGCGGCTTGGCGAAAAGGAAATGGTGTTGTGACGGGATTCCCGCGGGTGTCTGGACAGCCACCAGTATTGATTCCGGTCAAGGGACATCCGGTTCGAGTTGCTGATACAGAAAAGCTCGAGCCAGGCGCCAATCGCGTTTGATCGTGCGTTCGGAAAAGCCGAGCGCAGCGCCGATTTCCTGGAAGGTTAGTCCGGTGTAGAAATGAAGTTCTACAACGCGGACCAAACGCGCGTTGTGGGCGGCAAGTTGGTTGAGCGCTTCATCCAGTGCCACGAATGTTTCGGCATCGACGGCCAGGGTTGACTCGACCAGATCCAGCGCCACATGCGGTGCCCCGCCGCCGCGTTTGCCGGCCAGGGTGCGCCGCGCCCGGTCGGTGACGATCTGCCGCATGGCGCGCGATGCGACGTGATAGAAATGTCCGCGATCGGTCCAGTCGGGCTGCGCCGCGGACAGGAGTTTGAGATAGGTCTCGTGGACCAGTGTCGTGGTGTTGATGGTATCCGGCCGGTTGCCGGTACGGTGGCGCCGGACCTGGTGGTGCGCTAAGCGGCGCAGTTCGGCATAGACGATTTCGAACAAACGGTCGAGCGCGCTGCGTTCTCCGGCTTTGACGGCGCCGAGCAGGCGGGTAATATCGGCGTCGGCGGATTGGGAGATGATACCGCTCATCAGGAGCCGGTAGTGACTAATGCTGCAATCCGGTGTTGTGCGTCGGCGATTTCCGCTACTTCGCTGGCCTCGTACCGCGCCAGTACCCGACCGGCGTGATGGGCGAACGATTGGGCCTGCCTCACTTGGTTCAAGGCGCCGAGCGCCTCGGCTAAATCGCATTCGACGACGGCGGTCTGCCACGCATCGCTGCCGAACCGCGCGGCGAACGTATCGCGCACCTGGGCGAGATCGGTGGCCGCCGCAGCCGGTTGTTGCAGTCGCAGTCGGGCACGTGCCAGATCGTAGCGGCCGCGCATCAGTTCAGGTATCTCTCCACCCATCGCGTTTTCAAGCAGGCGCAGGTTGTGTTCCAGTGCGGCGCTGCCTTGCTCCGCCCGGCCCATGTCGATCAACCAGCGGCCATGAACCAGGCGGGTCAATGCGATGGAGGGGTGAGCAGCCGGCAGGATCGTTTCCTGCATCGCCAGCGCCTGTTCGATCCAGGCGCCGGCGGTGGCGAGTTCGCCGCGCGCCAGGGCCAGTTGACCCATGGTGCGCAAGCTGTCGGCGATGTACGGATGGGCCTCGCCTAGTGCGGCACGCCGGTGTGCCAGGGAGGCGGCCAGCAGCGGCTCGGCTTCGGTCAGGCGGCCCTGTTCCAGGGCCATGCTGCCCAGCGAAAATTCGGCAGCGGCGGTCAGGTAGTGCGCGTCGCCGAATTGTTCGCGCCAGGTGTCGAGCAACAGACGCCACTCACGCTCGGCGGCTGTAAAGTCGCCGCGTCCGGCGGTGACGGCGGCCAGGTTGTAGCGCGTCAACAAGGCATTGGGGTGGTGATTGTCGGCCGCGGTGTGCCAGTAAGTCAGCACCTGTTTTAGCTGATTTTCGGCACGCGTGTAGCGGCCGAGGCGCAATTCGGTCGCGCCGATATTGTTGCGGGCGGTGACGGTCAGCGGATGGCGCTCGCCATAAAGCGCCAGATCCTGATCGAGCGCTTCGCTGAAATAACGTTCCGCTTCCAGATAGCGGCCCAGAGACAGCATCAAAGCGCCGAGATTGTTAAGTGACAGAGCGATGCCGGGGTGGATTTCGGGCAGTACCTTGCGGCGGATGTCCAGTGCCGTCCTGTGATAGCGCTCCGCGGCTTCGAGATCGCCGGCGTTGCGCGCAATCACGCCTAGATTGTTGTAGGAATTAGCGGTTTCGTCGTTATCTTGGCCCAAACTGGCGAGCCGCAACTGCAAACCCGCTTCGGTCAACCGCTGGGCTTCGGCGGCATCGCCTTGTTGTTGCGCGGCGATCGCCAATTGATCGTAATCTTCGGCAGCGGCGAGATCGGTGCCGTAACGGCGGTGCAGGGCAAGGGCGCCGTTGATGTCGCTGGCACCATCGTCGAACTTGCCGCGGCTGATGCGGATCCGGCCGCGGATTTGCAGGGCGTCGGCCAGCGGCCTGCCGCCGGCCGTTTCGAGTGAACTCACCGCATCGTCGATCATGGCCAAGGCACGGCTTTGTTCGCCCAACTTGTCGAACAGGTCGGCGAGAAACGTGATGATCTCGGCGCGCGTCGCCGGTTGGTCGGAGAATTCACGGCCGATCCGCGCCGCGCCTTCCTCGACCAGTTGCCGCGCTGTTATTTCCTTGCCGAGCGCGCGCTCGGGGTCGACGCCCGAAAAGAGCTTGAGCGCGAAGGTTTTGACTTCCTCGGCCTTGCGCGCTTCTATACCGCGCCAATGGCTTTGCCAGGCGGTGCCGGCCAGGCCGCCGACGACCGCCAGTGCGATGAAGCCGGTCAACACGGCACCGATCCGGTGCCGGCGGACAAACTTCGCCAGCCGATAACCATTGTCGCCGGGGCGCGCCGCAATCGGCAGGTGGGCGAGGTGGCGGCGCAAATCCTCGGCCATCGCTTCGACCGTGGGATACCGTAAGAGCGGATCCTTCATCATCGCTTTATCGACGATCGCAGCTAAATCGCCGCGCAGCCGGCGGCGTTGCGCCCGGTCCAGCGTCGGCAGCCGGTCGAGGCGCACCGGCGGGGCGAACAGCCGGTCGATATCCGTCTGCGGGCCGCCATTCCCGCCGTGCGGTTTGCAGCCGGACAGCATTTCGTAAAGGACGGCGCCCAGCGAGTAAATGTCGCTGGCGATGGTCGGCGCCTCGCCGCGCAGCAATTCCGGGGCGGCGTATTGCGGGGTCAAGGCGTGCCCTTCATCGGCCGGCGCGCCGCCGTCCACCGGCCCGGCCAGCAACCGGGCAATGCCGAAATCGAGCAGCCGCGCCTTGCGGTCGTCATCGACCAGGATGTTCCCCGGCTTCAGGTCGCAGTGGATCACCAGGTTGCGGTGCGCGAACTGCACCGCGTGCAGTACCTCGAGAAACAGTGTGAGACGCTCGCCGAGTGGCGGCGCATGCTCCCGGATCCAGGTCGTCACTGCGTTGCCGGCGACGTACTCCATCACAAAATAAGGAATACCTTCAGAGGTTGTGCCGGCATCGAGCAGGCGGGCTATGCCGGGGTGCTGTAAGCGAGCGAGGATATTTCTTTCGCTTCTAAAGCGCGCCGCGAACGCGGTGCCGATGAGGTTGTCGCGCAGCACTTTCAAGGCCACCTGCTGCTCGTAGGCGCCGTCGGCGCGGTGCGCCAGATAGATAATGCCCATGCCGCCCTCGCCCAGTTCCCGCTCGATCTCATAGGCCCCGATCCGGGTACCGGGGGGCAAGCGCGGCGCCGGGTTGGCTGGGGCGGTGGCGAGCAGATCGCCGGCGGCGATGCCGAGCGGCAGATCGAGCAGGCCGGCGGTGCGCGCATCGGCAGCGAACAGCTCAAGCAAGCGGCGATGCACCTTTGGCTTTTCTTTGGAGATCACCGACAGGCGCCGGGTGCGTTCGGCCTCCGGAGCCGCGGCGAGTTCGGTAAACAGCGCTTCGATCCGTTGCCAGGTCATCTCATTCATTGCACGCTCCTCGTGCCGTCCAGGCGATTGCGCCTTACCCTCCGGAACACACTCCGCCTGTGTTGTCTTGACCCGCACCCGGCCGGAACCGCCAGCACAACGTGACCGTGACCGGCCGTTCGCGACCCGATGCACTGGCGTGTTCAATGGCTTGAACGGTTTTCCGGCCGGAATCTCTTCCCGGCCATCGATCAGGATCTAGATTTCCAAAAGCCCGCCGCTGCCCTCCGGAGCGAAAGCCGCGGGGCCGGCGTTGGCCGCCGGGCAGAGCCACATCGCGATCGCTAAAAAGGCGCCTGCCGAGACGGCGAGCGCCCGCCCGGCGCCCGGCGCCGTGTCGGATCTCGTATTCATCCTACCCCTCCAGGATCATCATGCTGTGCGGCACAGATTACCGCCATGTCCGCCGCACAGTGTTTGATTTACGTCAAAAACCAGGCGCGAGGCCTGGCGGGCCGGGCATGGTCTGATCTTTTAGAGTCGTATCAAGTTCCGCCGGCGGCAGGCAAAAGCGTCGCGGCGCCGCGGCATTTTTGGAGTTGATTCCAATTTACACGTGATTCAGCCACTCACGCCGCACGAAAAATTCAGGTCGAATTCAAAGCGGGCGTCGAGGCTTTTGCCGGCCGCCTCCTGGCTGTCCTGCAGTCCGTTGCCAATCATGATTCCGGTCATCCGGCGGTGATCGGGCGCAGCATCGTGGCGGGTGATTTCGAGCGTCCCCCGGCCCTTGAAAAACAGACTGTCGATGTCGCGGGTCAGGAAACTGACATCCAGCCAGTCGAGCGGGATATCGCCGGTCTGCCCAGTGGCGATCGGATCTTTGGTCATCACGGTCACCGCCACCCACTGGTAGTTTGGATGGTCGAACTGAATGCCGAAATTGGCCCACATATCGGGCGGGCAGTTGCCGCGCAGCACGGTGCCGTCGTCAACGGGTGCGACAAACCGCCCGGCGATCGCGCCGGTGGTTTCGAGCACTGCCGAGCGCACAACCCGGGCACCGGCGAGAGACGTCCCGGTGTCGGTGACGGCAGCGTCTCCGGTTTTCCCGGAATCATCATCGCAAGCGGTCAGTAGCGGCAGCATCAACAGCGGTAGAACGTACAGCTTGAGGTTCACGGTCG
This sequence comes from Pseudomonadota bacterium, assembly GCA_036832975.1. GTDB lineage: Bacteria > Pseudomonadota > Gammaproteobacteria > Xanthomonadales > Wenzhouxiangellaceae > DAITQM01. The sequence continues at coordinate 5,276 of DAITQM010000011.1, read as the reverse complement.
ATCTCCAGTTCGGGACATCATTCAAATCCGTCCTTAAAAATCACATCGGCGTCGAGGGATTCGTAAGCGCCGATATCACAGCCGGCGCCCACCGGTCGGCTGACGCCGCGTTGGTCGGCAGGCGGGCAAAGCAGTATGTTGCCGGCATCGATCGCCGGGCTGCCGGGCAGCAGCGCCATGGTCCGGGTCGGACCGCCGTTATTTGCGAGAATGTCCAGCAATGGATCGCTCACCGGGATCGTTCCACCGCAGGAAGTCGGCAGGCCGCCGCCGAATTGCAGGTTGTTGCCGCCGTCGATGAAGGTGCCGTTGCAGTTGAAGTCATTATTGGCGACGATGGTGTTGGCGAGAGTCAGGGTCACGCCCTGTTGCTGGTTGCTGAGACCGCCGCCGGTATTGCCGGCGATCGTCGAGTAATTGACATCGACGCTGCCGGCCAGGCTGACGATTGCGCCGCCGCTCGACGCGCTGTTGGCGGTAAAAGTCGAGTTGACGATGATCGTGCCGGTCCCGTCGTTGCGCAGCCCGCCGCCGACCGAGCCGGTGGCGTCGTTGCCGCTGAAGGTGCTGTTCATGATCAGGGCATTATTGCTGCCGATATATAGGCCGGCGCCGCCGCCGTTGGTCTGCGTGTTGACGCTGATCTCGCTGTCTACGATCGTCAGCGCGCCGTTGCCGAAGCTGTTGATCCCGGCGCCCGGCGAGCCGGCGGTGTAGGTATTGCGTTTGACAATGCTGTTGGTGATATTCAATGTACCGCCGCCGCCCACAGCGCCGCCCGCAACGCCGTTGTGGTCGGATATGGTCGAAGCGCTGATTGAGATATTGCCCGTATCGGTCCACACCGCGCCGCCGGCGTTGCGCAGGATCAGTCCCAATATTGAAAAATCGATCCCGTCAGCGACCTGAAACTGCGTGAAGGTTCCGCCGTTGCCGTCCAGCATGATCACGCCGCCGCCGTCGATGGTCGTGTTGGCGGCGATGGTTTTGCCACCGGTCAGCACGATACTGGCGGGCGCCGCGCCGCAATTGAAATTCACCGCTCCGCCGCCGGTCAATGCCGCATCGAGCGCCGCCTCGGTGCAGCTTCCCGGCGTGCCGGAGCCGACGGTGCCGGCGGCGAAAAGGGGCAACGGCGATGCAGCCAGGGCGGCGAGCATCAAGGATCGTTGGGTAATCGATATTGCATTCATGGTGTGGCCTCACTCGTAACTGTCGCGGAAAATTACATCGACGTTGGGAATCGTCAGCGTGACCGTGTGCGGAAATTTGGTCAGCGCCCACAGGTTGTCGGGAAACAGGATGACGTCGAACGACTTGTCGATGCCGCTGCCGGCGGTGTTCAGAATCGGAATCTGGATCTGGCGCTGGGTGGCGTCGCCGTGGTTCCAGGTCAGCGTTCCGGAGGTATTGACGTAATCGACACCCGGTTGGGCGCCGCCGGCAATGGTCGTGTAGTTCAAGCGGATCCGGCCTTCGTTGCCGCCGTTGCGATACACGGTCAGCGTCGCCGGATTGGTGTTGTGATTGACGATGACGCTGAACGAATTAAAGTGCGTCAAGCCGCAATCGAGTGCGTCCCAGGCGGAAATCCGGGCGCCTTCCCAGTCCAGGCTGCGCGCCCGCAGGCGGGTGACGTAGGCGTTGACGGTCGGGTTGGCGCGCAGCACGTCCGAGGTAAAGAACTGGATGCCGCCGGGAAACGGCATCCGGGCGCCGAGATCGAACGCCAACTGCCAGCTCGCGTCCGGGCGCAGGCTCATGCCGGTGATATCCCAGTTCGAGACCGCGCCCGAGGCTTCGGTGGCGAGCGCCAATGACAACACGCTGCCGTTCCAGCGCGCGACGTCGGCCGGGCGAAAGACCGTGGCGCCGATCTTGAACGTCGTGTCGAACGATAGGTAAAGCGTCTGCACGCCGCCGCTGACCGCGGTTGCGAGAGCGCTGATCTTGACGCCGTCGGGCACGCCCGCTGTCTGGCTGCTGAACGCCAGGGTGCAATTCGAGCCGGAGAACTCGCAGCGGATTACGTCGCCGGGTTGCCAGCCGTCCCAGTGCGTATCGATGCTGAAAAAGGCGTGGTCGCCGGAAAGCCGATCGATGGCAAAGCCGGTCAGCCCGATGCCCTTAGCCCCGGCGCCGCCGAAATGTTCGACCAGGGGCAGGATCCCGGCGCCGTCCGGATTGAGCAGCAACAGCTCGCCGGGCCGGACGAAGGCGTCGGTCAGGTCGAGAATCGTCGTATCGGGGCCGACGATCTGCCATTCGTCATCGGCGCCGGCCGCCGCCCAGGCCCAGACCGACGCGACGAGCAGTGGCAACCAGCTTCGTTTTGGCGTAAGCATAGGGGTTCACCTCATTACATTCGAACGATCGCGTTGCCGGCCGGGCCGTGCTTACGATGAGTTACCGCCGAGATTGGCGGCGCAGCTAAAATTGGAAAGGTAATTCGCCGTGCTGGTGTTGTTCTGGCAACTGCCGGAGGCAATGCCGTCAACCCCGTTGCGCGCAGCATAATTGCCGTTGAAACGGGTCGAAGACCCGTTGCCCCAAAACCCCGCCGAATGGTTCAAGGTGGCGCTGCACTCCTCGACCAGCGCTTTACCGAACACATCGATGCCGACGCCGCCGTTTTGCGTCACATGGACACGGCGGGCGATCAGTAAAGCGTTGCCACCAGGCCCCAACCAGATGCCTCTACCGGCGCCACCTGACACCACCCCGTCATGGATCGAGATATGCGATCCCAGAATTCGGACGAGGTCGGCTCCACCGGTGAAGTCGCACGCGATCCCACCGCCGGTGTCGATACAACCGTTCGGGCCGAAAACCGTAAAGCCGCCGAGGTCGAGATTGATATTGCTGCCGGTCACCTCGATCGCGGTGACATTGAACGGGCCGGTGAACGGGCCGGTGACCAGATTCGACGACAGCCGGTAGGCGCCGGGATTGACGATTTCGACCGGAAAACCCGGCGCGTCGCCGGCGAAACAGCCGACGTCCACGCACGCCTGGTTGATCTCGCGCACGCCGCCGGCGTGGGCGGCAAAAGCCGCACATAAGCCAATAAATATACTGAGTGCAATACCCCGTTTCATGAGCAACCTCCAGCGATTGAATGGTGCGCTATACACTGCGCGGCACTTGCCAGACCAATGTCGGGATTGATCGGGATTTCATAATCCCTGCCCAAAGCAATACGCAAAAGGGGCCGCGAAGGGGACAGCCCGCCGGCGGTCAGCCGTTCAATGCGTCGCGTAATCGCTGCAGGAAGGCGCGGACGACGGCCCGGTTTTCGGGACCGATGCGGAGCAGGGTTTTCTGGCCCCAGGAGAGTGTTTCGAGGTTCTCGTCGGCAAATTGGTACAGCACCTTGGGACGAGTCAGGCGCAGCGGGGCTTCGGGTTCGGGGGTGGCGAGCAGGTGGTCGATGATTTCGCTCAGCCGGTCGTCGAAACGGCGGCCGGGATAGCCCAGTTCGACATACGCCTGCTGGAACAACGGGGCGTGGCGGCGATAGAGCGCGGCGAGCGCTGCGGGGTCGGCGGCTCCGAGCGCTTCGACGAGCGGCCGGTAACGCGCGGCGTTGGCCGGATCCCAGACGATTTCGTCGCCTTCGCCGGCGATCAGCGGCGGCCCTTCGATCGGCCGCAGCGGCCTGAAGCGCGGCGGGATGGCTTTGCCGTCGAGGCTGTCGATAGTGGTCACCAGGCGCTCGATCAGGTGTTCCGGCAGCCCATAGCGGTCGAGGGCCGCGGCATCGAAGATGGCGCGCAGCGCGGCGAAAAACGGTGCATCGCTTTCGGCCAGCGGTGGCAGCGGCTCCGCGGCGGGCAGTGGGGTCGTGTCGGCGTCTGGCTCAGGCAGTGGCCGGGCCGGTTCCGATGGGATCGTCGGTGGGGAAGGCGCATCGCGGCCGGGTACCCGGCCCTGGTCATGCGAAATCCGGCCTGGATACCAATAGACCAGCGCGCCAGCGCCGGCCGCGATCAGGACGACGATCGCGTGCCGCGTCCAATGCCGTCGCTGGTTCGGTACTCGGTTCATTCGATCCGTTCCTCCGGCAGGGCGGGCGCCTTGGGGGGCACCGCACGCCAGCCCATTCTGCCTGAAAACCAAGATACTTGCACCAAAATGACCACAGATGAGTGATCGAGCATACTGCGGGCCGGCGGGCTCTGGAGGTAATGATGACGCAACGCAAAAAGTATCTGCTGGGCGGCACGGCGGCGGTCGTGATCGCCCTTGGCCTGGCGGTGGCGGTGGTCATCGGCAATCTCGGGCGTATCATCAAGTACGGGGTGGAACATTACGGCAGCGAAGCCACCGGCACGGCGGTCACCGTCAACGACGTCGAGGTTTCGATCTTCTCGGGTGCGGGTGAACTGCGCGGCTTCGAAATCCGCAATCCAAAAGGGTACGAGACCGACGCGGCGTTCCGCATCGCGGCCGGCGATATCGCGGTGGATACGAAGACGCTGGCCGATGACACCGTGATCGTTCGCTATCTCACCGTTGATGCCGCGCACCTGACCGCCGAGTTCCAGACCGCGACGCAGTGCAATCTGAATGTGATTTTGGACCATTTGCAACGTTACGCGGCGCAGCAGCCGGCAACGGAAGAGACGGCGATCAAACTGATCGTCGATCGTTTCGTGTTCCGTAACGGTGAACTACGAGTGCTTTATCGAGAAATGGACGTCGATCAGACGATTCCGATACCCGATGTGGTCGTCAATGGTATCGGCCGGAAAAGCGCCGGCGTGACGGCGGCGGAAGCCGGCCTGCAATTGTTGCAGCCGGTCATCCGGCAAGCGCTGGCTGCGGCGCGTGATGAACTGGTGCGGCGCGGCCGCCAGAAGCTGGGTGAAAAAATCAAACGAACCGCCCGAAAAATCGGCGACAAGATCGGCCGGCTGTTCAGCGGCGGCGCCGATGATGAAGACGGCGGCTAAACCCAATAGTTTCATTTTTCGACTGGATTCCAGACTCTGCTCGCTACCCCTGGCGGAACACTACCCAATTGGTACTCAAACTGGACGGCTCTGTCACAGGAGCGCAGAGGTCGGCAGGCCATGCGCCGCGCGCAGCAGTTTTTGCCGGTGTGCCGGCCGCGGGCCGTCTAACAGGTTGTTGAAAAACGCCATCCTGGCGTTTTTCAACGTCGCTTGCGAAAGGCGCGACTTTCGCTGCACTCCCGAAATCAGCCGCTATTAATACTTGCATAAGTAAAGCCACATAGGTTATACTATGAGGTATGACTGGACGTAGCAAGA
>DAITQM010000010.1:8492-86344 GCA_036832975.1 Pseudomonadota bacterium | reverse complement strand
ACTCGCGACTTGAAAAAGGGCAGGAGAGCCCTTTTTCAACAACCTGTTAATCCGATGGATGCGACAATCAGGTTAACCCACTCATGGCCCATCGCATCCCGGTTTTAACCTATCACGGCGTACACGTCGATGGATCGGATTACGAAACCAACGATCATATCGGACTGCGTTGCGATTTGGAATTGATTCATAAGCTCGGGTGGAAAGTCGCACGTCTGACGGACGTTATCGGATCACTGCTTTCTGGAAAGATATCGTCAATCTTCACAAAGACACTGTGTTTAACATTTGACGATGGAAGCTGGTTCGATTGGCACGATTTACCGCATCCCCATTATGGAACACAACGTAGCTTCGCCAACATCCTGCGAGATTTCATCGGCTCATACGGCGGGCAGGCACAACCGAATCTCCACGCGACGAGCTTTGTGATCACCTCACCATATGCCCGCTCGGTTCTCGATAAAACGTGTATGATCGGAAAGGGGTGGTGGGGTGACGAGTGGTGGAAGGAAGCTCACAACGAAGGCCTGATCGGAATCGCCAATCACAGTTGGGATCATCGACATCACACTTTGCCTAAGGAAATCAGGTACGGGGAAAAATATGGCGATTTCAAGATCATGCAAGACGTCGCGGAGTGTAACTGGCAAGTTCGCCAAGCCCAGGAATACCTGCAACGCTTGCTGGGGCGGTCACCCGAGCCTTTTTTTGCTTATCCATACGGCGATGTACCCGCAGTCCTTGCACAAGAATATTTTCCGGCATATCACGAAGATCTCGGCTTGATTGCGGCATTTTCTTCAGAGCCCGCGCCCATCGCCGAGAACGCCGATCCCTGGCGCCTTCCAAGATTCGTTTTCAGGAGGGACTGGAATCAACCGCATGATTTGCAGGCCCTATTGCGGGAGATTTGCCGGTAAGCCCGCCTTATTCACCACCGGTTCGTCACGAGGCGCTGTCAGGCCACGCAGATGGGGCGTTTCGCGACCGAGCGCACCGGAAGCGTACTGGCCTGTACGTTGAGGATGCGCGACCGAGTGAAACGCCCCAGGTGCGTGGCCTGGCGGCGCCGCAGTAGGAGGGGTGGTGAATAAGGCTGGGCAAGGGGGATCATCCGGGCTCCTTACCGCGGTGGACCAGCCGGCGCCACAGGGTGCGCAGGACGGCGGCGGCCTTGCCGATCCACGCCGGTATTTGTTCCAGTTCGGCGATCCGGGCGTCGCGCTGGCGCAGCAGTTGCTCGTTTTGCAGATAACGGCGGACCGCGTAGTTGTAATGCTCGAAGATGCTTTGCCCGGTGTCGGCGAACAGGGCGTAGTCGCAATGTAAGCGTTGGACGGCCGCTGGATGATTGCTGCACGCCGCGATCCAATATAGGGCGGGCTGCCCGGTGCCGGCGTGCAATTGCTGCTCCTGGTTCATGCACACGACATGGCAGGCGCCTTCGGCGGCGGCCTCTTCGGCGCTGATCAGCGAATGAAATTGCAGCCGCTGGCCGTACAGCCGGAGGTGACTGAATTGCTCTTCCAGCAGGGCAATAAACTCGTGGCGGTACAACTCGCGGACGTGGTCCGGGTTCCGGTAGCCGGTGGCATCGCTGTACTGCGCCTTGTCCGGCGACGAGATCAGCAGCAGGCCGTCGGCGGCGAGGACGCGCCTGAATTCGGCCAGCATCTCCTGCTGCGCGGCGAGGTGTTCGATGGTCTCGAAAGACGTTATGAGATCGAATGAGCCACTGGCGAAAGGCAATCGGCTGACGCTGCCGCGGACGAAATTTCCGCTGTAGCGGCGTTGTGCGTGGGCCATCGTCCCGGCGTCGATATCGAGGCCGACGACGCTGGCGGCAGCACGCCCGATGAGCGCCGTGCCATACCCTTCGCCACAAGCCGCATCCAAGACCCGCCGGCCGGCCGCCAGTCGCGCCGCGAAGGCATAGCGGTGCATGTGCTCGTACCAGATTTCGCGCACGCACTCCGGGGTGAAACGCTCCCCGGTAAATTCCAGAACCGGCGTCTCGGTCATCGGTGTAGCTCGGATCGGCAAGGTGCTGCTGCAAGAGACCGGATCATAGCATTCCGCCGGACACCCGGCACTTCCCGGCCCGGACGCTTTTCATTCGAGCCGGTAACCGAAATTTTCCTTGAACAGCTCGTGAAACTGGTCGGTGGTGCAAGTGTGGTTCTGCGGTCCCTGGCGGGCGATCTTCAAGGCGCCGAGCAGCGAACCGGCACGGGCCGCATCGGCCAGCTCGAAGCCTTGCACCAGCCCCCACAGCAGGCCGCCGCGGTAAGCGTCGCCGCAGCCGGTGGGATCGGTGAGGCACTCGGCGCGCGCCGGGGCGATCGGCGTGACACCGGCCGGAGTGTGAATCTCCGATCCGTCGGCGCCGCGCGTCACGATATAGGCTTTGGTCCGGCAGGCGATGTCGCGGGGGCTCAAGCCGGTGCGTTCGGCGAGCAGCCGGCCTTCGTAGTCGTTGACCGTAATCCAGTCGGCGCGGTCGACGAAATCGAGCAGCTCATCCGCGCTGAACATCGGCAGCGCCTGGCCGGGGTCGAAAATGTGCGGAATCCCGCGCTCGGCGAAATGGATGCTGTGCTGGCGCATCGCGGCGTTGGCGTCGGGCGCGACGATGCCGATATCGACCTTTTCGACGTCCCGCACCTGGTTGCTACCGCTGTGCTCCATCGCCCCGGGGTGGAAGGCGGTGATCTGGTTGTCGTCGATGTCGGTGGTGATAAAGGCCTGCGCGGTGTAGGCGCCATCGATGACCCGCACGTAACGGTCGCTGATGCCCAGGCGGCCGAGGTGCTCGCGGTAGGGCTCGAAATCGACGCCGACGGTGGCCATCGGCAGCGGCTCGCCGCCAAGCAGTTTCAGGTTGTAGCTGATGTTGCCGGCGCAGCCGCCGAATTCGCGGCGCAGCTTCGGGGTCAGGAAACAGACGTTCAGAATATGGATCTGGTCGCTGAGGATATGGTCCCGGAAGCGTTCCGGAAAGACCATAATGGTGTCGTAAGCCAGCGAACCGCAGACCAGGGCTTTCATGTTTTCGGTTCCTGAGAGGACAGGCGGAGCAACCGATTATTCTAGCAGGTTGTTGAAAAACGCCATCCTGGCGTTTTTCAACGTCGCTTGCGAAAGGCGCGACTTTCGCTGCGCTCCCGAAATCAGCCACTGAGCAGCGCCTGATTTCGCCGGGCCATCCGTGGCCCGGATTAGCAGGCTGTTTTTCAACAGTACTAGCAGCCTGCCGGACTGGAGCTGTCACGGGCGGAAAACCTGCCTGCCCCGTCCCTATGTCCGCCGCGATCGGCAAAGTCCGACGGGCTGCTCGCCGATGTCGCTGGCCCGCTCACCGGCCGACTTGCGGCCGACTCCGCCGGGCTGTACATTAAGCAGTCTTTGCCTGCCAGAGAATTTTCATGCCTTTCAAACGTTTACGCGGCCTTTTTTCGAATGACCTTTCGATCGATCTCGGCACCGCCAATACGCTGATCTACGTTCGCGGTCAGGGCATCGTGCTCAATGAACCGTCGGTCGTCGCGGTGCGCATGGACGGCGGGCCGGGCGGCCGGCAGACGGTCGCCGCGGTCGGCGTCGAGGCCAAGCGCATGCTCGGCCGCACACCGGGCAATATCCGGACGGTCCGGCCGCTGAAAGACGGCGTCATCGCCGATTTCACGATGACCGAGGCGATGCTCCAGCATTTCATCAAAAAAGCGCACAGCACGCGGCTGCTCCGCCCCAGCCCGCGCGTTTTGGTCTGTGTGCCGTGTACTTCGACGCAGGTCGAACGGCGGGCGATCAAAGAATCGGCGGAACGCGCCGGGGCGCGCGAAGTCTTTACGATCGAGGAGCCGGTGGCGGCGGCGATCGGCGCCGGGATCCCGATCCACGAGGCGCGCGGTTCGATGGTGCTCGATATCGGCGGCGGCACGTCGGAGGTCGCGGTGCTGTCGCTGGACGGCTCGGTGTACGCCAATTCGGTGCGCATCGGCGGCGACCATATGGACGAGTCGATCATCAACTATGCCCGGCGCAATTACGGCACGTTGATCGGCGAGGCGACGGCCGAACGGATCAAGATGGAAATCGCCTGCGCCTGGCCGCAGGAAGAAAATCTGGAGATCGAGGTCTCGGGCCGCAACCTGGCCGAAGGAGTACCGAAAAAGATCAAGCTGACCTCGAATGAGATTCTCGAAGCGCTCAGCGAATCGTTGAGCAACATCGTCTCGGCGGTGAAAACCGCGCTCGAACAGACCCCGCCCGAGCTGTGCGCCGACGTCGCCCAGACCGGCCTGGTGCTGACCGGCGGTGGGGCGCTGCTGCGCGGCCTGGATCTTCTGCTCTCCGAGGAAACCGGGCTGCCGGTGGTCATCGCCGACGATCCTTTGACCTGCGTGGCGCGCGGCGGCGGCCGGGCGCTGGAGCTGATCGACCAGCAGCGCGGGGAATTCTTCTCACCGGCCTGAGGCCGGATGGTTCATGACCCCTTGACGTGAACACCCCGGCAGCGAAAATCCATGCGGAAAACACCGGGCGCACCGCCTGGATGATCGGCCTCGGTCTCGCCGCCTTGCTTTTGATGTCGGTCGATCACCGCGGGCACTATCTGGACCGCACCCGCGCCGCTTTCTGGACGCTGACGCTGCCGCTGTATCACGTCTGGTCGTGGCCGGTGAAGCGCCTGGCGGCGCTGGCCGACCGCTTCTCGTCGCGGGCCGAACTGGCGGCGGAAGTCGAGCGTTTGCGGGCCCGGGAACTCGAACTCAATGCCGAAATCCTGCGCACCGCCGCCGTCGCCGCCGAGAACGCCGAACTGAGGCGCTTGCTGGACGCCCGCCGGACGCACGATTTCACCGCCGTCCACGGTGAAATCCTCAGCGTCGGGCTCGATCCGGCCGCCCACCGGGTGATCATCGACCGCGGGACCGAAGACGGCATCCGGCCCGGCCAGGCCGTGCTCGACGCAGGCGGCGTGTTCGGCCAAATCGACTGGGCCACGCCCGGCGACGCCGCAGTGATTTTGCTCTCCGATCCCGATCACGCGCTGCCGGCGCAAGTGGCGCGCAGTGGCCAAAGAACCGTCGTCCAGGGCACCGGCAATCCCCGCCGCCTGGTACTGCGCGACCTGCCGGTCAACAGCGACATCAGGATCGGCGATCAGTTGGTCACCTCGGGCCTGGGCGGACGCTTCCCCACCGGTATGCCCATCGCCACGATCAGCACCATCGAACGTTCGTCGGGCAGCGGCTTTTTGACCGTCTTCGCTCGGCCGGCCGCGGCCCTCGATCGCAGCCGCGCCATCCTTGTCTTGCGCAATCCGGCCGCCGACGGAACGCCGTGATGCTCCCTGTCCCACGCGGGCGTTGGGATTTGGCGCTCAGCCTCACCGTCGCCTGGATGCTGGCGATCGCGCCGCTACCGTCCGCCGCAGCCTGGTTCTGGCCGCATTGGCCGGCATTGGTCTTGATCTATTGGGGTCTCGAAACCGGCCGCCTGCTCAATCTCAAGCTCGTGTTCGGACTGGGCCTGACGCTCGATCTGCTGCGCGGCGGTTTGCTCGGCCAGCAGGCGTTGCGTTTGACCATCCTCGCCTTCCTGATCGGCCAGTTCCGCCACCGGATCCGTTATCACGAAACCCTGACCCAGGCCCTGACCGTGTTTGTGCTGCTACTCAACGACCGCTTCATCGAAATGCTGATCCTGCTCGCCCGCGGCCGCGGCTGGCCGCCGGCGGCCTTCTGGTTGGCGCCGCTGGCCGGGGCGCTGGTTTGGCCCTGGGTCTTTCTGTTGCTCGATCGGCTGCGTGACCGCAGCCGCAACCGCGCCACGCGATGACCTATGACCCGACACTGGGCGAACGTCGGGTCCGCGACGAAGCGCGCGAGCGCCTGCTGGTCCAGCGCCGCGTGGCCTGGACGGCGGCCGGCGCCGCCTTGCTGGTGCTGCTGCTCGTCGCCCGCTACGCCGATTTGCAACTGCTCGATTACGAACGCTACCGCCTGAGGGCCGAACAGAACCGGTTGCGTATCGTCCCGGTCGCCCCACCGCGCGGCCTGATCCGAACCCGCGGTGGCGAAGTGGTCGCCGACAACCGCCCGGCCTACCGCCTGGACATCACGCCAGAGAAAACCCCGGACATGGCGGCGACCCTCGACAAGCTAAGCCATTTACTCGATCTTGGCGTCGAGGATATCGAGACCTTCAACGAGCGCCGTCGTGCCGCCCGCCGCTTCGCGCCGGTAACGCTGCGCTACGCGCTCAGCGACTGGGAAGTGGCGAACGTCGCGGTCAACCGCCACCGGCTGCCCGGAGTCGAAATCACGCCCTATCTGCAACGCTTTTATCCGTATGGCAGCCTGCTGGCGCACGTCATCGGCTACGTCGGGCGAGTGGATAGCGCCGGCTTGACCACCACCGAACGGGACGTCTATCGCGGTCTCAGCCATCGCGGGCTGACCGGTGTCGAAAGCCAGGCCGAGGCGCGCCTGCGCGGCCAGACGGGACGGCGGCGCGTCGAGATCAACGCCGAAGGCCGTACCGTCGATGTCCTGGAGGAAGTCCCACCGATCGCCGGCGAGGATCTGCAATTGACCGTCGATCTCGAATTGCAGCGCGCCGCGGCGACGGCACTGGCCGGCGAGCCCGGCGCGGTGGTGGCCATCGACATCGCCTCGGGTGACGTGTTGGCGTTGGTCAGCGAGCCGGCCTACGATCCGAATCTGTTTGTCAACGGCATCGCTCGCCGCGATTTCGCCCGCTTGTTGCAGGCCCCGGACAAGCCGCTGTTCAACCGGGCGCTGCAAGGCGCCTATGAGCCGGGTTCGACGCTCAAACCCTTCATCGCCCTGATCGCCCTCGAAACCGGGGTCACCGACCCCGAGCGGCAATATCTTTCGACCGGCGAATTCGTGCTGCCCGGCAGCGACCGGCCGTACCGCGACTGGCGGCGCGGCGGGCACGGTTGGGTCAATGTCGAACAGGCGCTCGAACAATCGGTCAACACCGTGTTCTATCAACTGGCGCTCGACCTCGGCATCGACCGGATCGCCGCAGAATTGGCACCGTTCGGCTTCGGCGCCAAGACCGGCATCGATCTGCCGGGCGAACAGGCCGCCCTGTTGCCGACGCGCGAATGGAAGCAGGCCCGGTTTCACCAGCCGTGGTTTCCCGGCGAAACGGTGATTTTGGGCATCGGCCAGGGGTACATGCTCGCCACGCCCATCCAATTGGCGACGGCCACCGCTCGACTGGCCGGCAACCGGCCGGTCCAGCCCCACGTGATACGGGCCGCCGGCGCACCGCCCGCCGACCCGGAAAGTTTCGATATGGCCCACCAAACCGTGCTCGATGGCATGATCCGCGTCATGCACGGCGCCCAGGGGACCGCCCGCCAGCACGCCCCGAGCGATTACCGGATGGGCGGCAAAACCGGCACGGCGCAGGTCTTTACCCAGCAGCTAAACCGCGACTATGCGGTGATGGAATTGAGCCGTAACCTGCGCCATCACGCCTTGTTCATCGCTTTCGCGCCGGCCTCTGCGCCGCAGATCGCGGTCGCCGTTGTGGCCGAGCACGGCGGCGCCGGGTCGCGGGCCGCGGCCCCGATCGCCCGCCGGGTGCTCGACACCTGGCAGCATCAGCAGCGGGCGCTGACCCAGCGGAGCGGTCCGTGAACCGCCCGTGGCTGCAACGCGGCATCCGGCTGCTGCACCTCGACGCCCCGCTGCTGGCGCTGCTCGCCGTGCTGCTCGGCACCGGGCTTTTCGTGCTCTACAGTGCGACCGGCAGCGACCCGGCGATGCTCTGGCGCCAGGCATCCCGGATCGGCATCGCGCTGGGGGTCATGGTCGTCGCCGCCAACCTGCCGCCGCGCTTGATCCGCCTGTGGTCGCCGCCGTTCTATCTCACCGCGCTCGCGCTTTTAGTGCTCGTCCTGGTCGCCGGCGAGGGACGCGGCGCGCAACGCTGGCTCGATTTCGGCCTGTTCCGCTTCCAGCCTTCCGAAATGATGAAACTCGGCCTGCCGATGATGCTCGCCTGGCTGCTGCACGGCCATCACCTGCCGCCCCGCTTCTGGCGGGTCATGTTCGCTTTGCTGCTGATCGCCGCGCCGGTGGCGCTGACCGGCATCCAGCCCGACCTCGGCACCGCGGTGCTGATCGCCGCCGCCGGCGGCTTCGTCCTCTTTCTGAGCGGCATCCGCTGGCGTTACCTGCTGGCCGGCGGCGGTTTGCTGGCCGCCGCGATGCCGGTTTTGTGGTGGGCGATGAAGGATTATCAACGCTTGCGCATCCACACCTTTCTCGATCCGTCGAGCGACCCGCTCGGCCGCGGCTGGAACATCATCCAGTCGAAAATCGCCGTCGGCTCCGGCGGCCTGTGGGGCAAGGGCTGGCTGGGCGGCACGCAATCCCACCTCGAATTTCTTCCCGAATCGCATACCGATTTCATCCTCGCGGTGTTCGCCGAAGAATTCGGCTTCACCGGCGTCGTCCTGCTGCTCGCGCTGTATCTGGCCATCGCGCTCCGCGCGCTGTACCTGGCGCAGGCGGCGGGCGACACTTACAGCCGGCTGCTCGGCGGCAGCATCGCCCTGATCTTTTTCGTCTATGTGCTGGTCAATACGGCGATGGTCGCCGGGCTGCTGCCGGTCGTCGGCGTGCCGCTGCCGCTTGTCAGTTACGGCGGCACTTCGGCAATGACCCTGCTCGGCGGTTTCGGGCTGTTGATGGCGCTGTACAGCCACCGCCGTATTTGGGCCAAGAGCTGACAGTGTCGCCACCGCCTTCCGGTACAATGCGGCGGATGTCCCTGCTTCGCGTGACCGCATTGCTTCCCCAAGCGCTGGCCGTCTTTATTGCCGGCGGCGTGCCGGCCGTCGCCTCGGCCCCACCCCATCCGGGCGCCGAGGCGTTCGCGATCCGCACCGCCGAACGCCTAGACCTGCCGCTCGACACCGTCCGTCAGGTGCTCGCCGAGGCCCGTTATCAACAGAGCGTGATCGATGCGATCGTCAAACCGGCGGAAAGCAAGCCATGGTACCAGTACCGGGCGTTGTTCATCACCGAAAGGCGCATCGCCGGCGGTCGACTGTTTCTCGCCGGGCACCGCGACATGCTCGCCGGCATCGAACGGCAATATGCCGTGCCGGCGTCGATTGTCACCGCGATCGCCGGAGTCGAGACAACCTATGGCACCAACACCGGCCGCTACCGGGTCATCGACGCGCTGGCCACGCTCGGCTTTTATTACCCCAAACGCGGCGCGTTTTTCAGCGACGAATTGGCCGAGTTCATCAAGCTCAGCAGCGAAGAGGGCCTGCCGTGGAGCGAGTTGCGCGGTTCCTACGCCGGCGCGATGGGGCTCGGCCAGTTCATGCCGAGCAGCTACCGCGCCTATGCGGTGGATTTCGACGGTGACGGGCGCCGTGACTTGTGGTCGTCGGCGGCCGACGCCCTGGCCAGCATCGCCAATTACTTGCACCGCCACCATTGGCGCGACGGGGAGCGGATCGCGGTCCCGGCGGCCTTGAGCGACAACGCCCAGCCTCCGGCCGAGCCGCCGGTCAAGCTGTCTTATACCCTCGGCGAACTGGCCGCCTTGGGGATCCGGCCGCTATATGGCGAATATCCGGCCGACACGCCGGCGATGCTGGTGCCGCTCGATGCCGGCCAGACGACCGATTACTGGCTCGGTTTTCACAATTTCCACGTGTTGACGCGCTACAACCGCAGTCCGCTGTACGGCATGGCGGTCTTCCAGCTCAGCGAGATTCTCAACGCGGCGGGCTCGGAGTCCACACCGTGACGGTCTGCCGCCGGGTTGGGCGTGCCGCGGTGCCGTTATCGCTGCTCGCGATCATCGCCGGCTGCGCCGGGCCCGGACCGCGCGTACCGCGTACCGACGGCCCGCCGGCGAGACCGATCGACGCGGCGTCGATCGCCGAGCCGGTGCCCCGCCTCGAACCCCGGTCCCGCTACGGCAACCACTCGCCATACACCGTCAACGGCCGCACCTACCACGTCCTGGCCAGCGCCAGCGGCTACCGCGAGCGCGGCCTGGCGTCGTGGTACGGCAACAAGTTTCACGGCCGCCGCACGTCGAGCGGCGAGCGCTTCGATATGTATCAGATCAGCGGTGCGCACCGCACGCTGCCGCTGCCGGCCTACGCCGAGGTCACCAATCTCGACAACGGCCGGCGGTTGGTCGTCCGGATCAACGACCGCGGGCCGTTTCACGACGGCCGGATCATCGATCTGTCGTACGCCGCGGCGGTCAAGCTTGGCTTTGCCAACAAGGGCACGGCCCGCGTCGAAGTCCGGGCCATCGACGTGCTGACCGCCGGCAGCCAGCACACCGCGATACCGGCAACCTGGCTGCAAGTCGGCGCTTTTGCCGAACGGCGGCGGGCCGAAGCGGTCAAAACAACACTCGAACGCGCCGGTTTGAAATCGGTGACGATCGAACCCATCGACGCCGGACGGCGGCGCCTGCACCGCGTTCGCCTCGGGCCCTACGCCGACGACAGCCGCTTGCGCGACGACGCCGCGCAGGTCGCGGCCCTCGGCCTCGACTGGCCGGTCCGGGTCACCGAATGCGCGGCCGGGGCGTGCTGATTTTAGATGCAAACAACCAGGATCATGACTTTACCCAATTGTTGCATAGATTCCCGGAATTCTCGGTCAAGCTGGCGAGTGCAGCTTGTCCGATTCCCCGACAAACCGTAGTAATTCTACGGTTCGAGGGGAAGCGGACAAGATGTGCCGCCAGCTTGGGCGAGAAACCGGGCGCGTCACCATATGTGAATTCGTTTTTCCGGCTAATAGCGTTATAACAATATGGTTTTATTGTGAATTTGATGAACTGGAGCAAAATTTATGCAACTATTGGGTTTACTCCGACTTCCCCAAAACCTCGCTCTGTTCTTATCCCTGACCCTGCCGCCGGCGGCTTACGGGGCAACAGCCCCGATCCCGGCGCCGCCACCGGTCGGTGCCACGAGCCATATCCTGATCGATTTTTTGAGCGGCCGGACGCTCGCCTCCGGCGCCGCCGATGAACGCGTCGAACCGGCCAGCATCACCAAGGTGATGACGGTGTATGTCGCGCTCAAGGAAATCGCGCAGCAGCGTCTCAAAATCGACGATCGCGCCCTGATCAGCGAACGCGCCTGGCGCACCGGCGGTTCGCGGATGTTCCTCGATCTCAACAGTCAAGTTAGCATCGAAGAATTGCTGCACGGCATCATCATCCAATCGGGTAACGACGCCAGCGTGGCGCTCGCCGAGCACGTCGCCGGCAGCGAGGAGGCCTTTGCCGGGCTGATGAACCACTACGCCGCCGAACTCGGCCTGACCCATACGCACTACGTCAATGCCAGCGGCATCCCCGACCCCGAACACTACAGCACAGCCGCCGATACCGCCCGCCTGGTGGCGGCGATGATCCGCGACTTTCCCGAGCACTACGCCCTGTACCGCGAAAAATCCTATTCCTACAACGACATCACGCAGGGCAACCGCAACCTGTTGCTGTGGCGCGATCCGAGCGTCGACGGCGTCAAGACCGGACACACCGAAGCGGCCGGCTATTGCCTCGCCGCCTCGGCCGAGCGCGACGGCATGCGGCTGATCGCCGTGGTCATGGGGGCGGCGAGCGAAAACGCCCGGGCCGATCAGGCGCTGGCCCTGCTCAACTATGGTTTCCGTTTCTTCGAGACCGCCGAACTGTACGAACCGCGCAAGGTGCTGACCGAAGAGCGCGTCTGGCAAGGCGTCGATGAGGCGTTGCCGCTCGGCATCGCCGCGCCCTGGTATCTGACCCTGCCGCGCGGTCGTTACGCCGACCTCAAAGCACAGATGGAGATCACCCATCCGCTGATCGCCCCGTACCGGGAAGGCGACGAAATCGGGCACATCGTCGTCGAACTTGACGGCGCCGAACTCGGCCGCCGGCCGCTCGTCACCCTGACCGACGTGCCTGAGGCGGGGTTTTTCGGCCGCACCTATGACCGGCTGTACTTGTGGTTGCTGGGCGATGACTGAACCGGGCGGCAACGATTCCCGGGATGCCTTCCGTTTCCCGTGTCGCTTGCCGATTAAAACGGTCGGCGACAACCGGCCCGGTTTCGCCGCCGAGGTCGCCGCTGTCATCCACCGCCACGCGGTTTTCGATCAGGACACCGACCTGACGGCGCGGGCCAGTACCCTCCAGCGCTACCTGGCGGTCACCGTGACGATCGAAGCCCACTCCCGCGAACAACTCGAAGCGATCTATCGCGATCTGGGTGCGCTGGATGCCGTTCATATCACGCTGTGAACGGCGTTGCCCGACCCGTTTGCCGTCCGGCCGGCCGCGAACGTGACCTCCCGCTCCACGCCCGCTGGCTCGGCCGCCGGGACTACCTGCCGGTGTGGCGCGCCATGCAGTCGTACACCGACCGGCGCACCGCGGCCAGCCCCGACGAAATCTGGCTGCTGGAACATCCGCCAGTCTTCACGCTGGGCCAGGCGGGGCGGGCCGAGCACGTCCTGGCTCCCGGTCCGATCCCGGTGGTCCACATCGATCGCGGCGGCCAGGTGACTTATCACGGCCCGGGCCAACTTGTCGCCTATCCCCTGCTCGACCTCAAACGCCTCGGGCTCGGCATCCGCCAACTGGTCGACCGCCTCGAACAGAGCGTGATCGAGACGCTGGCCGACTTCGCCTTGGCCGGCGAACGCCGGCCAGGGATGCCCGGCGTCTATGTGGCGGGCGCCAAGATCGCGGCGCTCGGCTTGCGCGTCCGCCGCAGCCGCTGCTTTCACGGCCTGGCGTTCAACGTGGCGATGGATCTTGCGCCCTACGCCCGGATCGAGCCGTGCGGCTACCGCGGCCTCGAGGTCACCGACCTGGCGCGGCTCGGTGTCGCCCCGCTACCGGACACCCGGTCGGTCGGCCGCCACTGGCTGGCCCATTTCTGCCGGTTGCTCGGCTACAATTCCACTTCCATCCTCAATCATCAGAACGAAACGCTACCGT
Source organism: Pseudomonadota bacterium (assembly GCA_036832975.1). GTDB lineage: Bacteria > Pseudomonadota > Gammaproteobacteria > Xanthomonadales > Wenzhouxiangellaceae > DAITQM01. Next base: position 73,312 of record DAITQM010000010.1, on the reverse strand, counting down.
GACCTCCGATTCGCGCCCCGCGACCCCGCTCGCCGCCGTCGTCGCGCGCCAGGCCGGGGCCGACAAAATCGCCCGCAACACGGCGCGCTTCCCCGCCGCCGAGATGCTGCGCAAACCGCCGTGGATCCGCGTCCGGCTGCCGGCCGGCAACGCCGTCGACCGGCTCAAGGCCCGGTTGCGTCAGGCGGCGCTCGCCACCGTCTGCGAGGAAGCGTCGTGCCCCAATATCCACGAATGCTTCTCGCACGGCACCGCGACCTTCATGATTCTCGGCGAAGTGTGCACCCGGCGCTGCTCGTTCTGCGATGTGGCACACGGCCGCCCGGTGCCGCCCGATCCGGGCGAACCGGCGCGGCTGGCGGCCACCGTCGCGGCGATGAAACTCCGCTACGTCGTGATCACCTCGGTCGATCGCGACGACCTCCCCGACGGCGGTGCCGCCCATTTCACGGCCTGCATCCGCGCCGTCCGAGCCGCCAATCCAGGCATCGAAATCGAAATCCTGGTGCCCGATTTCCGCGGCCGGGGGCGCCTCGAAAAAGCCCTGGCGGCGCTTGCCGCGGCGCCGCCGGAGGTGTTCAACCACAACCTCGAAACAGTCGCCGGCCTGTATCCGACGGTCCGCCCCGGCGCCGATTACGCGCATTCACTGCAACTTCTGGCCCGTTATAAGGACCAACATCCGGAGATCATGACCAAATCGGGCATTATGCTCGGCCTCGGCGAAACCCGGGCCGAAGTCGAACACACGCTGCGCGATATTCGCGCCCACCGGGTGGACATCGTGACGATCGGCCAATACCTGCAGCCGACGCCGCACCACCACCCGGTGCTGCGCTACTGGCACCCGGATGAATTCGCCACGCTCGCCGCCTACGGCCGGGAGCTGGGTTTCGTCCACGTCGCCAGCGGGCCGCTGGTCCGCTCGTCCTACCATGCCGACCGCCAGGCGCGGCAGGCCGCGCTCGCCGCCACCGGGGCGGCGTGAAACCAGATGCCCGATCGCAAGGTCCCTATAGCAATCCAGCGCACAGGCCGCGCCGCGCGGCAAGGAAATCGATGATGCAAAGACCGATCCCTTTCATCCTGCTTCCGGCGCTGTCAACCCATGGCCGCGGGCCGGCGACTGACACCGGCGCCCGTGCCGCCGGGTTGCGGCCGCTGCTCCTGGCCGTCGCGCTGCTCGTCGCCGCCGTCCACCTGCCGCTCGAGGCCAGCGTCACGACGCTGCCCGAGGCGAGCGGCAAGGCGCCGCCGGAACTGGTGCAGAGCCCCGAACAGCGGCTGATCAGCAATATCGCCCGGCGTTACCTGAGCAATCTGCACTACCAGCCGGCCGCTCTCGACGATACGCTCTCGGCCCGCATTTACGAACAATACCTGGAAAGCCTCGATCCGGCGAGGGTGTATTTCCTGGCCGGCGACGTCGCCTATTTCGAGCGCTACCGCACCGAACTCGACGATTATTTGAAACGCGACGATTACCAGCCAGCGTTCGAGATATTCAAACTCTACCGCCAGCGTTTCGCCGAACGCGTCGCCCAGCAGAACGCGCTGCTCGATCAACCGATGGATTTCACGCGCGATGAGACATTCAAGGCCAGCCGCGACGATGAACCGTGGGCGGTCAACGAAAAAGTACTCGACGAATACTGGCGGCGGCGGGTCAAAAACGACTGGCTGCGCCTGCGCCTGGCCGGTAAAGACGACGCAGCGATCCATGAAACGCTCGCCAAACGCTATCGCACACTCGGCGAGCGGATCGCCGAATTCGGGCCGACCGACGTCTTCAGTTGGTTTCTCAATGCCTACACCCAGGCGATCGAGCCGCACACCAATTATTTTTCGCCGCGCGATTCGGAAGCGTTCGACATCTCGATGCGCCTGTCGCTGGAAGGGATCGGCGCCCTGCTCGAACGCGACGGCGAATACACCCAGGTGCGCAGCATCGTCCCCGGCGGCCCGGCGTCGCTCGACGGCCGCTTGCAGCCCGGCGACCGCATTATCGGCGTCGGCCAGGAAGCCGCGGGCGAGGTCACCGACGTCGTCGGCTGGCGTCTCGACGACGTCGTCGACCTGATCCGCGGCCCGAAGGGCACGGTCGTCCGCCTCGAAATCCTGCCGGCCGAGATTCCGCCGGGCGGGACAAGCGATGTACTGGCGCTGACCCGTGGCGAGGTCAAACTCGAGGCGCAGGCGGCGCAAAAAGACCTGATTCTGGTGCCGGATGGCGAACGCACCCGCCGCATCGGCGTCATCAAGCTGCCCGGTTTCTATCTCGACATGGAAGGCCGGGCGCGCAACGAACCCGGTTATCGCAGCAGTACCAACGACGTCCGCCGTCTGATCCAAGAACTGCGCGGCGACGGCATCGACGGCCTGATCGTCGACCTGCGCGACAACGGCGGCGGCGCGCTGTCCGAAGCGGTCTCGATGACCGGTCTATTCATCGATACCGGGCCCGTGGTCCAGGTCCGCGACAACCGCGGGCGGGTCAAAGTTGAAGCCGACTACGAGCCGGGGATGGCCTGGGACGGGCCGCTGGCCGTGCTGGTCAATCGCTACAGCGCCTCGGCGAGCGAGATCTTCGCCGCCGCGATCCAGGATTATCATCGCGGCCTGGTGGTCGGCGAGGCGACGTTCGGCAAAGGCACCGTTCAAAACCTGATCGATCTCGACGCCGCATTCTCGCATTCGCGAGACGCCCGCCTCGGCCAACTCAAAGTGACGATGGCGCAATTCTTCCGCATCAACGGCGGTTCGACCCAGCTCAAAGGGGTGAGCCCCGACATCGCAATCCCGAGTGCGCTCGACCCTGAAGATATCGGCGAAAGCGCCTACAACAACGCCTTGCCGTGGAGCGAAATCGATGCGGCGAATTTCGAGCCGCTCGGCGATCTCGGTGAAGCCCTGGCCTACGTCGATACCCGCCACCGCGACCGCCTGCGCTCGGCCCCCGATCTGCGCCTTTTACAGGACGAAATCAACGCCTACCAGCAGCAGCGCGAACAGCACTTTGTGTCGTTGAACGAGGCGACGCGGCGGGCCGAGATCGAGGCCGACAAAGCGCGGCGCGCGGCACAGAAACAGCACATCGTCCGTCTCGAACACAGTCCCCGGCCGGACCCGGCGGCGCAAGAACCGCCGGCCGACGCCGCCGCGCCCGCCAGCGATGAAGCGCCGGACGCCGCTGCCGGTGAAGCCGAGAGGGCAGCCACGGCGAACGATGACTTGCCCGATATCCCGCTCGACGAATCGGCCCGCATCCTCGCCGATTACATCGCCGCGACCCAACAAAAAGCCCTGCTCGTCAGCCGCCAGGCCGATACAGCACCGCCCAGCGGCGGTTGAGCGCCGCCAGTCCCCTTCCCCAACCTTCCCCCGTCACACGGGGGAAGGAGAACCCATCATGCCAGGTGAGGTAGGCCGTTCCTAGCTGTCCGCGACAGCGAAACGATACCGTGATGACATATCAAATTCTGGTCGATGCGCCGCTGCCAGCGGCGCTCGACTATCTGCCGCCCGCGGCGCCACCGGGTGCCAGCCCACAGCGGCTCGAACGCGGCCGTATCGTCCATGTTCCGCTCGGCCGGCGGCAAGTGGCAGGGGTGATCGCCGGGCGGCGCGCCGCCGATCCGGAGGCGCCGCATCGCTTGCGACCGATCGCCAATCTGCCGCCCGTACCGCCGATTCCAGAAGACCACCTCGCCTGGCTCGAATGGTGTGCCGCGTACTATCACCATCCACCGGGTGAAGTCGCCGCCGCCGCATTGCCGCCTTTCGTTTCGCCCGCCGTCCCGGCTGTCTGGTGTTATTTCGCGACCGCTGAAGGCCGCCGGGGCGGCGCCGCGCTGACCCGCGCCCCCCGCCAGCGGGCGTTGCTCGCCCGGCTGGTCGAGGGGGAATGTTCGGCGGGCGATCTCGATCACGACATGCCGAACTGGCGTGCCGTCTTCGCGGCGCTCGAAAAACGCGGCTTCGCGGCCCGCCGGCCGGCGACGGCCCAAAGCCCAGTGCCGCTCGCCGGACAAGGTCCTGTGCTGCGCGACGAGCAGCGACGGGCCGCGGCGGCAATCCTGAACAGCAGCGGCTACGGCTGTTTTCTGCTCGACGGTGTCACCGGCTCGGGCAAGACCGAGGTTTACCTGGTCGCGGCGCGTGAAGTGCTGCGCCGCGGCCGGCAAGTGCTGATTCTGGTTCCGGAAATCGGCCTGACCCCGCAGACGCTCGACCGCGCCCGCGACCGGCTCGGCGTCCCGATCGCCGCCTATCATTCGGCGCTGCCGGCCGGCGAACGGCACCGCGTGTGGCGGGATTTCGCGAGCGGAACCCAGCCGGTGGTGGTCGGCACCCGGTCGGCGATCTTCCTGCCCGCCGCCGAACTCGGTCTGATCGTCGTCGACGAAGAACACGATGCCTCGTACAAACAACAAGAAGGCTTCCTCTACTCGGCGCGCGACATCGCCGTGGTGCGCGCCAAGCGCTTGGCGATCCCGATCGTTCTCGGCTCGGCGACGCCGGCCCTCGAAAGCCTGGCCAATGCCGCCCGCCGGCGGTACCACGCTTGGCACCTCGATGAACGGCCGGCGGCGCGCAGCCTTTGGCGTATCGTCGATCAGCGCGCCACCTCGGGAATACCGATCGCGCCTGAAACCCGTGAGGCGATCGGCACCGCGCTCGATGCCGGCCGGCAAGTTCTGGTCTTTCGCAACCGGCGCGGCTACGCCTCCTGTCTGCTCTGCCGGCAGTGCGGCTGGGTCGCCGACTGCCCGGCGTGCAGCGCCCACTTCACCTGGCACCGCAGCCAGGAGCGCCTGATCTGCCACCATTGCGGCCGGCGGCAGCGCGTTCCGATGAACTGCCCGCAGTGCGCCGGCAGCCACTTGCAGGCGCTCGGCCACGGCACCGAACGGCTCGAAGAGACGCTGCACACCCTGTTTCCGGAACACGAAGTCAGGCGCGTCGATCGCGATCGGATCCGCAGCCCGCGCGCCTTAACGGCGGTTTATGAGCGGCTCCGGTCCGGCGGCCCCTGCATCTGGGTCGGCACGCAGATGCTGGCTAAGGGGCACGATTTTCCGGCGCTGTCGCTGGTCGTGGTCACCGGTATCGACTCGGCGTTGTTGAGCTCAGATTTCCACGCTCCGGAACGCCTCGCCCAGTTGATCGAACAAGTGGCCGGCCGCGCCGGGCGGCGGGAAGAGCCGGGCACGATCCTGCTCCAGACGCGCCAGCCCGAACACCCGCTGTTGACCGGCCTGATCCACGGCGGCTACCGGCACGTTGCTGCGCAATTGCTCGCCGAGCGCCGCGCCGCGAACCTGCCGCCCTATACGGCACACGCCGTGCTGCGCGCCGAATGCAGCGACGGAAAAAAAGCCGAACATTTCTTGCAGGCCGCGGCGCGGCTCGCCGCTGCGCAGAACAAGGCGGCAAGCCGTATCGTCTGCCGCGGCCCGTTCCCGGCCCTGCTCGAACGCCGCGCCGGCCGCTGGCGCTGGCAACTGTGGCTACAAGCCGCTCATCGAACGGCACTCGGCGGCTTCCTCGACCATTGGCTTCCCGCAGTCCGGGAACTCAAGCCGCCCCGCTCGTTGCGCTGGTACCTCGACGTCGATCCGCTGGAACTGTAACCGCTCTAGCAGGTTGTTGAAAAACGCCATCCTGGCGTTTTTCAACGTCGCTTGCGAAAGGCGCGACTTGCGCTGCGCTCCCGAAATCAGCCGCTAAGGAGCGGCTGATTTCGCCGGGCCATCCGTGGCCCGGATTAGCAGGCTGTTTTTCAACAGCCTGCTAGCTACGGCGCTGAACCGGATGCGGTTATCATCGCCGGACCCGCATCAATTTCGCCACGGGGGTCCCCTTGCTCGCCGATATTGCGTTTGGACTTTTCGGGCTCGCCGCCCTGCTCGCCGCCGCCTGGCTGTTTTCAGCGGAGCGCCGGGCCGTGGACTTCAGGCTGATCGCCACCGGCCTTGCCCTACAGGTCGTTTTCGCGTTGATCGTGCTGCGCACGGCGTGGGGCGCGGCGCTGTTCGACGGGCTCAGCCGCTTTTTCGTCAAGATCATCGACTTCACGCAGGTTGGATCGCGCTTCATCTTCGGCGATCTGGCAGATCCGGCGCGGCTCGGTTTTGTATTTGCGACGCAGGTCCTGCCGACCATCGTTTTTTTCGCCTCCCTGATGGGGGTGCTCTATCACCTCGGCATCATGCAACGCATCGTCCAGGCGATGGCTTGGGTGATGACCCGGACGATGCGGATCAGCGGCGCCGAGTCGCTGTCGGTCGCCGCCAACGTTTTCGTCGGCCAGACCGAAGCGCCGCTCGTCGTTAGGCCGTATATCGCGGCGATGACGCGCTCCGAGCTGTACACGATGATGGTCGGCGGCATGGCGACGATCGCCGGCGGTGTGCTCGCCGCCTACGTCGGCCTGCTTGGCGGCAGCGATCCGGCGCTGCGGCTGTTTTACGCCAAGCACCTGCTCTCGGCCAGCATCATGGCGGCACCGGCCACCATCGTCGTCGCCAAAATTCTGCAACCCGAACGGGAAGTCTCAAAGACCTTGGGCCGCGTCCGCCTCAACATCGAACGCAGCGCCCACAATGTGATCGAAGCGGCGGCCAACGGCGCCGGCGACGGCGTCAAGCTGGCGCTCAACGTCGGCGGTATGCTGCTCGCCTTTCTGGCCCTCATCGCGCTCGTCGATTATCCGCTCGGCCTGCTCGGCGACGTCCTCGGCATCGAGGCCCAGACCGGGCAGCCGCTCAGCCTCTCCTTGCTCCTTGGCTGGCTTCTCTCTCCGGTCGCCTGGGTCATCGGCGTACCGTGGCAGGACGCGGTCGGCGTCGGCGGCCTGATCGGCCAGAAAATCGTCGCCAACGAATTCGTCGCCTACGCCCGGTTGGCCGAAATCAAGCAGACGATGAGTCCGCATGCCGTGCTGATCTCGACTTATGCGTTGTGCGGTTTCGCCAATTTTTCGTCGATCGCGATCCAGATCGGCGGCATCGGGCCGCTCGCCCCGCAACGGCGCAGCGATATCGCCCAACTCGGATTGAAAGCCGTGCTCGGCGGTACCATCGTCACGTTGATGACCGCGACCATCGCCGGCGTGTTGAGTCAAGTGGCATAAATGGGACAGTTTTATTCAGCAATATCTTCGGGCATCTCCCAGCGGTGCGCCAGGCGCACGACGCCGAGTTCGCGCGCCTGCCCGCTGACCGCCAACGGCAATTCGACGGTGTCCATCAAACGGATTCCCGGCGGGTCGAAAGCGTGCACCTGAACGCGGTATTGGCCGGGCAGTAGCGGGCAGGAAGGATAAACCAAGCGGTAGCGCCAGCGCTCGCCGCAGCGCACCCCGCGCGCTTGGTCGTGATCGGCGGCGACGCCATACACCGGCATACCGTCCGAGCGCGTGATCCCGACGCCGACGATCGGCATCGCACCGTCGGGCGATGTCAAATCGGCTTCGACGACGAGGGTCTCGCCAAGTGGCAGGGTGTCGACGGCCCGCCCCCGGCCATCCAGGAGACGGGCCGCCATCACCTGGTAACGCGATGGATCGAGACGGTGCAGGGCGGGGCCGGCGGCGCGTTCTTTCGTCTCGTGCCAGGCGAGGTAAGCCTGCGCTACGGCATGGACATTGCCCTGCATCCGCACCCCGCCGTCGTGCAGCCACAGCGCCTGCCGGCACAGGCGTTTGATCTGATAGATGTTGTGCGAAACGAGGAGCAACGTGCCGCCGTCGGCCAGATAGCGATCGAGCCAGCGGATGCACTTGTGCTGGAACGATTCGTCGCCGACGGCCAGCACCTCGTCGGTAATCAACAGGTCGGGATCGGAGGCGGCCAGCACGGCGAAGCCGAGGCGGACCACCATGCCCGATGAATAATGCTTGACCGGCCGGTGGATCGCCGCGCCGAGGTCGGCGAACTCGATGATCTCGTCCAGTTTGCGTTTCAGCCGCCGCGGCGAGATGCCGAGCAACGCGGCTTTCATCCGGATATTGTCGAAGCCGGTCAAATCCGCCTGGAATCCGGCACCGAGTTCGAGCAGCGCCGCAGCCCGGCCGCGAACTTCGATCTCACCGGCGCTCGGCGGCATCACGCCGGCGACGATCTTGAGCAACGTCGATTTGCCGGCACCATTGACGCCAAGGATGCCGAACGATTCGCCGGCGCGCACCGTAAAGTCGATATCGCGCAGTATCTCGAGGCCACCGGCCAGGCGCCGGCCGGCGAGCAACCGGAACATCGCCTGCAAGCGCTGCCATTTGCCGGCCGCGTCCGGAAACGATTTTGCCAGACCCTGGGCACGGACCAGGACGCGCCCCGGCGCCGGATGGTCGCCGGGCTCGGCAGCGGCAGCAGGCAGCACCGCGGTGTTCAAAGATAATCCTCGAAATGCGGCGCCAGCCGGTTGAACACGAAGCGGCCAGCCACCACCAGTACGGCGCTCGTTGCCAGCGCCGACGCATACAGGCCAAGCGGCGGCCATTGACCGGCCAGCATCGCTTCCCGCAGTCCGGCCACCCACCAGGCGAACGGATTGAGGTCGGTCAGCAGACGCCACTTTTCGGGCAGCATGACCGGCGACCAGACGATCGGCGTCGCGAAAAACGCCAGCAACAAAAACGGCGGGACTAGATGTTTCAGATCGCGGATAAACACGGCGGCCGAGGCGATGACCAGCGCCGCCCCATACCAGGCGGGCAGCGTCGCAACGGCGAGCACAGCGAGCGGCAACAGGCCAAACCAGTGGATCGCCCCGTAGCGCCAATCGAGCACCACCAGCACGGCAAGATAACTGGCCGCTTGGACGATAAAAATCGCCATCAGGCGCGCCGCGACCAACAGTTCGCGGCGCACGGCCACCTTGCTGATCAGGCCGCGGTGCTCGCCGATCACCGGCACGTTGCGTGAAATCCCCTCGCTCAGCGCGCTCCACGGCCACCAGGCGACGGCGAGATAGGCGACAAAGCTGACCTCCAGTCCCGGCGGCACCCGGGCCTGGAAGATTCGGGTGAACACGAAGCTGTAAACGGCGAGCAGCAGCAGGGCCTGAAACACGATCCACAGATACCCGCTGTCGCGGTAGCCGCCGCTGAGTTCGCGGCGCAGTTGCTCGATAAAAAACGCGCCGTGGCGGTTCATCAACCCTCAATCGAGCGCTTTGCCGGCCTGCTGCAATGCCTCTCGCGCTTCCGGCGGAAAGTGCTCGTCGATCAGCGCCTGCATCGCTTCTTCATTCACATCTTGCGGCTGGTTGCGCAATTGCCGCTGGTATTCTTCGCGTGCCGCGGAGCGTTGCTCGAGGGCCACGGTTTCGAGCAACGATGCTTTGACGTCTTCGAAAGCGCGCCGGCCGGCCGCCGTTTTACCGTTCAGGCGGATCAGATGATAGCCGTACGGTGACTGGACCGGGCCGGTCATTTCCCCAGGCTCGGTCAGCGCAAACGCCGCTTCCTCGAACGGCGCGACCATCATGCCGCGAAGAACCTCGGGAAAACGCCCGAGGTTACGCGCCGCGCTCGGATCTTCGGAATACTGCTGGACGGCGTTATCAAATGTCAAATCGCCGGAGCGGATGCGGCCGGCGATCTCCTCGGCCAATTTGCGCGCCGCCGCTTCATCGCGCTCGCTCGTCGAAATCAAAACATGCGACACATCGACCGATTCCGGCAGATCGAAGGCCGCGGGATTAGCTAGATAGCGCTCGCGGGCAAGTTGTTGGTAATCGCCGCTGGCGTGGTCATAACCGTACTGCTCGATCCAGGCCTGCACCAGGATGCGCTGCCGGGCGCGGCGCAGCTTGGCCTGCACCTCGGGCTGCTGCTCGATCCCAGCCGCCTCCGCATCGATTTCGACTTGGCGGCTCATCAACAGACCCTCCATCACGTCGCTGACCCGCTTGTCGCTGGCCATAAACCCCGGCCGGTGCTCCGGCTTGACCTCGGCGAGCAGGAAATCCTCGAAGTCCCGGCGCGTCACCACGGCGGCGCCGCGTTTGGCCAGCCACGCTGCCGCGGGCTGCGGTTCCGCCGCGGCGGCCGGCCGGAAGGACAGAGCGGCCCACACCGCCACAACAGTCAACCCTGGCGGCCACACTGGATGCAATCGATTCATTGTTGGTTGACTCCCACGGGCTACGGCAAGGGCCGCGTTTTGTCGGAAAGCATGACAGACCCGAATCCCGGCGATCGGTTCCGTTGTGATGGGCGGATACGGCAGACGGCCGACCCAGCGATGCCGGACCAGCCGTCAAAGTAAACCGGCGAACTTCCTGCCTTTACCTGCCGCTCACTGCGTCGCATGCGCGGTTCTGACCAAGTGCTGGCACGCCGTAGGACTCGTGCAAGTGGTCTGTGCCGGGTTGGCCGACTGGCCGAAGATCGTATTCACGTAATATACGTGGTTGCGCTTCAACACACAGCGGTCAGGCGGTGGCGGGTTGACCGCGCCTTCCATCACCCATTGGATCTTACTTGTGGAAAACGGGTTCTGTGGCAGCGGCGCCGAACAGTTCTGATCCGGCGGCCTGACTTCGCCGGGACATTCGCTGAGTGCCACAACCGCCGCGGCGAATGGATTGCCGATCGAGTTCTTATCCCATTCATATAGGCCGGCCGTCACGTTGGCCGGTGTATCGCTCGTATCGAATTTCAGCGCTTTGTATTTATTGGTCTGTACGACAAAAACCCGGGAAGCGCCATTCAGACCCGGCCAGACGACAGCGGGATTTGTGCCGAACAATTGGAAAAACTCGGTCTGCGTCGTATCCTGGACCGGAACAACCGGCGGGCGATTGCTGCAGTCGGCCACTGTGCCGCCGCCGCCACCGCCGCCGGTGTTGACCGTGCCGGTCAATGTCAGGGTTCTGGAGGTCGGCGGTGCATTGGTCGCGACGGCCAGATTCTGGTTGAACGTGCCGGTCGAGCCGGTCGCCATCGAATAAACGATCGTGCAGCTCACCCCGGCATTCAGCGAAATCGGGAACGTTGTACTGCATGTCCCGCCGGTGCGCGAGAATGGGGCGGCCGGTGCAGCGATACTGGTGACACTGACCGCCGGGCCACCGGTGGCCGCCGGGTTGCGCAGCGTCACGGTCTGCGTCGGTGCCGTCGTGCCCTGGGTGACGGTGCCGAAATTGGCCGTCACCGAGGCCAGTTCTGAATTGTTGATCGCCAGGCGTGGCGGTGTTGTGCCATCGATAAAGTTCACGGTCACGGTCGCCTGCTGCTGCGGCGTGCCATTGCAGGTCAGTACGAAATCGCGCGACGTACCGGCGGCCGGCGGATTGGCCGTGCTGAGCGGCCAGGCATAGCCGGGGGGCTGGTTCTGGACGGCGGCGAAACTCGGGATTTCGGCCGCCGGGGCATTGGAAAATGTCGGCGGGGCGCTGGGGTTCAGAATCGTCACCGGTTGGGTGATGGCCGGCGTGCCTTGCAGGGCGATGGTACACGCCGGGTTCGGCACATTGAATCCGGGCAGGGTTTCCCAACTGAAAAACAGGCAGCGGGTAAAACTCCCGACGCTGCAATTGTTCGCCGCGGTGATATCGAAATTGAGGTTGGTCGCGGCCTGAGTTTTACCGTCGGCGGCGACCCCAAACGAGATGATCTGGACGAAATCACCCGGCGGACAGGTGCCGCTGGAGCCGAGCAGCGTCGCTTCGAGGATCGTTTCGCCGCCGGTCACCTGCAAGGTCGCCGGGGCGCTGTCCAGGCACAGTGTATTGACCGTCGCGCCCTGGGCGTCTTTGAGCAGCAGCATCGGCGGCGGCGTGCCCTGGGCGTACAACGGGGGTAAGACAATGAGGTTCAACACGGCGGCCCTGCTCGCGATTTTGATCGTCTGTAATAGTTTTGGCATCGAATTCCTTGGCCTCGACTGCAAACGTTGGATTGTAGCGCCCGGCTAAAGCGCCTGGCTAAAGCGTTGGGGCGGTTGCGGATAATAGGCTGATTTTACAGCACTTCGAAAAGATTATCCAGCACCGGGTGCAAAATTGCGGTTAATTGCGGTTAATTGCGGTTAATTGCGATTCACGGCCATGGGGAAGCGTTTTTTGCCGGAAAGCCTGATTTCAGGCCTGGAAAGACGCGCACCAGGAGTGCGCCCGTGCCGGGCGCACAAAAAGGGCCGCCCGGAGGGCGGCCCTGAGATCGCTTGGCGTTCAGCGGAACACCATAAGATACCTATCAACCCTGGGTGATAACCCGGGTGTATTTGTGGTCGTGCTTGGCGCCAAACTGGAACGAACCGGCATCGGCGGCCTTGACCGCGAAACCGGCGGCCGGCAGACCCTGGTAGATCCGCAACGACTGCGGGTTCTGCAGTTGGTGCACGATCGGCGGGCCGCCCGGCACTTGCGTCGGGCCGTTGAAGCCGATCTTCGCCCAACCGGTATCGAAGCCGAGGTTCGAGACCGTGTCGAAGTTCAGGAACAACCGCGAGGCGAGGACATCGGAGGCGATATCGCCCGCTTCGTTGCCGAAGGAGCCGCTCGACGCGACGCTGTTGTTGAAGGTCACGACGTTAACCTCGTAGCACAACTCCGGATCGGCTCCGGTCTGTTCGCCCGGCGACGGAATCGGCAGCGTGCTGATCGACGGCGACTGCTCGTTGCGGTCCCACAAGCTGAAGACGAACGGCTCGCAAGCCTCGCCGTCACCCTGGTTGGTGGCCGGCTCGTCAAACGTGCTGGTGAACGGTGCACCAAGCAAACCGCTAGGCGGCCAGACGTGCGGCCGTTTGGTCGGGAAAGTCACGACCCATTCGGTCTTGCCGTTGATGTCGGCTTCGGTGGCGTAGGTGTTCATGATCTCGTCGGTCATCAACACGGCCGAAATCGGCAGCACGGTGGCGCTCGTCCAGGTGTCCGACACGGTGACCGGCGACGCGGTCTGCGTGCCGAGTACGACATAGCTGGTCGCCGGCAGTGCCTGCGACAGGCTGGGGAACAGGTTGGCCGGATCGGTATGCAGCGATACGGGATCAAGCGGGCCCGGGACGTAGAAGCTCTCGAGCGCGACCGGGTCATAACCGAAGGCACGAGCGCCGGCGACATTGATCACCACCGCGTCACCGAACAGGCCGCCGCCCGGCGGACCCATCTGGTCATTGGCGTTAGTGACCCAGATACCCGGAATACCACCGACCACCGACCAAGCGGAGACCAGTGCATTGCAGTCAAAGGGCTGGAGGTTGCCGTTACCGTCCACGCCGTTGCCACCATGGATGGCGTTGGCGCCGATCGGACCGACGACTTCGCCCGCTTCGATCAGCTCGATATAGCCTTCACGGAGGCGGTCACCGGTGCTCCGGCCGGAGTCGCCAGCGGTCAACGCACCGGAGAACCCGAAGCTGCCGAAAGTCCCGCCTTCGCCGAAGAAATACGGCACAGTGCAGGAGTTGTCGGCGGTGCCGAACTCGGCGCCATTGGCGGTTTCGGTCACCGACCATGTCCAGACGTCGAACGGCGACATGTACAGGTTGAAGTCGAGCACTTCGCGGCTGTTCTCGCCTTCGATGAAGCGCACCTTGATGGCTTTCACCGCGGTGGTGGTATTGACCACCGTGAACAACGAGGTGTTGCCGCCGCGGGCCACGTAATACGGGTAGATCAGCACCTGACCGGTGCCGTCAGGGTTGACATGCACGGCATTGGCGACGCTGGCAATGCCGGCGATGCCGGCCAGACCAGCCACCACGGCCGTGGTAAGGGTTTTTCTCTTCATTACAACACTCCTAGGTATGTGCAAAGAGTCGATACAGGGCTCGTAATCAGCTTATCCGCGCCTTGCGGAATACCCCGAAAATACGGCGGAACTCCCCCAATGAAGGCGCGAGCAGCCAAATGTTACGACATTCCAGGGCGCGGTGCAACAGGGGCGGAAAAATTTTTTTCGGCCGCCCGGGCCGCCGTGCCCTGCATGGCGGCACCGGCCTGTTCTGGCCTGGCCGGCCCGCCGCGGCCGATCACTCCCCGGTGTAGTACCAGATCCCATCGATTGCGAGCCAGACTTCCTCGACCGGGGCGCCGATCGGCACCTGCCCGGCGCCGGGGTTCGGGTGCAGGTATTCGGACGAGATCTGGAGCCGGGCAACGCAGCGCCCGGCCTCGCACTCGGCGCCCAGCCAATCGGCGGCGGTCCAGGTAAGACGCGAGTCGCGCGGCAGATTAATGTACTGCTCGACGGTGATCGCCGAGCGCCGGCCGGGGCTCAGGTAAGTATAGGCGCGGGCGAAATCGTGTTGGATCAACGCCTGCCAACGGGCTTCGGCGCGGGCCCGCACCGCCTCGACGGCGGTCGCGGCGGCTCCCCCGGCCGGGGTCTCGGCCGGCCGATTGGCGGCGCAGCCGGCAAGCAGCGCTGCCAGGGCCCATCCAGTGACGGCCAGTCCCGCCCGGCGGCGGCGCCGGGAATGCTCGATGGTCATTGAGTCAACTCCTCTGGAAATCGTACAAATAACGCGCCTCCCCCGCACCCGCGGGATACAAAGAAGCGCCTGAAATACCCCTTGACGCCCGACGGACGTTAGGGGGAGGCCCTGAAATCACGCTCCTCCCCTTGACGCCCGTAGGGCGTCAGGGGGCCTGGCCATTATGCTCCTCCCCTTGACGCCCGAAGGGCGTTAGGGGGAGGCTGGGAGGGGGTCCAGACCCCGCCGGAACGAGCATGCTGCACGATCCGGATAGCAGCGCCGTGTCCGGAAAACAACCTCAACCGCCGGCGGCGGGTTCGCCGGCCAGCGCCGGGGCCGGGGTCCCGGCACCGGGCGCCGCGGTGGCGGGCGGAGCCTCGCCGGCGGCGGCCTTGCGGCCGGTGTCGATCGGCTTCAGACCGCGGAACTTGCGGCGCAGTTCATCGGAGATGTCTTGCAGGCGATCGACGCGCTCGATCACCGTCGGGGTGATCATCACCAACAGCTCCGAGCGCGTCACATCATGCGTTTTCGAGCCGAACAGGCCGCCGATAATCGGAATTTTGCTGAGGAACGGGATGCCGTTCGAGCCTTTGGTGTTGGTTTCGACGATCAGGCCGCCGAGGACGATGGTCTGCCCGGACTGGATCGCGACTTCGGTGTTGACCTCGCTGTTCGAGATATCCGGGTTGCCGCCGCCTTCCGGCCGTGCCCCCGGCGACGAGACCACCTGGCTGAGTTCCAAGTACACCAGGCCGCCGGGGTTGACCCTGGGCGTCACCTCGAGCGTCGTACCGGTGCTGATGAACTGGGTATTCGAGAACGTGCCGGTGGTCCCGGTGCCGGAGTTGAAGGTGGTCGATTGCACCGAAATCTGGGTGCCGACGTTGAGCCGCGCCTGGCTGTTGTTGCGGACCAGCAGCGTCGGCGCCGACAGGGTCTTGACGTCGGTGACGGTGGACAGCGCGGTGATCGTGCTTCTGATCACGTCGCCGGCGGCATTCGCCGGGTTGCTGATCAGCGTGAAATTACCGCCCGCCGAGCCCACAGTGCCGGCGATCGGGTCGAACGACGGCGGCAGCGTGTCGGGCACGCCTTCGAGCACCGACTGGCCGGTATCGCGGAAATTGGAGAAAAACCAATTGACACCGTATTGCAGCGCATCTGACAACCTCACTTCGATCACCTGAGCCTCGATCAGTACCTGCAACGGTTCCATATCGAGACGCTCGATCGCCGTCAGGATGCTCTGGTACTGCTGCGGCGAGGCCTGGATGAGCAGCGAATTGGTTTCCTCGATCGCCGTGATCCTGACCTCCTCGCCGCCGCCGGCGGCGATGGTCCCGGCGCCGCCGGCCTCCTGCCGGCCGCGCGGCGTCTGGTCGCCGCTTTGCACGCGCTCGTTGAAGGTGCTGACCGAGGTCGGTTGCAGGCCCGGCCCCAACTCGCCGGGCGGCTGGCGGTTGGGATCGCCGCCCTGGCGGCGGGCCCCGCCGCTCCGCTCGCCGCCGAAGATATCGATCAGGTAGTCGGAAAGCACCGCCGCTTCCAGATTACGCACGGCATAAACGTATAACCGGCTGCCGGCACCCTCGGCGGCGCCGCGGTCGAGCCTGCGGAGCCACTCCTCGGCCTGGTCGAGGTAGGCCGGCTGCGTCGTGATCACCATCACGGCGTTCAGCCGCTCGATCGGCACGAAGCGGAACAAGCCGGCGAGCGGGCTCGCTCCCTCCTCGCCGAAAATGGCTTGCAGTTCGGGCAGTACTTCGGCGATTTCGACCTGCTGCAAGTTGAACATCGCGACCGACATGCCGGCCAGCCAATCGACGTCGAAAATATCGATCGTCTGCTGGTAGCTTTTCAGTTCCGCCGGCGTGCCGGCGAGCACCAGGATGCTGCGCGCGTTGTCGGCCGAGAGCACTGCGCCTTCTTGCAGGTACGGCTCGAGGATGGTCTGCATCTGGGTCGGCGAGATGAATTCCAGCGGCGCGATCAGCAGTTGGTAACCGCGCTTGCCGGCCGGCCCGAGGCGCGGCGCCAGCGTGCCGCGGATGGCGTTGGCGATCGGCAGGACGTGGTAGCGGCCGTCCTTGAAGACCATCGCCGCGCCGTTCCAGCGCAGCAGCATATCGAGCACCGGCAGCAACTGCTCGCGGCCGAGCGGCCGGGACGTGGAGAAGGTGACCTCGCCGCCGACGCCCGGGCCGATCACATAGTTTTCCTGCAACAGATCGCCGAGGATGGCGCGCACCACTTCGGGCAGCGGCGCGGCCTCGAAATTGAGGTTGATCTCGCCCTCGGCGCTCACCTCTTCCACCGGCCGGCGAGCAGCGTCCTCATCGAACAGCTTGCCGGTGCCGGGGTAACGCACGGCAGCGGGTTCGACCGGCCCGCTCTCGGGACGATCCTGGTCGAGTTCGATTTCGCCGCTGCGCCGGCTGTCCTTTTCGCCGACCGGTGTATAGCCGCCAGCGCCGGCGCCTGGCTGGAAGGTGCGGGTGGCGCAAGCGGCGAGCAGCACGGTGAGCAGCGCGGCGGCCAGCGCGGCACCGGTCAGGGCGCGGCACCGGACGACGGACCGCGGCCGGCCGGCGGCCAAGCCGCCGGCGCGGCTGTTTCGGTATGAACAGGTTCTACTGTTGTTCATCGTCGGCTTTTTCTTGCGCCTGTTGCGCTGCGCGCTGGGCGCGCAACTGCGCACGGCGCTCGGCGATCCGCCTTCTGACTTCATCGGCCAGACTGGCCTGGTCGCCGCCGGCGGCCGGCCCGGCGGCCGGCCCGGCATTGGGGGCGGCAGATTGGGCGGCCGCCGGGCGCGGCGGGCTGCGCGGGGCGGCCGGAGCGCTGAGACTGGTGGTATGGGTTTCGAGTTCCAAGGCCGTTTCCTGGCCGTCGGCAGCGGTGAATTGTATCCCGCGCGGCGTCACTTCGGCCACCCGCCAGGCAGCGAGTTCGCCGTCGAGGCTGGTGCCCTCGCGCATGATGCGCGCCTGGCGCTCGTTTTTGAAGCGGACGATCGCGAGTTTGGCTTCGGGGGTGACGATGATGCCGGTCAGCGCCGCGTCGAGGGCCGGGACGGTGCCGTCGTCGGCCGGCGGTTCATCGGTCGCGGCCTCCTCCGTTCCGCGCGCCGGCAGGCGGCGATCATCGAAGAAAATCGGTTGCTCGAGGATCAATGCGGCGAGCTGCGCCCCGTCCGGCGGCTGCGGCAGGGTTTCGATGGGCTGCATCTCAGCGGTCCGGGCGCCGCCGGCATCGTCCGCCGGCGAGCGCTGGATAAACGGCAGCGCCAGGGCGACCGCGGCGCAAACGCCGATGGCCCCGAGCAACACCACTCCGGGTAGATTGCGCCCGGCGTCGAGCAGCCTGAAATCAACCAGCCCGGCCACCGCCTGCTCCTTTGAGATACCCCATCATATCGAACCGGATATCGAGCTGATCGGGATTCACGCCACGCCGCTGGCGCACCTGCGAGGCGACGACCTGTTGATAGATGTTGACATTGTCGAGCAGCACCACCGGCAGACCCAACTCGAGTTCGGCGGCGACCTTGATGAAATCGGGCAGCGAGCAACGCAGCCGGACTTTGACGACGACGCGCTCGAAGCGCTCCTTTTCGCGCGGCCGGATGTTCTGGTTGCTGATCACCTGGCAACGATCGGCCTCGTCGGCCTGGGTGCTGATGATGTCTTTCAGCCGGCGGGTCAACTCGGCGGCGGCGGTGTCGAAGTTGCTGCCGGCGAGAAACAATTCGTCGTCACGGCGCTGGTCGCGCAAGGCGGCGAGTTCGGCTTCCAGGTGCGGCCGTTCGGCGATGGTATTGTGCAGGCGCTGCAACTGGTCTTCGAGATCGACGCGCCGTTCGTGGTCGTCGATCTGGCGCTGCACGAACCAGTGGAAGCCGATGAAGTAGACCGCGATCAGCACGACCAGCAGCAGCATCAGGGCCAGCGGCCGGCTGCGTTCAGGCGCCGGCAGAAAGTCCATCGTCATCCTCCGTTGTTCCGGCGGCCGGGGCGGCGGCCGGCGAGGTTTCCGCTTCGTCCGTCACGCGGTCACCGGCCGCGCCGCGCTCGACTTCATCGCCCGCCACCGGGGCCGGCGGCCGCCAATCGAAGGTCGCGGCCGGATCGATCGTCGCCGCCGCCGCGTAGCGTTCCTGGTTCGAGCGCTGATCGACGGTGATCGCACCGTTGAAATGTGCCGCGTCGAGCACCGGCGATTCGTTCAACAGTTCGACCAGACGTTGCGCGCCGTTCGACAACCCCTGCAACTGCAATTCGCTGCCGGTGATCTGCAAGCGCTGCACCCAGGTGTCTTCCGGAATGCGGCCGGTAATATCGGCCAACAGGACCAGCGCCGACGGGGTCTGGCGGCGGCGTTCGGCGAGAAAGCCGGCGGCAGCGCGCGCCTCGTCGACTGTGGTGCGCAACTCGACGACCTGGCGCGCCACGCGGCGCAATTCGTCGATCCGCTCCTCGAGCTGGGCGATGCGGCGCTCGTTCAGCACGATCGATTCGGCCATCACGGCGGCGAGGAGCACGAGCGCGATGCCGGCCAGCGCCCAATTGAGGCGGCTTTGCGCCGAGCGATACGGGCGGCGCCGTTCGGCGGGCAGGAAATTGAGGCCGAGCGGAAACGGCGCGCCACCGGTAGTGGTTTGACAAAGATCGACGGCGTGCACCGTCAGACCCAGGCGCGCCGCTTCGGCGAGGCGCCGGTCGAGCGTTTCGCGCAGCGTTAAATAAAGATCGACATTGAGCAGGTTTTCTTCGCGCCGGCGACCGGTCAGCCGGTAGTCGAAAAACACCTGCTCGGCGGTGAACGGCGTATTGCGATCCATTTCGTAGGCCAGCGCCTGGGCGAGGTTGGCTTCGGCCGCCGCCGGCAGGGTCACCTGGCGGTGCAGCACTTCGTCCGCCGCGAGACACAAGATGCCCTCGGGGCGGCCGTTGGCGAAGTCGTCGAGCAGCGCCTGAACGCGGGCGCGAGCGCTTTCGGAGTCTTCGCCGGAGTCGATGACGAGCGGCGGCTCGGCGGCGATTTCACCGCCGGCGGCGCGGTGCACAACCAAGCGCGCCGCGTCGCAGACGATCAAAAGCCGCGGCCGCGGCGGCCACATACGCGAACACCAGCCAGCCGGCATCATGGCCCGCAATTCCTTGCCCCACCAGGCGAAAAACGGCGGCAGTGGCCCCGCCTGATAACGGCCGCGCCACAGATTCAGCCACTCAGCCGGGGCCATTGCTATGCTCTTGGATTAGCATCGTGGAAGCAACTTTATCGAGACTTACATATTTCATGAACGATGCACGGCGCAAAAATCCACCCCCACCCTCGCCCCCCGCTTGCGGGGGAACATATCTTTAATTTCCATCCCCCACTGGCGGGGGAGCATATCTTTATTTGCCCCCCACTGGCGGGGAAGCACATCTTTATTTCCCTCCCCTCGCTGGCGGGGGAGCACATCTTTAAGTTCCATCCCCCGCTGGCCGGGGAGCACATCTTTATTCCCCCGCTGGCGGGGGAGCACATCTTTATTCCCCCGCTGGCGGGGGAGCACATCTTTATTCCCCTCCCCCGCTTGCGGGGGGGGTTAGGGAGGGGGTTTTTTGGATTCGTGTTATGGATGTATGGGTTCACGATTGACGCAAAGTTCTATAGGACCACTCTATCGCCGCCACCGCCGCCGCCACCGGCATCAGGTGAGATTGCCGCGGCCGGGTGAAGTTCAAGACAGCCTGTTAATTGTACTCGCCCTCGCGCCAGCGAACGATACGAAACGGCTGGCCGAGATAATCGGTGCCGAGCCGGATCGTCGCCCGGACGTCGTAAAAAATATGGTTGGCGAGCGTCGCCCGGGCTTCGACGCTGTAGGTCAGACCGCCGCCTTGGGCGAGCACGGCGGTGCCGTCCGGCAGCGTCAACGGCAGGCCGCTCTGCGGATCTTGCTGCTCGCGCAGGGTGATGAAATCCAGCGCCTGCTCCGGGGTCATTTCCGGCATCGTCAAAAGCGCGGTGAGCGGCGCGAAGGCCGGATTGATCTGGCCGCGCCCCGAGTACACCGTCACGCCCGGTTCGACGGCGCGGTACAGTTCGTAATCGAAACCCAAAACTTGTTGTAGTTCGTCGACGGTGGCGAACGGCCCGTTGCGCGGCACGTAGGTGTAACCGGCCGCCTGGTAGTCATCGGCTTCGGCGCCGAGCGGGCGGGTCAGTTCGTCGCCGTCGCGCCAGTCCTCGATCGCCGCCGCCAGTTCCTCGGCCCGCGAGGTCTCGATGCCCTGCCCTTCGAGCAGTCGGATCAGGGTCTCGGCCGGAGCGACGTTGATATCGACTTTACCGGTTTCGTCGGTGATTCGGATCTCGACTTCGGCGCCGCCGAAATTCATCGGGTACGGCCGGCCATCGGCGCTCCACCGCGTTTCGATCTGCGGATTGCGCATCTGATAGGCGGCGTAGTGGATGCCGGATTCGGCGGCATAGCGCGCCTTCAGACCGTCGAACAGATTGCGCGCCTCGAGATTTTCGCCGCGCGCCAGCACGGCGTAGGCACCGATCAGCACAGTGAGCAGCACCAGCACCCAAATCGCCAAAATCAGCGCCACGCCGCGCTGGCGCGCCCATGCCGGCCGTTCAGCGTACATCGTCGCGGCCTCCCGGTCCGGGGCCGGGGCCCGCCGCCGGACCGGGGAACGCCTGGCGCGGCATCGTCATCTGCACGACACCGCCGCCGGTGTTGTCGATCATCGTCCTGGCGCGCAGTGCCGGCCAGCGCAGCCGGTAAGATTCCGGTAATTCACCGTCGAGGGCGACGGCGAGCGGCATCGCCGACGAGTTATCCCACGATGATTGCCAGTCGGTCAGGCTGCCGTCTTCGTCGAAGCCGATAAACTGCCATTCGGCATCGCGGATGCCGCTGAACAGCACGACCGGGTCGACCGCTTCGAGGTCGCCGTCCTGATAACCGCTGAGCACCGCATAGCGGAATTCCAGCTCGTCGCCGTCCACAGCCGAGACAAAACGCAACTCCTGGACGTGCGGCCCGCCGGCCCCGAGATAGCCGGGCATCGGGGCGACAAAGCGGACGAAATCGCGCCCGCCCTCGAAGACGACGATACCGGAATCGGTCGTGCCGTAAGCCAGGGGCAGCATCCGTTCGAGTTGGCGCAGCACGAACAGATGGGCGGCGCGCAGGTCGGTGGCCTGGCCGATCGCCGCCTCGCCGCTGCGTGTGGCGCGCAGCGCGCCCCGAAGGCCGCTGTACGCCAGCGTCATGATCATGCCCAGCAAGACGATGGCGAGCAGCATCTCGAGCAGCGTAAAACCGCGCGCTGCACTGTGGTCGCAGCGCTTCATCGCCGGCCCTCTGCGATGCCCTGCCTGAGGTTGCGATCGGCCGAACGCAGTGTCTGAAATCGCGCCTGGCGGAGGCGCGGCGGCTCACCCCAATACACCGTCAGATCGACTTCGAGCAGGTCGATCGGGATCAGTTCGTCGAGCGCCGGATCGGTTTCGCCGTCGTCGTAGAGGCGGATTTCGGCTTCGTACCGATATTGGTCGTCGAACTCGCCGCTCGATACCCCTTCTTCGAGCGGTGTTTCGACGCCGAGGGTATTGAGATACGACGCCGCCCACAGCCCGGCTTCGGTCATTTCCTGGGCGTTGCGGGTGTTGTACAAGGCGCCGCTCAAGACCTGGATCAACGCCGCGAACGTGACGCTGAACAGCACGAACGCGGCCAGCACCTCGAGCAGCGTAAAACCGGCGGCCGGGCGGGGCGGTGTGTTCATCGCTCCTCGTCGTCGGCTGCCAGGGTGATCTTGCCGGTCAGCCAGGCAATGCCGATATAGCGGTGCCGGTCGCCGGCGCTGACCGTCACCCGCCCGCCGGTCGATGAACCGTCCGGGAAAAAGCGGATCTGGCCGGCGTTCTCGCCGGTGATTTCGGAGCGCGCGGTGAGCAGCGTGATGTCCATGTCCTCGGGGAGCGAGCGCTGCGGGCGGTCGGCGGCGCGCCAGAAGCGGTCGTTGGCGTTGACTTCGAAGGTTTGCGGCTGTTTTTGGACCATCGCCCGGGTCCGGGCATAGCGCAGGCCGGCGGCGATCTCGCGACTCTGGGCGCGGATTTCGGCGCTCGCCCCGCTGCGCATCAGCGAAGCGCCGACCAGGCCGAGCAGAAGGCCCATCAGGGCCAGCACGACCAGAATTTCGAGCAGACTGAAACCCGCCGCACCGCGCCGCCGGAATGGCGAACGGCGGCCGCGCGGCCTGCGGCGCGGCCGCTCAGTTACCCTGGTCCCAACTGGTGATATCGGCATTGCGCCCTTCGCCGCCCGGAGCTTTGTCGGCACCGTACGAAAAGATATCGAACTCGCCATGCTCGCCCGGCGAGCGGTATTGATACGCCTCGCCCCACGGATCTTTCAAAATCTGCGCTTTGACGTAAGGCCCTGTCCAGTTGGGGGCGTTGGCCGGGACGTTGACCAGATCGTCGAGCCGCTCGGGCGCCACGCCGTTATCGAGAAAATAATTCTCCACTGCCATCGACAACCGGTCGATGTGCAGCTTGGCGGCGTCGTATTGCGCTTTTTGCGTCTTGCCCATCAGATTGGGCACGACCAGCGTCGCGATGAACGCCAGCAGCACCATCACCACCAGGATTTCAATCAGGCTGAAGCCGCCCTGCGAGCGGCCGCCGAAACTTGTCATCATCGTCTTCACCTCTTCGCATCGAAATACCGCCATCATACGCCGGCGGTCAAGCACTCAGTGAAACTCATAATTCTGAGCGAACTAACAGGTTGTTGAAAAACGCCATCCTGGCGTTTTTTAACGTCGCTTGCGAAAGGCGCGACTTTCGCTGCGCTCCCGAAATCAGCCGCTAAGGAGCGCCTGATTTCGCCGGGCCATCCGTGGCCCGGATTAGCAGGCTGTTTTTCAACAGCCTGCTAAGCTACTAAATCGTTCATCCCCAGCATGGCCATCACTACCGACATCACGATGGTGCCGATGACCAGCGCCAT
This sequence comes from Pseudomonadota bacterium, assembly GCA_036832975.1. Lineage (GTDB taxonomy): Bacteria > Pseudomonadota > Gammaproteobacteria > Xanthomonadales > Wenzhouxiangellaceae > DAITQM01. Next base: position 49,855 of record DAITQM010000010.1, on the reverse strand, counting down.
GGTCAGGATCAGCACCGGCGTGAACAGCGCCAAAAGGCGCTCTACCGTCGTCCGCACCTCGCGGTCGAAGGTGTCGGCGACGCGGATCAGCATGCGGTCAAGCTGGCCGGTTTCCTCGCCGACGCCGATCATCTGCAGCGCCAGACGCGGGAAATATTCGTCCTTGGCCAGGGTGCGGGCGAGCCCGGCGCCGCCTTTGACCTCCTTGGCCGCCGCCTCGATCAACCCCTGGAAATGGCTGTTGGCGAGCACGTTGCGGGCGATCGACAAGGCGCCGAGCAGCGGCACGCCGTTTTCGAGCAGCGTGCCGGCGGTCCGCGTGAAACGCGCCGCATCAAGCTTGGCGAGCAGGTCGCCGAGCCAGCGGGTGCGCAAAAAGCGTGTGTCCCATTGCAACCGGCGGGCCGGGTCGGCGCGCGCCCCGCGCCACCACCAGACGGCCAGGGCGGCAAGCCCGAACAACAACCACCAGCGGTCGCGGACGAATTCGGCGACGCCGAGCACCAGACGCGTCAGCAACGGCAGCTCGGCGCCCATCTCCTCGAAGATCGGCGTGAACTGCGGGATCACGTAGACCAGCAGGATGACGACCGCGGCGCCCGCGACAATAAATAGCAACAATGGATAAAACAGCGCGGTCAGGACGTGGTCTTTCAATTCCTTGGAACGCTCGAGATAATCGGCAAGCCGGTCGAGCGTCTGTTCGAGCGAGCCGCCGGCTTCGCCGGCGCGCACCATATTGACGAACAGCCGGGAAAACACGCCGTGCTGCGCTTCGAGCGCCCCGGACAGCGAGCCGCCCTCGCGCACCTGGTCGCGTACCTGGTCGATCATGCGCCGCAGGCGTGGCGTCTCGGCGAGTTCCACCAGCACGTGCAAGGCGCGATCGAGCGGCAGCCCGGCACCCAGCAACGTCGCCAGATGGCGGGTGAATTCGCCGATCTCGCGCGCCCCGATGCCGCGCCCGGCGCCGAACCAGCGTTCCAGGCCGAAGCCGCCGCCGGCCTCGCGCGCCGTCAGCGGCAGGTTGCCCGCTTCCTGCAAGCGGCCGATCACCGCCTTGACGTCCGCCGCCTCCATCGTGCCGCGCACCGTTTCGCCGTTGGGCGCCACCGCTTTGTATTCGAAAAGCGCCATCCCTCTACCTCGGTCAACCCAATTGTTGCATAGATTCCCGGAATTCTCGGTCAAGCTGGTGAGTGCAGCTTGTCCGATTCTCCGAAGAACCGTAGTAATTCTACGGTTCGAGGGGAAGCGGACAAGATGTGCCGCCAGCTTGGGCGAGAAACCGGGCGCGTCACATTAGGTGAATTCGATTTTCTTGCTAATAGCAACATAATTATATGATTTCACGGTGAATTTGATGAAGTCGAGCAAAATTTATGCAACTATTGGGTTAAGCCTCTTGGGTCACGCGCAGCACTTCTTCGACGGTGGTCTCGCCGCGCAGGCTTTTCAACAGGCCGTCGTCATACATCGTGCGCATACCTTCGCTGACCGCCTGCGCCTCGACCTGACTGCTGGTCGCGTGCTGCATGATCAACCGGCGGATCTCGTCGCTCATCAGGAGCAATTCGAGGATCGTCGTCCGCCCACGGTAACCGGTCGGATTTTCTTCGCTGGGCAGCGGGCGGTAGAGCGTCACCGGTTCGGCGTCGGTCACCCGGTCGAGACCGGTTTCCTTGACCATCTCGGGCAGCGCAACGTAACTTTCGCGGCTGGCCGGATCGAGCCTGCGGACCAGGCGCTGGGCGAGGATGGCGTTCACCGTCGAGGTCAAAAGGTAATCCTCGACGCCCATGTCGAGCATGCGGGTCACGCCGCCGGCGGCGTTGTTGGTGTGGATCGTCGATAACACCAGGTGGCCGGTGAGCGCCGACTGGATGGCGATGCGCGCCGTTTCCAAATCGCGCATTTCGCCGATCATGATGACGTCGGGATCCTGGCGGACGATGGCCCGCAGGGCATTGGCGAACGTCAGTCCGATAGACGCTTTTGTCTGAATTTGGTTGACGCCTTCGAGCTGGTATTCGACCGGATCCTCGACGGTGATGATCTTGCGCTCCGGCGAATTGAGTTGCTGCAAGGCGGTGTACAGCGTCGTCGTCTTGCCGCTGCCGGTCGGGCCGGTGACCAGAATAATGCCGTGCGGCATTTCGAGCGCCTTGACGAAGCGCTTGCGGGTGAATTCGTCGAAACCGAGACGGGTGAAATCGAAAACGATGCTTTCGCGATCCAAAATACGCATCACGACGCTCTCGCCGTGCGACGTCGGCACGGTGGAGACGCGCAAGTCGAGTTCCTTGCCCTGGACGCGGTGCATGATGCGGCCGTCCTGCGGCAGGCGGCGTTCGGCGATGTTGAGCCGCGCCATGATCTTGATGCGGCTGATCACCGCCGCGGTCGAACTGGCTGGCGGCGCCTCGACCTCCTGCAAAACACCGTCGATCCGGTAACGTACCTTGAGGCGGTTTTCGAACGGTTCGATATGGATATCGGAAGCGCGCGATTCGACGGCGCGCTGCATGATCAGGTTGACCAGCCGGATCACCGGCGCTTCGGAAGCCAGATCGCGCAGGTGCTCGATGTCATCGTCGTCGTCGCCGGTCGCCGTTTCGCCAAGACCCTCGAGAATCTGCCCCATCGCCGAGCGGCCGCCGCCGTAATAACGCTCGATGGCGTTTTCGATCTCCGAGCCGATGCCGACGTGCGGCTGGATTTCGAGGCCGGTCGCCATGCCGAGCGCCTGCAAAACGAACGTATCGCGCGGTTCGGCCATCACCACTTCGATCCGGCCGTCGGTCGCGGCCACCGGCAATACCCTGTGCTGCTTCAAAAAGCGCAGCGCGACCGCATCGAGCACCGGCGTTTCTTCAGGGTAATCGCGGGTGGTGAACAACTTGAGCTGCGAAATCCGCGCTTCGGTCTCCGCCAGGTCGCGCTCCGAGACCAAGCCGAGACGGACCAGCAGCGTCAGCAGGCTGCCGCCGTGTTGCGCCTGGTATTGCGCGGCGCGTTGCAAATCCTCCTGGCGCAGCCGGCCATGGGCCAAAAGGTCGGCGCACACCGGATCGCTCTCCGCCACGGCAGGCGGTGCGGTCGGATCGAGTAGCTGGGCGGCGGATGGCGGCATCGTCGGGTGATCGGTCATGGAGGGCGCGGCCAATTCGGCGGCGCCGGAACGTAAAGAATAGCCGGTTTGCCGCCCTTCTGACCACAAACGACGGCCGGGGTTTCAGATCCGCCGGCGCCGCCAAACCCACGGCGCGGTGAGCACGAAGTGCAGCCAGGACAAAAACCCGATGCCGTGCAGCAGCGGTGCCGGCAGCCGGGAATGGCGGGCCAGATAGCGCTTAAGGCCGCGGTGTTTCTGGCGGCTCACCCACAACGGCCGGCTGCGGCTCGACAGTCCTCCGACGTGCCGCAAGCGGACTTCGGGTACCAACAAAATCCGCCAGCCAGCATCGCCCAGGCGTGCCATCAGGTCGAGATCCTCGAAATGGAATTCGTACGCCTCATCGAAACCGCCGACCGCCTGCAAAGCGCTGCGCCGGAAAAACAGACAGGCGCCGCTGACCGCCTCGACTTCGCAGATCTCGTCCGGCGCGGGACGGTGGCGTTGATCGAGACCGGCGCCCGGCCAGCGCAACAATTCACCGGCAACGCGCCGCGGCGTCGGCAAACACCGGCGACTGCCGCGCTGCTCGCGTCCCGCGGCGTCGAAGACCAACCCCGAAGCCAGGCCGGCGAGCGGCCGTGCGGCCAGCGCCTGCTCGAAAGCGCGGATCGCCCCCGGCGGCAGCCGGCAATCGGCGTTCAGAATCAGCAGATACTCCGTGGCGCAGCGTTCGAGCCCCTGATTGCAGGCACGCGCGAAGCCCAGGTTCTCGGCATTGCGGATCAACTCGATATCGTCGCCGTGCCGCGCGAGCAAAAGCTCGACACTGTCGTCGCTCGACGCATTGTCGATCACCCAAAGGCTGACCGGTGTGACCCGGTTCAGCACTGCGCCGACCCCCTCGGCCAATTCACCGCCGGCGTTGTAATTGACGATCAGAACCGTGGTCCGCAGCATGCGAGTTTCTGTCCGGTTTTAAGATGGGGGGCAGGCGCGGGCGGGATTCTACCGCAGTGCCCCGCCCCGATACCTATGGAAGCTGAATGAATCAGTTTCCCTGTTCTTAGCAGGCTGTTTTTCAACAGCCTGCTAACCGGCTCGATCGAGCGCGGTCTTGATCTTGCGCCGCCGTTCGGCGAGCGGGTCGGTGGCGATGAAGGCGCTGACGAGGTCTCTGTAGTCGGGGTGGCGGGCGGTCACGAGGTCGAGTGCGGCACGATCGGCTTTGAGTCCGAGCAGGCCGAACGAGGCGTTGCCGCGATGGGCGACGTAGGCGTCATCGCACAGCACGTTGCGCCAGCCGCGGGCGGCGGCGCGGCGGCTGAAATCGTTTTCTTCGCCGTAGCCGCGCCCGAAGATCGGGTCGAAGGGGCCGATTTTATCGAGTGCGGCGCGCCGGATGTACATACAAAAGCCGACGGCGGTCGGGATGTCCGGATACGACGGCGGACCGGCGGCGACACAGGCGCGGGCGATGCGCTCCGGATCGGAGGGCCACGGGTTGGGCCGGCAGAATTCGGGGAACGAAGCGATCTCGCCGTTGTTGGTGAACGGCGTGATGGTGGCGATGCGCGGGTCGCTGGCGGCGCAGGTGACCAACCGATCGAGCCAGCCGGAAGTGACTTGGGTATCGCTGTTGAGCAGCACGATGTCGCCTTGCGTGGCGGCGAAACCGCGGTTGGCAGTGGCGACGAAACCGAGGTTTTCGGGGTTTGTCAACCGCCGCCAGCGCGGCCCCGGGCGGGCGAGCGTCCGCTGCAAGAGCGGTGCGATGCGCCGGTCCGGCGAGGCGTCGTCGATCAGCAGCACCTCGACCCCGGGCGTCAGCGTCGCGGCCAGCGAATCGAGACAACGCGCGACATCGTCCGCTGCGTCGTAGACCGGAACGATCACGCTAAGGGCCGCCGGAGTGGAGGGCAACGGTTGAAATCCGGGTTGAAGACGAGCGATCTATTATCCCGGATTAGCGTGCCGGGTGTTTTTTCGGCGCTTCATTGAATCGTCTCGCCGGGCAATGCGATTGGAACACGCCGTTCACGCCCGATCCGGTGTGCTGTAGTATTGCCCGTTCATCCGGTCCACTATTATCGAAGACCATGCGCCGCTCGCTGTTATTGATGCTCCTTTCCAGCCGCCGTTTCGGGCCGTATTTTTTCACCCAGGCGCTCGGCGCGCTGAATGATAATGCTTACAAGAACGCACTGACCGTGTTGATCGCGCTGTACGTGACGCAGTGGGCCGGGATGGCCGGCGACGTGTTGATCAACCTGGCTGCGGCGCTGTTCATACTGCCGTTTCTGCTGTTCTCGTCCTACGCCGGACAGCTCGCCGAGCGCTATGAGAAAGCTCTGACCATCCGGCGCCTGAAGCTGCTCGAAGTGGCGATCATGCTGATCGGCGGTGCCGGCATGATCGGCCATCAGATGCCGCTTTTGCTGTTCGCGCTCTTTCTGCTCGGCCTGCAATCGGCGCTGTTTTCGCCGATCAAGTACAGCCTGCTGCCAGAGGTGCTGCGCCGTGAACATCTGCTGGCCGCCAACGGCCTGGTCGAAACCGGCACTTTTGTCGCGATCCTGATCGGTACCGGCCTCGGCGCCGCCTTGATGGGCGCCGGCGAGCGGGCCGAGGTTTGGGTCGCCGTCACCGGCCTCGGTATCGCCGGCGCCGGCTATGCCATGAGCCGCCGCATCCCGGCCATTCCGTCGCTCGCCGACCCCGCGCCGTTCGCCTGGAACGCCTTGCGCGAAAGCTGGCGCATGCTGGCGCTGCTGCCGGCCGACCGCACGGTGTTCGCCGGTGTCCTCGGCATTTCGTGGTTCTGGTACTACGGGGCGACCGTGATGGTGCAGATTCCGAGCTTCGCAATCAACGTCGTCGGTCTCAACCCCGGCGGCACAGCGGCGATGCTGACGGTGTTTATCATCGGCATCAGCCTGGGCTCGCTGCTCTGCCACCGTTTCACGCACAACCGGATCGATCTGCGCTGGGTGCTGGCCGGCGGCGCCGGGCTGACGCTGTTCGGGGTCTCGCTTTATGCCGCCACCCCCGACATGCCGTACACCGAACCGCCGCCGCTCGGCGAGTTTCTGCTGACCCCGGCGACCTGGGGTCTGCTCGGCAGCATGCTGTTGATGGGCTTTTCCGGCGGGCTTTATACCGTCCCGCTGTACGCCATGCTGCAAGCCCGGACCGACGAGACGCGGCGCGCCCGGATCATGGCCGCCAACAGCATCCTGAACGCGCTGACGATGATCCTCTCGTCGCTCGTCGCGATGGTGCTGCTCGCCACCGGTTTCGGCATCCCGCGGTTGTTGTTACTCACCGCGTTGCTCAATGCCGGGGTGCTGGTCCTGCTGCCGCGCTTTCTGCCCTGGCGCAGCGGCGATGCCGGACTGGCGCCGCAGAGCGCGGCGCCGATCGTGGTCCGCTCCGATGCGTGAATCCGGCCGCCGGCCGGTCATGCGCCGGACGCTGCACTGGAGCGCTGTGACGTTGCTGGCGGCGTCGGTGGCGGCCTGCGGCTGGTACAACCAGGCGATTTCCGGGCATTCCGAGATCATGCGCCAACGCCAGCCGGTCGCCGATTTGCTGGCCGATCCGGCCACTCCGGACGATTTACGCAACTGGTTGGCGCTCAGCGCAAAGATCCGCGATTTCGCCAGCCGCGAGCTTGACCTGCCGGATAACGACAGCTACCGGCTGTATGCCGACCTCGAACGCGACGAAGCGCTGTGGATCGTCGTCGCCGCGCCGGAATTTTCGCTGACCCCGAAAAGCTGGTGCTACCTGTTTGTCGGCTGCCAGAACTATCGCGGTTATTTCTCGCGCCCGGCGGCCGACCGCAAGGCCGGCGAACTGGCGGACCAGGGGTTCGATACCGCGGTGCTCGCCGCCGGCGCCTACTCGACGCTCGGCTGGTTCGCCGATCCGCTTCTCGCCTCGATGCGCGACTTCGACGACTGGGAACTGGGCGAGTTGATTTTTCACGAACTCGCCCATCAAGAGCTCTATATCGACGACGATACGCGCTTCAACGAATCGTTCGCCGATTTCGTCGCCGCGACCGGTGCCGAGCGCTGGTTCGCCGCCCACCCCGACCCGGACGAGGAAGCAATCTGGCGGGCCGGCAGAACGCGGCGCGAACGGTTCCATGGGGTGCTCGACGGTGCGCGCCGGGAACTTGCGGCGCTGTATGCCGGTTCCCTGGACGAGGCGGCCATGCGGCGAGAGAAACAGCGAATCATCGCGGCGCTGCACGAGGCGCTGGCCGGCGCCGGCTTCAAGGTCGATGTGCCGTACAATAACGCGCGCCTGGCGAACGAAGCCGTTTACCGCTCGGGTATGGCACAATTCGCCGAGGTTTTTGCGCACTGCCAGGAGAGCTACCCGGATTTTTACCGGGCCATGCGCCGTGTCGGCCATTGGCCGCAAGCCCGGCGCCAGGCATGGCTGGACGGCGGCCGGGAGGATCTCGCCGCGTTGTGCAAAAACGAGAACGATTGACCGCCGTGTCGCCTACCCGGCGTGCTCAGATAAAATCAGAGGTTTCCCGCTTGCACCAGCCGGCCGATACGCGACAGGTACGCACTTTCCGCAGCGTCCGGCACCGTGCCGTCTGGCTGCTCGCCGGCGGCTTGCTCGGCGCCCTGCCCGCCGCGGCACAGATCGCCGCCCCCAGCGGCGGCGCGCCGCCGCCCGAAGCCTGCGCCGCGCGCTTCGATGTCAAACCGCGCGGCAGTCACCAGGAGCGCATCGGCCAGCCGTTCGTGATCAACGCCGAGGAAGTCGATCTGGCGCGCATTGGGCAGTCCGAATTCGTCGGCAGCGTCGAACTCAGGCGCGCCGACCAGCAGCTCGAAACCGGCCATCTGATCTATGACAAGAGCATTGGCGCGATCCTGCTGCCCGAGGCCCTGCGCTACAACGACGCCGATTACATCGTCGATGCCGACAGTGCCCGTTATCTGATCGACGACGGCACCGCGGCGTTCGACACGGTGCGTTTTCAGGTCAAAGGCAGCACCGCCAACGGCACCGCCGACAGCGTCGAGATCCAGCGCGGCGGTCTCGCCCGCGGCCGCGACCTGCATTTCACGACCTGCCCGAACGAAGTGCCGTCCTGGGAGTTGGTCGCCAGTTCGGTCAAGTTGGACCGCGACAGGGGCGTCGGCACAGCGCGCAACGCGACGTTGAAATTCAAGCAGGTGCCGGTTTTGTGGCTGCCGTGGCTCAGTTTTCCGCTCGACGACCGGCGCAAATCGGGCTTTCTCTATCCCAAGCTCAGCACGACCAGCGAAAACGGCTTCACTTTCGAAATTCCTTACTATTGGAATATTGCCCCGAACGCGGATTTCACCGTCACGCCGCGCGTCTTGACCGACCGCGGCCCGGGCATCGGCGGCGAATTCCGCTACCTGACGCACCGCGCCGGCGGCCAGTTCGACGTCGATTACCTGCCGAGCGACGATAAGTTCGGCAGCGACCGCCACCGCTGGCACGCGCAAAGCGCCTATCAGATCGCCCGCAAATGGCGCGTCGACGTCAACGCCAGCCGGGTCAGCGACAAGGATTATTTCCTCGATTTCAGCAACAACATCAACGAATCCACGGTGCAGTTCCTGCAAAGCCAACTGACCCTGCGCGGCGGCGGCACCGGCTGGAACCTTTTGTTTCTGGCCGACACGTTCCAGGTGCTCGATCGGTCCGTCGGTGAAGACCGCGAGCCGTTCCGCCGCCTGCCGCGACTGGCGGTCGACGGCCGCTGGCCGTTGTACGGCACGATCGATTTCACGCTCGACAGCGAGGTGGTCTATTTCGACCGCGATAGCGGCCTGAACGGCGGCCGCATCGATCTGACGCCGGCACTCGAATGGCAGATCATCCGCCCCGGCTGGTTTCTGAAACCGCGCGCCGCGGCGCGCTATACCGGCTACACTCTGTCGAATAACGGCGAGCTGCCCGATTCCCCCGATCGCGCCTTGCCGATCATGAGCATCGACGGCGGCCTGATTTTCGAAAACGGCCTGGATAACGGCGACCGGGTGACGCTCGAGCCGCGCTTGTTCTACCTCTACGTGCCGTTCGAAGAGCAAAGCGATCTGCCCAATTTCGACAGCAACGACCTGACCTTCGGTTTCAGCGAACTGTTCAGTACCAACGGCTTCACCGGCGCCGACCGCCAGTCCAACGCCAACTCTTTGTCGATGGCGGTGACGTCGCGATATATCGACGGCAAAAGCGGCCGCCAGGTGCTCGACGTCAGCATCGGCACGGCGTTTTTCTTCCGCAGCCCACGGGTCGCGGCGCGCGACGAGGAAATCGTCGATCTCGACACCCAGCCGATCATTACCGAGGTCAACTGGCGACCGCTCGACCGCTGGACGGTAAATGCCGGCCTGCAATGGGATCCCGAAGAAGCCCACACGGACGTCGCGCTCGCCGGTTTCACCTACACTGCGCGACACGGCGCCCGCTGGCAGGCCGGCTATCGGTTCCGCCGCAACAAGGTCGATCAGTTCGATTTGCGCGTCAGCTACCCGCTGACCGACAAATGGCGCTTCCTCGGCCGCTGGAACTATTCGCTGCGCGACGATGAGACGCTCGAAGCGGTCGGCGGCATCGAATACGAAAGCTGTTGCTGGGCCATCCAGGTCGTCGCCCGTCGTTTCGTCAACGACCGCGGCGGCGCCTCCAGCACCGGGGTGTTCATCGAACTGCACCTCAAGGGGCTGGGCAGCCTGGGCCGCAATCCCTACGACCTGTTCGCCGCCAACCGCGACCCACACAGCGGCCGCTGAGTCGGCCTGCAGCGGCGCAACTTCATGGCGGCCATTGGGTCCATAATAGACGTCGAATACAGGAGTCCAAAATGCGCCATCGCGCTGATTTTTCATCGCCGTTCTATCGTTCCATCGCCCGCGCTGTGCAGCTCGCCGCTCTGGCCGCCGCCTTTACGGCCGCCGCCCAGGACAGCGAAACCACCGGCGACAGCGCAGCGCAGCAGAACCTCCAGCCGATCGACGGCATAGCGGCGATCGTCGAGGAGGACGTTATCTTGAATTCCGAACTCGAAGATAACGTCCAAAGCGCCACCAAAACGATCGCCGCGCGCGGTGGCCAGATGCCGCCCGCCAGCGTCATCCGCAAGCAGGTGCTGGACCGCCTGATCCTGCAGAAGCTGCAAGTGCAGCGCGCCGAAAGCACCGGCATCCGGGTCAGTGACACCGATCTCGATTCGACGCTCGAACGGGTCGCGGCGCAGAACAACATGAGCGTGACGCAACTGCGCGAACGGCTAGAAGCGGAAAACTTCGCGTTCGGCGATTTCCGCGAGGAAATGCGCAACGAATTGATCGTCAGCCGCCTGCGCGAGCGGGTCGAGGCCAGTGCCGATGCCGTCTCCGACACCGAGGTGGAAATCCTGCTCGCCTCCGAGCGCTACGGCGGCGGCGAATTCAAGATCGCACAGATCCTGGTGGCACTGTCCGAGGGCGCGACGCCGGACGAATTGGCCGCCGCCCGCGACAAAGCCGACGATGTGATCAACCGGCTCAACGAAGGGCTCGATTTCAACGCCGCGGCCGTCAGCTACTCGGACGCCCCGGACGCCCTCGACGGCGGCGAAGTCGGCTGGCGCGATGTCAATTCGATCCCGGCGATGTTCGCCGACGCGTTGGAAAAACTGCAACCGGGCCAGTTCACGCAACCGATCCGCAGCCCCGCCGGTTTTCATATCCTGCTGCTCCAAGACCGCCGCGACCAACAAGCGATCGTCGTCAACGAAGTCCGGGCCCAGCAGATCTTCGTCGCCGTCACCGACCTGGTCGACGCGCGGACCGCGATGGAGCGAATTCGCGAGGTCCAGGCCAAACTCGATCAGGGCGAGGACTTCGCCAAACTGGCACGCCAATACTCCGACGATCTGACCAGCGTCCACCAGGGCGGCGACCTCGGCTGGTTCGAACCGGCCTCGATCGGCGATCGCTTCAAAGAGGCACTCGAAGCGCTCGAACTCGGGACCTACAGCGCGCCGTTCCAGACCGCGATGGGCTGGCATATCGTCAAACTCAACGACCGGCGCAACAAGGACGTCACCGACCTGGCGCAGCGGATGCGGGCGCGCGAAATCATCCGCCAGCAAAAAGCCGAAGAAGAGTACCGCCGCTTCTTGCGCCAGATCCGCGACGAGTCGTACATCGATATCCGGATCGAGAGTTGAGCCGCGACGGGCGGCGGTGACGCGCGATGCGGCCCGGATGGATCGCGCTGAGCGGCGGCGAGCCGGCCGGAATCGGCGCCGAATTGATCCTCAAGCTCGCCGCCGTACCCCTGCCCGCCGCGCCGCTGGCGATCGCCGACCGCCATGCGCTGCACCGCGCGGCGGCGCGTCTCGGGGGCGAAGTCCGACTCGTGGACTGGAACGGCGGGCCGCCGGCGGCGCATCAACCCGGCATCCTCCATGTGCTCCATACTCCGCTGGCCCGCGCCGAGCAACCCGGATGCCTCGATCCGGCCAATGCGCCGCAGGTGTTGACCGTGCTCGACCGGGCGCTCGCTTTGTGCCGCGACGGCACCGCCCGAGCCCTGGTCACCGCGCCGCTGCACAAAGGCGTGATCAACGACGCCGGCATTCCGTTCACGGGACATACCGAATACCTGGCCGCCGCCTGCGGCGTTAAGAACGTGCTGATGATGCTGGCCGGCGATGACCTGCGCGTCGCGCTGGCCACCACACACCTGCCGCTCGCCGCGGTGCCGGCGGCGATCGACGAAGATCGTCTGCGCTGGATGCTCGAACTTCTGCACCGCGAACTGCGCCGCGGGTTCGGCATTGCCCGGCCGCGGCTCGCCGTGCTCGGTTTGAACCCGCACGCCGGCGAAGGCGGCTATCTCGGCGGCGAGGAGATCGCGGTGATCGCCCCGGCGATCGCTCGGGCGCGCGCCGCCGGCATCGACGCCTCCGGTCCGCTGGCCGCCGATACGGCATTCACACCCCGCCGGCGCGCCGCGTTCGACGCCCATTTGGCGATGTACCACGACCAGGGCCTGGCGCCGCTGAAAGCCGTGGCTTTCGGCGGAATCGTCAACATCACGCTCGGCCTGCCGATCGTCCGGACCTCGGTCGATCACGGCACGGCACTCGATATCGCCGGACAGGGCGTGGCGGATCCATCCAGCCTTGAGGCTGCCTACCGCCTCGCGGCGGAACTCAGCACCCGAGTGTGAACACCGCACCCGCACCGCGCCCGCACCGACCGCGGCGCCGCTTCGGCCAGCATTTTCTGGTCGATCCGAATATCGTGGCTCGCCTGGTCGCGGCGCTCGCGCCACAACCCGGCGAGCGCATCGTCGAGATTGGCCCCGGCACGGGAGCGCTCAGCGACATCCTGGCCACCCGGCTCGTACCGCCATCCGAGCTTTATCTGATCGAACTCGACCGCGACTTGGCGGCGGTGCTCGCCGAACGCTACCGCCATCACGCCCATATCCGGGTGGAACAAGCCGACGCCCTCGACTACGATTTCACCGCGCTGGCCGCCGGCCGCCCGTTGCGTCTGATCGGCAATCTGCCGTACAACATCTCGACGCCATTGTTGTTTCATTTTTTCGCCGCCGGCGGGGCGTTCCGCGACCTGACCTTGATGGTGCAGCGCGAAGTCGCCGCCCGGTTGCTCGCCGCGCCGGGCAACCGTGTTTACGGCCGGCTGTCGGTGATGGGGCAATACCATTGCACCGGCGAACACCTGTTCGACGTTCCGGCTACCGCCTTCCGGCCGCCGCCCAAGGTGCTGTCCAGCGTCATCCGCCTTATACCCCGCCCGCCCCGCTTGGCCGGCGCGGCGGAATACGAGCGGTTCGCCACGCTGGTCAAAACCGCTTTCAACCAGCGCCGCAAAACCCTGCGCAATTGCCTCGCCCCACTGCTCGACGCCGAGGCGATCCGCGCCGCCGGACTCGATCCCCAATCCCGCCCCGAAATCTTGGCGGTCGAGGATTTCCTGCGACTGGTGCACCCAATAGTTGCATAAATTTTGCTCTACTTCATCAAATGCACTGTGAAATCATATAGTTATGTCGCTATTAGCAGGAAAATCGAATTCACCTAAGGTGACGCGCCCGGTTTCTCGCCCAAGCTGGCGGCACATCTTGTCCGCTTCCCCTCGAACCGTAGAATTACTACGGTTCTTCGGAGAATCGGACAAGCTGCACTCGCCAGCTTGACCGAGAATTCCGGGAATCTATGCAACAATTGGGTACACCCTCCGCTGATTCGTTCATAATTGAGAACGATTCGTCACCCATCCACGCGGGGGACCCCCATTGAGCACTTACGTGATCGGCGACGTGCAGGGCTGCTACAGCGCGCTCGGGCGTCTTCTGGACAAGTTGAATCCCGACCCGACCACCGACACGATGTGGTTCGTCGGCGACCTGGTCAACCGCGGCGGCCGCTCGCTCGAAGTTCTGCGCCTGGTGCGGTCGCTGGGACCGAAACTCATCGTCGTGCTCGGCAACCACGACATGCACCTGCTCGCCGAAGCGGCGCGCCACATGGAGCGGCCGACGGCGAACCGCGAATTCGCCGCGATCCTCGAAGCTCCGGACGGCATGGAGTTGATCGACTGGCTGTGCCGCAGCCCGCTGACCCATGTCGACGAGGCCGAGCGCATCGCTATGATCCATGCCGGCCTGCCGCCGGGCTGGCCTCTGTCGCGGGCGATCAAACTCGCAGCGCGCGTCGAGAACGGCCTGCGCGGTCAGCGGCGGATGCAATTGCTGCGCCAGATGTACGGCGACCGCCCGCGGCGCTGGGCGCCGGGCCTGAGTTGGGGACGCGAGATGCGCACCATCGTCAACGCCCTGACCCGTATGCGCTACTGCGATGCCGACGGCCACCTCGATTTCGACGAGAAGGGCCCGCCGGGTTCGCAGCCGCCGCATTTGATGCCCTGGTACGAAGCGCCGCGACGGAGTTTTGACTACACGATCATCTTCGGCCACTGGTCGGCGCTCGGCCTATACTTCGGCCGCCAGGCGTTATGTCTCGATTCCGGTTGTGTCTGGGGCGGACCGTTGAGCGCGATCCGGCTGGGACAGCAATTTCAGCTTTTTCAGGTGCCCGGCGGACCGGGCTGACAGGTGCCGTCCGTCCCGTTGCTGTGCTTGACCAGCGTGAAGCGATCGTCGATGGCGCCGTCTTCGCCGATCAGGTAGGCGTTCAGGCAAGCGGCCTCGATTTCGATCGCCAGCGACCCGCCGCGCGCGCTGACCGCCGCCATCGCCGGATGGTCGAGCGGACCGCCGTCGACTTTCGCCGAATTGCCAAGGACGACATAGACCACGCCGCAGCGGGTCTGGCAGTGCGGCGCGCGTTCGAACCGGTCGCCCGGCCCCTGGCCTCGTTGTACGATCATTGCCGGCGCCAGAGTCTCGGACGTGCCGTAATGGCCGGCGAGCAGATGGCTGCGCTCATAGACATGACTGTGCCCGGCCAGCACCAGATCGACGCCGCTGTCGTCGATCACCGGCAAAAAGGTTTCGCGCATCACTTGCATCCGCCAATCACGGCCGCCGGCCCGATCGGAATCGTGATGGCCGCGGCTGTACGGCGGATGATGAAAGACGACGATCGTCCAGCGTTGGCGATCGGCGGCCAGATCGCGGGCCAGCCAGTCGCGCATTTTCCGGCGCTCCCATCGGCCGAGGCTCGATTCGGAATCGAGCACGACAACGTGCAACGGGCCGTAATCGAAAGCGTAATAGGCTTCGCCGCCGGAGGGGACACCCCCCGCCTCGCCGTTTGCCGGAAACTCGAACAGGCGAAAGAACGCCCGCCGCCGAAGGTCGTGGTTGCCCGGGACCGGCCAATATGGTGTCGCCGCCAGCACCGCGGCCAGCGGCGTGAACACGGCATCGCGGAAATCGCTAAAACGGCCGGAGGGATAGGCGTTGTCGCCAGTGGTCAGCAAAAGATCGATGATGGGCCGGCCGGCCGCTGGACGGCCGGCGAACCAGCGCTGCGCCGCGGCACGGACTTTACGGGCGAGCGGCGAATCGACACCGGCGTCGCCCAACACCCACAAGCGCAGCGGCGCCGGATCGCCCTTTGCCGGCGGCGTAAAGAACGCACCCGCCGGGGTCGCCCCGCCGTCCAGGCGATAGCGCCAATGACTGCGGGGCGGCAGACCCGAGGTCACGATACGGTGCCCGGTTCCGCTGCTGGTTTCCGCCAAGTGCAGCGCTTCACCACCGGCCGCCGGCTCGAGTTCGACCGTGCCGCGCCGCGCCTCGGCGCTGTGCCACTGGATCGCGATCTGGTGATCGGCGCGCTGTTGCAGCCACGGCCCGAGATCGCCGGTCACGCGGCTGTCGCTTTCGATCTGCAACTGCCGGCCGGCGATCCCCAGAACGAGCGCGATCGCCGTCAGCCAGAGCCCGAATCGCAGGGGCCGGCTCATTGCCGCCGCTCGTAGGTCACGAAACGCAAATTCCACGGCTGCTCGGCGTCGGCCGGGCGCTCGACCGACGACACTTCGCGCCACTCGCTCTCCGACCAGGGTGGAAAATACGTGTCGCCGGCAATCCGCGCGTCGATCAGCGTCAACACCAGGCGCGCGGCAAGCGGTAGCACCAGGCGATAAATTTCACCGCCGCCGATCACCATGATCTCATCGCCGCCGGGCAAGGTCGCAGCCCGTTGCAAGGCCACCGCCAAAGACGGCACCGGCTCAAAACCGCCCGGCAACGACGCCGAGTGGCGCGTCAGCACGAGATTATCGCGGCCGGCCAGCGGCCGGCCGAGCGCTTCGGCGGTCTTGCGCCCCATCACCAGCGGATGGCCCATCGTCACTGCCTTGAAATGCCGAAGATCGGCCGGCAGATGCCACGGCATCCGGCCGCCGGCCCCGATCACGCCATTGGCGGCGAGCGCCGCGACCAGCGTGATCCGCGGTGCACGGCGCGTGCTCGGCGCCGGATGCGGCTCGGACATCATGGCTAAACGGCGATCGGCGCCTTGATCGCCGGCTGCGGGCGGTAATCGATGAGGTGGATATCGTCGTAAACGAACGCCGCCAGATCCGTGACCCCCGGGTTCAGCTCGAGCCGCGGCAAGGGCGAAGGCGAACGGGCGAGCTGCTCATCCGCCTGCGCCAAATGGTTCAGATAAAGATGAGCATCGCCGAGCGTGTGGACCAATTCGCCGGGCGCAAAGCCGCAGACCTGGGCGACCATCAACGTCAACAGCGAATACGAAGCGATGTTAAACGGCAGGCCGAGAAAGACGTCGGCGCTGCGCTGATAGACCTGGCAACTCAAACGCCCCTCGGCGACGTAAAACTGGAACAGCGCGTGGCACGGCGCCAGCGCCATCCGCCCGGCGCGCACGTTGTCCTGCGGCGATAGCGTCTCGTCGGGCAAATCCGCCACGTTCCACGCGCTGACCAGGTGGCGGCGCGACATCGGCCGGGTTTTGAGACTGTCGATCACCGCCGCCAACTGATCGGCCGCACCGCCGCCGGAAAGCGGCCAGGCGCGCCACTGCGCCCCGTAGATCGGTCCGAGTTCGCCGTCGGGCGTTGCCCATTCGTCCCAGATCGTGATCCCCCGGCGGTGCAAATAAGCCAGGTTGCGGCCGCCACGGATAAACCATAAAAGCTCGTGGACGATCGCCGGCCAGTGGAGCTTCTTCGTCGTCAACAGCGGGAAAGCGGCCGCCAAGTCGAAGCGCAACTGGCGCCCGAAAACCCCCAAGGTGCCGGTCCCGGTGCGATCCTCGCGGCGCGCCGTCTGTTGCCTGACCTCGCGTAACAAATCGAGATACGCTTTCATCCCGCCACCGGCTGCGAGCGCGACAAATAAAGCAGCACCAGGCCGGCGACGAGCATCGGCAGCGACAGCACCTGCCCCATCGTCAGCCAATCGAACGCCAGATAGCCGATATGGGCATCGGGCACGCGGTACAGCTCGGCGAACATCCGCAACGTCGCATAGCCGGTCAGGAACCAGCCGGAGACCGCCATCTTCCGCCGCGGCCGGCGCGAATATCCGTAAAGCAGCACGAACAGCAACAGGCCTTCGAGCGAAGCCTGATACAACGGCGAAGGATGCCGGGCCTGGTCGTTCAGCGCCCCCGCCGCATACAACGACAACAACTGAGCGCGATCGGCGATCGACGGCTCGATGGCGGACGGAAAAATCATGCCCCACGGAGCGTCGGTCAACCGCCCCCACAGCTCGCCGTTGATGAAATTGCCGAGCCGGCCGAACATCAGCCCGATCGGCACCAGCGGCGCGACGAAATCGGCGATCGGCCAGAACCCGGCACCGTGCCGGCGGCCATACCACGCCATCGCCGCGATCACGCCGAGCAACCCGCCGTGGAACGACATGCCGCCTTCCCAAATGCGAAATAAACTCAAAGGATCGGCAACAAGTTGCGCCCAGCCATAAAACAACATGTAACCCAGACGGCCACCGAGGATCACGCCGAGCACGCAATAAAACAATAGATCCTCGACCTCCGGTGGCTTGAGCGGCCCAAGGCCGCGCGCCGCGCGCCGCCGGCCGAGCCACCAGAACGCAGCGAAAGCCAGCAGGTACATCACGCCGTACCAGTGCACGGCGAGTGGCCCGAGGCGCAGCGCAAGCGGATCGAAATCGACGAGATAAGGCAATCCTTCAGTCATTTTTCTGAGTTCCCGTTCAGCGTGCCGGCAGCACGCGCAGTAAAAAACCTTTCAGATACCCGGTTTCCGCAATCAGCGGGTGGCGTGGATGGTCCGGTCCGGCGGCGAGCGGCATCAGCACCTGGATTTCGCGATCGACGTGGCGCGCCGCCTGATTGATCACGGCCAGCAAATCTTCCGTCAGAACGTGCGCCGAACACGAAAAGCTGGCCAGCAAACCGCCCAACTTGACGAGCGGCAGCGCTGCCTGATTGATCCGCCGGTACGCCGCCAATCCGGCTTTCTTGTCACGCGCTTTTTTGACCAGCGCCGGGGGATCGACGATCACCGCATCGAAGCGCTCGCGCGTCTTACGGGCCGCGTCGAAATACTCATCGACATCGACCGCCGCGACGTTCAGGCGATCGGCGACGCGGTTGCGTTCGGCGTTCGCCCGGATCCGCTCCGCCGCATCGGGCGAACTCTCGACGGCGACCGCAGCGCGCGCCCCGGCGCGCAACGCCTGGATGCTCCAGGCGCCGAGATAGCTGTACAGATCCAGCACCCGGCCGTCGCGCAGCCACGGCAACAAGCGCTGGCGGTTGACCGTTTGATCGAAAAACCAGCCGGTTTTCTGCCCGTGCCGCGGATCGACGGCGAAACTCAACCCCGCCTCCTGAACCTCGATCTCCTCAGGCACGTCGCCGAAGCCGGTCAACACTTCGCGTTCCAATCCCTCCAACTCGCGGACCGCCACGTCGTTGCGCCATAAAAGCCCGCGCGGCTCGAACACCGCCGCCAACGCCTCCTCGATCACCGGCTTGAGCACATCGATGCCGGCGCTCAACGCCTGGGCGACGAGGATATCGTCGTACCGATCGACCACCAGGCCCGGCAACCCATCGCTTTCGCCGAACACCAGCCGGTAATACGGCTCGTGGAAAAACCGCCGGCGCAGCACCAGCGCCTGGCGCAGACGTTCGACAAAAAACGCCGCGTCGATCGGCCGCTCCGCCTGGCGGCTCAACAACCGGGCGGCGATCAATGAATGCGGATTGACATAAGCCACGCCGAGCGGCGTCCCGTCGGAACGCTCGAGGGTCACCAGAGCGCCGGGGGCAAACCCTTTGAGCGGCGAGGCCGCGTTATCGACCTCGTTGCTGTACACCCACGGATGACCGGCAGCGAGGCGCTTGTGTTCCTTCGGTTTGAGCCGCAACCCCGGCCGCTGTTCATTGCTCATAACCCCTCCGTACTCCCACCCCGAGACCACACCGCCCCGCCGCCGCCGTGCCACACCGGCAACGGCGACATGATAACAGCCGAGGATACCGTCCAGAAGCCGGCAACGGCTGAAATTGAGATGCTTCGGGTCTCAACCGGGGTTGGCGGTGGAAACCTGGGACAGGTGATGCGATCATCAGCTCCCCTGTCAAGGCGATAACCACCCTGACAGAGGGGGCGCAGCGGCAGTTTGACGAGGACGAAACGGGAGACGGCCGTGGAGTTCCTGGACGGTCTGATTTTGAAGCACCAGGCCAAGCGCATGGTGCAGCGGACCCAAAGCCACACGGCGCGATAGCCGCAGGACCGCGAGCAAGAACCGCTCAACGATGAGAGGCCGTGCCCGCTATACTAGTGCACTGGAACAACGAAGCGATTTTGTTTTTCGAGGAACCACCGTATGCAATTCACCATCACCGTGGACCGCGACGAAGACGGCGCCTGGATCACCGAGTGCCCGTCTATCCCGGGCTGTGTGAGCCAGGGCCAGACCAAGGACGAGGCCATCGCCAATATTCAGGAAGCGATTCAGTTGTGCCTGGAAGTGCGAGCAGAAAAAGGCTTGCCGTTGACCGTCGAGACCCGCCAACTGGATGTGGCGGTCTGATGCCGAGCTTGCCCGCGCTAAGCGGCCGCACGGTCGTTAAGGCGTTCGAATCGTTCGGCTGGGAAGTCGCACGCCAGCGCGGCAGCCATATCATCCTGGTCAAAGACAATCACAACGCCACGCTCTCAGTGCCCGATCATAAGGAAGTCGCCAAGGGAACGCTGCGCTCCCTAATCCGTGCGGCGGGGATGACGGTGGAGGAGTTTATCAGGGCGGTCAAATGACCAAAACTACTTCAGGCGGCCCGCGAAGACTGTGTGGTCTCGCACGAGGAAGCAAAGCAGCGGCTGCACAGTGCACCTTGAAAGACTACGAGAACGCACCATGAAACAGGAAAACGACTTTTCCAACGCCGAACGCGGCAAGTTCTACCGGCCCAATGCCAGACTGAACCTGCCGATCTACCTCGATGACGACGTGCGCGACTACCTGACCAACAAGGCCAAGAGCAAGAACGTCGAGCTTAACGACATCGTCAACGATCTGCTGCGCAAGGATATCGCACTCATCGAAGAGATGAAGTGAAACGACTGACCGTCGCCAGCTTCACCGAGAATTCCTGGAATCTATGCAACAATTGGGTATAGGAGCTGATCTCATGACCCACATCAACGTCGAACTACCCGAGACGGTCTATTCCGTGCTCCATTGCGCGCCGGACGAACTCGGCGACGAGCTGCGCCTGGCCGCCGCGGTACAGTGGTATCAACAAGGCCGCATCTCCCAGGAGGCAGCGGCCGACATCGCCGGCATGGACCGCACCGATTTTCTGCTGGCGCTGGCGCGGCTGAGCAAGGACTCGTTCGCGGTGGATTTTGAGGATCTGGACCGCGAGCTTAAGCGTGGTTGAACCGCCGACGGCGCAAGCTGCTGTCATCGATGCCTCGCCGCTGATCTTTCTCGCCCGCAGCCACCATCTCGATCTGCTGCAAGCCTTTTCCCACGAAGTGTGGGTGCCCGAGCCGGTGGCCGAGGAGATTCTGCGTCGGGGCGCTCAGGACTTCACAGCGCAGGCCATCGAGCACACGACCTGGTTTGTCATCGTGCTCGTCGCCAAACAACGCGGCCTCATCCCCAAAGCCCGGCCGGTCATCGAGGATATGATGAGCGCTGGGCTGTATCTCTCCAGAAAAGTGTCCGATCATGCGTTGCGGCGGGTGGGCGAGTGAAAGTCAGATCACGATCTGCCGGTGATTGACCCTAGGAATATGACTCCGACCCCTTATCCAAGCGTATCCACGCGCACCGCGGTGGAGTAAGCGGAACCGTCGAGAATGGGTGCGTCAACATTTCGCATGACGTTCGAGAAGCTGGCGCTCAACTCGGTTGCGTACGCCTGACCAAGACTGGGCCAAATTGTTGGTGACCACTGACCTCCGGCCACTGATCTTGCTGAGGATGTTGTCGATCATAGATGACGCAGAACATCGGAATTAGCGTTCGAAGGGTATATTCATGACATTCTCGTGCATGTAACGAATTGCTTGTTCGATTTTCTTAAGTACCGGATCACTTGAAGAAAAGAAATGATGCTGCCCATCTTTTACACCTTCAATAACCCACGTCGAAGTATCTAAACCACTTCCCCATCCAAAATGATACAACTCCCAAAAACCCCCCTCATCCAGGAAATTTGAGAATTTAATAAATTTGCTTTCTTTCACAGTGAGACGAATATGACCATCTCTTAGTCTAAAAGGAACGGTTCGCCCGAAAGAACTGCTGTCTCGAGCAACCTCATAAGCATCAGCAATTACTAAATTATCAGGCTCCTTGATAACTTGGATTATGATGGTGCTGCTGAAGGCAGGCATCAACATAAATCGATATCCTTCTACATTCTCATCTGTGAGCGAAATTTCCAAGAAAGATGGCAACTGAAGCTGTACAATAAAACTTCTATACACCCCTAAATATTTTCCCTCTACTTCGGATTCATAATATAATTTAGGGAAATAGGTTACATCATCTGCTGCAACCGCCATTTTGTCTGCATAAAAATTCATCAGTGGTAACAACGCGAGTTGCAGCAATAACCCGCGATAGCAGAAGAGTCTGAAACAACTTCTGTGTGATCTAAACAAAGCTGATATTATTGATCTAACCATATCATATTCCTGGCAATTTTATAACTGGCGTCTTGGGCCTGGTATTGCACATACACCTTACCTACCGCATCGTTCGGAATAAGCCCATGATTAATATATCAAAGGCATTAGATCTAGGTAAATTTCATTATTCTCGAGTATAAAATCCAAACACAATTCTTGACTACCTTTGAGAAGTGTCGAAACATCAGCTATCGCGTTCTTGCTTAATACACAAGAGTCATTACCGCATATGCACATTCGATAAAGAGTTTCTTTGGATTCATGATGAAGTATAAAGAAATACGAATGTTTAACTTGTAGCTTCGCTAAGCTATTTGGTGATGATAGTAGAATCCAATTAATTCTTGTTTTATCATTCTTTAGATCTGGCAGTAAAGTATTTATAGCATATGATTTGTTTGGACTTATTTCCATTGCAGCATCAGCTAATTTATTCCCTTGAATAGCTCTAATAAAAACATCGAATTTATTGCTGATTCTATTGGTGAAGGTATCGCCATTCACTCTGATATATGGCACCTGTGTCTATCTAGCTTTTGGAACTCCTAAAATATCCACCTTCGGATTTTTAATAACACCGTATCGTGATCCAGAATCTATTACGATTGAATCATTAGGCACGGCGCCATACAGGCCAGTAATTCTCACATACGAATCAGCGCCGTAGTTCTCTCGTTTTTGCAACATGTCACGAGTTACTTCGATTTCAATAGATGCAGCATTATAAACATGGCAAGTAAGAGGATCCTGAATCAACATCGCTGTAGGATGTTCAATACATAGATATCCTTCCACAGATATATTTTTGTTATCATAATTTGAAGAATTTCGCATGAGGTCATTGAGCATAACATACTCAGAAGCGTACAACATTTTACATGCTAAAATGACGAACGTAAATAGAAAAAACTTTTTGTTCATCGCCTGCATCTCTGATATTGCGAAATTTGGTTATTGGGTCTGAAAAATTGGCCTAAGGCGAGTCAGGAAAAGGCTTCTGAACATAAGAACGTCACAACCCCAGGGTTCAACAAGCTCAAGGCACAATCCAAGCGATTTCAAATCGATGACACCGATTACGTCTTAACTCCACACCAATACTAAGTCGTTTGCTGCCCAGTCCAGCGATCAATTCGACGTCAATACCCTCGATCTTAGCAGTTGCCTTCCTCCACTCCAGCAAGTCATGTCCTGACAACTGAAGTACAGCGTCGACGGTATCCTTCGAACGGTCTGAATACTCATCTATCTGGCAGTATTCCACTGTTCTCTCTTGACGCAGAGAAGCTTTTACCTGCTCAAGATAACGAATGACATCTGATCGATCATAGTAGTCAGCATTCGACGGCGCCATAGCACTGCACCCAGACAAAATCGCCAAAAGACAGCAATAAGAAAATCGAGAGATTCTCACGCCTAATTTCCGTAAGTATCGATCAAGCGACATACATCTTCGTATTGACCTATTGAAATTGTTGCTCATTATGCTGTAAGCGGTCATTCTACGCCGTTAATTCCTGATGCGGTCGATATCGGACAATAGGGGGTTGGTGCCGAATGTTTGTTTCCAGACTCGGGGCGTGAGGTCATCGACTTTGTTGGCCGGATATTGGCCACCTACGCTGGTCATCGCTTCTTCCAGAGTTTCACCATTAAGTTATTCAAAGTTATTAGCAATATTGCCAAACCAACTCAGTTCCCATTCAACACCAGCCGTTTCAAAAGCAACCATCAGAAAGAAAGCAGATCGCATATGGTAACTATCAGTAAGTCCTATTTCATTAAATTCTCTTGAAATTGGTGTAGCATATACATTCATATACGATGCGATTTTCGTTTCAACGATTTCAGTCGCAATTAAACTACAGCCTGAGTTTTTGTATCTTTCAATAGAACTAATTTCTGTTGCAGCATATTCGTAAACAACACCAAAAATGTTTTGCAGTTCAGTTTCTGTTATTAATTCATGATCGATATTTTTAGCCATTGATCCTGCTTTAAGAAATGCATTGTTCAAATCATGTGTAATATGCTTGGAAACAAAGATAGCAGCCGATCTTATAGAATATATATTTTGTAAATTAGCCAGTGCTGATCGGATGTCATAATCAATCAGCTTGACACATTCATCTAGAAATTTGAATCTATCCAATTCCAGATTTTTACTAGACTCGCTTTTACACGAACATAACATGCCAATTAATAAGATGAAAACTATCTTAGTTTTGGAAGAAATAGGCATCTTAATCACACTTCGCATTTCATTTTAATTCAATAAGACTCTACTGAAATCAATTTTTGAATCGGCTCGTATGTCCAAACATTTCTTTCTAATAGTTTTTCATCGCTAAATACAAACCATACAACCAAACTACGATCAAGATCTTCATTTATTGTAGGCACTTTAAGTATAATGCTAGACTTTGATTCCCCATCCTCCATTGAAAATGACCGCACGAGATTTACTTTTTGCAATACAGGTTGATCTAACCCCAATAAAGCATTATCAGGAATTTTAATTATTTTGCCTCGCAATTCGACGCGCATACTTTTCAAGCGACAATTTTCAAGCGAAATTGAAACAAAGTCACCTCCCTCCGTTCTAAACGAAAGTTCATTCCAAAACTCACTAACTTCGCCACTGGCAAAACAATGGCAACTTACAATAAGTAAAATTAAAACTGATTTCTTAATATGGGTCATAATCAATGATGTTGTCTTTTCCACGTTGAAATAGAAGACCATTCTGTGTCGCCAAGAAACCAGGTCCACCAACAAAATAGTGTTTAGTAAAATTGTTTATATCTGTATATCGGCTCGCCAATCAAATAATTGTGGATGTCTCTTTTTCTTCCTCTCTGTCATGAAATCCACAGCATCTCCGAATGTACGACTGTCCACTTCCCGCGGCTCTGTACAAGCATCGCCTCATGAGCCGATGCGCATAGATCCCCACAATAGTATGAGAATGATGCCTTGACGCTACCATCAAATCCTCGCTGAAAGCCGCCAATCGAGAGCCTCATGCCTTTGCCCTCGGAGAACTTGCTTCCAGCGAGAAGACGCACAGGCGTCTTTCCGAACGCGGACACCATGGGGGGCATGATGTCTTTACCGTCGATAGACACGAAGTAATCCATCAGGTTAGAGCGCATGTACGAAGAGCCCGTATTGAGCTCGTGATTCAAAATGGCCAATCCGATGGCGATGCGGTCCGCAGGCGTAAGGGGTGTTTTCTTCCAGGTCGTATAGTCGGCGGAGGTATCAAATGTCCTGCAAAGGCCTTCTACGTCGCATGAGATCCGGTGCTCGGAGTAGTTCCGCCGGTCGATGGTGAGTTCCTCGACCGTGCAAGCATAAATGTCGTTGGGAGTCTTGCCTATTTCGATACGGCACGCGACCGACAACTTTGAACCTGGACCCGGATCATATCCGCGCCAGCCAATGTAGTTTACACCGTCGAGCACGAAGCACAGATGCCACTCGTAAAGAGCTCGCTCAGGCGAGCCCTTCCGGGAGAAGGTGTGCGTCATCAAGGTAGGAATTCTTGAGCCGGGATAGCCGGTAATCAGGGGAGACTCGCAGCGAACGTCGTCGCTGTCAACACCAACCTGAGATGTCCGCTGTGGTTCGACAGAAGATAACGGACATTCTTCGCGTCCCCGCCGGTGATTGCGATTGAAAAGACGAAGGTCCCCGAATCCCCACTGTCATAACTCAGCGGTTTAGCATCGGGCATTTCGATCGGTAATTGTGCTGACGCAAGGCCTGCCACCATTGTGAAGAGCATTAGGACTCGCATGGCAGTTTCACTCTCGCCTAACGGATCGGGCGGTGAGCGACACCCCGCGTGCAGCGCGCGAAAAGGGATTTTCGCGCCGCCTGTCTGAGCGCAAAAACGCACAGGCAGGCAGGCACGGGGCTAGGCCGCGCAGCGGTATCCGCACTCCAGCGCCAGTTAGGTGGCGCGTGCGTTCACCTGACTCCGATAATTTTATCCGCATATATTTCACCCCGAAAATCATACTATGCCACCGCGTCTCCCGCGAGCTTTGTCGTCACTGGCACCGGCGCCGGATCCGTTAAGCACTGCCAAGCTGCATCATGGCAAGCAGGAGCGACGGAGCAGCAGTATGCTCGGCATCAATGATTTCAACTCCATTAAAACGCGATTTTCAATGCCAAAAAATTTGGCTATAATTTTGTCGTGTTTTGCTTGTCAGTCAAGCAGTTACGCAGGTCCGACCCCATGAACTGCCGAAGAAATCGAGCAGGCCATGGATAAAATCAACATATACATCAATCTCGCTGCAATTAACTTCCAGATTCTGAATAATACAGCTCTATACGCTCAACATTAGTAATTGTTCCGGCATCCACTTGCGTTGTTCTTCTATCAGAATCGAAAACTCCATCAATTCTAACGAATTTACCATTCCATTCAGACATCAATTCCATATTTTCAAGTGTAATGCACTTGGGTAAATCAGCAAATATGGCTGAAGTAAATTCATCGGCTTGCAAGTGATCCTTGGTAATGTAAAGTACAGCTCGGTCATAATGAAGTACAAATACACCAACTACACTTATTCTTTTCCCATCATATTTATCAGGATCAGCTATCACCGAAACGATAGAAATAAAATTCAATGATTGATAGCCATTTTCGTTTCTTTGTTTTACTGACAATTCCGTATCACATCTGATACTACCGGCTGTGACGCAACCGGCCAGCATTACGAGTATTGAAAACAAGATGAAACGTGGGGCATATTTATTCATATCTATCTCCCTGGCTTTCTCAGATGTTTGAAAGTGTCGACTGGTCGCCATGCCGGATTACGAAGCGGTGTTCCTGAAATCGTCCCAACCTGCCATGCAGCATTTCTGAATTCAAGAACACAGAATCAGCCAGTAGGAGTCCATTTTACTTCATCTCAAAAATCAATTGGCATAGTTCACATTATCGCATGATTTAACCTTGAGTTCATCAAACTCGTTTTTAGATAGGATACACCCGTTATTGCCGTCAAATAACCACATCTGCCGAACTAACTTCCTAGGTGCTTCCTCCGATTTTTTCATAATTATATACGAAAATTCCGACTCATAATTTTCACCGCTCACAATAATCTTATAATATGACAGGTCTTTCTTTCTCACCCCAACGGCATTCACAATTTGCATCGGCTTGATAGTGAAGCCAATGACTCGACGACCATTTTTTGATATGTGAACTGTCATGTCGCCATCCGTAGCATTAACTATTGATGGCCCTAAATTGGTTTGAAACGATTTTGCATCACTAATATACATAAGTGCCATAAAAATTAATACTTTGTATATAAATGATCTTGTCATCACCTTAGTTACCTGTTTTTTGTTTCAGAGCAAAACGATCCGCCGCTGCCTCAAATGGGTTTCTTGAAGAAATTCCACCACCAGAAAATACATACGCTTGATTATCAAAGAAGAATTGTCATCTCAATCTTCAAAGCTATCTTGGAAAATAATATCATTGCGTTTTCCGAACAATACGTAGCTCCGCCCACAAAAACAGCCGTTAAGATCGGCGCGTGGAGCCCCAATAATTAGGTCGTCTAACCCATCATCGTTAATATCACCTGCGGTGCTAACCGAGAATCCGGAAATACCCCCATCAGCTCCCTCACCATCTAGTATAAAACCATTGTCTCCGTTCAGGTTGGAGAGTTGCACAATAGCTGAAAAACCATCACTACTACCAAAGACCACATAGCTGCGTCCGGAATTAAATCCATTTTGGGAAGCATAAGGTGCGCCAATAATCAAATCATTCACTCCGTCGCCGTTGATATCACCCGCATTGCCGACTGAAAAACCTGAGCGAGCACCACCACCTGCGCCGCTCACTTCGCCGTCGATCTTAAAGCCATTGGCACCGTTTAAGTCTGAAAGCTGAAGTGTGGGAGGAAAGCCATCGGTCATGCCGAACACTACATAACTACGACCGATATA
Organism: Pseudomonadota bacterium; assembly: GCA_036832975.1. Lineage (GTDB taxonomy): Bacteria > Pseudomonadota > Gammaproteobacteria > Xanthomonadales > Wenzhouxiangellaceae > DAITQM01. The sequence goes on along the minus strand of DAITQM010000010.1, from coordinate 22,072 downwards.
AATATTGTTGGGATCGACACCTGGACCTCCGATTATAAAATCATCCACTCCATCTCCATTAATATCACCTGCGTCGCTCACTGACGTGCCCGAAAAATCAAATTGGTCTTCACCATCAAGCTTAAAGCCGTTGAACCCGTTGAGACTAGAAAGCTGAACAGTGGCGGGAAAACCATCTTTGTTACCAAAGATTACATACACCCGTCCTGAATTAGTACCATTGGAATCTGATTTCGGAGCACCGATAATCAAATCATTAATCTCGTCGCCGTTAACATCACCCGCCTTACTCACTGACGCACCCGAACTAGCTACGATACCTACTTTCTCACCATCGAGAGTAAAACCGATGTCTCCCGATAAACTGGAAAGCTGTACTCTGGCAGGAAAGTTGTCGGGGCGACCAAACACTACATAACTGCGTCCTGTGCCGGCGCCGTTTGGTACGGCATATGGTGCACCGATAATCAAATCGTCAAACCCATCGCCATTAATGTCTCCTGCCGTGCTGACTGAGAACCCGGAATTACTTCCGCCCGGTTCCTTGCCATCTAGTGTAAAGCCGTTGATTCCGTCAAGGCTGGAAAGCGGTACCCTTGCAGGAAAACCATCACTCTTGCCAAACACTACATAGCTACGCCCGCATCGACAACCATCGAATTCAGCACTTGGTGCACCGATGATTATGTCGCCTATCCCATCACCATTAATATCGCCTGCAGTACTAACCGAGAAGCCAGATCGATCACCAAAAAAGTACAATCCCTCTCCGTCGAGCATAAAGCCGTTATCTCCATCCAAGCTTGAAAATTGTATCGTACTAAAAATGCCGTCCGTCCTACCAAAAATCACATAAACTCGCCCCGAATCGCTGCCGTTGGAATCGGCGTAAGGTGCGCCGATTAACAGGTCGTCCACGCCGTCGCCATTGACATCACCTGCGTTGCTGACAGAAAAACCGGAGTGGTCGCTATCAAATTCTCCGTCGAGCTTGAAACCATTGGTTCCATCAAGATCCGATAGTTGAACGACAGATGTAAACTGTCCAATTGCCGGTCCTGCAAGGCCCATCGCCAGCGCAGCGGAGACGGCGAGCGCAAGAGGCTTGTGATGAGAAGTCAATGAGTTTGTTGACATTTTTCCTCCACATTCTGCGATATATTGCCTTGCTTAAAACAGCGAAGCACCAGATGCAAACTTACCACTCGTAATCCTGGATACCGTGCCACCCAGCACCGCATTGGCCAGCCCTCTGGCCAGGGTGTCTTTGATCCGGCCCAGCGCCGGGCTCAGCAGGGAGGTAATGCCGGAGCTTAAGAATGCATGCCCAAATTTACCACCTTGGACCTCGGAAAGCACGCCACCCAGGAAGCCGGTGATGGCCGTGGCGCCCAAAAGTTGCCCGGCATTCAGACCGGTTCCGAGAATTCCGCTCCCAGCCGCCCCAGCGGCCTGCGCGATTTGTTGCCCCACGCCGGCAAACAGGAAGGAGGTAAACGCACCGATCAGAGCCCCCTTGATGTTACCAGCCAGCAACGCCCCGGAAATAAACCCGCCCGCCGCGGCGATGCCGACACCCGCCAGGCCGCCGCTGATCCCCAGGAAGGTAAACGCCCCCAAGCCGACACCGCCGGTGAAAACCCCGATCCCGAGCGCTGCGCCGATTTTTAAGAACTTGAACAACCCGCCAAAAAAGAACCCCGTCGGATCGGTGAACGACAGCGGATTATTCAGCACATACGAATACCGATTCAGATTCTGGCTGTTATCCGGCGCCTGCACAAACGGATCGGCCTGGAGAAATCTCCCGAGCCTCGGATCGTAGATCCGCCCACCCATATGGATAATCCCCACCGCATCGACCATCTCATGGCCGGTAAAGCCTTTTGATGTGATGGCACGCAAAGCGTCAATGCCCATCAGGCTCTCGCCTATGCGCCAGTCGGCAATGTCGCGCCGCTCGCCGAAGGCGGTAAAGCTCATGGCGTCGATGACGTTACCTGCGGCGTCGGTGATGGCGTCGATACTGCCACGCCAAAGGCGTCGCAGCGCTTGCGCTGCAATGTATTGACCCGATATTGTGCCCACCTGGGCGGTTTTCATCGTAGATGAAAGAAGCCCCAAGGGTACGCCGACCCGGTCTTTGTGCAGGTAGCGCTCCTGGCCCTGTGGGTTGGTGTTCCAATAGCTGATCTGCACTTCGCCGCCGATGGTTCTTCTCAGCTCTCGAATCCCGTTCTTCTCCGAAATCTCTACATTGCCGATCCGCCACAGGGTCTCGAAGGTCGCCGTGGCCGCATCGTCACCCTGCGTCTGGCGCTTGACCCAGTTCAAATCGGGGGCGTAGAAGTATTGGCTCCAGTTCGAGCCCTTGGTGGCCTGGAACAGGCGCTCGAAGGCGGTGTAGGTGAAGGCTCTTCCGATCTTATCTGTGGTATCTGAGGTCACATTGCCGTTCAGGTCGTAGCCGTAATTCACCGTCCCGGCGCTCGTCACGCCGTGGATACGGCCAGTGGTCGGGTAGCTGTAGTTCCCCACCCCGGTCTTGCTCGTGATGTTGCCGGCAGCGTTGTAGGTGACGTCCAGCGTCGGGAAGTTGTTGAGCCCAAGGTCCGGGGCGGTCAGCGTCACGCTTTTCAACCGATTCAAGCCGTCATAAACGAAATCTTCCTTCTGGTTCCGGAACTGGCTCTGATCCCAACGCTGTTTCAGATTCCCCACCATGTCGAAAGTGTAGCTCAAATCCTGCACCCCGGCGGTGGTCGCACTGCCGGTGCCGATCCACTGGATCAGGCCGGTTACCGGATCGAACAGGCGATCGGTCACCTGGCCATTGCCGTAGGCCGTCCGGCTGATCTGGCCGCGGGCGTCTTGGGCCTGGTATTGCACATACACCTTGCCCACCGCACCGTGGGCCGCTTCTTTGAGCTCGGTCAGGTGTCCCTGGCCGTTATAGACGTAGCGCACGCCGAGTGGCTGGTTCAATTCATCGCCGGCGGCGTCGAACTGCTGGAATAGCCGCCCGAACTGGTCGTAGGTCGTCTCCTCGAACCAGGTCCGGCCGTCCATGCTGGTGCTCACCCCGAAAAGCCGCCCGAAGCTATCGTACTGGTAGCTCCGGCTTTGGACAAAGCCGTTGTGGTTGGCGCTGTCGGCGGTCAACTGGCCGCGGGTCGTGCCGGTTCCGGAGATCGTGTCATAGGTCCAGGTGAACGTCCCCTGCACCGTACCTGAGCCGACGCAGGTGGTCACCGTGCCGGCAGGATAATGCACGCGCTGGGTCTCGCGGCCGAGCTTGTCGTACGTGTAAACCGTCAACTGCCCCTTGGCGTCTTGCTGGCATTGCAACTGCCCCAGCACGTCATAGCGGTATTGCCAGAACCCTTTGTCCGGATCGCTCATGGAGAGCTTGCGGCCGGCCCGGTCGTAGGTCATCGATACCCGGTCGGCGGTGCCGGCCAGCACGCCGTCGGTGGTCAGCAAATTGCCCACGGCGTCGTAGGAATACGTGATCGTGCCGTTGTCCGTGGTCGCGGTCAGATAATCGGTGACCCCGGTCCGCTCCGGAGTTCATCAACTGCAGCTCGCTGACGAGCGCGCCCGGCAACAGCATTTCGGGGGAAACCACCCCTTGTAACTTTCTCCGCTTAACAACAAGGAGCGAAAATGAGGAGAAATCTCAGACTCCGACTCCTTATCCGCCGAACCTTCACAACCATTCCTTTATGTTGTCGAAAATTCCTCGAATAAATCGTGGCTCTATAGGTTTGCCACGTACTAAGCGGTAAGCATATCTGCATAGGCCATCGTCAAAATCTATCTCAAAATTGTGATATTTTGGGTTTTTAGGACAGATTAGGATCACGGGTCTCTGATATGCAATGTTTCTCTTATCGTCTGTCACAAAGTGCCATTTCATATTCGGTGATGAGCAACGTAGCATCTCTCCTAGATACATGCCTAAATCGTTGCAGATTGAAAATGTTTCGTCAGATGGGACAGTTGTCCCATCTTCTTTTTTCTGGGCGCTAACTACCGTCGGGAACCACTCATCCAACATATCAATCGACTCCTCGCTGAAATCGAGCTTGATGCCAACATCGGCTACGAGCGATTGAAGCGCTTCAATTCTAAATGGAATGCTTTCGATAAAATGTTGAAAGTGGCGCCTTGCCTCTGCCCTGGTCACTTTGTGCAGTGGCCGATCAACGATCGAATCGAAGATTTGATACTTTGTCTTCATCTTGAGATTATTCAATAACGATATTGATACCGTTCTCTCTTAGGAATTGCTCAAGCTGCCGAGTGGGACCTATCTCGCCGGTAATAGTACTGCGCGCAAACCTGAACTCAAGTGTACTAACTCTAGGATCCGATTGCCTAAGGAAAACGTCCTTTCTGATCTGCTCTCGTATTTCTGCTGTCAGAGCGGTTCGACCAGTCTTAACTTCGATCGCCGTTCCTTCTTCCGTCAATATGTCTACAAACCTGCGGCCGAATGGAGTTCTAAAGAAGACATTAGTACCTGCTCCTGGAAATCTTGCTGCAATCGCTGACTAACGCGCCCCTTGTAACATTGCTTCAGCATTCACGTGAGTTTTCCGCCTGACTCGGCCCAAGCGAGCGCGTGTTTACCTACGTAACTCCCTGCATGCCGTGTAAGATTCCGACGTATCCATCGCATAAGGGATTCACACCACTTTATGAATTCATTGGACTTCGCAACCTGATTAAAACTTTCGTCTAAAGCGTTCGGCTCGCACCATAATCTCCCTGGACGCAGGCTATCACCCGATAGTCGAGAACGCCAGAACTCAATAACCTCTGATTGAGTTTTATCCACCGCGTAATATTTTTGTTCAGGAATATACCTTGTGATCACAGGTGGCGAAATCAAGCGGTTCCAAAGCAGTACACCTGGGCCCCGCTCACTGCCACCTATGGTGGCGAGTTTGGTTAAAATCTCTGGTACCGCATGTCGACAGATTTCCGGAAGCAACACTGCCCCAGCACGTTCGAAAACGAATCGCATGAATTGCTCTTCATCTTCTGGAAGCATATAAAAGTAGACTTGTTTTCCCATGCTGATCGCTTATTGATTCACATCGATGAAGCGAGGGTCAACGCCGTTGGGTCGATCCGGTGAGTTTAAGATATCGTTTAATGCACGTCTCTCCCGGGCAACTGGTAACCCGCTTTTTGTTGTTCGACCAATCTGGATAATCTCTTCGACCTCACCCGTCTGACGGTTCAATCCAACAACATCTGCAAAGCGATTCTGCTTTTCGCCACCAGGTGTCCTGAAGCGTGCCTCTTGCCGGGCCAGCAAACCTCGTGACTCAACGTCTCGGATCACTTCAGCAGTCTTTGCCCGTGTCTGGGCATTACCAAGTCGGCCACCTGTGTTGGGTATTCCCCTTGTAACAACTATCTAACTAGTTTTCGCCACACCTCCGCTTCGAATTGTGATAAATCAGATTTCACCGCTTCTATACCATCATCGAGGCCGCGCTCAAGCACCTCATGTTTGCTTTCGTCTTGAAATACAAAATAGTATTCATCAAGCGTCCTGAAAATATTAGATCGATTTAGCTCCATTCCTGCACTCCAGAGCGCCCTCACAGCAAGTAAGACAGCAACTAAGCCAAGTCGGTATATGGAATCATGCGTTAGCTGACTCGCCAGATCTAAATATGCTTTGAGATCGCCAAGCTTACCAATAAATCGTGAACTGCCATTAGCGTCCACTCTTACAGAGCCATCATCAAGCTGTGAAAATTTGAGTTCAATCACGGCGTTGGCACCAAACGTAATGCACTGCCCCTGACCACAGGGTTGGTTACGAACTCGACTTCCAGACCACCGCCTGGCAATCTAACTAAATCGCTCCCGGTGAAGGGCTCAGTCAAACGAGGGCCAAATCTCGTTAACGGTTGTGACGGTAATGCATTTACCGGAACATCCACGAATCCAACTATAGGATTCCGAATTGTTCCAGGCAACGCAAGTTAACTAGTTGCGACTCGCGCATCTGTGATGTCATCCGGAGTGAAGAAGCGGCCCAGTCGTACATCACCGCCAGAATTAATAGCGCCCTGAATTTGAGAGAACTCGTCCTGCCGCACAAAACGTCGAAGGGTTTTCCCCCTTGTAACCTTTCCACGTCTAAAGATTTTTGCAAAGTCGAAAACCTTCTTTGCTCCCTTGATCCCCAACGCTGCCAGTTTTCCCTGGCCAGGAATAAGGCTGAGGACGCCGAGAGCGACATCCAGCTTCGTCGCATTGGGGTCTGTGAGGGCACGCACCAAATCTACGCCAGGGATGAAACCCAAGGCAAAGTCAAACGCCGTGCTCAGCGCCCCATTGGCGAATTTATTCCCTGTAATCTCCGAAGCCGTTCCGCCAAGCACGGCCACACGGGTGCGATCGCGTTGATCGGCTATCTGGCTGTCCAGCAGGTCACCATCCCTCGGACCCTCGATGATACGAAACGCACTCGGGTCAAGACCGATTCCTGCACTATCCGACGGCAGGCTCGTGAATTGCAACGGGTTCTTGTTGAACGCGCTCTGCACCGCGCCCGATATAAATTGCACGGCATGTTGTATTGCAAAGCGGATAAAGGGATTGTTTGCAAGTGCATCGGGCAATAGATTGATGAAAAATTCGCCGATCGCTTTCTTCAGTAGCTTCACTTCGCGTTTGATAATGCGCTTGAACAGCTTCCCAAAGAAAAACCCGCTAGGATCAGTGTAGCTCAGAGGATTATTGAGCACATAGCTGTACCGATTCAAATTCTGGCTGTTGTCCGGCGCCTGGACAAAGGGGTCCGCCTGGAGGAATCTCCCGAGCTTCGGATCGTAGATCCGCCCGCCCATATGGATAATCCCCACCGCATCGACCATCTCGTGCCCGGTAAAGCCTTTGGATGTGATCTCACGCAGGGCCGTTACTAAGCTTTCGCCGACGGTCCAGTTGGCGATCTCGCGCCGCTCACCAAAGGCGGTAAAGCTCATGCCTTCCACCACCTGGCCGTTGTCATCGGTGATGGCGTCGATGGAACCAATATGATCCTTATGCAGGTATTTGGCCTGCGGGAACGGGTTGGTACTCCAGTGGCTCACCTGCACTTCGCCACCGATGGTGCGGCGTAATTCCCGGATATTGCCCTTCTGGCTGATCTCGACGTTGCCGATCCGCCACAGGGTTTCTGAGAGGGGGTTACCAGCATCGGTTCCTTGCGTCTCGCGTTTGACCCAGTTGAGGTCCGGGGCGTAGAAGTACCGGCTCCAGTCGGAGCCCTTGGTGGCCTGGAACAGGCGCTCGAAGGCGGTGTAGGTGAAGGTTCGACCCGAGGTGTCGCGTACCTGGTTACCGTTTATGTCGTAGCAGTAGCTCAGGCTGCCCGAGGTCGTTGCGCTCACCGCGTGCGGGCCGGGAGTGTCTTCGCCGGCCTGGTTACACGCCGTAGGCTTGGTGCCATAGGTGTAGTTCCCCACCCCGGTCTTGCTCGCGATGTTGCCGGCGGCGTTGTAGCCGAGACTCAGCGTGGTGACCGGATTGGTCTGCCCGAGGCCGGTGAATTTGACGGTCGCCAACCGGTTCAAGCCGTCATAGTCGAAATCTTCGCGCTGATCCCGCCCCGGGGTCTGGTCGTGGCGCTGCTTCAGGTTACCGATCAAGTCCCACTGGTAGCTCAAATTCTGCACCCCGGGGGTGGTCGCACTGCCGGTGCCGATCCACTGGATCAGGCCGGTGCGGGCATCGAACAACCGATCGGTCACCTGATCATTGCCGTAGCGGGTCTGACTGATCTGGCCGCGGGCGTCTTGGTCCCTGTAAGTCACGTAGGTCTTGGCCAGGCTGCCCCCGGCCGCTTCGCGCAGCTCCGTCAGATGCCCATCATCATTGTATACGTAGCGCACCCCCAACGGCGCGCCCAGTTCGTCCCCGGCCGCATCGAATTGCTGGAATAGGCGGCCGAATTCGTCATAGGTGGTTTTTTCCGCCCAGGTGGTCTGATCGTCCATGCTGGTGCTCACCCCGATAAGCCGCCCGAAGTCGTCGTACTGGTAGCTCCGGCTTTGGACAAATCCGTTGTGGTTGGCACTGTCGGCGGTCAGTTGGCCGCGGGTCGTGCCGGTTCCGGCAGCGTTATCGTAAGTCCAGGTGAAGGTAGCGTTCACCGGCTTAGTGCTGGTGCAGGTCGCCAGATTGTTGCTGCCCGTGCCGCTGTAATGCCGCCGTTCGGTCTCTCGTCCCAAAACATCATAAGCGTACACGGTCAACTGGCCTTTTGCGTCTTGCTGGCATTGTAACTGCCCGAGGACGTCATAGCGGTATTGCCAGAAGCCTTTGTCCGGATCGCTCATGGAGAGCTTGCGGCCGGCCCGGTCGTAGGTCATCGATACCCGGTCGGCGGTGCCGGCCAGCACGCCGTCGGTGGTCGTTGAAGTGCTCGTGGCCGCTCTCGCGCAAAAGCCCGATCCGCTGCAAGGCGCTGCGCATGTCGTTTCCGGCCTTGAGCGTCTTGGGCGGCAGCCGGTAGGCCAGCGTGTGGTTGGCATAGCCCAGGCGGAAGCGCTCGATCAGCGTCGGGTCGTGCAGACCGCGCTGGTCCAGGTAAGCAAGCGCTTCCGGACTTTGCTTCAGCGTTTCGTGGTAAAAGCCGACGACCTGGTTGAGCAGAGCCTGATCGCCGGCGGCAAGATTGAAGGGATTGACCGCCGAGCGCAGCGCCGCCTTGGGCAGCGGCTTGAGCTCGGTCGGCCTCGCCAGACGGGTTTGCATGCGGACGCTGGCATCATCGGCATTGAGCGGCGCGATCAGGGCGGGGTGGTCTTTCAGCAGCATTTCGCAGGCGTGCCCTGAAACTCACCCGGTGCAACCGCATCACCCAGTCGATCACGCTGCCGCCGGCGTTACAGGCACCCAGACAGTTCCAGAGGTTGGTCTTCGGGGTGACGACCAGCGAGGGGGTTTTGTCGTCGTGAAACGGACAGCGGCCGACGAGATTCGCCCCGCCGTGTTTTTTAAGCTCAATCCCGGCCACCGCGACCAGCCGCACCAGGCTGACCTCGCGTTTCAACCGCTCGACCTCGTGCTCCGGGATGCGCGCCATAACCGGACTCCTCCAAAACCGTGTCAAGCCCCTTGGGGGCGAAATAACTCTATTCGGAGTATACTTCGTTTCGGAGTGTCGTCAACCGCACTTCGGAAAACGGGGATTAAGGTATGGGCCAAGTTATTTCATCCCACATCGAGCCGATGGCGATCAGCACCGACGAACGGGCGTTTTTCGTGCAGCTGGGCGGACGCATCGCCGAGCGGCGCAAGGCCCAGGGCATCACCCAGACGCAGATGGCCGAGTGGCTGGGCGTCTCCCAGCAGACCGTGAATTCCTACGAGGTCGGCCGCCGGCGCGTGCCGGTGTCCACCTTGCCGATCCTGGCCCGGCACTTGGGCGTGGCCGTCGAAGCGTTACTCGGCGAAGACGCCAAACCCGGCAAGCGCGGGCCGGCGCCCAAGATTCAGCAGCAGCTTGAGCGCATCACCAAGCTGCCCAAGGCCCAACAGCGCTTCATCATGCAGATGCTGGATACGGCCCTGCAGCAGGGCGGCTCAGCGAGGATGACCCCATGAGTGCCAATCCGGACGTGCTGTTCAAGAAGCTCAAGGACCTGCCGCCGCAACGGCTGGCCGAGGTCGAGGACTTCGTGGATTTCCTCAAGGACCGCGACGACCAGGCGCGCGCGGCCGCGAGCCGGCGGCTGGGCGAGGCGATGGCCAAGCTCGACGCCCTCAACCTGCCGCCGATGACGGCCGAGGAAGTGCAGGCGGAGATCCAGGCGGCGCGCGCCGCACGGCGCGCGCGCCATGCGGATCGTCGCTGACACCAACACCGTGGTCTCCGGCCTGCTGTGGCCGGGCACGCCGCGCCGGGTGTTGGACGCCGGCCGCCATCAAAAGATCACGCTCGTCACCAGCCCCACTTTGCTCGCGGAGCTGGCCGAGGTGAGCGCACGCGACAAGTTTGCCAAGCCGATCCAACGGGCGAAGCTGTCGGCCCGCGAGTTGGTCGAGGACTACGCCCGCATCGCCCAGGTAATCGAGGCGCCCGCCCTGCCGCAGCCGGTGTCGCGCGATCCCGACGACGATGCCGTGCTCGCCTGCGCGATCAAAGCCCAGGCCGACGCCATCGTCTCGGGCGACGGCGACCTGCTTGAGCTGAAAAGCTACCAGGGCATCCCGATCCTGACCGCGGCCCAGGCGGTCACGCGGATCAATGCAAAAAGCAAGACTTGACCCTGCAAGGCCTAACCCGCGTCCGAATTCCCGGTCGCTATTCCGCAGCGCGTCGCCATAGTACTTCTGGATTTGGCACAAAAGCGCCTTTATTTACTCTTGAGATCCATCCTGGATCTATCTGTGGCCAAAGTTCCTGGACTTTTTTGAGAAAATCTCCATATCCGGGTATTAGCTCCTCAAATGGCACACCTTTGTCACCGTGCCATAGAACCACAACTATCGGGTCCCAAGTAAATCGGTCCGCTTTATATGCTGTGATCTTGTCGACATCACGCCAACGAATGGAATCACTGCAACGACCATGTTTTAGAAGAATCGCTTCAATATCCGATACTTCTATGGACCATGGGCCATACTTATGCTCGCGCGCAAGACGCCTGATTGTATTAAAAACAAGTGATTTTAAAAGCATCTTAAAACTCATCTTCTCTTCTGAATATGGCATCGAATATTCGACCACCAATGGCTTCGCCTGCTGCGCCTCCCAGAGCCGAACCAGCGATGCCTCCTGCAATCGTTCCGGCAATTGGCGTTACAAAAGAACCGCCGAACGCACTGAGTGCTCCGCCTCCTATAGCGCCCAGTGTTCCCACACTAACTTGAAAAAGGGTTCTCGCGCGATCACTTGACGTGAATACTCTTGTAGCATCGACTGTCAATGAGAAGACAACCGATGCTTTGCCGATAGCTCGGAAAACAGTGCCCGCTCGGCTAAATCCTGCGTTGGGTTTGTTCGTACTGCCAATAGAACCTGGCCGCGCGTCGGTACCTGGACGCGCAGTTTCAATAAAGTCACGAACTAGGAATGGCGTTCTAGCACGAGAGGCTTCTTTGATCGCTGATCTTCCGGCGTTATCAAACGGATCTAACTGCCGGACAAGTGCATCCTGTCTTCCACGCTCTATTCCAGCATCACCCAGCGTAGTGCCGATGAACTTAAGAATACCTTCCGCAAAAGCAAACGCTTCAGTGTCGCCCCCATTTGCGAATTTATTCCCTGTAATCTCCGAGGCCGTTCCGCCAAGCACGGCCACACGGGTGCGATCGCGTTGATTGACTATCTGGCTGTCCAGCGGGTCATCATCGCGCGGACCCTCGATGATACGAAACGCACGCGGGTCAAGACCGATTCCTGCACTATTCGACGAAAGGCTCGCGAATTGCAACGGGTTCTTGTTGAACGCGCTCTGTACCGCGCCCGATACCAATTGCACAGTATATTGTATTGCAAAGCGGATAAAGGGATTGTTTGCAAGTGTATCGGGCAATAGATTTCTTAAAAATACGCCGATCTTGAACTGCAGTAGGTTCACTGCGTTTTTGAAAATGCCCTTAAACAACCCGCCAAAAAAGAACCCCGTCGGATCGGTGAACGACAGCGGATTATTCAGCACATACGAATACCGATTCAGATTCTGGCTGTTATCCGGCGCCTGCACAAACGGATCGGCCTGGAGAAATCTCCCGAGCCTCGGATCGTAGATCCGCCCACCCATATGGATAATCCCCACCGCATCGACCATCTCGTGCCCGGTAAAGCCGTGACCCGGCCCACCGGCCGCAACCCACTCTACCCCGCCCTGTCGGGCCGGCAACCTGAACGGGTGACTCCATGAATCCTGCTCGCGCCCCGTCAATCCCAACTGTCCTGTGGCGCACGTGGCCCAGGCAACCACACAACCACCTGTCACAGCTCCCGCAAGCTCCAAACACTGATCCGCGTGCCGCTGCTGATCATCGACGACTTCGGCCTCAAACCGCTCAAGCCCGGCCAGGACGAGGACTTCCACGACCTGATCGCCGAGCGCGACCATCGTGACCTCCAACCTCGACTTCGGCGAATGGGGCGAGCCGTTCCCGAACAAATTACTGGCCGCCTCGATCCTGGACCGGCTGCGCCACAGTGCCTACCGGCTGGTTCTGGACGGCAAAAGCTACCGCGCGCCGAGACCGCTCAAGAGCGACCCCAAAAGCCGGCTTGAAAAGGAGCCCGAAACCAGGAAATAATCACCCCGTTTGAAGCGTGAAAATCGCCGGTTCAGGTGGCGCCATTAACGCGAACATCGGTGGCGCCTTTAGGGTGATCCGTGACCCCGACCCGGCCGACCATATGGTGGAAACCACTTTCCTGCGGTTGCAGGTGACATAGGAATGGCGTTTTGTCGATGCCGCAGAGGAAAGCCCGGTGGACGCATTGTTGAAATACGTGTTGAATTTTTACTCGATGGGTGAATGTCATGAAATTTCGCATTGTATACGGAATGCTTGTAATGTGCGGATATAGAACAAACCTGCGTTCAAGCTATATGCAGACACGCACACAGACAGATTTTGTTTCTGCGATGCAGCTCGCGCCGTTTGTACTGATAACATGGGTACGGGGGATAGGCGCAATGCTGTTAGCAGTGAGAGTGGTGCTGGCCGGCAGCGCGGCGTCAGTCCATTCCGGGTATCGCCGCACTCAGCGCAACTTCGGCACTGATGGGTGCATAGCACTTCTAACTTTTTCCGCTTTCACTGCGCTCTTGGCAGTTCCGGCGTTTGCGCAGGAAGCATGTGAGCCAGGGGAGGACGCGGTTACGTTCTCTGCAGGGGCGATTTACGACTATACAGTTCCGGCGGGAATCGAGAGATTGCGGATGATCGTTGCGGGTGGCGAAGGTGGCCAAAGTCTCGAGACTGGCGGCGGCAGAGGTGGCTGGGGGGCTGTGCTGACCGGAACGTTGGTCGTGACCGCAGGGGACAACTTACGACTTCTCGTCGGCACATCCGGAGGCGAATGGGTTGCAGGTGGAGGGGGCGGTGGAAGTTTTGTGGGCCTAGGTACGACAAACGACGCCTTTTCGATCACACTCGGGAACCTGCTGGTGGTTGCTGGCGGGGGCGGCGGGGGCGGTGGGGGCGGCGGGAGCGGTTTTGGTCGCGATGGAGGAGAGGGAGGTACGCTCGACGGCGGGAGTACTGGCATAAATGTGGGGAGCGGTGGCGGTGGAAGGGCCAATGGTGCCGGAGGCGTCGGTGGCCAAGGAAATGTTTTCAACGGGGGCTGGGGTGGTGGCGCTGGGGTGGAAGCCAACGGCATCAATGGGTCTGGTCCCAGTGGAGGCGGCGGCGGCGGAGCTGGTGGCAACGGTGGAAACACGACTGCCAGTGGAGGCAGCGCCGCGGTCGGTGGGGGTGCCGGTGGTGTCGGTGGAGACTACGGAAGAGATGGTGGCGTCGGCGGGGGTGGAGGGGCGTCCGCAAGCAGCGGTGGTGGCTTCATAATAGAC
>DAITQM010000010.1:0-8482 GCA_036832975.1 Pseudomonadota bacterium | reverse complement strand
TTTTTGTTTTTTTTTGTTTTGTTGGGTGGTGGGGGGGGGGGTGGGGGGTGGTTTGTGGTTTTTTTGGGGTTTTTTTGGGGGTTGGGGGGGGGGGTGGAGGGGCGTCCGCAAGCAGCGGTGGTGGCTTCATAATAGACGGTGGAGGTGGTGGTGGTGGCTACGCTGGTGGAGGTGGAGGCGCCAGCGAGGATGGTGGCGGTGGCGGTGGTGGCGGTGGCAGTTCTTTTTTCGCGGTTGAGATGTTCGACACATCGAGCACAGCTACCAACATCGGCGACGGATCGGTGACCTTTTGCGAGATACCCGAAAATACCTTTGAACTACTGACGACACCCCTCGAGTTGGACTTTGGGGATCAACCTCTGGGTCAGCCAACAGTGCCGCAGATAGTGTCCATCGAGAACATCGGAACCGGTGCCGTTGCGCTCGGCATGTTGTTATTAGATGGTGCAGCTTATTCTGACTACGCCATCACGATGGACACGTGTAGCGGCCAGCAGCTATCGCCTGGAGAGTCCTGCAGCACCGAAGTGACTTTTACCGCCTCGGCTCCCGGCGTGCGCAAGGCGCGCCTGCGCGTGCCATCAAACGCGCAGGGTAACCCGCATTTCGTGGCCTTGACCGGCTCCCACGATGTACTGTTCGCCGACGGTTTTGGAGATTGATTTAATTAAATATGGTTTTCCCTATGAAAACCACGCTGAACATTGACGACACGGTAATGCAGCGTCTCCGGGAGGTCGCGGCGCGTAGGGGGCGCACCATGTCCGAGCTTGTGGAAGCGGGCCTTCGGCGGGTGTTGGCTGAACCAGAAGGCAGCGGGGAGCAGGCCGTTTTGCGCCCGTTGCCGGCATGGCATAGCGGTGGCGCGCGCGTCGACGTTGCCGACCGCGCCGCCTTGTACAAAGCGCTGGACGAACGTTGAGTGTTCGTTACCGATACTAATATCCTGCTTTACGCCGCCGACCAGGATGCAGAGCCGCATGACGTCTGGGTCATAGGCGAGGCCGGCAACCGCTGCCACGGCATGAATTGGGTCGTGTTGCGGGTCCGCTGAGCGGACCCGCTGCCGTGAACGATCGGCGCGGCGATCAATCCCCTACGAAGCGGGTGCCGAAGTTGATCGAGGCGACGGTCACCATCTGCGCCTGGCCGGCGAGGCCCATCGAGATCGTGATCGGGTTGCGGAAGAAAGCGCGGACCTGGGCTTCGCTGAGGCCGTAGGTGGCCAGCAGATTGGCTTTGCTGATCAGGCCGGCGATGCACACCCGGGTGCCGCGGAAGTCCTGGCGCTGAAACTCGCCGGGTTCGATGCCCTGCATGACGTTGATCGCCGACAGCGGTAATTCGATGACTCCGCCGAGCGGCAGGCCGGTGCCCGGATCGAGCAACGCCGGGTCATTCAGCACGTCGCTTTCGATCCGATAAACCGGAAACACCTGGAAGCGGGTCTGCTGGCGGACGCCGGTGCCGTTGGCGGCGAAATAGATCACGATCGGCGTCTGCCAATGGCAGAGCAGCGAACGGCTGGCACGGCCGGGTAGCGTGATGCTCGCGAGGTCGGGAATGTTGAAGTTGGTCGGCGCGGGTGCCGGATTCAACGTGATGCACGCCGGATTGGGCGGCTCGCCGGGCGGCGGCGTGCAGTCTTCCTGGAGACTGAGAAACGCGCTGACCAAGCCCAGCCATTTGACGTTGCGCCCGAACGAATCGGGATCGCCGACCTGCTCGGCGGTCAGCGGCGCGGCAAGGGCGTCGCCGGCGATCTTACTGATCGGTTCACCTCCTGGCGGCGACTGCGGATAGAAATCATCGGCGGCCGCGGCCAGCGGCAGCAGGCTGCAAAGGCAGCCGATCAACCATAGACGTAACGACATGGTCATACCCCTCTGTAAGTGTGAGATTTTTTGCGGGCTGGTGCTGAACCCAACCGGCCCGACAACTAATATACGTAAATGGCGCGCCGAAGGTGCCATCCAACGCCACCCGGATGAGCCAGACCCTTGGTGGCGCGGCGCCGGGGATGGATCCATATGGGACAATCTGCGCCGATGTTCGATGTTTCGCAGCTTCGCTTACCCGCCTTGATGGCCGCCGGCTTGACGCTGTCTGTGGCCGCGCCGGCCCAGGTCGTGGTCCTGTTTGAAGGCATCGGCGGCGCCGAGCGCCAGAACGTGCTCGCCAATCTGACCGTAGCCCGCTTGGCGACCGATCCGGAGGTGGCCGCCTGGCGCCTGCGGGCCACCGCCGGCGAGGCGCCGGATGAAGTGCGCCAGGCGCTTAGGCCGTTCGGCTATTACCGGGCGGCGGCCACGGTCAAATTCGATCCGGCGGAGCCTGAGAAGCCATTGGCGCGCATTGTCATC
Source organism: Pseudomonadota bacterium (assembly GCA_036832975.1). GTDB lineage: Bacteria > Pseudomonadota > Gammaproteobacteria > Xanthomonadales > Wenzhouxiangellaceae > DAITQM01. The sequence continues at coordinate 6,116 of DAITQM010000010.1, read as the reverse complement.
CGCGTCGATCGCGGCCCGCCGGTCGTGGTCGATACCGTCTCGCTGACGATCGACGGCCCGGGTGCGACGGAGCCGGGGTTCGTCGAATGGCGCAAACAATGGCCGCTGCCGGCCGGCGCGGTGCTCGATCAGCAACGCTATGAACAAGCCAAACGCGATCTGGAACAGACCGCCGCCGCTTTAGGGTACGTCGCCGCCGGATGGGTGCCCGGCGGCACCCGCATCGCGATCTCCAGGGATTTACAGCGCGCCGCGGTGACACTGGCGTTTAAGACCGGCGAACGCGCGGTATTCGGCCGGTTGACGTTCACCGGCGAGACGTTGGCGGCGCGCGTGATGCGGCGCTTCGATCCGGTCGTCAACGGCGCGCCATACGATCCCGCGGTGCTCGACCGACTGCGCGCCGATCTCGCCGCCAGTCAGTATTTCGACGAAATCGCCGTGCTCGCCGAACCCGATCTCAGCCGTTCGCCGCCGGTGGTCGATGTCCGGGTCGAACTCGAACGGCGGGCGCCGAATACTTACGAGGTGAGCACCGGTTTCGGCACGGACACGGGGCCCAGGATCGAGTTGGGTTGGAAGCGGCATTATCTTTCGCGGCACGGCGACCGCCTCGATCTGGCACTCGGCGCCCAGCAGCAGGACGGCGAATTTGTGCTACGCGGCGAATACCGCACGCCGCGCGGCGACGATCCGGGCGAATACTGGTTCGGCCGCGGACTGGCGCAGCGCGAGGACGAGGATTTTCGTTTCGAACGCACCGGCGACGGCGAAGAAGTGTTCCCGCGCCTGGACGGCGAGATCCGAACGCTCAGCCTGGGCGGCGGCCTGTTAAGCGAGCTGTGGCGTACCGGCGCTTGGCCGCTGACGCAGCGTTTGTCCCTCGATTTCACGACCGACGATTTCGACGCCTTACAAACCGCCGGGCTCGATCCGGTGCAGGCCGCGTTGCTGGCCGACAACCCGGACCTCATCCCGCTGCTCAAAAGTTCGCGCAACGTCATTTCCGCCGGGGCGCGCTGGGACCTGCGCCATATCAAAGGCACCGGCTTTGAAATCCACGGCACGCGCGCCCAAGTCCGGCTGGCCGGGGCCGCCGGCGACCTCGCCTCGGACGTCAGCTTCGCGCAGGTTTACACCACTGTGCGCCACAGCCGGATCTACCACGACCGGCACAAAGTGATTGTGCGCGGCGAACTCGGTTATACCGCGGCGAAAACCGACGAATTGACTGTCACCAGCGGCGGCGAATCGCTGGATCTTTCCATCACCCGCATTCCCGAGCGTTTCCGCTTCAAGACCGGCGGCGACCGCACGGTGCGCGGTTTCGGTTTCGAAGCATTGAGCAACAACCGCTTGGGTTCGAATCACTTGTTGACGATCAGCGGCGAATACGAATACCGGGTCGCCGACCGCTGGTCGGTCGCCGGATTTTTTGACGCCGGCAATGCCTTCAACGACTTCGGCCAACGCGACCTGCGCAAGGCCGTTGGGATCGGGGCGCGCTGGTACACTCTGGTCGGACCGATCCGCCTCGACCTCGCGCACGCTCTCGATGACCCGGGCGATACCGTGAGCCTGCATTTGACCATCGGTTCGATACTGCTATGAAGCGATTACGTTACCTGCTGTACCCGCTGGCGCTGGTCGTCGTGACGGCCGCGGTGCTGGCCTGGTACGCGCTGGCCACCACCGGCGGGGCACGGGCGGTGTTGCACCGGGCCTTGCCGGACGCCGCGTTCGACCGCCTCGAAGGGTCGCTGCTCGGCGGCCTGGTGGTGGAAGACCTGCGCTTTGCAGCGGGCGGAACGGTCGTCTCCTCAGCCCATCTCGATCTCGATCTCGATTGGGATATCTTGCCGCCGCGCCTGATCGTGCAGCGCCTGGCGGCCCGAGAGATCGCGCTCGGTTTGTCCGCCGCCAGCACGGAGGCTGGAAGTGGAAGCACCGGCCGCCTCGACTGGCCTGACCTGCGTTTACCCATCGCGATCGAAATCGTCCAGCTCGACCTCGCCGATCTTCTGCTTTCCGGCGGGTCGCTCGCGACGCCGCTGGCGATCAACGCACTGTCGGCCCAGGCGGACTTGGACGACCGGCTGGTGCTCACGGGGCTGCACATCGGCGGCATCGACTACGCCGGGAAAGGCGGCGATCTGACCTTGACCGGCGCGCTCGATCTCGCCCCACCGTATGCACACACACTCGATCTGCTCGTCGAACCGGCGGCGAACGCGGCAGATACGGGGACAAAAGTGGCCCCGATCCGCCTGGAAGCCGAGGGCTCCTTGCGTGCCTGGCGCGGCCAGGTCACCACCGGCACGCCCTGGCCCGCCGAACTGGTGGTGCATCTGGACGATCCCGGACATCATCTCGCACGTCATGCAGTCCGGCAGCTCCCCTGGCGCGCCGAGTTGACGGCGGCAACGGTTTTCTGGCCGCCGGATGAGGCGACTTACGAAGCGCGCGATCTCGATCTGACGGCGGCCGGTACGATGGAAAACTTTCGTCTTGCCGGCCGCTGGCATCTCGGCCGGCCGGCGGTTCTCGACGGCGAGTGGCGCTTGCAGGCTGCCGGTTCCGTCGACACGTTGCGTCTCGAACAATTGACCGGCGAAACGGCGGCCGGCGCCGTCACCGTGAGCGGGCAATACGAGACCCGCCTCCGGCGGGCGGCCGGCGAAGTCCGGTTCGACACCTTCGATCCCGCCCGTCTGGCGCCGGCGCTCGCCCCGCTCGGCGCCTACTCCGGAACTCTGCCGCTCACCTGGCAAGACGGCGCGATCACGCTGACCGGCGGCCATCTGCGCGGCGCCGGCGGCGCCCGGCTCGACCTCGACGGTCAGTACTCGGCGGCGCAGGCCGAAGAGGTCGGCCTGTCGGTGACCTGGCGGGATCTGCGGTGGACCGGTGACGAAACGCGCCGGACGATCCTCAGCCCCGCAGGCGAGTTGAAATTGAGCGGCACGCGGGCCGACTATCGCCTGGACGGAGCGTTCGCGCTTCAAGCCGGCGACCTGCCAGCCGGCCAGCTTGCCGTCGCGCTCACCGGCCGGGACACCGAAATCCAGCTCGACCACCTCGACGGTCACTGGCTGGCCGGCCGCTGGCGCCTGATGGGCACGGCCCAGCTCACTGACCCGCTGACCGCGCGCGCCGAACTCCGTGCCGAAGGCATCGACCCCGGGCAACTTTGGCCGGCGTGGCCGGGGAGCATCGACAGCACGCTGGTCCTCGGAGTCGAAAGCGGTCCGGCGGGACTGACCGCCGATCTCGACCTGCAACGCCTCGGCGGTGAACTACGCGGCGAGGCCCTGGCCGGTTCGGGGCGGATTCGTTATCACGCCGGGCGGATCGCCACGACCGACCTCGAAATCACGGCCGGGGGCGCCGGGCTGCGAGTTTCACCGCTGCCCGAGCCCGCCGCCGGCAACGGCGCTACACCGGCCGCCGAGCCATCGGCGGTGCCGCCGGCGGTTGCTGTGCCGATCCGGCCACACCGCCTGACGCTTGAACTACCCGACATCCATACCTGGGTGCCGCAGTGGCACGGCCGTGTGCATGCCACACTCGAAATCGAAGCGCCGCAGGCGCCCGGCTTCCCCCCGCTGCGCTGGACCCTCGATGCCCGCGACGGCGCGTACCGCGACCTGAGCGTCGCCCGGATCCGCAGCGCCGGGCGGTGTTGTTCCGCATCGGGCCTGCCGGGGACCGGCCGCCTGACTCTGGAGGGTGTGGCCTATCACCAGCAACAGGCCGATCGCCTGGTCGCCGACTGGCAGACGGACGCCGCGGCAAGATCGCTCGATATCGTGGCTGAACACGCCGGCGACCGGCTGGCGATCCGTCTCGGGGCCGGCGGTGGTCCGCTCGACCAGCCGCTCGCCGGCCGACTCGAAACCTTGGATCTGAACCACGCGGATCTCGGCGTCTGGCAACTCGAAAAACCGGCCGAATGGACGGTGGAGCCTGCCTTCCGCCGGCTGCGGATCGCCCCCTGTCTGGTCCGCACCGGCACAGCGGCGACGCTGTGCGCCGACGCCGATGTGACCGGCGACAGCCAGTCGCTTGCCGTTCGCATCGACGCGCTGAATATGGATTTACCGGCCGCCGCGTCGCTCCCGTGGCAAATACGCGAGGCGCGATTTTCGGGCAGCGCCGCTTGGCGGAGCGCTCGAGGAGCGGCGCCCGAAGTGGAATTGCATGCGGCGCTGACACCCGGCCGCCTGGAACACCGGCTCTTCCCCAGCCGCACGATCGCCATCGAACGGTTGACGCTGGCGGCGAATGGCAGCGAAGCGCACGGTTACGACCTGACGTTCGACGCCGGCACCGAAATCGGCGGGACCGACGGCCGTATTCGGCTCGCCGCCTGGCCGTGGGCCGACGACCAGTCCGCACCGGAGTTGAGCGGATTCTTGCGGCTGACCGTCCCCGATCTGGCGGCCCTGCAGCGGCTCGCCCCGGCACTCGGCATCAAGGCCGGCCGCCTAGACGCCGGGTGGGACTTGGGCGGGACGCTGGCGCAGCCGGAACTGGTCGGCAAACTAGCCGTCACTGATGGCGCCTACACCAATCCGGCCAGCGGCCTGGCCGCCGACCACGTGCAACTGACGCTCGCCGGACAACATGGCCAGCGCCTCGACCTCAACGGACAGTTCACGATGGGAGAAGGACAGGGGACGATCAGCGGCACGTTCGACGCGGCCGAGCCGCGGCTCGATATCGAATTGCACGGTCAGCGCCTGACGCTGCTCGACGGCGCCGCCGGGCGCCTGCTCGCCAGTCCCGCCGTGGCGCTCGGCTGGCAGCCGGGGCAGGTCGCCGTCACCGGGCGCATCGACCTGCCCGAAGGCGAACTGAAACCACAGGTCGGCGAGGTCATCAAGCCCTCGGCCGACGTCGTGATCGAAGGCGCGGAGGCCGACAACGCATCGCCGCCGATCGCCATCACCGGCCGCTTGACGATCGCTATCGGCGAAGGCGTCCGGGTTCGCGCCCCGGCAGCGCGGGCGGCACTCGCCGGCACGCTCGACCTGGAATGGGACAGCTCAAAGTCCCTGCCGCACGGCACGGGCCAGATCACGCTGACCCAAGGCCAGATTCGCGCCTATGGGCAGAACCTCGAACTGCGCCGCGGCCGGATCCTGTTCGAGCGCGTCCCGGTCGACGAGCCGCGCCTCGACATTCGCGCGGCGCGCGAAATTTTCGGCGATCCGCTGGTGCGCGAAGCCGGCGTCGAAGTCACCGGCACGGCCCGCCGTCCCGTGGTCCGGCTCTATACCGAACCGCCGGGCGACCAGGAAAACGCCCTGGCCTATCTGCTCACCGGCAGCAACTTCGATTACGGCAACGGCGAAGGAGCGCTCGCGATCGGGGTGTATCTGATGCCACGGCTTTGGGTCAGCTACGGCGTCGGCCTGTTCGAATCGAGTGACGTGACCAGCGCCCGTTATCAATTCTCCCGCCGTTGGAGCGTCAGGGTCGTCTCCGGCGCCCGCGACACCGGTGCCGATCTCAGTTGGAGCATCGACCGGTAACACCCCGCCGTGTGCAGGAATCCAGTCAAATACATGGGTTCCGGATCACGGCCGCGGCCGCCAGTAGCGTTCCATTTCGAGATAGGTAAACGACGCCGACCAGGTGATCATCATGAAGCCGACCAGCGCTTCGGTGGCGAGCAACAGGCGCAGCGGGCCGAACGGCGCAAGGTCGCCGTAGCCGACGGTGGTGTAAGTCACCGCCGAGAGGTAAAGCGAGTCGTAGAGCAATACCGAAACGACGCCCTCGACCTGGCCGAGGGCGGGAAAGTGTTCGGTGACATATATCGCCAGCCCGAAGATCCAGATTTCGACGGCGTGCGCCGCGAACAGGCTGCCCATCAGCACCAGCATGCCGCGCCGGCGGCGCATCCCGACGCGCGGCAGCCAGCGGTTCAGGCGCGACAGCACTTCGTAATGAAACACCACGGTCAGCGCCACGCAGCCGAGCGTGATCAGGCTGATCGCCCAATGCGCGCCGCTGCTCAGTAAATGCCACAGTTCGCTGATCATGTTTTGCTCGACTCAATTAACAAGTTGTTGAAAAAGGGCTCTCCTGCCCTTTTTCAAGTCGCGAGT
>DAITQM010000009.1:76338-86788 GCA_036832975.1 Pseudomonadota bacterium | reverse complement strand
CCGCCTAGTCTACAGAAAGCCTTTGTATTCGCGTAAAGTTTATGGGACAGCAGTGAATTCGACAATATTGTTTGCCTGCCGACCCGAGGCGGTCGACAAAGATGTGGGCAAAATCCCGGCAATGCACCGGATTCGGGTGCAATCGTATCGAAACAGATCTATCGAAGGAGCATTAGCGATGTCCAGAAATAATCTATACCATGCAGTTGTCACTGCATTGCTGTTGGCGAGCATCACGGTTTACGCGCAGACTTCCCAACCGCCGAGTCGTGAACAGGTCCAGGCGAACCTGTTGGAGGCTTTTGACACCAACGGCAACGGCCAGTTGGATGATACGGAACTTCAGGCCGCCCGCGATCAGGCTCGTTCCCGCGCCCTGGAACAATTCGACGCAGACGGCGATGGCGTAGTCAGCGAAGGCGAGCGTCAGGCCGCCCGCGATCAGGCCCGCGCCCGCGCCCTGGAACAACTCGATGCCGACGGCGATGGTGTAGTCAGTGAAGGCGAGCGTCAGGCCGTCCGCGATCAGGCCCGTTCCCGCGCCCTGGAACAATTCGATGCCGACGGCGATGGCGTAGTCAGTCAGCAGGAACGCGAGGCAGCGCGCCAGCGCTTGCGAGACACGGGCGGCAATCGACGGTTCCGGCGCGGCAAAAACGGCGGTGGCTCCTGAACCGGAATCTCCAGCGTTCCGAGTTCGGGTTCCTTGTTCAGCCGCTCCACCATGTTGCTGGTTCGCAGGTGCCGACGATAGGGTTCGGGGAACATGAACACCGTCAAGGCCTCCCGAATGGCGGCGGCCCATCGGGTGGGTTTATCACAGTGATTTCAAGTCAGTTTCGTCTGCTGCACCTCGCGGCAGACGGAGAAAGACGCGCAGCCCGCCGGCCGGGTCATTGACCAGTTCGATCCGGCCACCGTGCTGGCGGACGATGCGGTCGACGATCGCCAGGCCAAGGCCGGTATGGCTGGAGCCGCGAGCCTGGTCGAAGGTTTCGAACGGTCGCAGGACGCGACGCAGTTGCGATTCACTCAGACCCGTACCCCGGTCGTGGACTTCGATGACGGATTCGGAGGCGTTCGTGTGGCAGTCCAGTGAGACCGGCGCCCGGCCGTGCGCGAACGCATTTTCGAGCAGATTGACCACGGCGCGTTTCAGGGCCAGCGGTCGAATCCAAGCCGACGCCGGATCCAGGTTCAGCAGCAATCCCCGATCGCGATACGGTGCAGCGACGGCGGCCAGCCATTCGTCGAGCTGGATCGGTTTGCTATTCTCGTCGCGGCCGTCGCGGACATAGCTGATAAAGCTGTCGGCGATGGCGCCGAGGATGCCGAGATCGGCCTCGAGACCCTGGGCCGCGGCCGAGTCATCGAGCAACGCCACGCGGAGCTTCAGGCGTGCCAGCGGAGCGCGCAGATCGTGCGAGATGCCGGCCAACAGCAGTTCCCGCTCGCGCTCCGTTTCGGCCAGGCGGCGTGCCGTCGCACGCAGCGAATCCCCCAATGCCACCACCTCGAGGGGGCCGTCGGGCACCGCGCAGGTATCGCCCAGCACCAGGGCCGGCGCAGAGGCTGCCAACTGGCGCAGGGGCCGGGTCAGGATGCGGGCTGAAACCGCTGCACCGATCAACACCAGCAGGCCACCGAAAAGGGCGCCGATGAGAATCGCCGTAAAAGCGTTTTGCAGATACCCGAACCCGCTGACCTCCACCCACTCCCGTCCGGCCCCAGGCCGGACCCACAACGTGCGATCCAGGCCGGCTCCACCGTGGCGAATCTCGGCGCCCGGCGGCAGCATGGCCACGAGTCGGTGTACGATCTCGCGCTCCATCGGTACTATCGGCCTGCGGGAAGCAGCAATCGGTGGTGGTGTTCCGAGGCGAAGATCGAACGGGCTGGCGGTCAAGTCACGCCCGTGCACCGGCGATTCCAGCGCCCGGTCCAGCTCAGCGATCAGCGTGCTGGCCACCAGCTCAGCGGCGGGTCCGCGCACCAGCTCGCGCAATGCCAGGTAAACACCGACCTGGGTCAGCACCACCGTGGCCAGCAAGACCAGCGTGACCCGACGGTCGATCGTGTCCCAGCGTCTCATGGTTCCGGCTCCGCAACGAACACGTAACCAAACCCCCACACGGTCTTGATGTAGCGCGGATTGGAAGTGTCCTCTTCGATTGCGTGCCGGAGTTTGGAGATCTGCACATCGATCGTCCGGTCAACCGCGTCATATTCACGGCCGCGGGTGAGATCCAGCAATTGGTCGCGATTCAATGGCCGACCGCTGTGCTCGACCAGTACTCGCAGCAGCTCGAATTCACCCCGGGTCAGTGGCACCCGGGCCCCGTCGTGGGTCAGTTCGCGGCGCGACACGTCCAGCCTGAACGGCCCGAATCGCGCCACACCGGCTGAATCCATCGGTCGGTTTCCAGCGCGCCTGAGCACCGCCTCGATGCGTGCCAGAAGTTCGCGCGGGTTGAAAGGTTTGCCGAGATAATCGTCAGCACCCATTTCAAGGCCGATGATCCGGTCCACCTCGTCGCCGCGGCCGGTCAGCATGATGATCGGAACATCGTGTCCATGTCCGCGTAGCCGCCGACAGACCGCCATTCCGTCCTCGCCCGGCAGCATGACATCGAGCACGATGAGGTCGACTGCGCGACGTACAAGCTCGCGTTCGATCGATGCCCCATCGGGCATCGTGCTCACCTGCAGGCCATGTCGGCCCAAAAACTGGGCCAGCAACTCGCGTAACCCGGGGTCGTCGTCCACGACGAGGATATGGCGGCCCACGGTGGAAGAAGTGTTGTTCAATGAACCCTATTCTCGAAATAAAGGCTCGCCGCCGGTGCGGCGAGCCCTGGGATCGGTATCCAGAGTCCGAGCCGTTTATATGTTAATAGATTCTACGATCAGCTGGAAACGCTGGCTGATCACCTCGCGCAACTCGGCGATGAAGCTGAGCTGATCGGTCGTCAGTACTTCGCGGATCTGGAGCAGCGTGTCGGCATGGCGCAGGACGAGTTCACCGAAAAGCGCGCCCTGGTCGAGGGCGACGACCTCGGCCGCGGCCAGGTCAATCGGTTCGGCGGCGATTACCGCGAGTAGATCCCGGCGGTTGGCGGCCATCTCGGTCAGCGTCGCAAACGTTTCCGGCACGGCCTGTTCGAGAATGGCGCGGATTTCGGCACGCTGATCAGCACTCAGTCCATAATCGCCGGCCAGCTCACGCAACTCGTCACGCGACTCGCGGCGCAAGGCACGCAGCGCCAAACGCCGATCGCGGCGCGGGTGCGGCGCATTGGCGAACGCGGCGATCCGCTCCTGGGCTACAGCCCGAATTTCGGTGAGCATACCGAGTTGATCCTCGGTCAGCACCGCCCGGATCTGGCTCAGCGTGTCGACACGGTTCAGTACCAGTTCGGTGGCGCTCTCCGCCTGCGCGTTCGCGAGCGTCTCGATTGCGGCGTTGTCAACCGGATCGCTGGTGATCGCCGTGGTCATGGCATCCCGGTTAGCCAGCATTTCGGACCCGATCTCCCGGGCTTCCGAAGCGCCGGCTTCGGCGATCTGCACAATCGCATCGCGCTGCTCATCGGTCAGGTTGAACTCCTCGGCCAGCTCAGTCAGACGCTCGCGCGCCTCACGGAATTGTTCGACCTGCTCCTGAAAGTCAGAGCGGCGATCGGCTCGACGGTCGGCCCGCTCGTCCGGCGACTGGGCGAACGCAGCCACACTGAACATAGCCGCCAGCAATATCACGGTTCGGGTGGTCACACTTCTTTGCATGATACGATCTCCTGGTGAATTGGTTTGGGACAAATGTTTGCCGTATCGGCAGGCGTACTCTGAGCCCGAATTGCAAATCATCTTCAAACGGAATGTTTCATTTTGTAAACGGAGGTCGCACGATACAGCCGGCCGTGCTGGGCAATATTAACCCGGCATGCCTGTTTTTATGCCGGGATAATAAAACAGCCCGCCACGAGGAGGACGGCCGTAAGAAGGTACTGCGACTTTGACGGGCCGTTACATCCGCATGACGTTCCGCATGATTCCATGTTCATCTGGCTGGCCTAGACTTGATGGATCGCTGTGTATTGGACGTTACGCGCGGTAAAATCCACGGGTGGTTTATCCCTCGCGGGCCTGAACCTCGCGTTCCAGTGCGAAGCTGAGGAAGGTCCGGATCAGCACGATCGCGGCGAGGATGCCGATATTGTCCCATGACGATTCCACCGCCACGGTGCCGACGATATCCGCCGCGACCAGGAATTCCAGCCCCAGCAGAATCGCCCGGCCCAGATTGGTGCGCAGATTCGCATAGGCCGTATCCGCCCCATCCCTGCGCAGCAGGCTGCGCAGGTATAACAGGCCTGACAGCAGCGCGCCGAGGATGATAATGCTGACCCCCGTAATTTCGATCGCCATGCCGGAGTAATGCATGAAGCTGTCGAACATTTCAGGCTTAGCAAGTTCTGTCTGGACGGTCATGACGGTTTCCTCTTCAGGAGCTGTGGGCGGGCCAATCGTCGCTGATCATGGCAGAGAGCACATGATCCTGCCATTGGACATCGATTCGCAGATAGCTGCGCGGCTCCGCCCATTCGGACCAGTCTCTGGGCATGGGCGGGCATAAATGCGTGTCCGCGCCGTCCAGCCGCAGGTCGGGGAAAGAAATCGTCAGCGCGGGTCTGCCAAGCCATCGCATGAACCCGCCCCTTAAAGCCGCGCCATGACGGATTCATAGGATTCAAGGTCCGCCACTGGGCCGAGTGCGCGTATAGAAGTATAAGCGCCCCATTTGCCGATCTCCAGCAGTAGCCGGAGCCACGCCAGCTTTGCCGTTCCGCTTCCTGCGGGATCTTGCGAACCTGCATGTCTATTGTCGGGGGTTCGAATTGGGGGGCTCGATCGCTTCCGTCTTCACCTGACGACATCGATCGCTTGAAATTGGTGCCGGCAGAGGGATGACTCCGTGCATCCCTGCACTCCGCCCTGCGGGCCGGCCTTCGGCCGTTGATCCCGCTTCCTGCGGGATCTTGCGAACCTGCATGTCTATTGTCGGGGGTTCGAATTGGGGGGCTCGATCGCTTCCGTCTTCACCTGACGACATCGATCGCTTGAAATTGGTGCCGGCAGAGGGATTCGAACCCCCGACCTGCGCATTACGAATGCGCTGCTCTACCGACTGAGCTATGCCGGCCAGGCGGGCCGCCGGGTTGGGGCGGGAGGGGAATTATAAAACATCCACCAGGCCGTGTCATAGGCCTGTATCCCCCCTGTGGCACTCGTGTTTGGGGTCTGAGGAGCCATGATCGGGGCGGTTGCCGAGTCCGAAAACGGCGAGTCCGGGCCGGCGGGCGGTGGTAAGCTGACCGCATGTTGAATCTTGCAACATCCACCGGCCGGCCTTCCCGCACCACACCGCCCGTGCCGGTTTGCGAACAAGCCCGGATCAGCCGCGATGCGCGATTCGACGGCTTGTTCTTCACCGCCGTCACTACCACCGGGATCTACTGCCGGCCGGTCTGCCCGGCGCCGCCCCCAAAACCCCGGAACGTCGTCTATTTTCCGAATGCCGCCGCGGCCGAGGCCGCCGGTTTCCGTCCCTGTCTGCGCTGCCGGCCCGAACTGGCGCCGAGCGGCGGCCAATGGCGGCGCGGCGATGATGCGATCGCGCGCGCCATCAAGCTGATCGACGAAGGCGTGCTGGATACCGCGCCGGTCGCAGCTTTGGCCAAACGACTGCATCTGGGCGAACGCCAATTGCGCCGGCTATTCGTCGATCGCCTCGGCGTGGCGCCGCTCCGTGTCCATAACACACGCCGGCTGCTGTTCGCCAAGCAGTTGCTGACCGAGACCGAGATGTCGATCACCGATGTTGCGATGGCCGCCTGTTTTGGCAGCCTGCGCCGTTTCAACACGGCGTTCAAGGACGCCTACCGGATGGCGCCGCACGAGTTGCGCCAACGTCCGGTTGCCGTGCCCGGTGGTGCATTGGTCCTGCGCCTGGGTTATCGGCCGCCCTACGACCTGGCGGCGATGCTCGACTTTCTACGCCGCCGGGCGTTACCGGGCAGCGAAGTGGTCGACGAGTGCAGCTATCAGCGTCTGATCGCTCCGGCTGAGCCCGCCATGACGCCCGGTTGGTTGCGCATCAGTGCGTGGCCCGGCGGCGAACCTGCCCTGCGCCTCGAGCTGCATGGCGTCGCGCCGCAGCAATTGCAAGCGGTGGTGAACGGTATCCGCCGGATGTTCGATCTCGATGCCGACCCGCAGGCAATCGCTTCTGTCTTGTCCGCAGACCAACGGCTGAAGCCGTTGCTGAAACGGCGACCCGGCTTGCGCCTGCCCAGCAGCTTAGACGGTTTCGAGATCGCGGTTCGCGCCGTGCTCGGCCAACAGGTGAGCATCGCGGCAGCGTGCACCGCCACCGCCCGACTGGCAAGACGTTTCGGCACGATGCTGGCCACACCGCACGCTAGCGGCCTGGAATATCTGTTCCCCACTCCGGCGATGCTGGCCGACGCCGACTTATCCGGCGCCGGGTTGACCCGCGCCCGCGCCAGCTCCGTGCGGACTATCGCCCAAGCCCTGCTTGATGGCCGGATCGATTTCCGTCCGGAACAGACATTAGCGGAATTCGTCGAACGCTGGGTCGCCCTGCCGGGTATCGGTCCCTGGACGGCGCACTACGTCGCGCTCCGCGCACTCGCTCACCCCGATGCATTTCCGGCCGGCGATCTGGTATTACAGAAAACCATACCCACCGACGGCCGCCGGATGACCGCCAAAGCCCTCGAAGCGCATGCCGAGGCGTGGCGTCCATGGCGGGCCTATTCCGTGATTCACTTGTGGCGCGCTGCCGCCGAGGCCGTCAAGCCGCGCCCGGCCACCATCATCGCGCGGAGGAAAACCGCATGAACACGCCTTTACCGATCTTCCATTGTCTCCACACAAGCCCGGTCGGCCCGCTGCGGCTGGCCGCCTCAGACGCGGGTGTCCAGGCGATCGAATTCCCCACTGAGCGTTATCCGCGACCGCGCGATCCGCGCTGGAGACCCGGGACACACCCGCTGCTCGACGCCGTTGCCGCGCAGCTCGACGAGTATTTCACCGGCCAACGCACCGAGTTCGATCTGCCGCTCGCTCTGGAAGGCACCGAATTCCAACGCGTCGTCTGGCATACTCTGAGATCGATTCCCTACGGCAAGACGATCAGTTACGCTGAGCTTGCAGCCCGGATCGGCAAACCGAATGCAGTCCGCGCCGTCGGCGCCGCCAACGGCCGCAACCCGATCCCGATCATGTTGCCCTGCCACCGCGTGATCGGCGCCGACGGTTCGCTCACCGGCTTTGGCGGCGGCTTGGCAACCAAGCGTTTTCTGCTCGAACTCGAAGGCGCAATGCCGAAACTCGGCACCACCGGTGAACTGTTCGTTACCTAGCACCGCTGTCGCATAGATCGCGATTGAAGCACGGCTGTACGGCGGCATTTGTTTTGGGCCTCTTCACGCAGGAATAGGAGCATGCAAGACATCACTCGAACCCTGTCCCCGCTTGCAGAGCGACATTCACCTTTTGTTGCTCCCCCCTTGCTTGCCGGGCGACCGCCCGCGCTTGTTGCCCCCGCGCGCGGGGCGAGCGTCCGCTTTTTCCCCCTCCCCCGCGTGCGGGGGAGGGTTGGGGAGGGGGAAAATCAACCATGAGAGAACGAGATGAACGAGACCATTACCGTCAATGACCCGTTTACCGGAGAAACGGTTTTCACCGCCGACAGCGAACGATTTCATGATATCGAAGAAAAAATCGGCTGGGCGAGAAGTGCCAGTCGCCGCTGGTCAGCGCTTGCCCCGGCAGTGCGCTCCGCTGCCGTAGTTAAGGCCCTCGAATACTTTACGACACAACGCGACGCCATCGTCGAAGGCATCACAAGCGAAACCGGAAAACCGCTTTCGGCCGCCGCCGAGGAACTCGAATTCATGATCGAGCGGGCCAAGTTCCTGTGCCGCTTCGCGTCCGAGGGTTGCCTCGAACCGCTCTCGCTTGGCGTTTACAGGGATGCAACGTTCGAGGGTCGTATCGAATACCGCGCCAAGGGCGTCGTATACATCATCTCGCCGTGGAACTACCCGTTGTTCTGCGCCATCAACGGTACGGTCTGCGCCCTGCTCGCCGGCAACGCGGTGCTGTTGAAACACACTACGGCGCCGTCGGTCGGCAGACATTTTGCACGGGCATTCGGAACATTGCACAAGATCGACCACTTGGTGCAGGACGTGATCGTCGATTTTTCGACTTCCGCCGAGATCATCGAAAAAGGCGCGATCGATCATGTGATCTTCACCGGCTCGGTACGCGGCGGGCGGGACATCGCCGCCAGCGTCGCGCGGCGCGCCGCGAACGATGTACCGAACCCGTTCATCCAGTACTCGCTGGAACTCGGCAGCAACGACGCGGCGTATATCGCCGCCGATGCCGATGTCGGTCAGGCGGTCAATTGGGTAGTGAAAATCGGCCGCCTGCACAATTCGGGACAATCGTGCTGTGCCGTCAAAAGGGTTTACGTACACGATGCGCTGCACGATGAATTCGTCGCCCGCGCCGCCGCGGTGATGGCCGCCGAAGTCTCGGGCGATCCGCGCGATCCGGCGACCACGCTCGGCCCGTTGCGCGGCGGCCGGCCGGCGGTCGAGTCGCTCGCCGCGATCGTGGCCGACGCCGCCGCCGACGGCGCCGAAATCGTCACCGGCGGTGAGCCACGAACGATCGGGCCGGCCCTGTTCCTGCCGCCGACGTTGCTGGCCCGAACCCATCACTCGATGCGCGTGATGCGCGAAGAAACCTTTGGCCCGGTGCTGCCGGTGATGCGGGTTGCGGACGACGCAACCGCGATCGAGTTGATCGCCGATACCCAATACGGTCTGACCGCCTCGATCTTCACCCGCTCACGGGCCCGCGGCGAAGCATTGATCGCGGCCCTGGCGTGCGGCACGATCTACGTCAACCGCTGCAATTTCGTCGATGCCCGCCTCGGCTGGATCGGCCACCGTCGTTCCGGCAACGGCGCGATTTCACTTTCGCCCCTCGGCATCCAGACAATGAGCCGGCTCCATTCGGTCAATATCGATCCCCGCCTGCTTGATGAATGAAACGGCTCATTGCGCGAAACCCGCTCCCACCCCACTCCCTGCGAGCGGGGGAAGAATGATTCCGGCATCCCCTGGCACCCTTAGCAGGCTGTTGAAAAACAGCCTGCTAATCCGGGCCACGGATGGCCCGGCAAAATCAGGCGCTCCTTAGCGGCTGATTTCGGGAGCGCAGCGAAAGTCGCGCCTTTCGCAAGCGACGTTGAAAAACGCCAGGATGGCGTTTTTCAACAACCTGTTAGGGCGCCAGGGGAAGCAGTGTCATTTCAACGCAGACGCCAGCCGGCGGCGGCTAAACCATGTGATCAGCAAAATCATAACCAACAGGCCATAGCGGTTCAGCGCCGGCACGGCGAGTGCGATCGAGACGGCGGTCGGGTCGCCGGGAGCGGTGGTGACCGGATCGTCGGTCATGACCGGCGATTGGCCGCCACCCTGCTCGTCGAGCGGCGAGCCGTCGTTGTTTTCGTCCCAGAACGCATCGGCTTGGTTGAGGAAAGTGCCAGAACGGCTGACCTGGGTCCGAAACTCGATGACGATCTCGTTGCCGAGTTGATCGGGAAAACTGTCGGGCGCGGCGCCGGCATCACTGGCCAGAATCGCTTCGACTTCGATCCGATTAAGTGCCGCGTTGAACACCGCATTCAGGCATTGGCTGCTCCCGTCGGGCAAGCAAAGCAGTGAGCCGGTAACGAAGGTGGTATCCGGCGGCAATGGATCGACGATCAGAACCGGCAGATCGCCGTTGTTGGCGTTGTTGAACCACCACATCGTCCAAGTGATTTCACCCTGGCCGGTCACTTCTCCGAGTTTCAGGCCGAGCGGCGGGTTCAACATGATCGGCGTCTGGTCGCCGGCGCTGTTGTCGCCCGGTGTCGGATCGGCGCCGTTGGTACCGTCGTCGGCGATGGCCGCCAGATTGTCGATCATCGTCACGCCGGCCGGCAGTGGGTCGTCAATCTGCACAGCGAACACGGCACTGCCGCTGCCCCCTTGACCGGGCAACGCGCCCACCGCGAAGGTGCAGGTGCTGCCGGCGGTGTTGTCGGGCACGCAGACCCAACCGGCGGTGCTGGTGGCCGGATCGAAGGTGGTATTGGCCGGCACCGTCTCGGTAATGACCACGCCGGCGGCATTCTGGTCGCCCACGTTCTGATAGATCAAGGTGTAGGCGACCACGTCACCGGGTTGGGCGCTGATCCCGCCGTCGTCCTTGATGATGTTGAGATCGGGCACACCGCCCAGCGGCGTGACGTCGCTGGCGCTGTTGTAGCCCGGAGTGGGGTCGGCGCCGTTGCTGCCGT
>DAITQM010000009.1:3759-76238 GCA_036832975.1 Pseudomonadota bacterium | reverse complement strand
TGCTCGCCCCGGGATTGAACACGCTGTCGGCGGGCACGGTGTCGGTGATGACCACGCCGGTGGCGTTCTGATCGCCCACGTTCTGATAGGCCAGCGTATAGGCGACCACATCGCCGGGCACGGCGCTGATGCCGCCGTCGTCCTTGGTGATGTTGAGATCGGGCGCCGCGTTCACCGGGGTGACGTCGCTGGCGCTGTTGTAGCCCGGAGTGGGGTCGGCGCCGTTGCTGCCGTCATCGGCGATAACCGCGGTGTTGGCGATCTGGGTCACACCGGTGGCCAGCGGATTGTCGATGGTGACGGCGAAGACCACGCTGCCGCCGCCACCGGCGCCGGCCACCGTACCGATGGAGATGGTGCAGACGCTGCCCGGATTGTTGTCAGGCGCACAAATCCAGCCGGCGCTGCTCGCCCCGGGATTGAACACGCTGTCGGCGGGCACGGTGTCGGTGATGACCACCCCCGTCGCATCCTGGTTACCGGCGTTGTTATAGCTCAGCGTCCAGACGAGGGTACCGCCCGGTACAGTGCTGATGCCGCCGTCGTCCTTGGTGATGTTGAGATCGGGCGCGGCAAAGACCGGTGTCGTGTCGGAACTTAGGTTGTCGCCCGGAGTGGGATCGGGACCGTTGCTGCCGTCGTCGGCGATGACCGCGGTGTTGGCGATCTGGGTCACGCCAGTGGCCAGCGGATTGTCGATGGTGACCGCGAAGCTCGCGCTGCCACCGTTGCCCGCGGCCAGATTGCCGATGGTCAGGGTGCACAGGCTGCCCGGATTGTTGTCGGGCGCACAGATCCAGCCGGCACTGCTGGCTCCGGGATTGAACACGCTGTCGGCGGGCACAGTGTCGGTGATGACCACCCCCGTCGCATCCTGGTTACCGGCGTTGTTATAGCTCAGCGTCCAGACGAGGGTACCGCCCGGTACAGTGCTGATGCCGCCGTCGTCCTTGGTGATATTGAGGTCGGGCGCGGCGACGATCGGTACGATCGTCGGATCGCCGGTGCCCGGAGGAGCGGGATCGTCACTGACCCCCGGAGGCAGTTCGGTGCTGTCGAAGGTTGCCTGGTTGACCACCTGGGTTACAGTGGCCGGTAACGGGTTGTCGATCACCGTGTCGTAGGTGATGGTGACCGCAGAAGCCGCGGCCACACTGGCGACGGCAACCTGCACCGTGGTGTCACCGGCGCCGTTGCCGATAATGACCGTACCCAGGCTCGTTGTCACGCTGCCCACCACCAGCGCGCTGTTGGCGTCGGGCGCATCGTCGATCACCACATTGGTGGCGGCCGCGGCACCGCTATTGTTCAGCAGCAACGTATAGCGCAGCGTATCGCCGGGCGACACCGTGCCGGAGCCGTCGGCATCGTTCTGCAAGGCGGCCGATTTCTGCAGGCTCAGGTCGGGCAGAGCGATTTGCGCCGTGCTGCTGTCGGGCGGCAGATCGCGGGCGGTGGGATCGACGCCGGGCAAGGTGTCGCCGGCGGTCTGGTCAGCCTGATTAGGCAACGGGTTCGGGACCGGCGGCAGGACCGCCAGCGGAATCTCGAATACCGCACTGACACTGGTGCCGGCAGGGATGGTGCCGGCCGGTGCAACTGCCAGCGGATCGTTATCGAACACCAGCGTCTGCTGACCCGGACCGGGAGTATTCGGCAGCAGGCTGAGACGGAAACCCGGGGATACGCTGATGGGATTGAAACCGGCCAGATTCCAGGCGCTGTCGCTGAACACGTCGGCGACGCGCAGATCATAGGCCGGAGCGGTGCCGGTGTTGTCCACCGTCAGCGTGATGCGCACAACGCCGTCGGTGACCGGCCCCATGGACTTGGTCAGGTTGGTGGCCGGTTCGACCGTTTCCACGTCGGCGCTGTCGGTCAGATTGCCGCCGCTAAAGCTGAAATCGGCGTTATTGGTCAGCACCACGCCGGCGATATTGGCCGGCACATCGGCGACCCGCGCCACCACCTGGACCACAATGCGATCACCGGCATCGCTGACGCCATCCGGCTGGTTGGTCACGGTACCGAAATCGAAGGTGACAGTATCGTCCAGACCATCGGCCAGTTGCGCGTCACTCAATATCGGAGTGCCCGGCAAAGTAGTGGAAAGCTGACCGCCGACCGTGCTCACGACCGCACCGATCGCTTCCAGCACCCCGCCCGCGCCGGCCGGCAACAAGTCGGTGACCAGTGCATTGCTGGTGGTGCCTTCCGGGAACACGACCGTCAGCTCATAGGTCACGGTCTCGCCAATGGTCAGATCGAGCAAAGTGGGATCGGCCACGGCCATACCGGTGTCGGGCTGGCTGCTGGCGATCGCCAGTTTGACCAGGCTGGGCGCCAGCACGGTCACCTGGGCGGTATCGGCATCCATGCGCCGGCGCGTCTGTCCGGCGACAAACACCGGTGTCGAGTCGTAGTCGATGACCGCGCTGTTGGTCAGCGTTTCGCCCGGCATCGCCGTGATATCGACGCTCGCCTGGTACTCGATGAAGCACGCGGCGGTGAGCTGATCGAGCGTGGCGATGGTGAAAACGATCGTCGGAGCGCCGCTGGAGTCGGTGATCAAGCCCGGGCAATCGGAGGTCACCGTGCCATCGCCGACCCAACTCAGGCTCGCCGGCAGGGTGTCGGTGAGCACCAGATTGAATGCATCGGCCGTCGACGGAGCGGTATGGCTGATATCGAGGCGGTTGATGACGATGTCGCCGGCGTCGACGAAGCCGCCGGCGGGGCTGACGGTGGATTTGACCAGATTGAGATCGGGGGCCACCAGGTCCACCGGCGCGTTGCCGGAGACTGTGCTAGTCGCCGTGGTCAGCGTCGCGACATTGAGCTGGTTGACATCGCCGCTCTGATTGGCCGGCACATCGAGCACGATAGCGACGACCTCGAACTCGATTTCGTCGGCGGCGCTGGCGATGCCGTCCGGGTTGTTGAAGACATCACCCAGATTCCAGACGACACGATCGTTGAAAGTATCGGCGTTAGTATCGCTTTCGACCCCGGCGGTACCCACCACGGGCAAACCGGCACCGGAGAGATTAGCGCCGATACGCACGACTTGCGACGACACCACTTGCAACACGCTGGAGCCGGTCGGCAACTGGTCGCTCACCACGGCGGAATTGGAGGTGCCTTCAGGCAGATCGATCACGAAGCGATACGTGACTTGTTCGCCGATGGTCAGATCGTCGGGCGCGCCGAATTCGCCACTCCCGGTACTCGCCTCCGAGGTTGAGAACACAGTCTTGAGCAGGCCCGGATCGGTGATCAGGATCTGGTGGCTTTCGTTCGCCGTATTGCTGCGTTCGTCGGCATTAGCGCCGGCGATTGAGGTCCAGTCGATGGTGCCGGTGTTGGTCACGGCTTCGCCGGGCATCACGCCG
The DNA here is from genome assembly GCA_036832975.1 of Pseudomonadota bacterium. GTDB lineage: Bacteria > Pseudomonadota > Gammaproteobacteria > Xanthomonadales > Wenzhouxiangellaceae > DAITQM01. Next base: position 72,846 of record DAITQM010000009.1, on the reverse strand, counting down.
TTGGTCAGCGTGGCCTGGTATTGCACCACGATGGTCGTGGCTTGCAGCAGCGTCGCCCAGCCCAGGGCCACGGTATTGCCGGCACTGCTGTTGACGTCAAATGCCGGTCCGCTGATCACCTGGATGCTGGCCAGGTTTAAGGCCAGCCCGGCGGGCAGCGGATCGGTGAACACCAGGTCGTGGGCATCGGCGCTGGATGCCGCGGTGTGATTGATGGTCACCGTGAAGGTGGCCGTATCGCCGGCATCGCCCTGGTTGATGCTGCCGGCTTTGTCGATGACCAGGATCGGCTCGACTACATCGACGTCGGCACTGGCCGAGGCGTTCAGACCCGGCCCAAACTGCACCAGCGCGGAATTGGTCAGCGCATCGCCGTTTGCGTTGGCCACGACATCGACCAGCGTGGCGGTGACGGCAACCACGATGCGGTCGTTATTGTCGACGATGCCGTCGGGCGCGTTGGTCACCTGCCCGAAGTCGAAGGTCACCGTATCGTTAATGCCGTCACCCAACTGCACGTCGCCGATGGCGGGTACGGGTGCGGGCACAGCCGGCGAGAGATTAGCACCCACCGTGATGACAAAGGCGCTGTCGACGCGCATCACGCCGTTGGTGAACGGCAACGTGTCGGTCATCACCACTTGTGGCGTGGTTCCTTCCGGGATGGTCGCGGTGATCTGGAAGGTGGCGCTTTCACCGATCGCCAGATCGTCGATGATCGGACGAAACTCGGTCACGCCGGTGGCCGTCTCGGAAGAGGCGACGACCGATTTGCTCAGCACCACCGCGTCGATGGTGACATTGGCGCTGCCGGCCGCGGTGTAATCATTGACGCCGCCGGAATTATCACGCTCTCCGTCGCCGGCACCGGGCACGCCCGGAGTGGCCGAACCGGTAGCGTTGACCGTGGTGCCGTTGCTGCCCGGCAGCGAGGTCCAGTTGGCGGCAGCGGTGTTGTTGATCACCGTGCCCGGTGCCACCGCGTTGGTCAGCGTGGCGCTGAAGGTGACGGTGATCACACAGCCCGGGGCGACTTCCGAGAAGCTCAAATCAAGCGTATCGCCGACGGTGTTGTCGGTGGTCACCAGGCCGGTACATGCGGCATTCGGTGCGATATTGAGGCCGGCCAGTCCGACTAGACCCGCCGGCAAGGTATCGAACAACCGGGCCTCGTAGGCCGGACTGCGGTCGCTCCCGCTGGCCGCACCGACAGTGATGGTAAAGCCGATGACATCGCCGGCATCACCGCTGGTGGGCGTAGCGTTCTTGTTGACGGTCAGCAGCGGCTCGGCGACGCGCACCTGGATGCTGTTCGAGGCGCCGCCCAGTGCCACGCCACCGCTCCGCGCCACAAAATTGTTATTACGGTTGTCGCCGGCATCGTTGCTGCCGGCTGCGGTGTTGTTGAACAGCGCGTTGAATTCAACCAGCAGGAATTCGTCGTCGCTGTCGGAATCGGCATTGGTCACATCGCCGAAGCTGAATGTGGGATCGGTGCCGTTGCCGAACGGCCCGCCGCTGATGGCGCCGGCCGGCAGCGCAAAACTGACGCTGCCGCTGGGCACGGCGATCAGCGTCGCGGCGTTACCGGCAACGTTGGGTACGGCGAGAGTGTTGGAACTCAGGCCTGCGCCGTTGCTGACGAACACCGCGCGTGCCGTGCCGTCGTCTAGGAAGGTCAGACCCGAGGGCAGCGCGTCGATCAATTGCAGCGCCGTGATCTGGCCTTCGGGAATGCGCAGCGCCAGCCGGTAGCGTGCGATTTCACCGATCGTCGCCCGCGGCGGGCTGGCGGCATCGCTGGTGCCCGGCTCCGAAGTCGCGACAAAGATCTTCTGCGGGCCGACCTGGCGGCTGGTGGCGCTGGCGCTGTCGGACTGCTGCGGGAACATCGCCGCGCCGGGCTGACTGGTCCAGTCCAGCGTCGCGGTGTTGGTGAACGAGGTATTGGGAGCAATGGTGGCGCTGACCGTGCAGTCGACCGTCACCAGCGCGGTATCGGCGGCATACGGTGCGCCCCCGCCGGGCGGGTTGTTGTCGTTGGCCGCCAGCGGATTGGTCAGTTGCAAGCCGCCGGCGAGGGTGCCGCTGAAGGCCAGCGCCGCGCCGCTGCCATCGAGCACCGAGGCCACGGTACAGCCCGTGAGTTCGGGGATACCGGCATCGGTCAGCGTGACATCGAAAGCCTGAGCGCTGCCAATGTTTTCGGCGGTGAGCACGTAAGTGATCTGGTCGCCGGCATCGACGTTGGTGATATCGCCGTCGACCGGCAAAGTGGCCGGCGGCGGGGCAATGGCGCCATTGCCGGTGGTCGCCGAGACGCCCTTGGTGATCACCATGTCGGGCGCGCCGACCAGGAAGTTGACCGGACCGGTGCTGGTCGCCGTGGCGCCCGGTGTGTTGTTGGTACTGCCGAGCAGAATATTGGTCAGGAACAGGCCGTCGGCGAAAGGATCGTCGGTGACGGTGACGAAGAGATCCACCTGGATGGTTTCGCCGGTCGTGCTGCTGAGGTCGGGCCAGTCGATAAACAACGCGTTCTGGGGCGCACTGATGGTGATGCTGGTGGGTGTCAGGTTAGCCGTGTCGCTCGGCCCGCGGAGGATATCGGGGCCGCCGAAGGCGAGGTTCACGGTGGTGACGTCGAACACCGGCAGCGGCAGAAAGTCCTCGAACCGGATATTGCGCGTGTCGCCGGCCGGAACCTCCATGGTCAGACGGAACTGCACCTGTTCACCGGGCACATAAAACGGTTGCAGGTTGACGATCTCTTTCTGCAGATTGACCGGAATGATCGATATCGCAGCGCCGCTGTCATCGGCGCAGGCCGTCGCGCCCTGCACCAGGTCGTAATCGGCGACGACCGAATTGCTCAGCGTATCGGCCGACAGCACCGGCTGGCCGGTGGCCTGGAAGTCCTGGCGCACCTGGGCGTTGTAGCTCAGGGTGATCGCGCTGCCGGCGGCGATCGTTCCGACCACCGGCGCGGCCGCCGACCCGATGTCATAGATAATCGTCTTGGTGAAATCCGGGTTGACCGTCACCGATGGCGTGATCGCCACCGGCGTGCCGGCCACGTTCAAGCTGCCGTGGCTGACGAAATCGATGCCGTCAGGCATGGTATCGGTGACGAGCAGGTTCGAAACATCGCCAAAATCAGTCACCTGAAAATTCAGCGTGTAGGTCAGCGCGGAGCCCGGTGTCGTCAACCCTGGCGTCACGCCTTTCTGCACCACGACGTGCTCGGCGCTGACCGTAGTCTGATCGGTGGCCAGCGGCAGCACCTGGGATGACCCGACCGGCGGCACATACGTGCCCTGGGCGCTGGCGTTGTTGACCTGTGGCTGAATCTCACAAAACGTCTCGTCCAGCACGTCAGTGATGTAGCCGGAGTACGTCACCTGCACGTCACTGGCCGACGTCGTGCCCACCGTGGCGCCGACGCAGCTCACCTCCAGCACCCCGCCCGGACCCGGAACCGGGGGCGTCTGGGTCACCGAACAGCCCGCGCCGCCACTGATCGTGATCGATCCGCTTTGAAACTGGAAATCCGCCGGCAGCTCGTCGCGAATCACCAGCGGATTGATCGTCGCGGTATTGGCGATATCAGCGGTCAGCGTGTAGCTGTACGGCCAGGTCATGCCCGGCGGGCGCTCGCTTTCCGGCGCATCGTCGGTTTTCTTGAAGAGCAGCACCGTCGGGGTGACGCTCTGATTGACCACAGTGCCAATAATCGGGCCGTTGGCGCCGGTCGCGGTGTCGCCGAACTGATAGACCGGCGTCATGATCACCGGCAACGGCGCACCGACGGTGGCCGAAGGATCAATGGTCAGGCAGATGTCGATCGGCAGGTCCGGCCCGCCCTGCACCACGGAACCCACCGGAAACATCAAAATTCTGAGGCTGTTGCCCGGCGTGCCGTTGACCGGTTGATTGATCTTGGGATCGGTCAATTGGTTGCCGGGGGCGGCGGGAAAAATGCCGACCGTGGTCACGCCACCGCCGGTGCCGAAAATCGTGGCCGAATCGAAGGTCAGTTGAGGGGGCAGTTCCAACCGGATATAGGGCCCGAAACCGGGCGGTCCGAGGTTGGTGAAATTGGTGGCGAAGCAGAATTGCTCACCCAGGAATGATTCGGCCGGCACCGTTTCGGTGATCTGCGGAACCTGGGCCAAGGCGTCGGCCGTGAAAATCGCGGCTTGAAGCAAAAAAACACTGACCAGTCCCAGACCTGTGGCGATGGACCGAACGGGCGCGGCGAAAACATTCCAATCGTGCGGGCTAGACATCCTTCCCCCTTGCTCTGCGGATTCAAATCGGCCCGTACGGGCCCGTGTCGACATAGATTTCGTCTTGGCAAATTGTCGCGAATCCGGAACGTTCGCGCAAACAAAAAACGCGCCTTTTCGTCCCAGTTTTTTGCCTCAACGTCCCAACCCGATCATTCCGTGCCCGTTTTTTGAATTACTATGCCCTTTGAATAAATCAAACGAGAAACTCCTGTGATCAGACGCACGAGATGGCGGTCGAATGTTCTTTGCCTTTGCCTTTGTCTTTCGCTGCCGTTGCCGTCGGATGCGGCGTCGCCCTATCGCGGTGTGCAGCAATGGACAGCGGCGGACGGATTGCCGGCCGAGTCGCTCGCGGATCTTGCCATCGACCTTGATCAGCAATTGTGGCTGGCCACCTACGACGGCGTGGTCCGCTATCAAGGATTTGATTTTCGGCACTTCAATCGCGACAGCGAGCCGGCCCTGCCCGGAAACCGCCTGATGGCCATCCATGCCGCGCCCGTCGAAGGCGTGGTCGTGCACTTCGAAAACGGTCAACTCGGCCACTTGAGTGAACACTCCTATCAAAGCTTCGGCCGCGCCAATGCTGACCAGGTCGCCGTGTTCGACCAGCAGGTCTGGTTCATCGACGCGCAATCCGGGACGCTGTGGACCTGGCGCCCGGGACAACAGGCCCATCAACGGGCGAAGTTGAAGCTCAGCGCGCTGCACGTCGACGCTTACTCCGAACGGCTGTTGCTGGGCGCGCGTGACGGCGCCGTGCTGGCCGTTTCCGGCCGGGACGCCCAGTTCCAGCGCCTGTCCGTGCGGGCCCGGCGGCCGGTGCTGGGACTGTCGACCGGACCTGAGGGAGAATTGTTGATCCTCGACGCGCGTGGCGCCAGTCTTGCCGACTCCTCCACGGCGGCGGGCGGGGAACTGCGGCTGGCCACCTGGAAGCGCCCGCAACGCCGGGCGCTGCGGGCCGCCTGGACCCCACGGGGTTGGCTTTTGGCGAACCTGTTCACCGACACCGGGACCGGCCCCCACCTGATCAACCGCTCGGAAATCCGGCCGCTGGAGGTTGCCAGCGCCACCAGCGTCGATGCGGATCGCAGTCCAGGCCGCATCCATTTCGTGGATTCCCTGGGGCGCCGATGGATCAATGACGGAATGAATCTGTTTTGCGATGGCCGGTTGATGTTTCACGCCAAGCGCCGTATCCGGACATTCACGGTCGATCGATTCGATCAGGTCTGGATCGCCCAGCCGCTGCGGGGGTTGCAATTGCTCAAGCAGAGCACGATCGAGACCCTGGGCCGGGGTCCGGGCGGTCTGCCCGACCCAAACATCACTCTGGTCACCGAACATGACGGCGACATCCTGGTCGGGAGCTGGACGGCGCTGTCGCGGCTGGATCGAACCACCGGTCAATGGAGGCATTTGATCAGGCGCGCGGCGCGCGACGTGATTTCCGATGGCGACGGCCTGCTGGTTGGCAGCCACGGACTGTGCCGGCTGAACGCTCCGGGGAATTGCCCCGCGGTTCCGGATTTCCCCGGCGGCGAGGCCGAAGTGCTGATGCTTCACCGCGATGCGCACGGCGCGGTCTGGGCGGGTACCTCCGCGGGTCTGTACCGGCGCGCGCCGAATGGTGACTGGAACCCCGAGGCGGTGACTCTCGCGACGGCCCGAACCGCCCTCCAGGACCGCTCGGGCCGGCTTTGGATTGGCACCATCGGCGACGGAATTCTGGTCTTTCCCAAGCCCGCAGAATTTCAAGAGCCGCCAATCCGGATCACTCCGCGGCAGGGCCTTTCCAGCGCATTCATCCGCTCCTTGCTGGGCGTCGGGAACGGTGCCACGCTGGTGGGCACCGAGGATGCCGGCCTGTGTCTGGTGAACCCGAACCTGGAAGTCGTTCGCTGCCTGTCCACGACCGACGGTTTGCCCCACCACAGCGTCCACTACATGCTGGTTGACCCGCTGGAGCGCCTGTGGGTCAATACCAATGCGGGCATTTATCAGGTGGAACTGGATTCATTGCTCGCATTCCTGTACGGACGAAGCGACCGCGTTCCGGCCATTTCACGCTTTGGCCAGCGCCAGGGATTGCCCAGCGTCGAAGGGAATGGCGGCGTATACCGCGCCGGCGCCATGACCACCGACGGGCGAATCTGGTTTCCGAACCAACTTGGACTGGTGTCGATCCGCACTGACACCGAAACCGCCAGTCCGGATGTTCCGCTGACGGCGCGTATCCGGTTGGCCGATGGCCCGGCCCGCGGGCCACTTCGGTTGCACCGTCACGCCCGCCATCTGAATCTGGAATTGAGCGCGATCGCCCTGGCCGAACCACAGAACGTGCAGTTCCGCTATCGTCTCGGTGCAGATTCGCCATGGCACGAGTTGGGCCATCAGCGCCAGATCAGTTTCCGCGAACTGCCGCCAGGCCGGCATCGCCTTGAAGTCGGCGCGCGCTACCCGTACACGCAATGGTCCGGCGCGCCCGCGCGACTGGAGTTCACGGCCGAGTATCGTCTGCATGAACACCCCGCGGCGCGCGCCATGCTGCTTGTTCTGATCACGCTGATGATCATCGCGATCTGGCGGATCGCCCGGCGGCGCAAGCTAGCGCTGGAGCATTCCATCGAGCAGCGCTCCAGCCAACTCGACAAGGCCACGCGACAATTGGCGCAGCTGACCGAATCCCTGCAGCGAGCCGATTTCCACCACCGAACCGCGCTTCACGCCATCGGCCGTGAACTCAAGGCGGCCCTGGATGCGGCGCTGGAACCGCTGCTGCAGACAAAAAGCGGCCCGGTGCCCGCAAGTCGGGCAAAAAAATTCCGAGCGCAGGTCCGAATATTGACCCGTCTGATCCACCAGTTCGACGAAATCGGCGAGCCCACCGCCGGGGACGCGACAAATGCAAGCGGTCCATCACCCGCCCGGGCCATTCAACCAAACCCCGGCAACTCCCGGAGCGCAGAGGATGACGACCGGAACGCCATGGACATGGACGTGTGTCCGGATTCGGATCTCAAGGCGCGAATTCGACTGGTGGTGCTGCTGCACCTCGACGACGCGGAGTTTTCGGTGAACGATCTGGCTCGAAAGCTTGGCATGAGCCGCAGCGTGCTGTATCGACGGGCATCCGCGCAATACGCCGCCAGCCCGGCCGAACTGATCCGCGAGGTACGCCTGAAACATGCCGCCGAACTTCTGTCCGGGTCTGATGAACAGGTATCGGTAATCGCGTACGCAACCGGCTTTCGCAGTGTCTCCGCGTTCTCCAGGGCATTTTCCAGATTCATGGGCGCAACGCCGCGGGAATGGCGCAATCGTCGTTCGGGCGATTGACAGGCCGGCGCTCCAGGTACTCGCGAAGCGCTCTGTCAACGGCTAAAACAATCGGCTCCGCCCGGCGCGATCGCTCAAAGCCCCATGCGCTCGAAGAAATCCTTGACCGAATCGGTCCAGCTCCGGCTCTTGGGGCTGTGATCGCTGGCCTTGTCGCCTTCCAGGCTTTCCTGGAGTTCGCGCAGCAGTTCGCGCTGGCGGCGGGTGAGGTTGACCGGGGTTTCGATGGCCACGCGCACCATCAGGTCTCCCTGCCGGTGGCTGCGCACCGATTGCACGCCCTTGCCATTGAGCCTGAACGTCCGGCCGGTCTGGGTGCCGTCCGGGATTCTGAGCAGTACCGATCCTTCCAGCGTCAGCACCTTGATCTCGCCGCCCAGGATCGCGGTGGTCATCGGGATCGGGATCTCGGCGTAGAGTTCGTCACTGTCGCGTTGGAAGATCGGATGTCCGCGAACCTGGATATCGACGTACAGATCGCCTGAGGCACCGCCCTGGGCGCCGGCGCCGCCCTCGCCGGACGACCGGATGCTATCGCCGTTGTCGACGCCGGCCGGAACCTTGACCTGCAGGGTGCGGGCTTCGCGTACCTGGCCGGTGCCATCGCAGGCATTGCAGGGATCGCTGATCTCGCGCCCCGACCCGCCGCAGTTCGGGCAGGTCTGCTGCACCGAGAAGATGCCCTGCTGCATGCGCACCTGGCCGGCGCCGCCGCAGGTGGAACAGACTTTATCTTGCCGCTGGTCGACCCCGAGCCGCCGCAACTGGAGCATTTTCCGATGCCGGGTACACGAATCTCGTGCGTCACCCCGCGCACCGCCTCTTCAAGATCCAGCTCCAGCGTATAGCGCAGATCACGGCAATCGAGGACCGGCAATCGAGGACAGTCGCGATCGGCAATCGAGGACAGTCGCGATAATCCCGACCGGCAATCGAGGACAGTCACGATAACCCCGACAACGACCCAACAGGCCACTCTGCCGCCCTACCTCGGCAGGTCACTCGACAGGTCACTCGTTCTTTCTTCAGAAAACGGGGACGAAAGGGATAGTGAAAGCGTAGAAAAACACCTGGCGATCATGGCGCTGTGGCGTTGCTGACGTGATCGACCACCGGGCAGCGCTGGCCCGGGGTCATCGTTTAGGAGCAATGTGTTGGGGCAACAGACCGGGCTTGATCCCGCCCGCTCATCCCACAGCTAAGTCTGCATCAACGCCAGCCGCCGGGCGCTGCCGATGCCCTTCAGCCAGCGTTGTTCCAGTTCTTGGGCTTTGATCTTGAGGTTGCCCAGCAAACCGATCATTCGCCAGTAGCGGCTGCCAATGCCTTGCACCTGCCACAGCCACTGGCGGTCATTCAGATGCACCCGGCGCAGTACTTTTACGCTTGATGGGCCGGCAGGCTGGCGGCCGGCGGGTTTGGGTTGGTTGCCCTTGTGCACCTGCTCCCCGGTCCACGCTGCCAGGGCCAGGTATTCTCTGGTGCTGCACGGCAGTACCCCTGCCGGGGCCGGGCCGGCGATCGGGGCGAGCGGTGCTTTTAAGGTCTCGGGCTCGGCTTCGGCTCCTTTCAGGCGCCGTTGCGCCGCGGTATGGTCGGATTCGATCAGGCTCGGGGCCATACCGGCGCGTTGCGGGTTGAGATCGACATAGGCCATGGCGGCCAGGACGGCGGCTTCATCCAGTAGGGCCTGGCACTGGAAGCGGCTTTCCCAAAAGTGCCCCTGGCGCTCGTCTTCGCGATTGGCGCGGCGGGCGATCGGCTCGTTCAAGCGGCGCATGAACCAGCTCAGACTGCCCAGCCGCCGGCGCACCTCGGCCAGCCGATCCGGATGGGCCAATAGCGCCTGGTAGCGGGCTTCGGTGGCCGCTTCATCCACCTTGCCGCTCCGACGGGCCGGGTAGAGCCGGACCCAACGGCGGGCGATCTCCTCGTCCGACCAGCGCTCGGCGAGATGGGGATCGACCCGGACGATGACGTGGTAGTGGTTGCTCATCACCGCGTAGCTGAAGACGGCGACGGCGAAGATCTCGGCCAGTTCGAGCAGGCGATCTTCGATCCAGGCACGGCGGTAGTCGAGGTCGCGGCCGCTGAGCGGCTCACGGCCGCACAGCCAGGCCTGGCGAACGCAGCGCGAGATGCAGTGGTAGAAGCCCGGCTGGCCGGGGGTGACGATATGAGCGCGCGGGTAGGTCATGGGGGCATGGTGCCGGAGCTGCTGGCGCGGCGGTATCGGCCGAGGGCGCGTCAACGTGTAGGCCGGGGCCGACGGGACTTGTCAGCGGCGGCTGACAGAGTCATGACTGTCTCGAATCGGCTGGAAGGGACTGGTCAGCGTCGGCAGACAAATTCGTGAATGTCCCGAATCGGCTTCGTCCCGAATCGGCTTCGTGCGAGTATGATGGGTTGGTAGCTTGCAATCATCGCAAACCGGGCGCAAAATCAGGCGAATTGTGAAACCTAAAATCGATTTTGCCCCTCCGTTTACGACAATGTCAGGGCATGGTGCAAACGGGACAGGCGGCAAAGTGCTGTTTTTAAACACAGCACTTTGCTGTCTACTTACTGTTATGAGATACCAGTATCATGTTGAAGTGCACTCCCGCAGCTTTGCTTTTTATGTTTCCCGTCTGCGCATTATCGGCAGGATTGCCAGTGAATACAGAGGTTACGCATGGGAATGCAGAGGAATATTCAGTCAAGCTGAATCAGATTGAGTCTGGCGATGCGGAGACCGATCTATATCAGCTCGAATTCCCGGCTCAGCTTGGAGGGTGCACAGCCGGGCGGGTTCAGACATTTCTATTCAAGGGTGAGGTTCAAATTTCAGGCTCATCCATGGACTATAGAGTTGGTAGCTCGGAACCCAGCGCATTGCTTCACTTGCCTTCGTCAGGCTATGACATGGCGGTCACTTTGCAATACTGTTGCTCTCCCGGCTTATCTTCAGGTTGTAAGACGTCGCTTTCCATAAAGTCATTGAGAGGCTTTGCAGCGGAATGAAAGCGGCTCAGATCACGGGTCCGATAGATGAATATTTGTTCTTCCATGGACTTTTTCAACACCCTGCTAAAAAGAGATGCCGAGTGCTTCGCAAAGAAATTTCATCAGTGGTTTGGCATCCGTGAAAGTTTCGGCGACGTGGTCGACAAATTCGGCCTTTCTCGCCGACGACGGCTTCGCCTCGGCCATGGCGAAGAAACTCTTGCGTTTGATGTCCTCAATATGCGGATGGTTCGCATCGAAGCCGCGCGGCGGGCGCGTCAACTGATCGCCGCGTATCTGTCCGAAACGCTGATCGAAGGCGGCACCGGTTTTCGCCTTCAGCCATTTTTGCCCCTTGTCGCGGATCGTTTCGCGAACTTTCAACAGCGCCGGTGCAGGCGGCATCCAAACGCCACCGCCATAGAAAATCTCGTCAGGATCGAGATGCACGTAAAATCCCGGCGCATGGACGTCCCTGCCCAGCGTATGACGGAACTGCACCGCGCCGTGGGTTTTGTATGGGCTCTTGTCCTTTGAAAATCGCACGTCCTTGTAAATCCGGAATACGGAACCGCCGTTCAGGCGCGGATCGGCGACGAAATGTTTCGATATCTTCTTCAGCTTTGGCGCCATCGCCTCGACGAAGGCTGCCAACGGCTCCTGCACGCTGTTGCGGAACCGCTGCTTGTTGTCGTTGAACCATTCGCGGTTGTTGTTGACCTCGAGCTCCTTGAAGAAAGCGAAATAGTCTTTCGGCAAGCCGGTGAACGACGTCATCATTTACTTCACCCAATTGTTGCATAAGTTCCCGGAATTCTCGGTCAAGCTGGCGAGTGCAGCTTGTCTGATTCCCTGACAAATGCGTCTGGAACGCAATTTGAACCGCGAAGCGGGCCCGAAGGGCGAGGACAGGAGTGCCCGAGTAAATCGAGCAAAATTTATGCAACTATTGGGTTAACCTAATCGTTGCATCAATGAGGCTCTGTTTTATCACGGGCGCGTCGGGAATGACGAGCGGGGGGCCATGCTCGCCCCCGACCAAATCAGCAGGTTAGCAGGCTGTTGAAAAACAGCCTGCTAATCCGGGCCACGGATGGCCCGGCGAAATCAGGCGCTCCTCAGTGGCTGATTTCGGGAGCGCAGCGAAAGTCGCGCCTTTCGCAAGCGACGTTGAAAAACGCCAGGATGGCGTTTTTCAACAACCTGTTAGTCCAAATCGATGCGGTAGCGGGCCTCGCGGCTACGGCCGTTACGGTGAGTCGTGACCAGGCGCAGGATCCAGACGGGGCTGCCGGCGAAAGCGGCGGCCGGGACGCGGCCTAGGACACCATTGTCCACCGCTTCGCGCCACTCCGCGACCGCCGGCCGCCACTCCCGCGGCGCCTCACCGGCGCCCAGATACAATGCAACGCGCGCCAACCGGTCGGCCTGCGCGCTGCCGATCACCTCGACCGCCTGGCCGGACTCGGCGGCGACGATCCGGACGTCGTCGATCGTGGCGGTAATGAAAAAGCCTGGATCGGCCTGTAACGCGGCCCGTGCATCGACCAGGCCGTAGCCGGTGTATTGATCGACGCCAGGGGCTTCGATGTCGCGCGCCGATTGTGTCAATATCCGGGATAGATCGTCACTACCGAGCGCCGGGTTTTTGGCCAGCAACAAAGATGCGATCCCGGTGACGATCGGCGCCGAGAACGACGTGCCGCTGGCCCGATAATAACGTTTGTCGGCGCCGACGTAAGCCGCTCCCGGTTCGTACTCGATTTCCGGAATCCCGGCCATGAAATCGGTGCGCCGGGCGCGCAGGCTGAGGATGTCCATGCCGGGTGCGGCGAGATCGACACTGCCACCCCAATTGGAAAAAATCGCCCGTTCGTCGTCCAAACCGGTCGTCGCGACGGTCAGCACTTGCGGCAAACCGGCCATCCCGAATTCTTCGGTGCGCACAGCTTCGTTGCCCGCCGCAACCACGATCAGCACGCCTTTGCCGCTCGCATACTCGACCGCCTCGCGCTCCAGAGGCGTCAAACCTTTGCCGCCAACGCTCAGATTGGCGATGCGCGCCCCGTTGTCGGCGGCGTAAACCAGCGCTTCGGCCAGATAAGAGGCGCGTGAATGGCCGAAGGTATTCAACGCCTTCAGCACCATAATCCTGGCGTGCGGATTGATGCCGGCGATGCCGGCGCCGTTGTCCGTGCCGGCGGCGATGATGCCGGTGACGAACGTCCCGTGCCCGTCGTGGTCCCATGGTTTATTGCCGCCGGCATAAAAGTCCCAGCCGATCACGTCGTCGATATAGCCGTTGCCGTCATCGTCCATCCCATTGTCCGGCACTTCGTGCGGATTGCGCCAAATGTTCTCCCAGGAAATATCGGCGTGGTTCCAATCGAGACCGGTATCGATCACCGCGACGATGACCGGCGAGAGCCGGTTACCGAGAAGCCGCCAGGCGCTATCCGGTTTATTATCGAAACCGACACGGTGCAGCGCCCACTGATCGGGGTAACTCTGCCCCCAACTGCCTGCGGCGGTGAAATAGGGATCGTTCGGCGGTGCACCGGCGGCAATGGCAACGGCGGCCGGCAGCAGTGCGCCGAGCAACCGGCCGGGAAAACGAATGATCGAGCGATACATCGTCTATTCTCCCGCCCCCATCGGGCCCGCCGCCGGCCGGTGCAATAAATCACGGGATAGTATCTTGTGTGGCAGGCTGTGCTCCGGCTGCCGGAATCGGCCAAGATCGACGACACTCCACGGCCCAGGCTGTTCGTCCTTGCACAAATCTTCGTGCCAATCGTACTGGCCGTCGAGTTTGAGTCGGTAACCGAGATCGAGACCGGCGTCCCAGCGCAAGCGCAGGTAGTCCTTGCCGCCGAGCGTGAAGCGACCGGTGACCTCACCGCCTTCGGGAACCTCAGGTGTGGTGGTGTCGCCGGCCGCAATCACGCCGCCTTTGACGTTCTGCACCGGAACTTCGATATCGATCCTATTGATTCGCGAACCGCTGACGACAAAACTTTCGATTTCGCATTCGCCGTTGTCGTCGGTCGTGCATTGCAACGGGTCATCGGCCGCGCCGCTCGCAATATCCTTGTCGTTGCCGGCCAGCGGCAACGCCGGATTCAGTAGATCAGGGACGATCAGCTTGAGGCGCTGTCCGGGCTGGGGCGCGTTGTCGACGAGCCGCGTGCCATCCGCCTGCAACACCGATTTTTTCGCCTTCATATAGACCGTGACGGGAACGTCTTGCGGCGCATCTTCAGCCGGCGGCGGCGTTTCACGAGGTCGATCGCCAACGTCACCCCCCGGCGGCGGCGGTGTGGTCACCACCGGTGTTAACCCAGGGCGTGGGGGAACCAGTCCGGGACGCGGTGGGGTCGTTTCTGGCTCATCGCCACCCGCCGGCGGCCCCTGGATCCCGCCGCCCGGCTGTGGCGTGCTACCCGGCGTTGTGCCCGGCGTCGAAGTGCCGGCCGGCGGTGCGCCGAGGCCGTCGATCGGCGTCGGCAAGCCGTTGTCGTAAGTGCAAAACGTACTGGAATCGGTCGACAAGCCGTATTCCTGAAAGCCGCCTGTGACCAGGGATTCGCTCGGTTCCGGCGTGCAGGCCAGCCACGCCTTGCGCACCTGATCGATCTTCTCGTCGAGCCGTTTGAGGAAGTCGTATTTGTCCATGATCGGCAGCGGCGTCGCTTGCGCGTTGCGTCGCTGGTCTTCGAGATCGCTCAACGTTTGCCGTAGAACGGCGCAATTGTTCGCCACCATCGCGTCGCCGGCGGCGCGGGAAGTGATTGCGAATGACTGGAGCATCGCATCCAGGCCGGAGAGCGGGCAGCAATTGCAGGTCACATTGTGGAAGTCGAGAATCTGTTTGAGATGTTCGTCTTTGAGAAATCCCTGCATATCGCCGCCCATCAGGTCGTTTTCGTGCCCGGGCAGCGCCTCGCTGTGGGTATGCCCGTTTTCGTCCACTTTGTCTTGGTAATAATCCTTGATACCGAGCAGGTGGCCGACTTCATGGGCATAAGCCGGAAAGTCCGGCTCGTGCGCCCATTCGCCGCCCGGTAAATCGTCCGGCGCATCAGGGCGATGATAGACTTTCGAGCGGAACCACTGAATCTGGTACTCCCCGATATATTCACCAAGCAACGGGATTTTGCCGAGCGTATCCCACTCGCCATAGTGCGCCGGCATCGCATGCACCTGGTTGTAACCGGCGGTTGGTTCGACGTCTTCGGCACGCACCCGGATATCGGCAACGAATTTGATCGTGCAACAATTAATCTGCATACCGTCACCGAACATTTCCCGATACACCCGGCGGATCGTGTCGCGCATGTCGCGCGGTTTTTTGAAAAGCTCCGGATTATCCTTGCGTAATTGCGAATCCTCGAAGATTTTCAAGGCCATCGATTCGGTCGGGCCGTTCCATACTTCTTCGATCTGTTTTTTCCAATCGGCGGCGTTTTCCGGCGTGGCGCGCGGCCCGTAAATTTCGATCGGGATCGTGAAGGTGAATTCGCACGGCCCGGTCTGCTCCTTACTGACCTGAGCGGTAATAGGCGAGCTGAACGCGATGAACAAACCGGCAAAGGCCAGTGCCCCGGCGACGGCCGGGCGTCGCAACGCCCGCAATGCGCCGCTCATCGCTTCATTTCCTTGTATTGCGGAATGACGAGGGCGTTGTAAACGACCACTCTATCTTTCGGCAGCTCGGCGTTGATCGCAACGCTGATCAGATCGAAATCGATGACGCGAATATTGACCGTCTTGACCTGATGCTTGCGGCCCGCCGCCCAGACGGTGAGCGCCGCGAAATCGCCGTCCATTACCTCAGGGTCGCGATATTCCGGACGCAGGTTGAAAAAATCGTGCGCGACGACCGCGTTCCAGATGCGCTCGACCGCCGCCGCTTCGATCGCCAGACGGACCTCCGGCCACTCGCCATCCGGCGTTCTGACCGCCGACAGCCACACCGCCCCAGCGGCGGTGATTTCCACGGTCTGCCCGCCGAACGGCGCACTCGGCAGCCGCGGGCTGGCTGACAACACAATCTTGAAATCATCCGGAACATCACCCGCCGCCTGGCCCGCGATCCCCACCGACAGTACGGCGGCAGCGATCAGGTAAATAACCCCATCCGTTTTAATCATGGGTCTTCTTCCGGAGGAATCATTACTGGCGTCACAAAGTGCATCAGATCGGGGGAGTCGGCGCCGGCCGGGAAGAGCGATGCGGCGAACGGCACCGTCACGACTGGATCGAGGCGGGGCCGGGTGATGTGGACCACCAGTGTCGCCCGGCCGAGGGCGGCGAATTGTTCGGGGCTCAGTTCAAACAAGGCGCCGATCCTCCGCAACCCGGCGTGGGCCCGGTCGTAACCGGCCAATTGCCACAGACCAGGTGCAGCGGTAGTTTCACCACCGGCGTGGCGGGTAAACGTACCGAGATCGGTCGTCCAACGCTCGCTCCACCCCCCTGACGTCCGGCTTACTAAAGCGCCATCGACATATTCGCTGCGCGTCCAACTGACGGTCAGCGTATGCTGCTGCCAGATTTTGAAGATTTCGAACTTCTTCGGCGCTAAAAGCCGTCCAGCCTCGTCCAGTAGGTAAATATAGTGGAACGTGCCGCGCTCATCGGCCTCTTCGATATTGCAACTGATCAACAACCCGTCGTCGGTCCAGATGGACCGCAGGCCGAGCGTGATTTCTGCTTCCTGATTGTTCACGATCAAGGGTGCCGCGCGGCGTGCTGGGTCGCGTTTTGTCTTCGGCCCGCCGGCGGCGGAAGACGAGCGGCGCGTGCCGCCGCCTAGAAAGCCGCCGAGCGCTGTACCGACCACGCCTTTCACCGCTTTTTGCCCCAGGGTTTCGGTGCCGATTTCGGCGCGCGGGCCGATCTCGAGCGGCGTGAGGTAAGGCGTGATATCGAAACCGTCAGCCGTTTCCGATGCGTGATGATCGTTCGTGGACTGGCCGACCGCCCTATCGTCGTTGATCTCGTCGTTGATCGCGCTACTGCCGGTGGACGCTGTCAGTTGCGCCGTACCGGATTCGACATCGACGACCACTGTTTCACCCGCCACGGCAACCGGCAACTCAATCACGAGTTGCCGATCCGCCGCAGCAATCGTCAGCGTCCCAGGCACCGCAGCGTCGCCGGGGAATACCAGCCAGATCAGGCCGGGGTCTTTGTCATCCTGCTCGATCGCGACCGGACCGTCCGTCACGTCACCGCCCGCGGACGGTGTAAACGACAAACTGCTGCGCGGGATCACCTCGCCCTTTGCGGTGCGCAGTTGCACCGGCTGGTGATACACCGCGAACGCTGCAGTGCACGGCAGCAACGCGGTGGCCAGCCCCAAAATTAACCCACCTACCCGCCCCACCGCGATTCTCTCACATCGACCTGGGTTCCCATACTCGACTGGCGACGCAGTACCAGGCCACCGGCCACCAGCAGCAGCGCGCCGAGGAGTACCAACATGCGAAGATCGAGCGCCGGAACGGCGGCCGCCCCTCCGCCGGCAATAACGACGGCTGGATCGAGCGTCGCCACCGCCGTCACCGGCCCGCCGGCGCCGCGGTTACCGCCTTGATATATGCCGGCGACAAAGATCCGCGCCAACTCCGAACTGGCCGCGCTGTCCACCGGTCCGCCGTTATCCTGGAAAGGATAACCGCCGATCAATTCAGGCGCGCCCAAACCGCTATCGAATAAAATCCGGGCATGACGGGAAGAGAAATAGTGAACCTCGGCATTTCCTTTGTTATCGAAGGGCGAGAGTGTGACTCCTTGGAACGGTAAAAACAATCCGGGGGCAACGCTATTGACGAAAGTGAAATCGAAAGTACCATCGGCCATGTCGATCGATCCAGCCGCGACCTCGCTGCCGAGGTTGACCACGCCTAAGGCGAAGGGATTAAATTGCAGGCCATCCGTTTCTTTTAGAAAACCGTTGCCGACAAAGCTCGAATGATCCCCATGCGGCGTCAGCCCCGACACGTTTCCTGCCCAATCGAGGCCCACCGATTCCAGAGCACCGTCGGCACGCTGATAAGTGCTGCCGATCAATTGGTCGTCGATGGCCCCGTGAGTGTCGCGGAATCCGCCGGCGAATGCGTCGATGATGTCAGCGCCGGGCGGTTTGTAGGTGAGAGACAGGCTCCAGCTCAGTCCCGCGTCAAGGCTGCGGAAATAGTCGAGCCGTTTCTGATCGAAATTATTGGCCGCGATGACGAACTCGCTGCTGTTGTTCAGCGTGAAGCAGTCGGTCGAGGTGTATTGATCCGCCGTCGATGCCGGGATCTGCAATGTCGCCACCGTTCCGTCGCCGAGGTTGTAGCGCAGAACGTTGACATTGAAGTCTTTGACATAAGGCAGCACGGCGAAAGTGGGGCCAATGCACCAATCGCCCATGGCAAACAGCGCCCCGTTGTCGGCATTGTCCACGCTCATACCGACGGACACCCCGGCGGGGCTCGCCTGCAGGTTTTTAACTTCGATGACGTTGGTGTTCGGCCCACTGTTCCACAAGCCGGCATAAAGCAGCTCGTTGCTGCCGTCTCTATAACCCAATTTCACTTCCAGTGCCAGGTTACCGGAAACGGTGTCCAGGCCGACCCAGGCATCGCCGCCGGCAGCGGCGCCTGACAAAACCGCGGCGACGATTGCCGCCGTTAGCAACAAGTGTTTCATCGTCAAAGCTCCCATGATCCGCCACCGGCCAGCGGCACCAGATCGAGCAATCCCCGCACCACTTCCGCGGCGAGTTGGTCAAGATCGAGTGTGTACAGCAGTTGCAGATGCTGCTGCATGTCGATTCCGAGTTCGTCAAACAATTCTTCCATCACAATGCTCCAAGTTCAGATTCCTCACCAAGGCACTACGCGGCGCTGTCCAACATTAGGTTCTGAGCCTGGATCAGGCGGCGTACACCGCGGCGCAGTTCGGTGAGGCGTTCACCGAGCAACAATGCCGTGGTCGGCAGCACCGATTCGGCGCCGGCGCGCGCCGTTTCGAGGGCGGCCAGAGAACGGCGATAGACCTGAAGCGGCACTTCGGATGCGCACATCGCCCTTTCGAGGCGCTGGAGAAACGTTTCGCTGAGCGGGGGGATCACGGCGGTCTCGTTGATACCGAGACGGGCCAGACCGAGCGTCAGCGGCCAGGTATAACGCCGGTTGTGCAGATCTTCCCGCCAATCGTTGAAATCGTCGAGCAGCAGGCAGGAAAGCACGAATTCGTCGATCACCCGGCCGATGGCGCTCTCCATATCGAGGCGGCCCCGGGCCCGCAGGATCGGATAAAAAACCAACTTGAGCGGCGCGCACTTCTGCTGAATCTTGACGAAGTCTTCCGGGCCGTAGCCGCTCAAGCGGGCGACGTGGCGGTGTTCTTCCCAGGCGATCGCCTGGTAAGCATCCTGATAAAGATCGCGCAGCCGGGCGTTCAAACCTGGATCGTGGCCCACGAGGCGCTGCATCTCGATGATGAATTCGAGGTAGAACGTATCGGCCACCGGCAGCAGGTCGGCGCGGCCGGGATCGCCGTCGAATTTGTTATCGATCACCTCGTCGATCAACAGCATGTGGGCGTTGCCCAACTGCATGATGTAGCCTAGTTCGAGCAGCAGTTCCTTATCCGGTTCGAGATCGACGGCGGCGGCGGCGAGGATCCTGGAAGCCGCGCCGTCGCGGCTCATGTTGTCGAGCTTCGGGAAACGCAACGCGCGTTCGAGGTCGCCGGCCAGCGGCGCCGCGAAGCGCCGCGTGAACTGTTCGAATCGGGACCGCGAATAGTCCGCCGCTTCATCGAACACCTGCCGGATTCTGCGATACGTCTTTCGGCGCAGCGGTGTCGCCTGGAAAAACGCGGTCAGCGGTGCATCGGCCGCCGTCATGTCCGCTCTCCGCCCCGCCTGTACCGAAAACGGCCCCATGCCGCCGCCCCGAGCACCATGATGAGAAGCAGTAGGCCGGACTTGCCGAATGCCGGAACTTCAACCGGTGGGCTCAGTCCCGTACCGCCCAACTCGAACGCCATCTCGAACCCTGGGTTGGGCGACCAGAAGCCCACCGGCGGCGTTGTCGTGGAGCCGGCGATGCCGGCGATCGTCCGACCCCCGGCGTCGGGGACGCCAAGCGCCCAGAACCAATCCAGCGCGCCGCCGGCGGCGCTCGAATCGTTGAACACCACCAGCCAATATTCGCCGCGCGCCAAATTCAGCGAGGTCGAGATCGTGTAGCGGTATTCCGGGATGCCGAAGATATTGTTACCGGTCAATTCACGGTTCACCGGGGCCGTCACCGTTGCGACCAGCGGACCGGGGACACCCGCGACATCCGGCGCGCCGGAAGTCCTTTGACTCGCGTGGATCTGCACGGTGAACTGATCGGGGAATGCCGCGGTCCCGCCGCTCGCCGGGTCGAAATAGAAACCGAAAAAGCGAATTTGATCCACTGTGCCGGCGGTGAAGACCGTGAAGTTGTCGGCGATGGTCTGGTCGCCGCCCAGGCAATTGTCACAGTCGATATCGGACGGCAACAAAGTCGGCGGGCTGAGGTCGGTGGCCTGCTGGAGGCCATTTTGCGCCGCTGCCTGCACGGCGACGGGCAGTTCGGCGATGTTATCGGCGGTCACGGGATCGAACTGCGAGCCGTAAACCGCGGCGCCGTTGCGGCGGTCGAAAAGGACGCTGCCGGCGAATTGGACCGTGATGTTGCACACCGCGGGTGCCGCCGCCGCAGCCAGCGCACCCAAATTCCAGACCAGTGTGCCGTTGCCATCCGGCGGGCCGGCGCCGCAATCGTCGTTTTGCCAGACGACACCGGGCGGCAGGCGATCGAAGGCCGTGACGCCGGTGGCATCGGCCGGACCGCTGTTATCGGCCGTCAGCATGAAATCCACCGTGCCACCGGGTGCCACGGGACCGGCCGCCGAACTGGTTTTGGTGAGCGTCAGGTCGGCCTGTTCGGCGCCCGGTACGCCGGCGACGCCGGCAAACACCACGCGATAGGCGACGCCGGTCACCGGTTCGGTGCCCTGCACATCGACAAACAGCAACGATGAGGCATTCAACGCCGCGGCTTTCGGCACGAGCACGGTATCGACATAAGGATTGCCGGTCGGCGCACCCATGCCGAAATCCGCCGCGGGAACCACGAACGCCGTCCCGGCGGCCGTCATCGAGGTCACAGGAACCGGGATCGGAAACACCGGGACGGTGATCTGGATGCCGAGATCGGTCGTGACGGCGCCGGTCGCCGGGTTGTAACCACCGCCATTGACGGCGGCGATCGCCGCGCCGGTTGCGCCACCCGGCAGCGGCGCCCCTTGTACCGGTTGGCTGATCTGGATAGCGAGTGCCTGAAACAACGACCCCCCACCGCCGGCGACAACGGCATCGTCGGTAGTCGCCGTTCCTTGGATAAAAGCGATCGTGTCGAAACCTGTCGGGATGGCCGGATCGGCGGCCGCCGCCGGCGACTGCGCCGCAGCGAAGCTGAAGGCGGCAAAATAATTCGGATCGGAGCCGATGATCGAGGTCACATCACCGCTGACCACATCGTCGCCGTCGCCCACCAGGCCGTTCGGCCCGGGGTAATGATTGAAAACCGCGGGATCGCCGACCAGAGCGGTATAGACGGTCTGCGCCTGAGCGGTGGCGGCCAGGACCGAGGACAAAAGCAGTGCCGGGATGACGAGTGGCAGCCGCGACGCGGACTTCACCGCCGGTGGTCGGAGGGTAGGACGATCTTTCACTGTATTTGACCTGCGCGATGGTTCCCTACCCGCTTAATGCGTAAAAGCCGGAAAATCGCGCCAGGCGCCCGCCGCAGGAACGCCCCGCGACAAAAGCATTCGGCCGTCAGAACAAAAGGCGCTGTGAAACGGGCTGGATTGGACCCGGTACCAATAATGTGCCTTTATGGCACCGGGCACGAAGCGGTAAAGCGGGGTCAGCCCAATTCTCGTGCCAGCCAGGCACGGGCGGCAGTCCACAGGCGATTGACCGTGCGCGGCGAGCACTCCAACGCCGCCGCCGTTGCATCGACGCCTAAACCCGCGAAGTAGCGCAATTCGACGACCTTGACCATCTGCGGGTCGATCCCGCCAAGCCGCTCGAGGGCCTGATCCAGGTGCAGTAATTGCTCGGCGGCGAGCGAGTGCTCCTCAAGCCGGTGTTGATCGTCGTAATAGGTGCACAGGTACTGCACCGGTATTCGTTTACCGGCGCGTTTGGCGCGCGCATGATCGACCAGGATCCGGCGCATAGCGATGGCGGCCAGGGCGAAGAAGTGCCGGCGGTCAGCCGCGGCCGGCGCGACGCCACCGTTCAGACGCAAATACGCTTCGTGGACCAGCGTCGCCGGCGACAGCGTGCACGGCCCGTGTTCACGCGCCAGGCAATGGCGGGCCAGGGCGTGCAATTCACGGTAAATGCCGGCGGATAACTGGTCGCCAGGCGGCCGGTTGTCGCCCCCCGTCCCGGCCGGACGGATGCCGTGTTCCCGCTCGATCAAGGGATCGCCACCCCCGTCATTTGATATCGATTCTAGTCTGCATCATGCCATAATGCCGGCTTGTCGTACACAAGTTGAATATCGGCAGCGGATATTCCCGTGAAACCCGAAGCGTGGAAACAGCTCTGGAACCTGTTCCATGAAGCGGCCGGTCTGCCCGCCGACTTGAGACGCGACTGGCTGGCGGCACAACACGATTTATCGGGCGAAATGCGCCTCGAGTTGGAGAGCCTGCTGGATTATCACAATCGGCGGGACAATCCGCTGGACCGCCCCCCGCTGCCCGACGCCACAGGCCCGGCGCCGGGGGCACGGATCGGCCCGTGGCAGGTGCGGCACGCGCTCGGCGCCGGCGGCACCGGCACGGTTTATCTCGCCGACCGGTGCGACGGGGCCTTCGAGCGCCAGGTCGCGATCAAAATACTCGAACCGCTGATCACCGGTGGCACCTTCGCCACCGCGTTCGCTCGCGAGCAGCGCATCCTCGCGGACCTCGATCATCCCGGCATCGCCCACCTGCTCGACGCCGGCCGCAGCCCGGAAGGCTGGCTTTATCTGGTGATGGAGCACGTCGCGGGGCTGCCGCTGTCGAGCCATTGCGGCGCCGACCGGCCAGACTGGCACGTATGCCTCGGCCTGTTTTTGAACATTTGCGAGGCGGTGGCTTACGCCCATCGCAAACTGGTCGTCCACGGCGATCTCAAACCGGCGAATATCGTCCTGCAACCGGACCCGCAAAGCGGGGCGCTGCAGCCGAAGCTGCTGGATTTCGGTATCGCCCGCTTGCTCTCCGAACATCGTCCCGACGCCGACGCAGCGTCCAGCCGCTCATACACCCCCGGCTATGCCAGCCCCGAGCAGATCGCCGGGCGGCCGGTCGGGATCGGCAGCGATATTTTCGCGCTCGGCGTGATGCTCTTTGAAATGCTGAGCGGCCGAGCGCCTTTCGGGCGTGCCGCCGGCCCGCCGCCAGCGCCGGACCCCCATGCTGCGCAGGACCCGCATGCGGACCCGATCGCCGGCTATCTCGAAGCGATCCGTCAGGGTCCACCGAATTTGCCGGCATTGCCGGGCCGGCGGCGCCGGCCGCCGGAATTCGACTGGATCATCGCCCGCTGCGTGCGCTACGAAGCCGAAGAGCGCTATCTGAACGTCGATCGCCTGATCCGCGACCTGCGTGCTCTCGGCAGCCACCGCCCGGTCTATGCCAAACCGCCATCCGCCGGCTATCGGGTCCGCAAGTTCATGCGCCGCAACTGGCGGTGGATCGCGGCTGGCGGCGCCGTTGCCACTGTGGTGCTTGGCCTCGGCACTCTGCTCGCCGTGGAGGGCCGGCGAACCGCCCTGGCCCTCGCCGCCAGCGAGCGCCATTTAACGCGCGCCGAAACGACGGCGGGATTTCTCTCCGCGCTGTTCGCCGGCGCTGATCGCACCCGCACCGCGGGAAACACCCCGACGGCGCGCGAATTGCTCGACCAAGGGCGGGCCCAACTGGCCAATAACGACACGCTCGATCCGCAGGGCCGATACCCGCTGGTCTCGGCGCTGGCCGAGGTGTACAGCAATCTCGGTGAATACCAAAGCGCCCTGGAATTGGCGGAGAACGCGCAGGAACTGGCGGCCGCGACGGGCGATACAGAGCGGGTGATCGAAGCTCGCCTGCTCGTCGGCCAGACGTTGTTTCTGAAGGCCGACCTCAAAGCGTCGCGCGCCCACCTTAGACAAACTGTCGAACTGATGACCGGCGCGGAGCCGGCCGACCTCAAAACGCGCGTCCACCTGGCCTACGGCACCACACTACAGCACCTCGGCGATCTGCCGGCAGCCGGCGCCGAATTCGCCGCCGCGGAACAATCCGTCGCCCAAGCCGCTCCCGAAAACGCCGCGTTGCAGGCCGAAGTCTTGCTGCGCTCCGGATCCTGGCACTGGTCCAACGGCGACCTGCAGCAAGCGGCAAGCCGCTACGCGCAGGCCATCGACGCCCACCGCCGCCTGCCGCACCGCAATCTGCCCGAACTGGCGCGCGCCATGGACGCCCACGCCGCGGCGCTCTATGCCTTGGCCCGCTACCCGCAAGCCGCCGCCGAATTCAAAGAGACCATCGCCCTGCGCCGCAAAGTGTTGGGTGATCGCCATCGTTTTACCGCCGACAGCTTGAGCAACTTCGGCGCCCTCCTCTACGATATGGGTCACGACCTCGATGCCGAGGCCGCGTTGCGCGAAGCACTGGCGATCTATGACCAGGTGCTCGCGGCCGGCAACCCGACGATTGCCAAAACGCTGAACAACCTCGGCCTGGTGCGCCTGCGCCGCCACGACCCGGACGAGGCGGAGCGGCTATTCAACAGGGCCTTGGACATCCACCAGGCGGCTCTGGGCCGCAACCATCTCAACGTCGCCGGTAATTTGAACAACCTTGGGCTTGTCGCCGAAGCCCGCGGCGACCTCGACAAGGCGTTGCGTTATTACCGGGAGTCGTTGCAGATACAAGACGGCATCCTGGATACGGACCACCCGGCGCGCGGTTACGCGCTGAACAATATCGGCCGCGTGTTTTTTTATCAGGACAAACGCGATCAGGCACTGGATATGTTCCGTGAAGCATACGATCTACGCCGCCGCGCCTTGGGCGAAGCGCACCCGGCGCTGGCCCAAACGCTGATGTGGTGGGGCATCGCCAATTGCGCCCGGGCGCAGCCCGAAGTGGCGCTGTCGCAACTGGCGCAGGCCAACCTGATTCTCGGCACCCGCCTCGCCGCCGATCATCCGGACGTGCTTGCCGCGCGCGGCGCGCTCGCCGCCTGCCGACTGGCCCGCGCTCCGGCATCCGGGATCGAAGCCGACGTCGAGCGCCAACACGTGCAAGCCCTGCGGCTCAGCCGCGGGCCGGCCGATCCTCTGAGTAAAGTGTTGACGGCGATGAGCGAGACGAAATGAACGCCGCTTAGGCGACAGGAGAGGAAAATAATCGGGCTTCTCCGTAGATTTCGACGAGTGCGTCGCGCGGTACGGCGACGGCCGGACACGGCGCAAGTGACCCCGGTCATCCCCCCGGCATGACTTTCGGCGCATGCCGGTAGGCTGGGATTCCGCTACGATTGGTGACTTCCACAACAATACGGGGAAACGGCATGAAAAAGTTCTTCAAATGGGCGCTCGTCCTGTTGCTCGCGGTCGTGGTGCTGGGCGGAGCGTTGTTCGTCAACGTCTGGTATTTTAAGCCGCTCAGCCTCGACTGGTACTACGGCCGGGTGTTCGCCAAGTTCGCGCTCCAGCAGCCCGAACTGATGACCAGCCTGCGCCTGCTCGACCGCTTCGGACTGGATTTTTACAACGACGAATTCAGCGATTCTTCGCCCGCCGCCGAGCGCGAACAAGCTGAATACTGGCGCCGGGAGTACGCCGTCTTCAAACGCTACGATCGCGAAGATTACCAGGGACAGCGCCTTTTATCCTACGACGTTTGGGACTACTTCATGGGCACCCAGGTCGAAGGGATGCGCTGGATGTACCACAATTTCCCGGTCAATCAGATGTTCGGCGTGCAGAGCGGCCTGCCTAACTTCATGGCTCAGCAGCACCTGATCGACAACCGCGGCGACGCCGAGGATTACATCACCCGGCTCGAACTGTTCCCAATAAAATTCGGCCAGGTGATCGAGGGACTACGGATACGCGAAGAAAAAGGCATCCTGCCGCCGCGTTTCACAATCGAAAAAGTGCTGTCACAGATGCACGATTTCATCGCCGCGCCGCCGGCCGAGAACATGTTGTACACGTCGTTCGCCGAAAAACTCGACAAACTACCGGCTGAGGCGCTTGGCGAAGACGACAAACAAACGCTGCTCTCAGGAGTTTCGGCAGCGATCGCCGACCGCGTTTATCCGGCGTACCGCGAACTGATCGCTTACGTCGAATCCATCGCCCCGCAGGCGACCAGCAACGACGGCGTCTGGCGCCTGCCGGACGGCGACGCGTATTACGCTTACCAGGTGCGCGAAAACACGACGACCGATATGACGCCCGACGAGATCCATGAATTGGGCCTCCGCGAAGTGGCCAGAATCAGCGCTGAAATGGAGGCGATCCTCGCCGCCGAAGGATTGACCGAAGGAACGATCGGCGAGCGGGTGCAGCAGATCGCCGGCCGCGCCGACCAGCTCTATCCCGACAGCGACGCAGGCCGGGAACGCATTCTTGCCGATTACCAGACGATCATCGACGAGGTCAATGCAGCGATGGGCGATTATTTCGACCTCAAGCCCGCGGTCGGCGTCGAGGTCAAACGGGTGCCGGAGTTCTCGGAAAAAACCGCGCCCGGCGCTTACTATCAACCGGCATCGCTGGACGGCCAACGGCCCGGCGCGTTTTTCGCCAATCTACGCGACGTCACCGAGATCCCGCGTTTTGGGATGCGGACGCTGGCTTACCACGAAGCCATTCCCGGGCACCATTTCCAGATCGCGATCACTCAGAAACTCGAAGGACTGCCGATGTTTCGCCGCCTGGTGCCGTTCACCGCCTACAGCGAAGGCTGGGCGCTGTACGCCGAACGCCTGGCCTGGGAGGCCGGTTTTCAAGACGAGCCATTGAACAATCTCGGCCGCCTGCAAGCCGAGATGTTCCGCGCCGTTCGCCTAGTCGTCGATACCGGCATGCACCGCCGTCACTGGACGCGCGAAGAGGCGATCGATTACATGATCGCGCATACCGGCATGGGCGACAAGGAAGTCGAGGCCGAGATCGAACGCTATCTGGTGAATCCCGGCCAGGCCCTGGCCTACAAGGTCGGCATGATGAAAATCCTAGAACTGCGCGAAAAAGCCAAACGCGAATTGGGCGACCGTTTCGACCTTAAGGCATACCACGACCAGGTGCTGGGCAACGGAGCGCTGCCGATGACCCTGCTCGAACGGGTAATCGATGAGTGGATCGTTAAACGGCAGGGAGCTTGAACTTTAGCAGCCAGGCCGCCTGTGCAACAAACCTCCGGCAACGCCGGAGGCTTTCCCGGATAGAGCCGGACCCAGCGCGAGATGCAGTGGTAGAAGCCCAACTGGCCGGGGGTGACGATATGGGCGCGGGGGTAGATCATGGGGGCATGGTGCCGGATCTGCTGGCGCGGCGGTATCGGTCTAGCAGGCTGTTGAAAAACAGCCTGCTAATCCGGGCCACGGATGGCCCGGCGAAATCAGGCGCTGCTCAGTGGCTGATTTCGGGAGCGCAGCGAAAGTCGCGCCTTTCGCAAGCGACGTTGAAAAACGCCAGGATGGCGTTTTTCAACAACCTGCTAGGGCGCGTCAACGTGTAGACCGGGACCGACGGGACTGGTCAGCGCATGATGGGTTGGCAGCTTGCAATCATCGCAAACCGGGCGCACAATCAGGCGAATTGTGAAAGCTAAAATCGTTTTTGCAGCCAAAAACCCCCATCGTCGCGTCCATATGATGCTGGCGGCGCTTGGCGCGGACGATGCCAGTACAATCGCCAAGGGGGCGTTCGAGAACCGCCTTGTAGAGAAAAACCAAGGCGTTGAACGCATGATTCTATGTAACCGGCGCCACCGGCCGATGGACGGTGAGTTGGCTCAGAAACGCTGCCACGACGTAGATGTCAAGTCCGCAAATAGACGGCAATCTGCCGTCTATCACCCAGCCAAATACGGCCGGCGCGTTCTAATAAATGGTGATATGTTATTGAATCAAGGG
Organism: Pseudomonadota bacterium; assembly: GCA_036832975.1. Classification (GTDB taxonomy): domain Bacteria; phylum Pseudomonadota; class Gammaproteobacteria; order Xanthomonadales; family Wenzhouxiangellaceae; genus DAITQM01. The sequence goes on along the minus strand of DAITQM010000009.1, from coordinate 44,991 downwards.
CGCTTTTGCCCCTCCGCTTACGACAATGTCAGGGTATGGTGCAAGCGGGATAGGCGGCAAAGTGATGTTTTTAAACACAGCACTTTGCTGTCTACTTACTGTTATGAGATACCAGTATCATGTTGAAGTGCACTCCCGCAGCTTTGCTTTTTATGTTTCCCGTCTGCGCATTATCGGCAGGATTGCCAGTGAATACAGAGGTTACGCATGGGAATGCAGAGGAATATTCAGTCAAGCTGAATCAGATTGAGTCTGGCGATGCGGAGACCGATCTATATCAGCTCGAATTCCCGGCTCAGCTTGGAGGGTGCACAGCCGGGCGGGTTCAGACATTTCTATTCAAGGGTGAGGTTCAAATTTCAGGCTCATCCATGGACTATAGAGTTGGTAGCTCGGAACCCAGCGCATTGCTTCACTTGCCTTCGTCAGGCTATGACATGGCGGTCACTTTGCAATACTGTTGCTCTCCCGGCTTATCTTCAGGTTGTAAGACGTCGCTTTCCATAAAGTCATTGAGAGGCTTTGCAGCGGAATGAAAGCGGCTCAGATCACGGGTCCGATAGATGAATATTTGTTCTTCCATGGACTTTTTCAACACCCTGCTAAAAAGAGATGCCGAGTGCTTCGCAAAGAAATTTCATCAGTGGTTTGGCATCCGTGAAAGTTTCGGCGACGTGGTCGACAAATTCGGCCTTTCTCGCCGACGACGGCTTCGCCTCGGCCATGGCGAAGAAACTCTTGCGTTTGATGTCCTCAATATGCGGATGGTTCGCATCGAAGCCGCGCGGCGGGCGCGTCAACTGATCGCCGCGTATCTGTCCGAAACGCTGATCGAAGGCGGCACCGGTTTTCGCCTTCAGCCATTTTTGCCCCTTGTCGCGGATCGTTTCGCGAACTTTCAACAGCGCCGGTGCAGGCGGCATCCAAACGCCACCGCCATAGAAAATCTCGTCAGGATCGAGATGCACGTAAAATCCCGGCGCATGGACGTCCCTGCCCAGCGTATGACGGAACTGCACCGCGCCGTGGGTTTTGTATGGGCTCTTGTCCTTTGAAAATCGCACGTCCTTGTAAATCCGGAATACGGAACCGCCGTTCAGGCGCGGATCGGCGACGAAATGTTTCGATATCTTCTTCAGCTTTGGCGCCATCGCCGCGACAAAGGCCGCCAGCGGCTCCTGCACGCTGTCGCGGAACCGCTGCTTGTTGTCGTTGAACCATTCGCGGTTGTTGTTGACCTCGAGTTCCTTGAAGAAAGCCAAATAGTCTTTCGGCAAGCCGGTGAACGACGTCATCATTGACTTCACCCAATTGTTGCATAAGTTCCAGCACTATCCGAGGTCGTGAACGATAGCGGCCCGGCCGGCTTACTCCGCCTTGCCGTCCGGCTTGTCGCGCTCGGCCAGTGCTTTTTGCCGGTCTTCTTCGACCCGCCGGTATAGGTCGCCGCTGGCGGCCAGGTAATCGCCGGCCGCTGTTGGCTCACGCCACAGGAAAATCGGCGGCAGAAGAGACCTGTCGCTGTCCACGGTGGGTGTAGTGAACTCTTTCATCGCGTCCTGGTTCAGCAGGTTGATGCTGACGAAAAGCACGATCAAACCGAGGCTGGCGAGCGTCCGCCGTTTCAGCGACAGGTGAAACGCGAGATAGAGGATACTCCAGAAATAAAGCCACAGCACCACATAGCCGTTCGTCTGCTCCCAGATCGCAATCATGCTGTCGGCACCGGATGCGGTATTGAATTTGACGATATGGACCGCCAGGGCGAGGGCCTCGGAAGCGAAGAACACCAGGATCAAAAGGCCGATGTGCGACAGGAAATTGCCGCCGCGGCGGAACAAAACGGAGAGCAGGTAGACGAACAGCGCCAGGCCGATATAACTCAAAGCCACTTGGAGGTTGCTGCCTAAAATCGCACTCCATTTGATTTCACCGGTGGCGGTGTGATAGACCGTCAGGCCCTTCAAGGCAAAATACCCGACCACCAGCGTAAACAGCACCGGCAGGTGACCGAGGGCGAGAAGAAAAACCTCGCTGAATCGGACCTTGACGGTGGGCGGCAGCGGATGGTTGCCGAATAAAATTCGGATCTTGTTGCGGCCGAGAAGAAAAACGTCGCCGCTTTTGATCTGCTGGCGGGCTATGTGCTTGCGGCTGTGCGGCTTTTTTATGCCGTTGAGGCTGTGATTGTCGCTCAACCACCAGCGGCCATCGTTGTCGCACGATAAAAAGGCGTGCAGCTTGTCGACGTGCTCGTCGGTCAGGATCAGGTCGTTGCTGTAAGCGCGGCCAATGCGGATGACGTTCTGGCTGAATTTCTGGCGATCCAGTATGTTATTGGTCGTCCCGAGTTGTTCGATGATCACTTCCATCGCACCGCTCCGATAAAGCATTGGTGAAAGGCTTCTGCCTTATCGCGCGGCACACCGGCCAGTGTGTAATGCAGGAATACGCCCTCCGGCCGGTCGAGCAGGCTTTTGGCGGCAAACAGCACGTCGTACAGGCCGGCGTAATCGAGATATTCACGCACGCATAAAGTGGTTTTGAACGGCACATCGCCGAGGTTATCGAAACGGACAATGTCTTCTTGGCATCGGAAGCCGGTCAAATCCTTCTTGCCACCCTGGTTGGCGGGGAAGAAACTGATGTCCTCGAACATGCGGTAAAACTGGAAGCGGTTGTATTGCTCGCTTTCGTACCAGCCGAAATCGATCTCGATCATCCCGCTGTCCAACTGCCGGGAAAGAAAGATGCGATCGTTGACGCCACAATCGGAGGTATGGGCGCGATAGCGCTCCTCGCCGTCGTCGTCCGTCGTCCCGCCGCTGCAATCGACATACGGCCTGACGGCGGTCGGAATGAGCAACGGCCCGAACTCGCTGCCGCTCCAGTCGCCGGCAAGCAAATCATCGAGCATGCCGCTTTGGTGTCGTTTGATATCTTCGACGATGCGCTCGCGCCAGGCGGCCGGATCCAACACCGCCTCTTCGTCGTCCGCCCAGCCGGCGAGCAGGGCCACCAGATATTCGCCCGGCACCAGGAAACTGACGGAGTTGCCGGCCCCGGCGACATTGACGCCGATGACGGCGCCGGCGGCGTTCACCGCTGGGCCGCCGCTCATTCCGGGGTTCAACGCCCCGGTGAAATGAATGTGCCGGCGGTACTGCTTTTCGATCAGGCCGTTGTAAGTGCCCGGGACGACACTGATGCCGATGTCGTAGGGGTTGCCCATCGCCAACACCGGGGCACCCTGGGCCGGCAGCGCGTCGGCCAGTGCGAACTGCCAGGCGCCGGCGGGCAGCGCATCGGGCGCGGCGCGGACCAGCGCCAGATCGTGGATCACGTCCAGGGCAGCGACTTCCAGATCGCCGCCGCCTTCCTTACCGGATTTGAAACGCAGCACGAAGCGCTCGGGATGCAGGACGTATTCGGATACCACGTGATAATTGGTGGCAAAAAGACCCGCCCCGGCATCCACCAGAAAACCGCTGCCGATCACGTTCTTATTGCCGCTCGTCCGGTCGGCCACCTCGATCACGACCAGGCCCGATTTCTGCCGGGCGAACAAGGCACTGTTCTGATCTTCGTTCTGGGCCGGCGCGCCGGCGGCCAGCAACAAGGAGAGCAGCGGCAAGGCGCCATGGACAATGCGATTGATCATGAATCAGCGTTTCCTTGAGGCAACGGGCGGCGGGCAGGGCTCAGTGGGCGAAAATACGATCGTCATCCCGGAAAGCCTTGAATTCCAGCGCGTTGCCGGAGGGGTCGAGGATAAAGCAGGTGGCTTGTTCGCCCACTTCGCCGGCGAAACGAATGGTCGGTTCGATCAGCCATTCGACCGCGGCACGGCCGAGGCGGGCCACCAGATCCTGCCAGTCGTCCCAAGCGAGAATCACCCCGAAATGGCGGGCCGGGACCAGCCGCCGATCGACCGCGTTGGTGGCTGCAGGCTCGGGGGCGATATCGACCAGGTGGGCCGATATCTGGTGGCCGAAAAAATCGAAATCGGCCCAGCGTTCGGCCCGCCGGCCGGGGGCGCAACCGAGCACGGAGGTATAGAAGCGGTGAGCGGCATCGAGATCGCCCACCGGAAAGGCGAGATGGAAAGGACGCAATACGGCGTTCGGGTTCATGGTCCAAGTAGGGTCTATGGCGCCCGGCATTGTAGCAGCCCGCAGGCGGGAGAATGGCAGGCCCGGCCGCCCCACACACAAGCGGCGCTCAGCCGGTGCTTGTCTGACGGGGTGGGATGTGACAAGCTAACAGGCCACGGCAACGCCAAAATGACCTGTTTCGCGGGGAAATACGACGAGATGATGACCAAACCCTGGCTTAAACACTATCCCGATAATGTATCGCCCGAAATCGACCTGACGCAGCACGCCTCGCTCGCCGCGTTCATCGAACACAGCCTGGACCGCTGGGCCGAGCGGCCGGCCTACGAAAACATGGGCCGCCGCCTGACCTATCGCGAAGTCGAGCGCCTGAGCGCCGCCTTCGGCGCCTGGTTGCAGGCCCAGGGTCTCGAACCCGGCGACCGGATCGCGCTGATGATGCCCAACCTGTTGCAGTATCCGATCGCGATGTTCGGTGCCTTGCGCGCCGGGCTGGTCGTGGTCAATACCAATCCGCTGTACACGGCGCGCGAACTGCGCCACCAGTTGCACGATTCGGGGGCACGGGCGATCGTCATCCTGGAAAACTTCGCCCACGTACTGGCCGGCGTGCTGCCCGAGACCGCGGTCGAAAAGGTCATCATCACTGCCATCGGTGACCTTTTGCCGTTCCCCAAAGGACTGATTACCAACCTGGTGGTCCGCCACATAAAAAAAATGGTGCCGTCCTACAAGATCCCCGGCGCTGATCGTTTCCGCCGGGTGCTCGACGAAGGCCGCCGCCTGACCCTCACAGCGCCGGCGCTCAAGCAAAACGATATCGCTTTTTTGCAGTATACCGGCGGCACCACCGGGGTCGCCAAGGGCGCGATGTTGAGCCACCGCAACCTGCTCGCCAACGTCGAACAATCGACGGCGTGGCTCTCGGCGGTCGGCTTCGATCGTGAAACGGTGATCACCGCCCTGCCGCTCTATCACGTCTTCGCCCTGACCGCCAACTGTTTCGTTTTCCTCAACATCGGCGGCTACAACCGCTTGATCACCAATCCACGCGATATGAAGGGCTTTGTCGCTGAACTCGCCAAAACGCCGTTCACGGCGATCACCGGCGTCAACACGCTGTTCAACGGCTTATTGAACACCCCGGGCTTCGAGGCGCTCGATTTTTCGCCGCTCAAGCTCACCTTGGGCGGCGGTATGGCGGTGCAGCGCAGCGTTGCCGAACGCTGGAAACAAGTGACCGGCGTGCCGCTGATCGAAGCATACGGTCTGACCGAAACCTCGCCGGCGGCGTGTGTCAATCCAATGACGCTCAGCGATTACAACGGCGCCATCGGCCTGCCTTTACCCTCCACCGAATGCGCCGTCCTGATCGAGGAGACCGGCCGCTTCGGGGCGGTGGGCGAGATCGGCGAGCTGTGCGTGCGTGGCCCGCAGGTCATGAAAGGCTACTGGCAACGGCCGGAGGAAACGGCGAAAGTGATGTACGGCGACGGCTGGCTGCGCACCGGCGATATCGCCCGGATGGACGAGGACGGATACTTTTATATTGTCGATCGCAAGAAAGATATGATCCTGGTTTCCGGTTTCAACGTCTATCCCAACGAGATCGAGGACGTGGTTGCCACCCATCCCGGCGTCCTCGAGGTCGGGGCGATCGGCGTCGCGGACGACAAATCGGGCGAGGCGGTCAAAATCGTCGTCGTGCGCAAGGATCCGAGCCTGACGGTCCATGCGCTGCGCGAATACTGCCGCGAACAATTGACCGCCTACAAGAATCCGCGCTATATCGAATTCGTCGACGAGTTGCCTAAAACCAACGTCGGCAAAATCCTGCGCCGGGAACTGCGCGACAAATTCGGCCAGCCGCACAGCTCCTGAGCGCTGCACAACCCGTGAATGGCGGCGATTTTCCGGTTCTTGACGCCCCCGGCGTTTATCTGAACCACGCGGCGATCGCCCCCTGGCCGCGCGTTGCGGCCGAAGCGGTTCAGGCTTTCGCCGCCGAAAACGCCGCGCTCGGTGCCCGCCACTACAGTGCCTGGATGGCCATCGAGGAACGTCTGCACCGGCGGCTGGCGGCACTGCTCGGCGCTGAGCGCGACGATATCGCGATTGTCAAAAACACCAGCGACGGATTATCGCTGGTCGCCGCCGGACGGCCATGGCGGGCGGGCGACGAAGTGGTGATCGGCGTCGAGGAGTTCCCCTCCAATCGCCTGCCGTGGCTGGCGCTGGAAAAGCGCGGCGTGGTTGTCCGCGAAGTCTCCGTTACCGGGGCTGAGCCGGAAGTCGATCTCATCGCCGCCTGCACGGCGCGAACGAAACTGCTCAGCATCAGCGCCGTGCAATACAGCAGCGGCTTGCGTCTCGATCTCGAATGCCTCGGCACCGAACTCGCCCGGCGCGATATCCGTTTTTGCATCGACGCCATACAACAGCTCGGCGCTCTGCCGCTCGATGTCCAGCGCTGCCACTGCGATTACCTCGCCGCCGACGCCCACAAATGGCTGCTTGGACCGGAAGGGGTCGGCGTGTTCTACAGCAGCCGGCGTGGCCGCGCCGAACTCGAACCGCTGGCCCACGGCTGGCGCATGTACCCTGAGCCGTTCGATTTTGCACGCCGCGACTGGACGCCGCCGGCGGGCGCCGTGCGCTACGAGGCGGGCAGCCCCAATATGATCGGCATCGTCGCCCTCGACGCCAGCCTCGGAGTGCTGCTCGACACCGGGATCGAGGCCATCGAACGCCGCCTGATCGCCAACCGCAACCGCCTCGCCGCCGCCCTCGCCGCCCTGCCCGACATCGAGATCGTATCGCCACAGGCCGCGGCCCGGCAGAGTGGCATCGTCAGCTTCCGTCACCGGGCGTTGGCCGCCGCCGACATCCAGCGCGAACTGCTGCGCCACGACATCGTCGCCGCCGCCCGCAACGGCGCCGTGCGCCTGTCACCGCACTTCTATCAACCGCCGGAGATGATGGATACCGCGGCCGAGATCATCGGCCGGGCGGTTTTGTCTATATCGCAAAACCTCTAACAGGTTGTTGAAAAACGCCATCCTGGCGTTTTTCAATGTCGCTTGCGAAAGGCGCGACTTGCGCTGCGCTCCCGAAATCAGCCGCTAAGCAGCGCCTGAATCCGCCAAAATCCGGCTCGCACTCAGTCGCGAAGCGTAGGGTGCGTTGTTCGGGGAGCCCGATTTTTACATGGTGTGCGTGCGGCGGTCAGGGCGCTGCAACTGGGCCGCGATATGGGCGTCGATCACTGTCCGGGCGTGGGTGCATTCCGGGGTATCGGCGAATTGGATACCGATGCCCGCCTTGCGGGCGCCTTGCGCGCCCTGCGGCGTGATCCACACCACCTTGCCGGGGATCGGCAGGCGCTCTTCGATATCGGCGAGCGTCAACAGAACGAAAACCTCGTCACCGAGATTGAATTCACGGTTCGATTGGATGAACAGGCCGCTGCCGGTCACGAACGGCATATAGGCCTGATAGAGGGCTTCTTTGTCGGCAATCGTGACCGACAAGATGGTCGGTTGGGCCATGACGTCATCCGCTGTTGCGAAGCTCGCCCCATTGTAGCAGCCAATTCCAGATTTGCAGGTCGTGGCGCACCGGGGTCGAGGTCAAACGGAACTGCTGCACGGCGGTCTGGTACAGGCGCAGCAGATGGCCGAGCGGCACCGCCTGCCACACCACCGTGGGTTCGGCGACCGCGCGGCGATGCAAGAGATGAGCGATGATCGTCCACAGCCGCGCCGCCGGCAGCGCGGCCCACGCCGCCTGCAAGGCCACCAGATCGGCCTGGCCGGCGGCGAGGCGGTCGAGGTCGGCGGCCAGGCGCCGGGCCTCATGGGGGACGTTGTCGGCTAGCAGGGTTTGGGCCGCAAGCGGCGCCCCGCCGGCCAGTTCGAGGGCCATCTCGCGCTCCTCCGGAGCGCTGTCCGGGGATTGGGCAGCGAGCCAGGCACGCCCTTCGGCGGGAAGGGGCGGTGCCAGGTGAGTGCTCTGGCAGCGGCTCAGGATCGTCGCCGGCAGGCGGTCCAGACGCTCGGCGAGCAGGATCAGATGGCTGTCCGGTCCCGGTTCTTCGAGTGTTTTGAGCAAGGCGTTGGCGGCGTTGCGATTCATGCTGTCCGCCGGTTCGAGCAGCGCCACGCGCCGGCCGCCGAGCGCCGGCGCCAGCGTCAGCGCCGCCCCGAGTTCCCGGATCTGCTCGACCAGGATCTGCTGCCGGCCTTCATTCAAGGTGACATGCGTCAAATCCGGATGCGCTCCGCCGGGATGCGCTTTTTGACACGAAGGGCAGCGGCCGCAGGCTTCGCCCGTCGCGGCCTCGCGGCACAACAAGCGGCGGACCAGCGCCCAGGCGAAGCCGCTTCTCCCGGTGCCGGCCGGCCCGTGGAGCAGGATCGCGTGCGGGACCGTGCCCGCGGTGCAGCGCTCGGCAAAGCGAGCCCACGGCTCGCGCTGCCAGGAAAAAATATGGGCCGTCATCGTTTTGCCGCCGGTGGCCGCGCCGCGGCGAGCTTTTGCTGAACGGCCTGCCACGCATCCTCGATCACCTCGGCCGCGGGACGCGCGGCGTCGATGACGACGAAGCGTGACGGGTGCGCCGCGGCGCGCGCCAGGTAGGCGGTCCGGACTTTTTCGTGAAATTCGCCGTTCTCGCGTTCCATCCGGTCGGGCGCACCGCGCGCGGCGCGGCGCCGGACGGCGACGGCGACCGGGACATCGAGCAACAGCGTCAGGTCAGGTTCGAGGTCGTCGTGAACGAAGGCCGCCAGCCACGCGACCGGCGCCTCGCCCAGGCCGCGGGCCGTGCCCTGGTAAACATGGCTGGCATCGGTAAAGCGGTCGCACAAGACGACGGCGCCGCGGGCCAGCGCCGGGCGGATGATCTGCGCCAGGTTTTCGGCGCGCGCCGCGAACATCAACAACAGTTCGGTAGCCGGCGACATCCCGGTCCCATCCGCGGCGAGCAGCCATTCACGGATACGCTCGGCGAGCGGCGGGCCGCCCGGCTCGCGGGTGGTTTCGACGAGGTAGCCCTGTTGCGCCAGGCGGGCCGCAAGCGCCGCGATCACGGTACTCTTGCCGGCCCCCTCGCCGCCCTCGAACGTGATCAGACAACCGCGACCGGGGGTAGCGCGCGGTCGTTTGGCAGCCGGCTGCGCAGCCGTGGGGTTCATCGCACCTGCCCTTCCCCGCCGTCGCCGCCGGCCGTCTCTGGCGGCGGTACCACCGGCGTCCGGCGCGCCGGAGCGCGCTGATACCGATCGACATTGCGTTCATGTTCGGCGAGCGTCGCCGCGAAGGCATGGCCGCCGCCGCCGCTGGCGACGAAATACAGGCTGTCGCCCGCCGCCGGTTGCGCCGCCGCCTCAAGTGCGCCGCGCCCCGGCAGCGCGATCGGGCCGGGCGGCAAGCCGCCGCGGGTATAGGTGTTGTACGGCTGGTCGCGGCGCAGATCGGCGCGCCGCAGATTGCCGTCGAAACCGGCGCCCAGGCCGTAGATCACGGTTGGATCAGCTTGCAGGCGCATGCCACGTTCAAGCCGACGGACGTAAACGCCGGCGATCCGGCTTCGTTCCTCGGACAATGCACTTTCCTTTTCGACAATCGAGGCCAGAGTCAGGAGTTCATCCGCGGTCAGATAAGGCACACCGGCGGTGCGCCCGGCCCACGCCTCAGCGAGCGCTTGCGCCATCGCCCGGTAGGCGCGCCGCAGAATTTCAAGATCGCACACGCCGCGCGTGTAATCATAAGTGGCGGGGAGAAAACGACCTTCGAGCGGCCGCTCCGGCGCATGCTCCAGCGCCGCAGCCAGTCGGGCATCGTCCCAGTCGGCGCTGCACGGGGTGATGGCCGGGGTCGCGGCCAGCGCCTTTCGCAACTGGGCCAAGGTCCAGCCTTCGACCACCGTGAAATGGTGGACGACGACCTCGCCGCGCCGCACCCGGTCGAGCCATTGCCGCGGCGTCATGCCCGGTGCGATGAAATACTCCCCGCTTTGCACGACGGGCCGTTCGAGCCGGCCGTAAAGCCGCCACGGCCAAGCGCCGGTGGTCAGGCCGGCGACGGCGAGTCGGCGGACCATACCGCGATACGAAGTGCCTGGCGCAAGTTCAAATATCTGTCCTGCGCCGCCGACCGCGAGTGGCGTATCGAGAAAGGTCCGGTAGTGCTGCGCCGCAACCCAAACCAACCCAACGGCAGCCACGACCAGCACCCCGAAAACACCCAGTCCGATTCGCCGCTTCATCCGCCACCTCCCGCCAATACGTCACCCAGCGCCCGCTGCACGGCTTCGACGGCGGCCGACTCAGCGAAGCACACGCCGCGATAAGCGACCACCGGGCGCACGCCGCGCACCGCGTTGACCACCGCCAGCGCCGTGATTCCGTGGCGCGCCGCGGCGCGCCACCGCAACCGATCGAGCGGCTGGGGCTCGACCGCAACCAGACGGCGGGCCAGCAGCCAGGCGCGACCTACGCCGGCGACCCCGGCGTGGTCCACCGCCGGTGTCCACCACTCGCCGTCCCGCCGGTAGATCACGTTGCCAAAGACCGCCCCGACCAGCGCCCCAGCGGCCGTGAACATCAATGCTTCGTCCCAACCCTCGCGCTCGCATTCGCGGGCGGCCAGCACTTGCTCGAGGCGGTTGAGGTGCTTGAGACCGGCGAGTTGCGGCTGGACGGCGCATGCGATACCGCTTTCGCCGACCACACCGAGCACCCCGCCGCCCGCGTCGTCCCCCGGCCCATCGTGCACCGTCCACAAACGATGGACGGCGCGGCAGCCGGCGGTCCGATAGCCGCGCACCGAACCCGCCGATGCGGCGCGGCGGAACACCGTCAGACGCAACACGGCTCGACCTGCCGGCGGAGCGAGGCGCGCCGCTTCGTCGGCCAGCAACGCAGGGTCCGGCGGTTCGAGCCCGAGCCGTGCGCAGCCGGTCTGGAGGCGCTGTATGTGCCACGGCCACAGCGGCAACCGGCCGCCGTTCCAGGCGAGGGTCTCGAACAGGCCGTCGCCGTAAGCCAGCGCCCGATTGAACGGCGGCGGTCGGGCAACCGGGTCGCCATCGAACAGCACGGCCGCCGTTGCCTTATCCACGGTCGCCGGCCAGACCCAGCGCGGCGAGCAGGCCGCGGGCCTTGGCCTGTGTCTCGGCGAGTTCTGATGCGGGGTGCGAATCGGCGACGATACCGGCTCCGGTACGCCACTCGATCCCGTGGCCGGTCACCAGCATGCTGCGAATCAGAATGTTCAGCTCCATGTTGCCGTCGCGGCCGAGATAACCCATTGCACCAGTGTAATAACCCCGGCCGTCGCCTTCCAGTTCGGCGATGATTTCCATACAGCGCACTTTCGGGCAGCCGGTGATCGTGCCGCCCGGGAAGACCGCGCCAATGATGCGCCCAGGCGTCGCCGCCGGGGGCAGCCGGCCGCGCACCGCCGAGACCAGATGGTGAACGTGGGCGTAGCTTTCGACGGCGAGCAATTCTGCGACCCGAACGGAGCCCGGCACACACACGCGGCCAAGATCGTTGCGTTCAAGGTCGATCAACATAATGTGCTCGGCCCGCTCTTTCGGATGCCGGCGGAGCGCCGCAGAGCGCGCCTGGTCGTCGGCGGAGTGTGGGGTGCGGGCGTAGGTGCCGGCGATCGGCCGGGTTACGACCTCGCCGCCGCCGGCCTTGAGCAGACGTTCCGGCGACGAACTGAGCAGCCAGCTCGCGCCGATCCGGCAACAACCGGCAAACGGCGCCGGGTTGCACAGCCGCAAACGGCGATAGACGGCATGCGGATCGACCGGCGATCCTCCGTTGAGATGCCAGCGGCGCGACAGATTGACCTGGAAGACGTCTCCGGCAGCCAGATAATCGTGGATGCGGCCGACGCCGGCGAGAAAGCGTTCGGGCGGATCCATGACCAGCGCGAAGGGCGGCAACTCGGCCAGCGGCGGCGATGTGATCTCGGCCGCGGCGAGTCCGGCCGCCGCCTGTTCGAGCGCGTCCGGATGCTCGGCGACGAGCATGGCCTGACGGCGCCGGTGATCGAGCACCAGGGCCGCCGGGCACCGCCAGGCGGCGGCCACCGGCAGCCGGCCTGCCGCCCCGGCGGCAGCCGGCAAGGCGAGGCCCGGCTCGATCGACGCCGCCAATTCATAACCCAAATAAACAAACCAGCCACCGCCAAAGGGCAACGGAGAAGCACCGGAGGCGGTCCCGGGCGGTACCCCACCCGCGTCGGCGAACGCTCGGTCGAGGGCGGCCAGGAACGGTTCGCCCGCTGTTTCCTTCAGGTCGGGTTCGGCGGTCGGGCAAAAGAGCAGCAGCGAATAACGCGCCAGCGCCGCGGGCCCACCGCTGCTGTCGAGAAGGAACGGGAACTGTCGGGGGGCGGCCGCTTGGATCGCCGGCAGATCGGGCCAGCCGGGCCAACGCCGCACGACCGGTTCCGGCCGGCGTTCTGCCATCGGCGCCGACGCTTAGGCCTCGAGACGGCGGAAAATCAGCGAGCCGTTGGTCCCGCCGAAACCGAAGGAATTGGACAGGGCGGCCCTGATCGGGCGCGGTTCGGCGTTCCGGGGAACGAAGTTCAGGTCGCAACCTTCGCCCGGGTGGTCGAGATTGATGGTCGGCGGCGCGACCTGGTCCCGGATTGCCAGCACGGTGAACACCGCTTCGATACCGCCGGCGGCGCCGAGCAGATGGCCGGTCATCGACTTGGTCGAGCTGACCGCCAGGCGATAGGCATGGTCGCCGAAACAACCCTTGATCGCGTCGCATTCGGCCAAGTCGCCGAGCGGCGTGGAGGTGCCGTGGGCGTTGATGTAATCGATCTGATCGGGATTCATGCCGGCATCGCTGAGGGCGTGTTCCATGCTCAGTCGTGCGCCGCGGCCGCCTTCCGGCGGCTGGGTGACATGGTGGGCATCGCTGCTCATACCGAAACCCGCCAACTCGCAATAAATTCGGGCGCCGCGCGCCCGGGCGCGTTCGTATTCCTCGATGACGATCACGCCGGCGCCGTTGCCGAGCACGAAACCGTCGCGTTCGCGGTCCCACGGCCGGCTGGCCTTTTCCGGCTCGTCGTTGCGGCCCGAGACCGCCTTGGCCGAGCAGAATCCGCCGAGCGCCGTCGGCGCCGTGGCGTATTCCGCGCCGCCGGCCAGCATGACGTCAGCGTCACCGTAATGGATCATCCGCGCCGCATCGCCGATGCAATGATTCGCCGAAGTGCAGGCCGAGACGATGCTGTAGGTCGGACCCTGGAGGTTATAGCGGATCGACAATACGCCGGGCACCATATTGACGATGGTCGCCGGCACGAAGAACGGCGAGATCCGTCGCGGTCCGCTTTTCTCGTAAATCGCGTGGGTCAGCTCGATGGTCGTGATGCCGCCGATGCCGGCGCCGATCAACGCCCCGCAACGCGGCGCATCCCGCTCGTCGATCTCGAGCCCGCTGTCGGCGAAAGCCTGCACTCCAGCGGCCACGCCGTAGTGGATAAAGACATCGAACTTACGAATGTCCTTCGCGGCGAAATAGTCGGCGGCGTCGAAACCGCGCACCTCGCCGGCGATGCGGCTGTGGAAGCCCGTGGCATCGAACGAGGTGATCGGCCCGATGCCGCTGCGCCCGGCGAGAATGTTCTCCCACGCCGCCGCGACCGTATTGCCGACCGGCGAGACGATACCGAGACCGGTGACGACGACGCGGCGCCCGCTCTTCATAAATTAGCCTACAAGCCTATAAAGCGCGAGACGGCAAGCGACCCGCATCATTCGCTGACGTGCGCTTTCAGGTAATCGATCGCCTGTTGCACGGTCGTGATTTTTTCGGCTTCTTCGTCGGGGATTTCGCACTCGAATTCTTCTTCCAGGGCCATGACCAATTCCACGGTATCGAGCGAGTCGGCACCCAGGTCATCGACGAACGACGCACTGGGCGTCACCGCATCCTCTTTGACGCCGAGCTGCTCGACGACAATTTTCTTCACTCGTTCTTCAATGCTGCTCATGTTTACGCTTCCTGTAGGGCGTGGGAAAAACGCCGCCATTGTAAGAGAAACCCGCCGGGTGCGCCAGTTTCGGGACAAACCGCCGCGCCCCGCGGGACATGGGGGTCAAAGCCTCATAAAACGTAGAAAAATCAATAGCTTGCCATCATGGCATGTACATGCCGCCGTTGACGTGCAACGTCTCGCCGGTGATATAGGCCGCCTCGTCGGAGGCCAGGAAGGCGGCGGCGGCGGCGATCTCCCGGGCCCCGCCCAAGCGGCCGAGCGGAATATCGGCGAGCAAGGCGCTGCGAACCTTTTCGTCGAGCGCCGCGGTCATATCGGTGTCGATGAAGCCGGGGGCGATCACATTGACCGTGATGCCGCGGCTGCCCACCTCGCGGGCCAGCGATTTCGAAAAACCGATAATGCCCGCTTTGGCCGCTGCGTAATTGGCCTGGCCGGCATTGCCGGTCAGACCGACCACCGAAGCGAGCGAAATAATCCGTCCCCAGCGGGCCTTCATCATGCCGCGCAGGCACGCCTTGCCGAGCCGGAAAACCGAACGCAAGTTGGTGTCGATCACCGTTTGCCAATCTTCGTCTCTCATCCGGAGCAGTAACTGGTCGCGCGTGATACCGGCGTTGTTGACCAGGATCGCCGGCGCGCTGCCGGCCGCGGTGAGCGCGGCGACGAGACGATCGACCGCCTCGGCATCGTTGACCTCGAGGACATGACCGCGGCCCGCGCCGAGACGCCCGGCGATGCCCACCGCGCCCGCTTCCGACGTTGCAGTGCCATGGACCACGGCGCCACGTCCGGCCAAAAGGTCGGCGATCGCGGCGCCGATACCGCGACTGGCGCCGGTCACCAGCGCCACCTTGCCGTCCAGCCGGTTGCCAAAGGTCGCCGTCATCTCGATCGCTCGCCCGCGGGGTGGGTTTGGGGTTCTGGCAACGTGAAATCCGTGGGGGTTTCCAGGGACGACACTTCGGCGTCGCGCAGAATGCGTTTCACCAGCCCACTCAAAACACGGCCTGGTCCGCATTCGAGGTAGCGACGGGCGCCCGCCGCCGCCAGGGCTTCGACCACCGCGGTCCACAACACCGGCTGGTGTAATTGGGCAGCCAGTGCTTCGCGGATGGCGGGTGCCGTCCGCCGGGGCTGGGCATCGACATTGTGCCACACCGGGATGGCCGGCGGGACGATCTCGGTCGCCGCCAACGCCTCGACCAACGCCTCGGCCGCCGGCTTCATCAACCGGCAATGCGACGGGACGCTGACCGGCAACAACAACGCCCGGCGAGCACCGAGGGCGCGGGCTTCAGCCACCGCCGCCTCGACGGCCGGTTTTTCACCGGCGATCACCACCTGCCCCGGAGCGTTGAAATTCGCCGGCGCACAGTAGCCGGTTTTGGCGACCCGCTCGCACGCCTCGCCGACCGCTTCGTCGGCCAAACCGAGGATCGCGGCCATGGCCCCGACCCCCGGCGGCGCGGCCTGCTGCATCAGCTCGCCGCGGCGCGCCACGAGCGTGACCGCATCGGCAAAACGGATGCTGCCGGCGGCGACCAGGGCGGTGTATTCACCAAGGCTGTGGCCGGCCAGGGCGATGACCTCCTGGCTGGGGTGGTTCTGCCGCCACAGGCGCCAGGCGGCCATGCCGGCAGTGAGCATCGCCGGCTGCGTGACGGCCGTCTGATTCAGGTGCTCGGCCGGCCCCTGGCTGACGATCCGCCACAAATCCTCGCCCAGCACGTCCGACGCTTCGCGGTAAGTCGCACGCACGACCTCGCTGGCCGCAGCCAGTTCCGCCTGCATCCCAACCGACTGCGAACCTTGTCCAGGGAACACGACCGCCAGTGTCATTTGTTTAACTTCAATAACGAATCAGGTTCAATAACGAATCAGGGCCGCGCCCCACGTCAATCCGCCGCCGAAGGCTTCGAGCAACAAATGCTCACCGCGCCGGATGCGGCCGGAGCGCACCGCTTCATCGAGCGCCAGAGGCACCGAAGCGGCCGACGTGTTGCCGTGACGGTCGACGGTGATCACCACCCGCTCTTTCGAAATGTCGAGCTTTTTCGCTGTCGCTTCGATGATCCGGAGGTTGGCCTGGTGCGGAATCAGCCAATCGATCGCCTTGCGATCGAGTCCGTTGGCGGCCAGCGTTTCATCGACGATGCGGCCGAGCGTGCGGACCGCGACTTTGAACACTTCGTTGCCGCGCATCAACACCCGCAAGCCGGCGTTCGGTTCGTTTTCGCGAAAGCCGCGCGAGACGCCAACGTCGGTGTTCAAAAGATCGGCATAGGTGCCATTGGCGTGGAGGTGGGTGGACAAGATGCCCGGTTCGTCAGCCGCTTCGAATACCGCGGCACCGGCACCATCGCCGAAAATCACGCACGTCGAACGATCCCGCCAATCCAGCATCCGCGACAGCGTCTCGGCGCCGACTACCAGCACCCGCCGCGCCTGACCCGTGCGAATGAACTGGTCGGCGATGCTCATGCCGTAGAGAAAACCCGAACAGGCGGCGTTGACATCGAACGCGCCGCATTCGCCAAGGCCGAGCCGTTGTTGCAGCAGGCAGGCAGTGCTCGGAAAAACCAGGTCGGGTGTCGTCGTGCCGAGCACCAACAGGTCGATTTCTGTTGGTGCGACACGTGCCATTTCGAGCGCCGCGCGGGCGGCGTGTTCGGCCAGATCGCAAGTGGTTTCCCCGGGCGCGGCGATGCGCCGCTCCCGAATGCCGGTCCGCTCACGGATCCACTGGTCGCTGGTCTCGACCATGGATTCGAGTTCGGCATTGGTCAGAACCCGCTCCGGAAGATGGCTTCCGGTGCCGGCCAGCCGGGCGTAAAGAGCCACTCTGACCGGTCGCCGATTATTCTTCGTCGCCCTCGACCGGCGGCGGTGCGGCGATAACGCGCCGCCCCCGGTAGTAGCCGCTGCGCGAAATATGGTGACGGCGATGGACCTCGCCGCTGGCCGGGTCGACCGACAGCGCGGGTCCTTGCAGCGCATCGTGGGAACGGCGCATATCGCGCCGCGAAGAGGTTTTGCGATTTTGTTGAACTGCCATCGATCACTCCAAAAAATAGTTCGATCGGTCGCGCCTCAGCCGACCGCGGAAAACGTTCCGTGCTGCGCCGTGCTTTGCTTCAGCCCTTGCGCAGCATCTCACCCAGGGCGGCGAACGGCCGCTGTGCCGCGCGGGCGGTCGGCTTTTCCCGCCCCCGACCCGCCGGCGGTAGGGGTGTGCCGGGAGCGCGCGGTACCAGAGGCAAGGCGAGCAGCACTTCCTCGCGGAGCAGCGCCCCGATATCCAGCCCGTCGCCGGGCGCCAGGATCCACGGTTCGAGTTCCACCGGCAGAACCGCGGCAGCGTCATCGGTCGCCACCAGTGCGACGCGGGAACGGCTGCCGAACACCTGCAAGAACGGTTGCAGCGTCCGCTGGCAAACGAGCCACGCGCGGCCTTCGACCCCGACCTCGACGACCCTCAACGGGTCGTGGCCCATTGGCGGTTCGAAGCGCACCCGCCAAGCCAATTCCTCGGGGCTCTCGCCGGCGGGGAGCGCCGCCAATCGGTCACGCACTCCGGGCAAGTCGCGTAATGGAACCGTACCGCTCCATTGCGCACCGCCGCGGGCGGCGGCGACAGGATCGATCGCCGGAATGGGCCAACCGGACATAAGCGCGGTATTATAACGGATCGCGGAGCACGTCCGGGAGGACTGGGCCATTGCCGTTCCCGGAACAGCCCCGGCGATGACGCCGGCCCGAGTTCAGCGCCGCAGTTCGCGCAGAATTTCCTCAAGTTCCAGACGCACTTGGTGGATCACCTGGCGGCAAGCGCCGTTGTTTTCCTCGGCGCTGTCGCCATCGAGCTGGTGCCGGGCGCCGCCGATCGTGTAACCCTGCTCGTACAGCAAGGAGCGGATCTGGCGGATCAGCAGCACGTCGTGGCGTTGGTAATAGCGGCGGTTGCCGCGCCGTTTGACCGGCTTCAAATGGTGAAATTCCTGCTCCCAGTAGCGGAGGACGTGCGGCTTGACGGCGCACAAATCGCTGACTTCACCAATCGTGAAATAACGCTTGGCGGGAATCGGCGGCAGTTCATTGTTGGTTCCGGGATCCAGCATACGCTTCCACTCTCGCTCTGAGCTTTTGACCTGCCTTGAACGTCACGACGCGGCGCTCGGTGATCGGAATCTCTTCTCCGGTTTTGGGATTCCTTCCCGGACGGCGGTTCTTGTCGCGCAACAAAAAGTTGCCGAACCCCGATATCCTCACTTCCTCGCCAATGGTCAGATGGTCGCGGATCAACGTGAAAAAGGTGTCGATCAACTCCCTCGCTTCCCTTTTATTCAGACCCACCTCGGCGTGCAGCCGCTCGACGAGTTTTGCTTTTGTTAGTGCCATTGGTGCCTTACCCTCGCAACTCGACCCCCAGGTTGTCGCGCAACCCCCGCAGCAGCTTCGCAACCAGATCATCGGCGGCCTGATCCGTTAGAGTGCTGCAATCTTCCTGCAAAATCAAGCCCATAGCGACACTTTTGCAGTTTTCTTCGATCCCCGGGCCCTGATAAACGTCAAAAACGACCACCGCGCGGAGCAGCGGCGCCCCCCACTGACGCAGACCCGCGGTGATCTCGGCGACCGGTAGTGCCGCCGGGGCGACGAGGGCCAGGTCGCGGCGGACTGTCGGATACCGCGAAAAGTCGCGGTAGGCGGCGATCCGGCGGTGGCTGAAAACGTCGCTGTCGATTTCGAAAGCCATAATTTCACCTTCCACACCAAGCGCCGCCGCGATCCTCGGGTGCAGGGCGCCGAGCCAGCCGGCACAGAGTTGCCGGTCGCCATCGTGCACCTTGATCTCAGCCGCCCGCCCCGGGTGCAGCCAAGGCTGGGTTGCCGCCTCCCAGGTTACCTGTTCGGCCGTCACGGCGAGGCCGAGCAGGGCCTCGAGATCGCCTTTGAGGTCGAAAAAGTCGGCGGGACGGCGCCTTTCGCCCCATTGCTCGGGCGCCACGGGTCCGGTGACGAGTGCCGCGAGGCGGGTCTGCTCGCTGCCGTCGGCGGCGAAACAGGCGCCGATCTCGAACAGACGGATCCGTTCCTGGCGGTGCTGGTGGTTGTGCTCCAGCGCGGCGAGCAGACCGGGCAACAGCGCCGGTCGCATCACTGCCAGTTCGCGGCTCAACGGATTGGCCAACCGGCAGTAAGGCGGCGGGTAGCCCAGTTGATCGAGCCGCTGGGCGTCGCCGAAACTGAACGTGATCGCCTCGTGATAGCCACGCGCCGCGAGCCAGCGACGCAAGACTCCAGGGTCGACTTCGGCCTCCGGTAGCGCCGCCGGCTGCAAGAGACCGGCCGGCGGTTGCGCCGGAATCTGGTCGAAGCCATGGACCCGGGCCACCTCCTCGATCAGGTCGGCTTCCAGTTTCAGATCGAGCCGGGCGGCCGGCGGCGTCACCCGCCAATGACGGTCGCCACGGATCACCCGCATGCCGAGCCGCTCGAGGATGGCGCTCATTTCTTCTTCCGGCGGCGCGCTGCCGAGCAGCTTTTCGACCCGTTGCGGGCGCAGGCCGATCGCCGGCGGCACGGGCAGGTGCTCGGCCGCGGCCGCCTCGACCACCGGCCCGGCGCGGCCGCCGCACAATGCCAGGATCAACTCGCTGGCCCGCTCGATGGCGTGGCGCTGTAAGGTCGGATCGACGCCGCGTTCGAAGCGGTAAGCGGCGTCACTGCTGAGCCCGAGGCGGCGCGCCCGGCCGATGACCGCCGGCGGCGCGAACCAGGCGCTTTCGAGAAACACGGCCCGCGTGTGCGGCATGACCGCCGAATCGGCAGCCCCCATCACACCGGCTAAGGCCTGCGGCCCCGCCGCGTCGGTAATCAACAGAAACTCCGGATCCAGATCGACCTGGCGGCCGTCGAGCAAGCGGATCGTCTCCCCCTGGCGCGCGAAGCGGACTTCAATATCGCCGCGCAATCGTTCGGCGTCGAAGGCGTGCAGCGGCTGGCCGGTTTCCAGCAGCACGTAATTGGTCACATCGACCAGCGGCGAGCGCGGCCGGAGACCGGCGCGGCGCAGGCGTTCGCAGAGCCAGACGGGGCTCTGCGCCGGCGGCTGCAGATCCTCGATCAGCCGTCCCAGATAACGCGGGCAGGCGGCCGGCGCGGCGAGCCGGACGGCGCGCCGGGCCGCCGAAGCCGCCGGGATTTCGGGCATATCAGGGGCTTTCCAGCGCTGGCCATAGAGCGCCGCCGCCTCGCGCGCCAGACCGAACATGCCGAGGCAATCGCCGCGGTTCGGCGTCAGCTCCAGCGTGATGGTCCAATCGTCGAGGCCCAGCGCCTCGCCTAGTGGCGTGCCGGGGACGGTGCTGGGATCGAGAGACAGCAGACCGTCGGCGTCGTCGCCCAGGCCGAGTTCCGCCGCCGAACACAACATGCCGTGCGACACGACGCCGCGCACCGTCGCCTCGCCGATCGTCCGGCCGTCCGGCAACTCGGCGCCGGGCGGCGCCAGCGGCACGACCAGGCCGGGCGCCGCATTCGGCGCGCCGCATACCACCTCGACGACCTGCCCGCTGCCCGCCTCGACTTGGCACAACCGCAACCGATCGGCCGCCGGGTGGGGGGCGACCGAGGCAATCCGGGCGGCGACGATGTGGGCCAGCGGCGGCGCGACCGGCGCCACGCCATCGACCTCCAAGCCAGCGGCGGTGAGCTTTTCCGCCAGTTCCCCGGCGTCGAACTCGATGCCAGTCAATTCGGCCAGCCAGCGGACACTGAATTTCATCGCCCGTCCCTCATCCGAACTGGCGCAGAAAACGTAAATCGTTTTCGAAAAATTGTCGAAGATCGGTGACGCCGAAACGCAGCATCGCCAACCGCTCGACGCCCATACCGAAGGCGTAACCGGTGTAGATCTCGCTGTCCACGCCGCAGTTGTCGAGCACTTTGGGGTGAACCATGCCGCAACCGAGCACCTCCAGCCAGCCGCTCTCGCCGCCGGCCTTACGCCAGCCGATATCGACTTCGGCCGACGGTTCGGTGAACGGAAAGTACGAGGGCCTGAGGCGCAACGGCACCTGGCGCTCGAAAAACAGATTGACGAAGGCTTGCAGCACGCCTTTCAGGTCGGCGAAGCTCACGTCCTCGGCGACCAGCAGGCCTTCCAACTGGTGGAACATCGGGGTGTGGGTCTGATCCGAATCGCTGCGATAGACGCGGCCGGGGGCGACCAGGCGCAGCGGCGCACCGTGGCGGCGCAAGGCCCGGATCTGCACCGGCGAGGTATGGGTGCGCAGCAACCGGCCGTCCGGCAGATAGAAGGTATCGTGCATGGCCCGCGCCGGGTGATGCGGCGGGAAGTTCAAGGCGGCGAAGTTGTGCTCGTCGTCTTCGATTTCCGGACCGCTGGCCACTGCGAAACCGAGGTTCGTAAAAATCGCCACCATCCGTTCCAGCGTCGAGCTGACCGGGTGCAGCGTGCCGTTGTGCTGGCCGCGCCCGGGCAGTGTGACATCGAGGTGGCCGGTTTCGAGGGCGTGTTCGAGCGCCGCTTGTTCCAGCGCTGCGCGCCGGGTGGCCAGCGCTTCGCTGAGCTGTTGTTTGGCCCGGTTGACGGCTTGTCCCGCGGCCCGCCGTTCGGCGGCCGGCAACTCGCCGAGCGCGTGCAGCAAGTGGGTGAGCGTGCCCTTGCGGCCCAGATATTCGACGCGCAACTTATCGAGCGCCGCGGCGTCGCCGCACGCAGCGATGGCCGCGGCGGCCTCGTTCAGCCACTGATCGAGCTGCTCGATGTGCATCGAATCTCCCCTCCTACCCCGGCGCCGGGCACGGCCCCGGACGATGAGCGCCGGCAGGCTCAGCCCGGAGGAAGCATGACCGGCTCGTCACGAGTAGAGCAGGTCACGGAAATCCGGACTCAGCCGAGGCTGGCGCGGGCCCGCTCGGCCAGCGCGCTGAACGCCACCTTGTCGTGCACCGCCAGATCGGCGAGGACCTTGCGGTCGAGCGCGATTTCGGCCCGCTTCAAGCCATTCATGAAACGGCTGTACGACAGCCCGCACTCGCGCGCCGCGGCATTGATGCGAGCGATCCACAAAGCGCGGAAGTCGCGTTTGCGCACCCGGCGGTCGCGGTAAGCGTATTGCTGTGCCTTGATCACCGCCTGTTTGGCGACACGGAACACCTTGCGCCGGAAATGGTAGTAACCCTTGGCGCGGGCGAGAATTTTGCGGTGCCGCCGGCGGGCGGTCACGCCGCGTTTGACTCTGGCCATCGTGCTCCCCCTTACAGATGCGGCAACAGACGCTTCAGCGCCGGGGCGTCGGCCGCGGCGACGTGCTCCGCGGAACGCAGGTGGCGCTTGCGCTTGGTGTCTTTCTTGGTCAGGATATGGCTATGGTTGGCGTGGCCCCGTTTATACAGGCCGCCCGCCGTTTTCCGGAAGCGCTTGGCGGCGCCCCGGTTGGTTTTCAACTTCGGCATGTGTCGTAACCTCGTTGTATTGACACCCTGAACACGCGGTCCTGCTCCGGCAGGACGCTTTACCGGCGTGTCACGGCTTGTTGCCCAGTCAGGCCCAGGGCCGCTGGTTCGTAACGCCGTGCGGTCCGCGAGGGACCGCACAGACTCGATTTCGCAGCCGGCCCCCGGTATGGCGGCAGGCGACCCGCTGATCAACGCTTCGGCGCGATCATCATCACCATCAGCCGGCCTTCGACTTTGGGCCGCTGCTCGATGGTTATTGTATCACCCAAATCCTGTTCAACGCGATCGAGCAGTTCCAGGCCGAGTTCCTGGTGCGCCATTTCGCGGCCGCGGAAGCGCATCGTCACCTTCGCCTTGTTGCCCTCCTCGATAAAGCGGCGCAGATTGCGCAGCTTGACCTGATAATCGGCCTCCTCGGTGCCCGGCCGGAACTTCACTTCCTTGACCTGGACCTGCTTTTGCTTGCGGCGGGCGGCGTGGGCTCTTTTCGTCTGCTCGAAGCGGAACTTGCCGAAATCCATGATCTTGCAGACCGGCGGTTCGGCATTCGGCGCAATCTCGACGAGGTCGAGCCCGCCCTCCTCGGCAAGCTGAAGCGCCTGTTCCCTGGAAACGACGCCGACCTGGTTGCCCTCGGCATCGATCAATCTGACACGGGGCGCATTGATTTCTTCGTTGCGCCGATTTTCTTTTACTGTAGCGATGGGTGTGACTCCTGATCGGGCTCAAAAGAGGGGGCGGCACATTCGGCGGCGAGCAGCGCGGTGCATTCGGCAAATGGCATGGCCCCCAGATCTTGTCCGCCGCGCCGCCTGACGGCAACGTCACCGTGGGCTTTTTCCCGCTCTCCGGCGATCAGCAGCCACGGAATCCTGGCCAGCGCGGCCTCGCGGATTTTATAACCGATTTTTTCGTTTCTCAAGTCGGCGGCGGCGCGCATGCCGCGCGCCCGGAGATCCGCCACCACCTCCCGGACATAATCCGCCTGGCTGTCGGTGATATTCATCACCCGCACCTGGCAAGGCGCCAGCCAGGCCGGCAGGTCACCGCCGTGGTGCTCAATCAGGATGCCGATAAAGCGCTCCATCGAACCGACGATGGCGCGGTGCAGCATCACCGGAACGGGCCGCGTATTGTCCTCGGCGACATAGGCGGCGCCGAGCCGGTCGGGCATCATGAAATCGACCTGCATGGTGCCGAGCTGCCACGGCCGGCCGAGCGAATCGCGCAGGTGGTATTCGATTTTCGGGCCGTAGAACGCGCCCTCGCCGGGCAGTTCCTCGCACGACACACCGCAGCCGGCGAGCGCTTCGCGCAGCGCCTGTTCGGCCTTGTCCCAGACCGCATCGTCGCCGAGGCGTTTTTCCGGCCGCAGCGCCAGCTTGACCGCCACGTCGGCGAAACCGAATGCGGCATACACCGCGATCGCCTGGCGGTGGAAAGCGGCGACCTCGGAGGCGATCTGCTCGGGCATGCAAAAAATGTGACCGTCGTCCTGGGTAAAGGCCCTGACCCGCATCAGGCCGTGCAGCGCGCCGGACGGTTCGTTGCGGTGGCAGGAGCCGAACTCGCCGTAGCGGAGCGGCAGTTCCCGGTAACTGCGCAGCGTATGGTTATAAATCTGCACGTGCCCCGGGCAATTCATCGGTTTGACCGCATATTCGCGGTTTTCCGACTGCGTGAAAAACATGTTCTCCTGGTAGTTGTCCCAGTGCCCGGAACGGCGCCACAGACTGACGTCGAGGATCTGCGGGCAGCGCACCTCCTGGTAGCCGCCGGCGCGGTAAACCCGCCGCATGAATTGCTCGACGAGCCGCCACAACGTCCACCCCGGCGGGTGCCAGAACACCATGCCCGGCGCCTCTTCCTGCATGTGGAACAGGTCGAGCTGGCGGCCGAGCCGGCGGTGGTCACGCTTTTCGGCTTCTGCCAGTCGCTCAAGGTGCTCAGTCAGGGCTTTTTTGTCCGCGAAGGCAGTGCCGTAGATGCGTTGCAGCATTTCGTTGCGGCTGTCACCGCGCCAATAGGCGCCGGCCACCCGCATCAGCTTGAAGGCGCCGAGCCGGCCGGTGTCGGGGACATGCGGGCCGCGGCACAGGTCAACGAACTCACCCTGGCGGTACAGCGAAATCGCCTCGCCGGTAGGGATCGCAGTGATAATTTCGGCCTTGTAGTTTTCGCCCAGATCGCGGAACAGACGCACCGCATCGTCGCGCCCGAGCACCTCGCGCTCGACCGGCAGCGCCGCCTTCACAAGCCGTTGCATCTCGGCCTCGAGCGCCGCCAGATCGTCCTGGTTGAAGCCCGGCGGATAGTGGAAATCGTAATAAAAGCCGTCCTCGATCACCGGACCGATCGTCACCTGGGCCGCGGGGTACAAGCGCTTGACCGCCTGCGCCAGAAGGTGCGCCGTCGAATGGCGGATGATCTCGAGCCCTTCGGGATCACGGCGGGTCAGGATGCGAACCGCCGCATCGTGTTCTATACGGTGGCTGAGATCGACCGGCCGGCCGTCGATCTCGGCGGCCAGCGCGGCACGCTGAAGACCGGCGCCGAGCGCCGCGGCGATCTCGGCAGCAGTCACGGGCGCTGGGAAGCGCTTTGTCGAACCGTCCGGTAAACGAATTTCAGGCATCAGTCGATCAATCACCATACATCGCCGGGCGCACCATAAAAGGGCGCAGGGTGCGCCCTTTACGATGAATGTTGGTGGGCGATACTGGATTTGAACCAGTGACCTCCGCCATGTCAAGACGGCGCTCTAACCAACTGAGCTAATCGCCCGGATGCGGCCGGCCATTATAACGAAAATCCATAACGAAAATCCCCCGCCGCCGGGGCCGGCAACCCACCGATTCCGGCGGATGGTACCGGCCCCGGCGCCGGCGGCGAAAACGCCGGCGCCGGGGGGATAGGTCGGGCTCAGAACGACAACGTGCCGCGGAAGTACCAGAACTGACCCGGCAGGTCGTGGTTGCCGGCGTCGAAACCGTTCAGCGAGCAGCTCAGGCAGATCGGCGGATCCTTATCGAACAGATTGTTGACACCGCCGGTCAACAGCAGGCCATAGTCGCCGAGATCGAAGTCATAGCTGATTTGCAAGTCGTTGTAGTACCGGCTGTCCAGCTTGTTGTTCGAATTTTCGTTGTTGTCGAAATCGGGATCCGAGCACAGGCCGAGGTTGGTCAGGCTGATCGGCGAGTTATCGAAATCGACTTCGCTGCACGACTCAACCAAGCTGTCGATAAAGCGCACCGTCCAGCTCGCCGACCAGTGGTACCACTGCCAAGCGAATACAACATTCGACTGGAACTCGGCGATGCCGCGGTCATTTTCCTCCACGCCAAGCAGACGGCGGATGATCGGCGCCTCCGGATCTTCCGGGTTCGGCAGAATTTCATTAAAGCGATCAACCCAGGTCGTTGTCCAGTCGATACCGAACTGGCCGGCGACGGTCTGTGGCGAGGTGTAATTGACACTGAAATCGACACCCTGCGTATTGATACCGCCGATATTGATCAGCCGGTTCTGGAAGTCGTTGATCGCCCCGGTGAAGGCCCGGGAGATACCATCGCAGAAACCTGATGTGGGGTCGGCGACGCATGCATCGAGTTTGGTCTGCGCGTCGAAAGCCTGTATTGCGTCCTCCAGTTCATGGCGATAGAACGTTGCGGCGAAATCGAGGCGGGCCACCCACGACAGGTCCTCGGCCCACGAGGCGCTGTAAACGAAACCGGCGCTGTACGAATCGGTCGTTTCCGGTGTCAGTTCATCATTGCCACCGGTCACGACCGAAATCTGTTGGTTCGGTTGTGAGAACGATCCATCTGCCGGCACGCCCAGTGCGATACAGTTATCGATAGTTTCCGGTGATGCGCCTGACTGCAGGAAATTGCTGCACGGGTCATCCAACACATCGTCGAAGCGCGACGCGGTGCCGAACAATTCGCCGATACCCGGCGAGCGGATGCCCTCGGCGAAGCTGCCGCGGATCAGCAGATCTTCGGTCACCTGCCAGCGGAAACCGGCCTTGACCGTCGTGCTGCTGCCGCTGGTATTGAAATCGGTGTACCGGATGGCGCCGACGGCGTCGAACTGCTGGATCAGCGGCAGATCGCTGAGCAGCGGAATATTCAACTCACCATAGACTTCTTCGAAGTTCAGCGAGCCGGAGGTCGGCAGCGCCGGTACGCCGTTGCTCTCGCCGGCGACGATCACCGAATCGGGCAGGAAGAAACCGTCCTGCTCGCGGTGCTCGTAACCGGCGGCGATGCCGACCGTGCCGGCCGGCAGATCGAACAGGTCACCGCTGATATTGAACGAGATATCCTGCAATTCCTGTTCGGACTGGTCCTGGCCGACAAAGGTGATAAAGGCAAGCATCTCAGGGGTGATGCCAGCGCCACCGCCGGCGCCGCTGAATAGATCAAGCGGGACGCAATCGGGTATCGCTGCACATTGATCGACCGGCCCAAGCGCCTCGGCGATCCGTTTGATGTTGAAACTGCCGTGTGTGATCTGGTCGGCCTCGGACTGTGCATCGATAAAGTTCAGATCCCAGAAGAATGCCCGGTTGGCGACGTTGAATTTACCTTGGAAGCCGGCCGCCAGATAGCGAGTATCGACATCCTGCTCAAAAATACGTGGGCCGTTCTCGATCGGCCGGCGTCCCAATAGGAATAAATTGCTGTTTGCATCGAGTGTGAAACCAAACGGATTGAATGGGTTTGTGGCATCGATGGAAGTGACGTCGGCCAGACTCCCGGTACCTGCTGATGGGCCGAGGAAAATCGGCTCCGCCGCTGCCTGGTTGACCGACTGGCGTTCGTTGAACATGCCGCGGAAATAGAGGCTGACGTAATCGTTCAAGTCGTAGCGGATCTGGCCGAACACAGAGGTCCGCTCCGACGGCGTCAACAACAGGTTGAACGGCGCAAAATTGAACCGTTCGTCATCCGAAAAATTCAGAAAATCGGAGTTCGGCCCGGTTGGATCGGCTGGATCGAAAACCGGAACGCCAGCCACGGGATTTTTGAGTGTCAGACTGAATACATCATCGGTCACTGGATCGGCGAAAACAAATCGCCCGCGCGGTGTGGCGGAACTGCCGCGCGTTAACCCCGTCCCCGGCACCGGGAAACTCGAAATCTCACGCTCCGCTGAGCTGATCCGGCTTTCGTCGGCATAGCTGGCGCTCAGAAAAAACGACAAGTCGCCGGCCTTGCCACCGAACGACACTTCGCCGCGGAAGGTTTCGCCGTCGCCTTCGTCGAACTGGCCGTAATAGGCCGTCGCTTCGGCGCCTTCGAAATCTTTGCGGGTAATGATATTGACGACGCCGGCGATGGCGTCGCTGCCGTAAATGGCCGAGGCGCCGTCTTCCAGAACCTCGATGCGCTCGACGATCGACATCGGGATGGTGTTCAGATCGACGATTGAACTGACGCCGCTGGCCGACGATTCGTTGACCCAGCGCAGGCCGTCGACCAGCACCAGGACGCGCTGCGCGCCCAAGTGGCGCAGATCGACGGTCGTCGCGCCGGCCCCGACACCGGCGCCGGACGGCGGAAAGCCGAAGTTGCCGGATGAATTGAATTTGGTGTTCAGCGCCGAACCGCTGGCCGTCAGTTGTTGCAGGATATCGCCGATCGAATTCTTGCCAGTGCGTTCGAGATCCTCGCGGGTCAGCGTCAACACCGGCGACTGGCCGGCGAGATTGGCGGTCCGGATGCGCGAACCGGTGACCAGTTGGCGGTCCAGTTCGGCGGGCGCCTGTTCCTGTTCTTGCGCGCGTGCGGCGCCGCTGAAAAACGACAATGCCGGCAGCGCAACGAGCGCCGCGAGCAGGGTTCTGATAGCGGTGTACTCAGGCTTGGGTGCCATGATTGGTAACTCCCTGGATGAGTGGTCTGGGGCAACGGGGCCGATCCGGCCGGGGTGGTTTGTTGCTTGTCGATGACACCCCACCGTTCGGTTTAACGAATTTCTCACAAACGGAGAGATTTTGCAAGCCCCCGGCGGTTTCCCCCGATGAATCGCCCCGTCAATGGCTCGCGCCGCCGGGCCGCCGGGCCGGAGGCAGCGCCGCGGCCAGCACTTCGGCGCTGACCGGTTTGACCAGGTAATCGTCCATGCCGCCGGCCAGGCAGCGTTCGCGCTGGACCGGGCTCACCTGGGCGGTGAGCGCAATGATCTTGACCGGTGCCGCCGCCTGTTCCCCCTCGCGCCGCCGCCACTCGCCGGTAACGTCGAGGCCGTTCATATCGGGCAGGCTGAGATCCATCAAGACCAGATCGCACGGCCCGGCGAAAGCCAACGCCGCCCGGCCGCTGGCGGCCAGCGACACCGTGTGTCCCATATCCTGGAGCAGGCGCTGGATCACTTTCTGGCTGATCGGGTCGTCTTCGACCACCAGGATGCGCAGTCCATGTCTGTCTCCGGTGCCCCGCCTGGGGGGCGAGACGGCCGGCGGCGCATCCGGTGGGGCAGCCGATCGGCCCGGTTGATCGTGACCGGAAAAGATCTGCCGCAGGCAGGCAATCAACTCCGGTTCGCGGATCGGCCGGTGTATCTGCACCGGGGGTGTCGGCCACTCGACGATGTCCGCCGGCCGATGGCCGAAGGGTTCGACCAGCACGACGCGCGGCCTGAGACTGGCGGGCAAGGCGGCAATATGGCCGGCCAAAGTATTGAGTTCCATGCTGGACCAGCGGGCATCGACGAGCAGCGCACCGATCTCCAGATGAGCGAGCTTGACGGCCTCGAGCTGACTGGCCGCCTGCGCCATATGCCGGCACACCCGCAATTTCAGCCGGTGGACCGCCAACATATCGCGGACCGCCGCCTGGGTGCCGGGATGGGCGTCAAGCAGCAAGACGTGCCGGCCGACCAGGAACTCGTCGGCCGGTGGCTCGCCACCCGCCTCGCTTTCGACCTCGAACCAGAAACGGCTGCCGCGGCCGGGGCGGCTGTCCACCCCGATCCTGCCGCCCATCAGTTCGACGATCTGGCGGGCGATATTCAAGCCGAGCCCAGTGCCGCCGTAACGCCGCGCGGTCGCCGCGCCGGCCTGGACATAAGGCTGAAAAAGCCGGTTGCGAACGTCCTCGGGAATACCGATCCCGGTATCGACCACCTCGACTCTGAGCGGCACAACCGTCCCGTCCGGGCGGCCGGCCGGCTCCGGATCGCGCCGCTCGATCGCCACGGCGATTTCCCCCTGGTGGGTGAACTTGAAGGCGTTGCCGAGCAGGTTGAGCAGAATCTGCCGCCAGCGCAGGGCGTCGCCGATCAACCGCCGGGGAACATCAGGGGCAATGCGGCATGACAGTTCCAGTTCCTGGGCCGCGGTCCGGGCGGCGAACAACGTGACGACTTCGGCGCACAGTTCGGCGAGATCGAACGGGGCGTTCTCCAGTTCCAGCTTGCCGGACTCGATCTTGGCCAGATCGAGGATATCGTTGATCAACGATAAAAGCAGCTTTCCCGAATCCTGCACGGCTCTGACGTACTCGCGTTGCTCGGCGTCGAGGTGGGAAGCCTGGAGCAGTTCGCTCATGCCGAGCACGCCGTTCATCGGCGTCCGAATCTCGTGGCTCATGCGGGCCAAAAAATCGCTTTTCGCCCGGTTGGCGCGCTCCGCCTCGGCCGCCGCCGCCGCGCTGCGCGCCAGAAGCGCCGCCTTGTCGAGGGCGTTGGCCGCCTGTTCGGCACAGGCCACGGCGTAGGTCACGTCACGTTCGCTGAACGGCGCGCCGTCGCGCTGCAGGCAAAGCTGGTAGCCGCTGCCGGCCGCATCGGTGAGCGGCAGTGTCAGGATCTGCTGGCTGCCCTCACGACAGGCGGCGGGGCCGATCTGGTGCGTCTCAGGCAAGCGTTTTACTTTCGCTTCCGCGGCCGCGAAGAACGGCGCGATGCGCTGTTCGAGACATCGGGTAATGGCCGCCGGGCGCAGATCGGCCATCAAATTGCGGGTCAGGGCTTGCAGTTGTTCCGCCCACTCCCGCTGGTCTCGTTCGCGCTGGAAGGCATGGCGCCGCCGCAAGCGCCGGCGGGCATCGAGCAACGCGGCGGCGAGCAGCGTCAGGGTCAAAGCCGCATAGGCGACATAAGCCTGCCATGTCTGCCACGGCGGCGGGTCAACCCTCACCGCAAGATCGATCGTCGGATCCTGCCACACCCTGCCCGCACTGTCCCCGGCGCGGACCTGCAGGTGGTAGGCGCCCGCCGGCAGACGGATCAAGGTCACCTGCTGTTCATGACCCAGGTCGAGCCAGGTGTCGCTAAGACCCAGCAAGCGATAGGCGAAACGGAAAGTGGCCCCCGGATTGAAATCGAGCGCCTCGAATTCAGCACGGGCCAGAAGGTCACGGTATCCGAGGCGCAAATTCGCGACCGGCATAAAGGGGGCGCCCGCCGTATAAACCGTGTCCATCACGGTCAGCTTTCCGAGTCGCAGGCGCGGCGGCGGCGGCGGCGGGCTGATGTGGCTTGGACTGAACCAGCTCAAGCCATAACCGCCACCGAAAAAGTAACGGCCGCTGGTGCCGCGCCGCAAGCCGCTTTGCACGAAATCGTCGAGCAGCCCGTCGGCCATGCCGAAAAGCCTAAACTCGCCGCTGTCCGGCGCAAACCGGGCGATGCCGTTCAGCGCCGCGAACCACAGTTGACCGTGCTCGTCGATTTCGAGACGACCGGTCAGGATGTTCGGCCTCAGTTCCGGAGGGAAAGCGTGGCGCGCGAGCCATCGAAGGCCGCCATCGGCGATGCTGAAATGGACCAGCGCCCGTTGGTTCAAGCCCCAGATCTCCTCGCCTTGAACCACCATGGCCACGATCTCGTCGAGGGGTGGTGCCGCCTCATCGCGGGCCTCTAACGTCGCGAACGTCTCGGTCGCCGGATCGAACAGTTGCAAACGGCCGCCCACCGCCAACAGATAACGGTGATCGGCGAGCAGGATCGCGGTATCGATACTGTTATCCAAAAGTCCGTCGCCGGCGCCCTCGCCTGCGGTCCAGGCGCGCAGTTGCCCGCTCTGTTCGCTGAAATTCAACAAACCGCCGCCCGCGGTCGCGATCATGACGCCATGACGCGGATCATCGAACAACCCGGTCGTATAGCCATCGCCGGCAATGCCCGGCAAGTCGACGAAGGACCAGGCCGTAATCCGGCCGCTCTGCGGCAGCACGCGGTGCAATCCGGTATGGGTGCCGACCCACAGACCGCCATTTCGCCGGGCGATGATGGCACCGACGTTGTCGTCGAGCAATTCGCTCTGATTTTGCGCCGACCAGCGCCGCACTTCGCCGTTGCCCAGATCGGCGCGCATCAGGCCGCTGTTGCGCCCGCCGAACCACAGCAGGCCGGGCACGGGCTCGTAAACGGTCGCCACACTGCCGCGCTCGAGCAGCGGCTTATCGCCCGCCAGGTGCGACAGATGCGTAAATTGACCGCGGTTGTAAGAAAGGCGGGCGATGCCCCGGTCCCAGACGGCGACCCACAGCACACCGGAATCGTCCTCGAATAAACGCCCGGTGTGCAACGGCCCGCCGTTTTCGCCGCCGTTGACAAACGGGGCGATCGCGGTCATCGTCCGCCGTTCGGCGTCCATCCGGAACACACCGCGCGATGCCGAAGAAAGCCACAAGCGGCCGGTGCGATCCTCGATGAGATACGTCGGTTTGACGCCGTCCAGATCCTCGGCCGGCGTGCAACCGAAACGGTCCAGAGCCGGCTGATAGGCCGCCAGGCCGCCGTCACCGGCAACCAGAATCTCACCCTGGCGCGTTTCGATAATGTCCCAATTGCGCAGACTGCACAGTCCGTCGCTCATCCCGTAAAGCCGAAACCGGCCGTCGTTTTGGCGGCGGGCGAGACCATCGCCGAGGCCGGCGATCCACAAGTCGCCACCCGCACCGGCGCGCAACGCCGTGATGGCGGTAAACGACAGGCCGCCGGCGGCCGCCGGCCGATCGCGAAATCGGGTGAAGCGGCCGTCGTCCTCCAGGCGGTGCAATCCACCGCCGAAAGTCCCAACCCATAACCGGCCGGCAGTATCGAGCGCCAGGCTGTAGACATTGCGGTCGGCAAGTCGATCGGCCACCGCGGGATCGGCAGCGTACTGGCGCAGTTCGCCCTCCGCCGGCGTGAAGCGGTACAAGCCGCGGTTGACCGTGCCGAACCAGACATGGCCGGCGGGATCGAGCAGCAGAGCGTTGAGCAGACTCAACTCCTCGCCGCTTTGTGGTGAGAAATTGAGGCGCTCGGCCCGCCGGCCGTAATGCCGCCAGAGGCCGTTTTCCGTGGTCAGCCAAACGGTACCGGACGGCCCCTGGCCAGCGGCGGCGAAGGCGATTCCCGCCAGAGGGCTATCGCGCCCTTCGAATTGGGCCGGGGCGATCTCGATCGGCACTGCGCTTTCGGCCCAAGCCGGCGGGTTCAAGATTAACCCAAGCGCCGCGAACCCCCAGCGCAAACCATGGCCGAAGGCGGCCGCCGTCATCCGGGCCGCGCCGATCCTGGCCGCTGCGCGGGGCGCGCAGCGGCAACGGTGGTCCGCCGCACAGCGCCTCATCGCCCGCCGCTTACAGGATCGTCGGTGGATGGCCACTCGGGTAACATGCGGCCGCCAACGTGGTACCGTCATTGCCGATCATGACCACCGTTGGATGTTCCATGGACCCCTGGCTGTTTTTTTCCGCCTTCTTGAACAGGGTCTCCGCCTTTCCGGCCAGCCCCGAATTCAGCACCTTGGTACAGATCGCCGGATTGAGCAGAATCGCGCCCAGCGATTTGAGATTTTCGTCGCACAACACACCGGTTTTCGTTTCGCCGTTGTTGTACTCGATGTACATCGTGATGTTTTTGATCGTACCTTTGATGTCACTCATTAGACTTTCTCCCATAATGTTGGATCATTCGTCCGCGACTATCGCGCCCTCCCTCGCCCCACATATAATGGCCCTCCCGGCGTGTCGTATACCCAGCCCTGGATCAAGTCGAAAATGATGCATCTATCCGGCGGAGCACTGCCGCGTGTCCGTGCCGCCCCCGGTGACCCGCGCCGTTCCATGCCGTGGCCCATCTTACCCGGTTACTGCCGCGGGTGCCGCCGGTGAGCGAGGGATTGGGCACCGTGCCACCAGGTTTCATCCACCTCGACGTGCACAGCGAATATTCGCTGGTCGATTCGACGGTGCGGCTCAACGAACTGGTGGCCCGCGCCGCGGAGTTCGGCATGCCGGCGGTGGCCCTGACCGATCACTGCAATATTTTCGGCCTGGTCAAATTCTTCAAGGCGGCGCGCCGCGCCGGGGTTAAACCGTTGGCCGGGGCCGAATTGCTGCTCGATCCCTCCACCACCGGTGCCGCCCCGGCCCGCTGCAACGTGCTGTGCCGGACGCTGGACGGCTACCGCAATCTGTGCCGCCTGCTGAGCACCGCTTACCTGCAAGGCCGGCGGCACCCGCCGAGCCTTGGGCGTGCCGAGATCGCCCGGCACAGCGAGGGTCTGATCGTTCTCGCCGGCCGTAAGAGCGATATCGGCGAGGCGCTCGGGCACGGCGACGAAGCGACCGCCGAGGCGCTACTCGAGCGCTGGCTGGCGGATTTCCCCGGCGCTTTTTATCTCACCGTGGCGCGGCTCGGGTACGACCATGAGGAGGACTACAACCGCGCCGCGTTGCGCCTGGCCGGCCGGCGGCGTTGCCCGGTCGCCGCCGTCAACGCGGTGCGTTTTCTCGAACCCTCCGGTTTCGCCCATCACGATGCGCGGGTCTGCATTCACCAGGGGCGCCAACTGAACGACCCGCGGCGGCCGGCGGACTACCGGCCGGCGCAATACTTCAAAAGCGCCGCGGAAATGGCCGAATTGTTCGCCGACTGCCCGGCGGCCTTGGCCAACACCTTGGAAATCGCCCGCCGCTGCAATCTCGATCTGGAATTCGGCCACTACCGGATGCCGGAGTTTCCGGCCGCCGCCGCCGGCGGCGAAAGCGCCGGCGCGGTGCTGTCGCGCCTGGCCCATCGCGGTTTGCGCGAGCGGCTGGCCAAACACGGCATCGCGCCGGACACCGGCCACGCCGACTACCAGGCGCGCCTGGAACGGGAACTGGCGGTGATCGACGACATGGGATTCGCCGGCTATTTCCTGATCGTCGCCGATTTCGTCCGCTGGGCGAAAGACCCGGCCAACGACGTCCCGGTTGGGCCGGGGCGCGGCTCGGGCGCGGGTTCGCTGGCCGCCTGGGCGCTCGGGATCACCGGCATCGATCCCCTGCGGCACGATCTCCTGTTCGAGCGTTTTTTGAACCCGGAGCGGGTGTCGATGCCGGATTTCGACATCGACTTTTGCATGGAAAAACGCGGTCGGGTCATCGACTACGTCGCCCGCACTTACGGCCGCGAGCGGGTCAGCCAGATCATCACCTTCGGCACGATGGCGGCGCGCGCCGTGGTCCGCGACGTCGGGCGGGTGCTCGGCCAGCCCTATGGTTTTGTCGACAGCGTCGCCAAGCTGATTCCGCAGACCCTCGGCATCCAACTCGCCGCCGCCCGCGCCGCCGAACCGCAGCTCGAAGCCCGGATCGCCGAAGACCCGGCAGTCGCGGCGATCTTCGCCACCGCGACGGCGCTCGAAGGGTTGGTGCGTAACGCCGGAACGCACGCCGGCGGCATCGTCATCGCGCCGGTGGCGCTCACCGAGTTGACCGCGCTGTACGTCGAACCGGGCGGCGAGGCCCCGGTGATCCAGTTCGACAAAGACGACGCCGAGGCGATCGGTCTGATCAAGTTCGACTTTCTCGGTCTGCGCACGCTGACCATCCTGCACCACGCCGTGGCGGCAATCAACGCCGCCCGCCGCGACCGCGGCGCAGCGCCCCTCGATCTCGAGGAACTGCCGCTCGACGACCGCGCCACCTACGACCTGCTGCGCCGCGCCGAGACCACCGCCGTCTTCCAGCTCGAATCGCGCGGCATGCGCGATCTGATGCGCCGCCTCAAACCTGACGCTTTCGCCGATATCGTCGCCCTCGTCGCCCTGTTCCGCCCCGGACCGCTCGAGGCCGGGATGGTCAACGACTACATCGAGCGCAAACACGGCCGAGCCGCCGTCTCGTACCCGCACCCCAGCCTGAAGCCGATCCTGGCGCCGACTTATGGGGTGATCTTGTACCAGGAACAGGTGATGGAAATCGCCCGGACGTTGGCCGGATACACGCTCGGCGCCGCCGACATCCTGCGCCGCGCGATGGGCAAGAAAAACGCCGAGGCGATGGCCGAGCAACGGGCGATCTTTGTCGCCGGAGCCGCGGCCAACGACGTCGCCGAACCGGTCGCCCAGCGCATCTTCGACTTGATGGAAACTTTCGGCGGTTATGGCTTCAACAAGTCGCATTCGGTGGCTTACGCCCTGCTCGCCTATCAGACCGCCTGGCTCAAGGTCCATTACCCGGCCGAATTCATGGCCGCGGTGCTAAGCTGCGAAATGGACGACAGCGACAAAGTCGCAGTCTTGCTTGGCGAATGCCGGGAGATGGGGATTGCCGTGCTGCCGCCGGACGTTTGGCAGTCGGAATGGGCATTCAGGGTCGAGGACGGTGGCATCCGCTTCGGCCTCGGGGCGATCAAGGGATTGGGGCAAAGCGCCGCCGAAGAATTGCGCCGGGCGCGGGATCGGCGTGACAGCCCCTGGCCAAGCGCCGCGGCGCTGGCCGGCGATCTCGACGCGCAGCGCTTGAACCGACGTGCCTTCGAGGCGTTGATCAAGGCCGGCGCGCTCGACCGCCTGGAAAACGACCGTGGCGATCTTCTCACCCGCCTGCCGGCCATCCTGAAAGCCGCCGAACAGCAGTCAGCGGCGGCCAGCCAGGGTCAAACCGATCTGTTCGGCAACCCGTTGAGCAGCATCACCGAACTGCCGGCCGGACCCGCAGCGGCGGGGTGGGATCGCGAACAAAGGCTGGCCGCCGAGTACGAAGCGCTCGGTTTTTATTTTTCCGCCCACCCGCTCGATGCCTGGGCCGACGTCCTGGCGCACCTGACCGACGGCGATATCCGGGCTCTGCACGGGGCGGCGGGCGGCAGGCGTTGTACCAAGCGCCTGGTCGGCTTATTGCTCGCCCGCCGGCGGCGTCCCGGAAAAGGCGCGTTTTTGACACTGGGCGATGCTGGCGGCCGGATCGACGTGATGGTCAGCGAAGCGCTCTACCTCGAAACGGCGGCCCATCTCGAAGATCGCGCCCTGCTCTACATCGAAGGCGAATTGACGAACGACGAATACAGCGGCGGCGCGCGGCTTGCGGCCCGCTCGATCCGGCCGCTGGCCGCGGCCCGCCACGCTGCGGCCAAAGCGGTTCACCTGACCGTCGCCGGCGCCGACCGCGAGTTCGTCACCACCCTCGCCCATTCCCTGGCGTCGCACCGCGCCACAACCGGCATCCCGCTGATCCTGCACTACCACGCCGCCGGCGCCGGCAGCCTGACCGATCTCGTCCTCGGCGACGAGTGGAAAGTGATCAGCAGCGAAGCATTGCTCGCTGCCCTTGCCGAGCTGCCGGGCGTCAGCGATATCCGACTGGGGTACTGAACCACCCCCCAAAAAAAACGCCCGGAGGGTCCGGGCGTCAAGGCAGCGTAAAGGAATTAACGCTGCTTCGGGGGGAGCGAATCGGGTTTTCAGGCCGCGGCTCTGCCGGCCGGGCCTTTCTGGTTCAGAGCGCGGACTTCCTTGCTCAGCGCATCGACCTTCTTGATCAGTTGCTGGACTTCGTCCGCGGTCGGGACACCGAGGCGGCTCAACGCCTTGGCGACGCGCTGCTCGAACACTTTCTCGAGCTTGTCCCAATTGCTCTGCGCGGTCGCCTTGACCTGTTGGACGCGGTTTTCGATATTGCCTTTGACGTCATCGGCAGCGCCGGTGGCGGCTTTGCGGGTCTTGTCCTCGAGCTTGCTGCCTTCCTTGACAAGTTGATCGAACAGTTTGCTGCCCTGGCTCAGAACCTTGCTGCCTTCCTGCTGGGCCAGCGCGAAAGCGCCGAGGCCGGCGAGCCAGATGTCGCGAGCCGAATCGACGACCGGGTCGAAGGCGGTTTTCAACGTCGGCTTGGCGCCGGCGGTTTTCTTGACGGATGCTTTGGCCATGATGTCTCTCCTGGAGCTGAGATGGTTACGTCACTCGGCTTACGCCGTTGCAATAACAAGATAAGGACGAACACTAGAGTGATCACCCTAGCAACAGTGAAAATTGGGTGCCGGGCGGCGAAGCAGGCGGAACAAATCAGTCGGCGTCGAGCGCGAACTCGGCGATCACCGGGGCGTGGTCGGAAGGGCGTTCCCAGGCGCGCGGCGTGCGGTCGATCGTGCAGGCGACACAGCGCAGGCCGGGCGAGGCGAGTATCAGGTCGATTCTGAGGCCGAGGTTGCGGCGGAACGCCGCCTGCCGGTAATCCCACCAACTGAAACTGCCGGGTGGCTGCGCAAAACGCCGGAAACAATCGTCGATGCCGGCATGGGTCTGCAACCGGCGGAGGGCCTCGCGTTCGGCACTGCTGCACAGAATACGTTCGTGCCAGAGCGCCGGGTCGTGAACGTCGGCATCCTCGGGGGCGATATTGAAATCGCCGGCGACGATCAAGCGGGAGTGGCGCCGCGCTTCGGCCGCCAGCCAGCCGCCGACCTGTTCGAGCCACGCCATTTTCCTGGCGTATTTCCCGCTGCCTACTTCCTGGCCGTTGATCACATAGAGGTTCACCACGCGGACGGCACCGTATGTTGCCGCGATGATCCGCCGCTCGCCGCTTTCAACGCCCGGGGGATCGGTCAGAATATCGGCCGGCGGCGCACGGCTGAGCAACGCCACGCCGTTGTAAGTAGGCTGGCCGGTGAAACAGGCGTGGTAACCGGCGGCCTCGAATTCGGCACTCGGAAAACGCGCGTCGATCAGCTTGGTTTCCTGTACGGCCAGCACATCGACGGGGTTCGTCGCCAGCCAGTCGAGCACCTGCGCGCCTCGGACGCGCAGCGAATTGACGTTCCAAGTCGCGAGTTTCACGGCCCCCATTGATAATCGAAAGTGATTTCCTCGTCTTTATCGATTTTCCGCAGCGCGTAAAGTTCGAGGCCGTCGAATTCGGCATTGGGAGTCGCGGAGTGATTCAAAAAACGCATTTCATTGGTCCCATTGACGCCTTCCCAGCGCGCCGACTCTTCACTCCAGATCCACAGGACATATTTGCCATTGCGGCGCGTCGCCCGTCCGAAGTAGGTACCGATCAGCGTGTTGCGGGGCAGCCGGCAGCGGGCGAAGAGGCCGAAACCATGGATTGCTGAGGGTGCGACATAAACCAATTCGTTGCCGTTATCGACGGCCGGTGCCGACGGTGTTCTTTTTTTCATGCTGCATGATAGCCTTACAGAATTCAAAGCGGCGTAGTTGAACATGAGCGCTGAAACATTGCAAGACGGCAAAACAGACCTGGCATGGGATTGGCGGCCGTGGCCGGCGTTTTCGAGCGAGGAGGTTTATGCCCTGCTGGCGGCGCGCAGCGCGGTGTTTGTCGTCGAACAGCGTTGCCCGTACCAGGAACTCGACGGCCGCGATCTCGGCGCCTGGCATCTGGTCACCTGGGCCGGGAAAAACAAAGTGCGGGCCGCTTTGCGCGTCCTGCCGCCGATCGGGGAAGAGCGCGCGGCGATCGGCCGGGTGCTGGTCATGCCGCCGTGGCGCGGGCGCGGCATAGGCCTGGCGTTGATGCGTGAAGGGATCGCCCGCTGCCGCGGCGAATTCGGCCCGCTGCCGATCAAGGTTGCGGCCCAAGCCCACTTGCAACGCTTCTACAGCGAACTCGGCTTCGTCCCGGCCGGCCCGACCTACGACGAAGACGGCATTTTGCACATCGATATGCTGCTCACGGCATAAACCGCGAACCCCGTCAACGGCTTACCAGAACGAAAACGCGCTGCCCCGTCCGTTGCGGCCGCTGCCGCGCGCCCGCCGCCGGCGGCGCATCCGATCGATCAACTGGTGGCGTTGCTCCTCCAGCCACTCGGCCCGGCCGATCTCCTTGGCTTTGAGGCCGCGGCGCGCGATTTCGGCGTCGCGGAAAGCGACGAAATCACGGTAGGCGTCGAGTTCGGGTTTCAACTCGCGGCCAACCAACTCGATCATGATCGCATCGTCGAGAAAGCCGAGGCCGGGCGTCTGGTCCGGGATCAGATCCTCAGGGTCGGAGAAATAGACCAACGCCTGCAAAACATGGTCACGCTCGGGTTCGGGCAGGTTCCAGCTTTTGTCCTCGACCATGTCGATCAAGGCGCCCAGCACCCGGATTCGCTCTTTGATGAATTCGGGGGCCTTCGCTTTTTCGACGTCGCCGATCATTTTGCGGCATTTTTTCAAGATTTTTTTGTCGCCGACCTCCCGGCCGGCGCGCGACGCCTGCTTCATCAACATTTTGAGGTGCTGCAGATCGTCGTCGTCGAGATCGAAACAAATACGCAAAGACATGGTTCATTCCCCTCCAGTCAAAGACGAATCCCGCCGGTCGCAATCACATGCGGCCGCCCGCTCGGAGCCCCATTATGCCATCGTTCAGCACATCGACCGACAGGCTGCCAGCCCATCACCTTCGTCCCGGCTGGGCCGCCGATTCAGCGGCGGCGGGGCAGCGGGAATTGAGGCCGCTCGGCGCGGCGTTGCGGTTCGAAACCGCTGTCGGTGGTCGTCGCACGCCAGGCGCCAGCGACGCCGGGAATGGGATAGAACAAGCCGGCGGCCCGGAACGGCGAGTCGTGGCCTTCGGCCACGATGAGTTTGCCGGAAATTTCCCAACCCGGCTGATCGTCGATGTTGGCGGCGGCAAGACGGGCGCCGAGCGGCGGTTCCAGGGTGATCGGAACGGCGATTTCCTCCGCACTGTAGGCGATGATTTCGAGACCGAGCCCTTGGCTGTCGAGGGCGATCCGATCCCCGTCGATGATGAATTCGAGGTCGAAGCGGGTCACCGCAAGCGGCACGCCGTTCGGGTTCTGTACCCGGAGGGTCACCTGGGGCGGCACGGCCAGCGCCTGCAACTGGCCGACGCGGACCAGCGGCGGTAGGCCGCGAACCTCACGCGTCCCCGAACACGCCGCCAACAGCAGCGATCCCGCGGCGAACAGCAGCACGCCGAACGTTTTGCCGGATGACCTACTGCGCAGCACGGGTGGTGGAAGAGACATCGGCCAACTCCCTGGGGTTGCCGGAAACGAAGTCACAGATTCTACCTGCTAGCGCTGCGCCGCGGCGACCAGAGCGCGGCTGAGCGGGTGAACTGGCGCCGACAGCAAGCAGGGCATCGTGGTGCTTTCGACGATGCTGCCGCGGTCGATGACCATGATCCGCCCGGCGAGCATCGCCAGCGCCGCCAGGTCGTGGGCGATGACGATCATCGCCACCCCGCGCTCGCGATTCAAGCGGGCCAGAAGGCGGATGATCTCCGTTTGCACCGGAGCATCGAGCGCCGCGAACGGTTCGTCGGCGACCAGCAATTGCGGTTCGGCGGCCAGCGCCCTGGCGATCGTCACCCGGGCCCGCTGGCCGATCGAC
>DAITQM010000009.1:0-3659 GCA_036832975.1 Pseudomonadota bacterium | reverse complement strand
CGGTTCGGCGGCCAGCGCCCTGGCGATCGTCACCCGGGCCCGCTGGCCG
This sequence comes from Pseudomonadota bacterium, assembly GCA_036832975.1. Classification (GTDB taxonomy): domain Bacteria; phylum Pseudomonadota; class Gammaproteobacteria; order Xanthomonadales; family Wenzhouxiangellaceae; genus DAITQM01. The sequence continues at coordinate 3,610 of DAITQM010000009.1, read as the reverse complement.
ATCGACAATTGGTGCGGATAACGGCCGGCGACGGCCGTCTCCAGTTGTACTGCGGACAACAGCTCATCCACCCGCCGCGCCACAGGCTCGCCCGGCAGCCCGGCAACGGACAACGCCTCACCGATACTGCGGCCGGCGGTCAGCCGTGGATCGAGGGCGGCGCCCGGATGTTGCCAGAGTAGTTGCGCCACGCGGTGAAACGCCGCCGGCGCCAGCGGCTTGCCGTGCCACAAAAGATCCCCGCCGGTCACCGGCACGAGGCCGAACAGGGCGCGTGCCAGGGTGCTTTTCCCCGCCCCCGACACGCCGGTGACACCCAGGATCTCGCCGGGCATGAGGGTGAAATCGACCGCCTTGAGCGCCTCGCTTCCGGTCCCGGGATGGCGCGCCCGGAGGCCGCGCACCGCCAGCAGCTCGCCGTGCCGCGGATCCCCGGGTTCGGCAGAGTCCCCCGGCCCATCGTCCACCGTGGCGGCATCCCGAACAGAGCTTGGCCAGCGCCCGGCAGCGCCGACGCTCGCTCCGGCATCGCCCATCGCGGACCATGGATGAAAGCAGGCAACACGGCGGCGGCCGGGTATGCCCGGGGTTGGGAAGGTGGCCGCTTCCGGCATTTCGCGCTGGCATCGTTCATCGGCAAGCGCGCAGCGCGGGGCATAAGGACAGCCCGCGGAGCGTTGCGCCGGCGGCGTGGCGGCCAGGGCGAGGGACTGGGCCAGGGCCGGGACCGCCGGGTCGCAACCGGTCGAATCCGGCAACCGGGGACGCGCCGCGGCGAGGAGTCGGCTGTAGGGGTGGGACGGGCGGGCCAGCAATTCGCCGGCCGGGGCGTCCTCCATCAGCCGCCCGCGGTAGATCACGAACAGCCGATCGCACACCCCGGCGAGCAGGCCGAGATCATGGCTGATCAGCCACAGCGTCGTGCCGTGTTGTTCGTGCAACTCGTGCATCTGGGCCAGCAGCCGGGCGCGGGTCAGACCGTCGAGCGCGGCGCTCGGTTCATCGAGAATCGCTAACCGCGGGCGGCAAATCATCGCCATGGCGATCAGAATCCGCTGCTGCTGGCCGCCCGACAGGCGGTGGGGGTAGGTCCGGTAAACCGCGGCGGGATCGTCGAAAGCGAGTTTTTCCAGTACTTCCAGGCAATAACGGCGGGCCGCCGCCCGCTGCCGGAAACGGTGGCGGCGGGCGATTTCGAGCAACTGCGCACCGACCGGCCGAACCGGGTTGAGGGAGGCCGTTGGATCCTGAAAGATCATCGCCACCTCGCCCCCGCGCAACCGCCGCCACTCCCGAGACGACAGGAACTGAAGTCGGCGTCCGGCGAAACGCAGCGTCCCGCTCAGCTCCGCTCCGGCCGGTTGCAAGCCGAGCAGGCAGGAGGCGAGCAGCGTCTTGCCGCTCCCCGACTCCCCGGTCCAGCCGACCCGTTCGCCGGTGGCGATCTTAAAATCGAGAGCGCCGAGCAAACGTCCGGCGCCGGGCAGGGCGAGACCGAACCCGTCTGCTTCGACCAGCGGCGGCATCATGCCTAGCCCACCGCCGTCCGGCCGGCGGCGGCCATTCGGGGATCGGCGGCGACCTGCAAAGATTCGGCCAGGCGGTTGGCGGCCAGAATCAGCCCCGCCATCATCACCGTCGCGCCGATGAAATTTCCGAAATGCCCGCTCGGCACCTCACCGGCGCTTTCGGCGAGCAGCACGCCCCAACTGATGCCGCCGGTCTCGCCGAGCCCGATGAAGCTCAGCACCACTTCGGTCTTGATGGCCAGCACAAAGATGATCAGGCCCTGAGCGACGATCACCGGCAGGGCATTGGGTAGCACGTGGCGGACCAGGGCAACGAGGCGCGGGACGCCCAAAAGGCGCGCCGCGATCACGAACTCCCGCCGTTCCAGGCGTCTGACTTCGCCACGCACCAGACGGGCCGGCGTCGTCCAGAAAGAAACGATCAACGTCACATACAACGCCGCGGCGTGTCCGGCAAAAGCGAACAATACCGCGGCGGCGAGCAGATAAAACGGTACGGCGTCGATGACACTCATCAGCCATTGCAAAACCCCGTCGAGCCGACGGCCGGCGAAACTGCCGGCCAGCGCCCCGAGCCCGGTGCCCAGACCGAGCGCCCCGGCCGTGACGATCACTCCGACGGCGAACGAACCGGCGGCCCCGGCCAGGACCCTGAGGGCGATATCCTGGCCGACGGCGTTTGTCCCCAGCCAGTGCGCCAGCGATATTCCCTGCCACGGTGCTCCAGCGCGCAGCGGCCAGCCGGCCGCCAACCCGCCGGCGTCCACGGCCACCGCCAGCGCGGCGTACACGCCCAGCACCGCCAGACTGAGATGCACACCGGGCTGGGCGAATAGACGATGCCGGAAGCCGCCGGAAGCCGCCTTGTCCGCCGCCGGTCGATCCATTCCGTTCATGCCGCCGCCAACAATTCGAGCCGTGGATCGAGCCGCCGGTGCAGCGCATCGATCGTCAGATTAGCCAACGACAACAACACCGCCGACAGGGTGACGATCGCCATCAACACCGGCTGGTCTCCGTTCATCACGGCGCGATAACTTTCCAGACCGATGCCGGGCACGCCGAAATAGGTTTCAAGCAGCAGGCTGCCGCCGATGGCCAGCGCGGGCAGCGAATAAACGATCCGGGTCGCGACCGGCGGCAGGATATTGCCGAGCACGTGACCGGCGATGACCGTCCAGCCGCCGGCCCCATAAGCCCGCGCCAGGCGCACATAATCGCGCTCCAACTCGGCGCCGATCAACACCCGGTAAAAGCGGACGTTGTAGCCGACCGTAACCAGCAACAGGGCGGCGGTCGGCACCGTCACGTACCGCCAATACTCTCCGCTCCCCAGACCCGGCCAGCCGCGCAGCGGAAAAAGATGGAGGCCCAGATCGCTGGCCAGCGCAATCTGCACAACGATGATGACCACCGGGAAGCTGAGACTCATCAGGCCGAGCGCACCGCGCATGATCCAGCGGTCGGCGGCCCGGCCCGGCCTGATGGCGCCGAGTGCAGCGAGCGAAAAACCGGCGAGATGACCGGCGATGAACCCCGGGGCCAGCAAAGCCAGCGACACCGGCAACGCGCGGCCGAGCAGCGCGGCGACCGGGGCGCCGCCGGCATAGGAGCGGCCGAGATCGCCGTGCACATAGTTCCACATCAAGCGCAGGTAACCTTCGAGCGGCGCTGCGCCGTAACCGAGTTCGGCCCGCAGCCGGGCGAGATCGGCGGCACTCGGATTCTTGCCGACCAGAAGGTGGCTCATGTCCGGCGCGAAATACATGATCAACAAGTAACTGCCGAACGTGACGCCGATGAGCAGTGCCAGCACCGCCCCCAGCTTACCGCTCAAGATCCGTAATGAACGCCAAAAAACGACCCGCATCATCGCCCGGCCCGGCCGGCGGTCACGGCCCGGCCGGGCGGCGGGCGACGTAACGCAGGAAATGGCCGCCGACAAAGGAAACGTCGGGCCACATGACATATTGCCGCCCCCACATCAGCACAAAGGTCCGAGAGATGCCCGAGACGGTGACGCAATCATCGATCAGCATCCGGTTCATTCGCCGGTAAAGCGCCGTCCGCTCGCCGCCTGG